>NZ_JAPEMB010000001.1:2530000-3162500 GCF_026343125.1 Streptomyces sp. NBC_00094 | reverse complement strand
GTGTGTTTCTTGCCGGAGGTAGAGCACTGGATAGGCGATGGGCCCTACCGGGTTACTGACCTTAGCCAAACTCCGAATGCCGGTAAGTGAGAGCACGGCAGTGAGACTGTGGGGGATAAGCTCCATGGTCGAGAGGGAAACAGCCCAGAGCATCGACTAAGGCCCCTAAGCGTACGCTAAGTGGGAAAGGATGTGGAGTCGCAGAGACAACCAGGAGGTTGGCTTAGAAGCAGCCACCCTTGAAAGAGTGCGTAATAGCTCACTGGTCAAGTGATTCCGCGCCGACAATGTAGCGGGGCTCAAGCGTACCGCCGAAGTCGTGTCATTGCAGCAATAGGGCCAACGCCCGCTGTGATGGGTAGGGGAGCGTCGTGTGCCGGGTGAAGCAGCCGCGGAAGCGAGTTGTGGACGGTTCACGAGTGAGAATGCAGGCATGAGTAGCGATACACACGTGAGAAACGTGTGCGCCGATTGACTAAGGGTTCCTGGGTCAAGCTGATCTGCCCAGGGTAAGTCGGGACCTAAGGCGAGGCCGACAGGCGTAGTCGATGGACAACCGGTTGATATTCCGGTACCCGCTTTGAAACGCCCAATATCGAATCAGGCGATGCTAAGCCCGTGAAGCCGTTCCGGACCCTTCGGGGAAAGGAAAGTGGTGGAGCCGGCGAACCAGACTTGTAGTAGGTAAGCGATGGGGTGACGCAGGAAGGTAGTCCAGCCCGGGCGGTGGTAGTCCCGGGGTAAGGGTGTAGGGCGTGTGATAGGCAAATCCGTCACACATTAAGCCTGAGACCTGATGCCGAGCCGATTGTGGTGAAGTGGATGATCCTATGCTGTCGAGAAAAGCCTCTAGCGAGTTTCATGGCGGCCCGTACCCTAAACCGACTCAGGTGGTCAGGTAGAGAATACCGAGGCGTTCGGGTGAACTATGGTTAAGGAACTCGGCAAAATGCCCCCGTAACTTCGGGAGAAGGGGGGCCATCACTGGTGATCGGATTTACTCCGTGAGCTGGGGGTGGCCGCAGAGACCAGCGAGAAGCGACTGTTTACTAAAAACACAGGTCCGTGCGAAGCCGTAAGGCGATGTATACGGACTGACGCCTGCCCGGTGCTGGAACGTTAAGGGGACCGGTTAGTCACATTTCGGTGTGGCGAAGCTGAGAACTTAAGCGCCAGTAAACGGCGGTGGTAACTATAACCATCCTAAGGTAGCGAAATTCCTTGTCGGGTAAGTTCCGACCTGCACGAATGGCGTAACGACTTCTCGACTGTCTCAACCATAGGCCCGGTGAAATTGCACTACGAGTAAAGATGCTCGTTTCGCGCAGCAGGACGGAAAGACCCCGGGACCTTTACTACAGTTTGATATTGGTGTTCGGTTCGGCTTGTGTAGGATAGGTGGGAGACTTTGAAGCCGTGACGCCAGTCATGGTGGAGTCGCCGTTGAAATACCACTCTGGTCGTGCTGGATGTCTAACCTCGGTCCGTGATCCGGATCAGGGACAGTGTCTGATGGGTAGTTTAACTGGGGCGGTTGCCTCCCAAAGGGTAACGGAGGCGCCCAAAGGTTCCCTCAGCCTGGTTGGCAATCAGGTGTTGAGTGTAAGTGCACAAGGGAGCTTGACTGTGAGACCGACGGGTCGAGCAGGGACGAAAGTCGGGACTAGTGATCCGGCGGTGGCTTGTGGAAGCGCCGTCGCTCAACGGATAAAAGGTACCCCGGGGATAACAGGCTGATCTTCCCCAAGAGTCCATATCGACGGGATGGTTTGGCACCTCGATGTCGGCTCGTCGCATCCTGGGGCTGGAGTCGGTCCCAAGGGTTGGGCTGTTCGCCCATTAAAGCGGTACGCGAGCTGGGTTTAGAACGTCGTGAGACAGTTCGGTCCCTATCCGCTGCGCGCGCAGGAATATTGAGAAGGGCTGTCCCTAGTACGAGAGGACCGGGACGGACGAACCTCTGGTGTGCCAGTTGTCCTGCCAAGGGCATGGCTGGTTGGCTACGTTCGGGAGGGATAACCGCTGAAAGCATCTAAGCGGGAAGCCTGCTTCGAGATGAGTATTCCCACCTCCTTGAGAGGGTAAGGCTCCCAGTAGACGACTGGGTTGATAGGCCGGATGTGGAAGCCCAGTAATGGGTGGAGCTGACCGGTACTAATAGGCCGAGGGCTTGTCCTCAGTTGCTCGCGTCCACTGT
This sequence comes from Streptomyces sp. NBC_00094, assembly GCF_026343125.1. Taxonomy (NCBI): domain Bacteria; kingdom Bacillati; phylum Actinomycetota; class Actinomycetes; order Kitasatosporales; family Streptomycetaceae; genus Streptomyces; species Streptomyces sp. NBC_00094. The sequence continues at coordinate 3,160,303 of NZ_JAPEMB010000001.1, read as the reverse complement.
GTTAGTTCTGAAGTAACGAACACGCCCCCCTTTCGGGTGGTGCGGCGGTTCATATCTTCATAGTGTTTCGGTGGTCATAGCGTTAGGGAAACGCCCGGTTACATTCCGAACCCGGAAGCTAAGCCTTTCAGCGCCGATGGTACTGCAGGGGGGACCCTGTGGGAGAGTAGGACGCCGCCGAACAATCATTGTGGGAAAGCCCCGCACCTTATGGTGCGGGGCTTTTCTGCGTTTACGGGCCGGATGCCTTTCGGCGAGGCCTGTCGATGGAGGAGCGAGTGCGTCAGAGGCGGCCGGCTGCTTTCAGGGCGAGATAGGCGTCCGCCAGGGCGGGGGCGAGGGCGTCGGGGGTGGCGTCGACGACGGTGACGCCGTGACGGCGTAGCTGGTCCGCGGTACGGGCGCGCTGGGATTGGGTCTGGGTGGCCGCGGCCGCCTCGTAGACGCCTTCGAGCGTTCCTCGGGTGGCTGCCATGGCGCTGGTCCGAGGATCCGCGACGGAGGCCACCAGGACCGTGTGGCGCTGGGTGAGCTGTGGCAGGACCGGGAGAAGGCCCTCCTCGATCGGGGCCGCGTCGAGGGCCGTCAGAAGGACGATGAGCGAGCGGCGTGGGGCGCGGGAGAGAGCCGTCGCCGCGAGGCCGCGGGCGTCGGTCTCCACCAGTTCCGGTTCGAGTGGGGCGAGGGCGTCGACCACGGCGGGCAGGACGTCACCGGCCGTGCGGCCCTGGACTTGGGCGCGGAGACGGCGGTCGTAGGCCAGGAGGTCGACGCGGTCGCCGGCGCGGGAGGCGAGCGCGGTGAGGAGAAGAGCGGCGTCCATCGCGGCGTCCAGGCGGGGGACGTCGCCGACGCGGCCGGCCGAGGTACGGCCGGTGTCGAGGACGATGAGGATGTGGCGGTCTCGTTCGGGGCGCCAGGTTCGGACGGCCACCGCGGACTGGCGGGCGGTGGCGCGCCAGTCGATCGAGCGGGTGTCGTCGCCGGGGACGTACTCGCGGAGGCTGTCGAACTCGGTGCCCTCGCCGCGAGTCAGCACGCTGGTACGGCCGTCGAGTTCGCGGAGGCGGGCCAGGCGGGACGGCAGGTGCTTGCGGCTCGTGAAGGGCGGCAGGACACGGACCGTCCAGGGGACTTCGTGGTTGCCCTGGCGGGCGGCGAGGCCGAGGGGGCCGTACGAGCGGACGGTGATCCGCTGGGCCCGGCGGTCGCCGCGACGGGTCGGGCGCAGGCTTGTGGTGAGGCGGCGGCGTTCGCCGGCGGGGACCGTGAGGCTGTGGCGGGACGCGGCCTGTTCGGTGCCGGGAAGCCAGCTGCTGGGCGGCCAGGCGTCGCGGAGCTGGGCGCGGAGGCGGCGGCGGGACGAGTTCGTGATGGTGAGCTGGACTTCTGCCGCGTCACCGAGTCGAACGGATGTATCACCACTTCGGGTGAACTGGAGCGTTCGTACTGGCGCGGCCAGGGCGTAGTCGCACAGGATTGCTAGTGAGAGAGGCGCGTTCACCGCGAGCATCCCCGTCCAGCTGGGGGCGAGGATGCCGACGGGGAGCGATCCGAGGGCCGCGATCAGCGCGGTTCGTCCGGTGAGGGCCATGGGGCGCCGTTCTCAGCGGGGGACGGGGACGTGGGCGAGGATCGAGTTGATGACGGAGTCACCGGTGACTCCCTCCATCTCGGCCTCGGGCCGCAGGTGGATGCGATGACGCAGGGTGGGGAGAGCGAGGGCCTTCACATCGTCCGGGGTGACGTAGTCCCGGCCGGTGAGCCAGGCCCAGGCGCGGGCGGTGGAGAGCAGGGCGGTGGCGCCTCGGGGGGAGACCCCGAGCGTGAGCGAGGGGGATTCACGCGTGGCACGACAGATATCGACGACGTAGCCGGCGATCTCGGGGGAGACCGCGACCTTGGCCACGGCGTTCCGGGCGGCTTCGAGTTCGGCGGGACCCGCGACCGGGCGGACGCCCGCGGCCTTCAGGTCGCGGGGGTCGAAGCCCTCGGCGTGACGGGTGAGGACCTGGATCTCGTCGGTGCGTGAAGGCAGAGGGACCGTCAGCTTCAGCAGGAACCGGTCCAGTTGGGCCTCGGGGAGAGGGTAGGTGCCTTCGTACTCGACGGGGTTCTGGGTCGCGGCGACCAGGAAGGGGTCGGGGAGGGCGCGTGGGGTGCCGTCGACGGTGACCTGGCCCTCCTCCATCGCCTCCAGGAGCGAGGACTGGGTCTTCGGGGGCGTGCGGTTGATCTCGTCGGCGAGCAGCAGGTTGGTGAAGACCGGGCCGGGCTGGAAGGAGAACTCGGCGGTCCTGGTGTCGTAGACCAGGGAGCCGGTGACGTCGCTCGGCATGAGGTCGGGGGTGAACTGGACGCGCTTGGTGTCGAGTTCGAGTGCGGCGGCGAGCGAGCGGACCAGCAGGGTCTTGGCGACTCCGGGGACGCCTTCGAGGAGGACGTGTCCTCGGCAGAGCAGGGCGACGACGAGACCGGTGACGGCGGGGTCCTGGCCGACCACGGCCTTCGCGATCTCGGTGCGCAGGGCCTCCAGGGAGGCGCGGGCGCTGTCCGAGTTCGTAGCGGTCTCGGGGGTCGGGGCGCTCATGAGGTGCGTACCTCTCTTTCGAGGGCGTCGAGTTGGTCCGCGAGGCGGATGAGGGTGGTGTCGTCGGCGGGAGCCGGGCCGAAGAGGAGGGTTCTGGGGTCCGCGGTGGTCTCCGGGAGACGGGCGGAGAGTGCGGGGAGGAGGAGTTCGGGGGCGTGGGCGTCCTGGGTGGGGACGCCGATGAGGGGGGCGATGCGGGTGCGGGTCGCCGTGCGGAGGACGGAGGCGGCGCGGTCGCGGGCGTTCGCCTTGCGGTAGAGGCGGGCGCGGCCTTCGGTGGTCTCGGAGGCGCGGACGGCTACCGGGAGTCGTTCGGTGACGAGGGGGCCGAGGCGGCGGCCGCGCCAGATGGCGGCGAGCAGGGCGGCGACGGTGAGTTGGAGCGTGCCCCACAGCCAGCCGGAGGGGACGAGCGCGAGGAAGTTGTCCGTGGTGCTGCCGGCGGGGGCGTCGGTGGCGGCCGAGGGGTCGGCGAGGGAGGGGAGGTACCAGACGAGATGGGGCCGGGAGCCGAGGAGTTGCAGGGCGAGCGAGGCGTTGCCCTGCTGGTCGAGATGGTTGTTGTAGAGGATGTCGGGCGATCCGAGGAGGACGGTGTCGGCGGCGCCCGTGCCGGGGAGGCGGACCAGGGTCGGCAGGCCGTCGGAGGGGTAGCAGGCGTCGGCCTCGGTGCCGGGGTCGATGACGTAGCGCTCGCCGCCGAGCTCGACGCTGCCGGCGCGGGTGGCGGCGGGCAGGGTGCAGGCGGGGGCTCGGTTCGTCACGGGGGAGCTGGTGGCGTTGGCGACGTCCGGGGTCAGGGTGCCGAGGGAGGCGGGGCCGGCGCCGAGGAGGACGGTGCGGCCGGCGGATGTCTCCATGGCTCGCTGGAGGGCGGCGAGTTGAGTCTCCGTCAGGAGGTCGGGGGTGGTGACCAGGAGGGTGGTGCGGGCGTCGGTGGCGGCCGTGGCCTCGTCGAGCGTGGTGGCGGTGGTGACCGTGATGCCGCGGTCCTTGAGGAGTTCGGCGACGGCGCGGCTGCCGGCGGGGTCGGCGGAGCGGGGGTCGAGGGCGCCGTGGGACCCGGTGGAGCGGACCGTCGCGAGAGCGATGCCGCCGATCAGGATCAGGGCCAGGACGAGAGCGGCGCCGCGGGCACGGGTCCAGATCTGACGGGCGGACAGGGCGGTCGAGGTGGAGTCGACGGCCGGTCGGCTCATGAGGGCGCCCCCGTGGAAGCGGTGTCGAGGGTGGGGCGCGTCCGCTCCAGGGCGGTGTCCAGTTCCTCGATGCGGCGGTACGTGGGCTCGTCGGCGGTGCGGCCGCCGTATGTGACGTCGTCGAAGGCGCGGGCGGCGAGGCGTAGGTCGTCGGCGCGGGAGGGGAGCGAGCGGCCGGCTTCGGCCGCCGCCTCGTCGGCGGTGCGGCCGGGGCGGGGGTCGAGCAGGACGCGCTCTTCGAGGGAGCGGACGATGGCCCGCATCCGTTCCTGGACCGCTTGGTTCCAGTGGCCCGCCGAGGCGTGCCGGGTGGCGGCCGCGCGGTGTTCGTCGGCGGTGCGGGGGCCGTCGGTGAAGAGGGAGTCGCCGGCTGTGCCCGGTGTTCTGCGGGGGGTGCCGAGTCGCCACCAGAGGGCGGCGACGAGCGCGATGACGACCAGGACGATCGCGACGAGGCCCACGATGCCGCCGGGGGTGGCTCCGGACGCCGCGCCGAAGAGGTCGTCGATCCACTCCCAGAAGCGGTCGAGCCCCCGCTGGAGGAGGCTCGGATCGTTCTCGTGGTACATCGGCTCGGACAGCTCCCGCTCCGCCGCCTCGCGGGCGGGGAGGCGGGAGATGTCCACCGGTGCGTCGCCGTCGGCGCGCAGGAGTGTGAGTGCCGCGGTCCTTCCCCCCGTGACCGTCACGGCATCAGCCTCCGACGGTCTCGTTGCCGGGAGTGGGGCCGTAGCCCGGGAGGCCGGCGGCTCGGGCCAGTTCGAGGTCCAGGGCTTCGCGGCGGATGCGCTGATCCACGTAGAGGAGGACGGTCACACCGGCCGAGATCGGGTAGGTGACCGCGCTGGTGATGACGCCGCCGATGCCCGTGACGATCAGGAACGGCCAGCCGAAGGCGGTGGAGGAGCCGGAGAGGAGGCCCGAGAAGCCGTCGCCGTCGATCGCGATGCCGACGATGGTGAACGGGATCGCGATGATCATCGTGAAGATGAAGATCAGCAGCTGGGTGAGCAGGGTGATGCCGAAGATCCGCCACCACGAGCCCTGCACCAGCTTCGCCGAGCGCTTCAGCGAGCTGACGACGCCCTGGCGCTCCAGCATCAGGGCGGGGGAGGCGAGGCTGTAGCGGATCAGCAGCCAGACACCTGCCGCCATGGCACCGAACCCGCCGAGCACGATCAGGGCCACGCCGACGGAACCGCCGATCAGGAGACCGGGGAGCAGGCCGACGGCGATGACGGCCAGGCTCAGCGCCACCATCAGCAGGGTCAGTCCGAGGAGCTGGAGGAGGCGCGGACGGGCCTCGCGCCAGGCGTCGCCGAGCGAGGCCGGGCGGCCCACGATGGCGCGGCTGATGACGACGGTCAGCAGGGCGGCGCTGACGAGGGACGTCACCAGCGTGACGAGCAGGGCGGGGCCCAGTCCGATCAGGGAGTCCTGGGCAGCCTGGAGCGACTGCTCCAGCTGCTCGGCGGGCGTCGCGTCGGGGCTGAGGGCCGGAGTCGTGGGGACCAGATACCGCTGGCCCAGGAGGGAGGCGATCTGGGAGATCACCGCGACCGTGACCGAGATGGACAGCACGGTGCGCCAGTAGGTGCGCAGGGTCTTCACCGAGCCGTCGAGGATCTCGCCCATGCCCAGCGGGCGCAGCGGGATCACGCCCGGCTTGGCGGCCGGAGGCCTGCCCCAGTGGGGGTTCGGGGGCGGGGCACCCCAGTTCCGGCCGGGAGTCGGAGGCGGCGTCTGACCGGTGGGCGGGGACCACTGGCCGGCGGGCGGCTGGTCCTTGGACCACTGAGAGGCGGGGCCGTTCGCGTCGGCGGGGGTGGTGGGCCGGGGGATGCCCGAGCCGTCCTGGCCGTCGGAGGGAGCGGATCCGGGCGAGGTCCAGCCCGGAGTGTCGTTCACGGTCGTCCACCTCGGAGGAATGGTCGCGGTGCCGGATCGGCGAACCGGCTCGGTCACGGCGGCCGACACCTGGCACGGCGGCGGGCCGGGTGCCATCGTGCCACGTGGGGCCCTGCCCGTGGGTGGGAGCGGCCTTCTCCTTCGTACCTTTGTCCGGACCTTCATTGATCGGGCGGTAGGCGGCACACTGTGCGAATGCCCGATCTGGACGCGCGACCCGTGCGGCGGCGGGCCGAGCGGAGCGTGATCCACGAGATCGCGGCCCGGGCTGGGGGAGACGCTGTGGGACAGGTCACGGCAGGTAACGATTGGCTAATGGGATGATGTCGATATGAAGGGACGCGTTCTTGTCGTCGACGACGACACCGCACTGGCCGAGATGCTCGGCATCGTGCTGCGGGGTGAAGGGTTCGATCCGTCGTTCGTCGCGGACGGTGACAAGGCGCTTGCCGCATTCAGGGAGGCCAAGCCGGACCTGGTGCTGCTGGACCTGATGCTGCCCGGAAGGGACGGCATCGAGGTGTGCCGACTCATCAGGGCCGAGTCGGGTGTGCCGATCGTCATGCTGACCGCGAAGAGCGACACCGTCGACGTGGTGGTGGGTCTCGAGTCCGGGGCCGACGACTACATCGTGAAGCCGTTCAAGCCGAAGGAGCTCGTCGCCCGTATCCGGGCACGGCTGCGGCGGTCCGAGGAGCCGGCTCCGGAGCAGCTCACCATCGGTGACCTGGTCATCGACGTGGCCGGGCACTCCGTGAAGCGGGAGGGGCAGTCCATCGCCCTGACCCCGCTCGAGTTCGACCTGCTCGTCGCGCTGGCGCGTAAGCCGTGGCAGGTCTTCACCCGTGAGGTCCTGCTGGAGCAGGTCTGGGGTTACCGGCACGCGGCCGACACACGGCTGGTGAACGTGCACGTCCAGCGGTTGCGCTCGAAGGTCGAGAAGGACCCCGAGCGCCCGGAGATCGTGGTGACCGTCCGTGGCGTCGGTTACAAGGCGGGACCGAGCTGACATGACTGAAGGCAGTACTGCTCCGAAGCCCGGGGACCCGGGAGTCCGTACGGGGCGGACTGCCGGACCGGGGCGGGGGGGCCCGCGTTTCGGCCGTCTGTCGTTCGGACGGCTGCTCAAGGACGGAGCGCCGGGTGGACCGGTGTTCCGGCTCTTCGCGCGCTGGGTCCGCCGCCCGCTGCTGCCCGCCGTCCGGTTGTGGCGGCGGAACATCCAGCTGAGGGTCGTCGCCGGCACTCTGCTGATGTCTCTCGGAGTGGTGCTGCTGCTCGGCCTCGTCGTCATCGGCCAGGTCCGCAACGGACTGCTCGACGCCAAGGAGCGGGCTGCCCAGAGCCAGGCCGCGGGCGGGTTCTCCGCCGCGCAGGACCGGGCGGCGACCACGCCGTCGGCCCCCGGCGAGCAGGACGGGGGGCGGACCGGCGCGTCCGTGAACTGGCGCTCCACGCTGGTCGAGCAACTCGCCAGCGGCGGGCAGAGCGCCTTCAACGTGGTCGCGCTCTCCCTCGACGCCGGTGACACCGCGAGCCGTGGCGCTCGGGCCTCGGGTGAGGTCGACCCCACCACGAGCATCCCCGCCGATCTGCGGCTCTCGGTCGCCCAGGGCGTGGACACCTTCCAGAAGTCGACCCGGATCAACTACACCAACGGCAAGGCCTCCGAGGCCGGGCTGGTGATCGGCAAGCGGCTGAACGACGCCGACGGGACCCCGTACGAGCTGTACTACCTCTTCCCGCTGACGCAGGAGGAGGACTCCCTCACGCTGGTCAAGGGCACCCTGGCGACCGCCGGGCTGTTCGTCGTCGTGCTGCTCGGCGCCATCGCCTGGCTCATGGTGCGCCAGGTCGTCACGCCCGTCCGGATGGCCGCCGGGATCGCCGAGCGGCTCTCGGCCGGCCGTCTCCAGGAGCGGATGAAGGTCACCGGCGAGGACGACATCGCGCGACTCGGCGAGGCCTTCAACAAGATGGCCCAGAGCCTCCAGCTCAAGATCCAGCAGCTGGAGGAGCTGTCGCGGATGCAGCGGCGGTTCGTCTCGGACGTCTCGCACGAGCTGCGTACCCCACTGACCACGGTCCGGATGGCCGCCGACGTCATCCACGAGGCCCGTGTCGACTTCGACCCCGTCACCGGGCGCGCCGCCGAACTCCTCGGCGACCAGCTCGACCGCTTCGAGTCGCTCCTCTCCGACCTCCTGGAGATCAGCCGTTTCGACGCCGGAGCGGCGGCCCTGGAGGCCGAGCCGATAGACCTGCGCCAGGTCGTGCGCCGGGTCATCGGCGGCGCGGAACCCCTCGCCGAACGCAAGGGCACCCGGATCGTGGTCCTCGGCGACGAGCAGCCCGTGGTGGCCGAGGCGGACGCCCGCCGGGTCGAGCGGGTGCTGCGCAACCTCGTCGTCAACGCCGTCGAGCACGGCGAGGGCCGGGACGTGGTGGTGAAGCTGGCCGCCGCCGGTGGGGCCGTGGCCATCGCCGTCCGTGACTACGGCGTCGGGCTCAAGCCGGGCGAGGCGACCCGGGTGTTCAACCGTTTCTGGCGCGCCGACCCCGCCCGTGCCCGCACCACCGGCGGTACGGGCCTCGGCCTGTCGATCGCGGTGGAGGACGCCCGGCTGCACGGCGGCTGGCTGCAGGCCTGGGGCGAGCCCGGAGGCGGTTCGCAGTTCCGGCTGACCCTGCCGAGGACGGCGGACGAGCCGCTGCGGGGCTCCCCGATCCCGCTGGAGCCCGAGGACTCGCGGCGCAACCGGGAGCAGGCGGCCGCCGGACGCGCGCAGGAGAGCGCGCGCCTCGCGGCGGTTCCGCCGCAGCCCGTCGGAGACCGGCCGGCGCTGCCCGTACCGCCGAGGCTGCCCGCGCCGCCGCGGACGACCGTCGACCCGACGGCCCTGCCCGGCAGCGGCGCCCGGGTGGTGGCGCGAGCGGCGACGGACACCGACGGCGCTGGGACGAGCGCGGTGACGGCCGGGGGAACCGGGAACGCGGAGCGGGAGGACGGGACACGTGGGCGCTGAATCCCGACAGGGACGCGCGGGGTGGGGCCGGAGCAGGCACGCGGTGGTGCTGGCCGCGTGCGGGGGGCTCCTCGTGACCGGGTGCGCGACGATGCCCGACAGCGGCGACGTACAGGTGGTGAAGGGGCAGAACCCCGGTGACTCGCAGGTGCGGGTCTACGCGGTCGCCCCGCGCGAGAACGCGGCCCCCGGCGAGATCGTCGACGGCTTCCTGGAGGCCATGACCAGTGATGACCCCGGCTTCGCCACCGCCCGCAAGTATCTGACGGAGCAGGCCGCGGAGAGCTGGAAGCCGGAGCAGAGCATCACCGTGCTCACCACCGCGCCCGACCGCGAACCGTCCGACCGCAATTCCGATCCGGACGACCAGGACCGCATCTACCCGCTCTCCGGCCGCAAGATCGCGACGGTGGACGCCCGGCATGCCTACCAGCCGGTCAGCCCCGCCGCGTACGTCCAGTCGATCCGGGTCGTGCAGCAGACCGCCGCGGACGGCAAGAGCAAGGAGTGGCGCATCGACAGCCTGCCCTCGGGGCTGGTGCTCGGTGAGGCCGACTTCCTGCGCAACTACCGGTCGGTCAACAAGTACTACTTCGCCTCCGGGGAGGACCGGGTCGTCGCCGACCCGGTCTACATCCGGCAGCGCCAGGACCCGGTCACCCGGATGGACCCGGTGACGCAGACGGTCAAGGCGCTGCTCGAAGGACCGACGAACTGGCTGAAGTCGGCCGTCGACTCGCAGTTCCCCTCCGGTACGGAGCTGAAGGCGGGCGTCACCTCGCTGACGACGGACGACCAGTCCACGCTGAAGGTGCCGCTCAACGCCAAGGCGAACCAGGCGGGGGGCGAGGCGTGCCGGCGGATGGCGGCGCAGCTGCTCTTCACGCTGGGCGATCTGACCTCCGTACGCGTCGAGCAGGTCGAGCTCCTGAAGTCGACGGGAGATCCGCTGTGCCGGCTGGGCAAGGGGCAGGCGGCCGAGTTCGCGGCGGACCACGGCACCGTGCCGAAGGAGAACCCTTACTTCGTCGACGCGCACGGCAAGCTGATGAAGCTGGAGGTCGGGGGCGAGGAGACCGACGAGCCGGCCGAGGTGCCCGGGCCGTTCGGCCGGGGGACCACCCCTTTGCAGTCGGTCGCCGTCGACCGCGGCGAGACCCGGGCCGCAGGGGTCGGGACGAACGGGCGCGACCTGTTCGTCTCCTCGATCACGACGGAGCAGGACCCGCTGCCGGCCGTGCTGTCGAGCAAGGCGGCCCGTCCCGCGGACCGGCTGTCCGCGCCGAGCTGGGACGGTCGGGGCGACCTGTGGGTCGCCGACCGCAACCCCGCGGAGCCGCACCTGTGGATGGTGCCCGACGGCTCCGGTGATCCCGTCGAGGTCCGTACGCCGTGGCTGACGGACGACACCCGGGTCGAGGCGCTGAGGGTCTCGGCGGACGGCGTGCGGATCGCCCTGCTGGTGACGCAGGGGGAGCGCACCACACTGCAGATCGGCCGGGTCGAGCGGCAGACGACGGGGGCGGAGCCCACGGTGTCGGTCGTCGACCTGCAGCCCGCCGCGCCACGGATGGAGTCGGTCACGGCCGTCTCGTGGGCGGGCCCGAGCCGGCTGGTCGTCGTCGGCAAGGAGGCGGGCGGCGTGCAGCAGATCCGCTACCTCCAGACGGACGGCTCGACCTCGGCGAGTGCGGTGCTTCCCGGTCTGAACGGGGTGACGTCGGTCGCCGCGCCGAACGGCGACGGGGCTCCGGTGGTGGCGGACTCCGGGAACGACGGCATCGTCCGGCTGGCGCCGGGGACGAACTGGCAGCCGGTGGTCAAGACCGGCGGCTCTCCCGTCTACCCCGGGTAGCGGCGCCGCTGTCGGCGCCCCGGAATCGGGGCGCACCTGACGTACTTCCGGGGTTCGGTGGGGTTCCTGGGGACCGAGTGGTTCCGGGGGACCCCACGGGTTTTCCACAGGGGTGGTCGGCGGCGGCCGGAGCGCGCACAGTGGAGTCATGCGGGGGTGGTGGCGCGAGATCGCCGGGCTGGTGCTGCCGGTCGCCTGCGGAGGCTGCGGCGGGCCGCGCACCGTCCTGTGTCCGGTGTGCGCGGGCGCGCTGACGGGGACGGGGCCGCGCAGGGTGCGGCCGGACCCGGAGCCCGAGGGGTTGCCGGTGGTCCATGCCGTCGCGCCGTACGCCGACGCCGTACGGGAGCTTCTTCTCGCTCACAAGGAGCGGGGGGCGCTGGCCTTGGCCGGGCCTCTGGGCGGTGCGCTGGCCGCCGCCGTGGCGGCCGCTGCCGGGCCCGCCACGGGCCTCGGCTCTCCCCCGCTGCTCCTGGTACCGGTGCCGTCCTCACGGCGCTCCGTACGGGCGCGTGGCCACGACCCGACACGACGGATCGCGCTGGCCGCGGCCGCCCGGCTACGGGGCGAGGGCCGGGCGGCCCGGGTCGTGCCCGTACTGCGCCAGCGGCGGTACGTGGCGGACCAGGCGGGTCTCGGGGCGCGCGGGCGGCTGGCGAACCTCTCCGGGGCGCTGGAGTTGGTGCCGGGCGGTGCGCGGCTCGTCGAGGCCGGAAAGGTGGTTCTCGTGGACGACCTGATGACCACGGGCGCTTCGCTCGCGGAGGCGGCGCGTGCGCTCGGAGACGTCCATCTTCCGTTCATTCCCGGATTACCGCAGGGAATGGCGGGGAGGGCTGCGGGGACTTCTGCGCAGCATGGATTCGAACAGCGGCAGGCGGCTGTGATCGCATCCTCTCCCGCCTCGTTCGAAATAAACCGGAACTCGCCAGGAACTTGGATCGTTGCAGGTGGTGAGAGGTGAAAGCACCCGAACGGAGGTAAGTCTCGTTACCGGGTGCCGACACCCGTCCGAAGGGGCTATGTTCGGTTGTGAGGAATGGCGAACGCCACTGCCTCACCGAATACATGGTTGCGCCTACAGGACAGGAGTTCAGGGCGAATTAACCTCTTGTCGATGGGGTGGGGATCTTGTCGACTGGGGAGGAGGAGGTAAAAGTCGCCAAGTCCGAGCTCCGGTAACCACCGGAGTCTGGTGCAAAGGGAGATGCCCGGCGGCCAAGGAGCCGACCAGGGCGATCCGGGAACGGAGTTCTGCGTGGACATCGTCGTCAAGGGCCGCAAGACCGAGGTGCCCGAGCGGTTCCGCAAGCACGTGGCCGAGAAGCTGAAGCTGGAGAAGATCCAGAAGCTCGACGGCAAGGTGATCAGCCTCGACGTCGAGGTGTCCAAGGAGCACAATCCGCGCCAGGCCGACCGGTCGGACCGCGTGGAGATCACCCTCCACTCCCGAGGTCCGGTGATCCGGGCGGAAGCGGCGGCAGGCGACGCCTACGCAGCCCTGGACCTCGCCAGTGACAAGCTGGAGGCCCGGCTGCGGAAGCAGCACGACAAGCGGTACACCCGCCGTGGCAACGGCAGGCTGTCGGCGGCGGAGGTCGGGGACGTGGTGCCCGGCGCCGCCCAGCTCAACGGAGACGGCCAGCTGGTCGCCGACGAGGCCGACAAGGTGCCCACCACGATGATGGGCTCGATCGAGGTCCAGGGCGACGGCCCGCTGGTGGTGCGCGAGAAGACCCACCGGGCCGCCCCGATGACGCTCGACCAGGCGCTCTACGAGATGGAGCTGGTCGGCCACGACTTCTACCTCTTCGTCGACTCCGACAACAAGCAGCCGAGTGTCGTCTACCGGCGACACGCGTACGACTACGGCGTCATCCACCTGGAGAGCGACCCGCTCGCAGAGGGCGGCGGCGCCGGCGGTGCGCTCGGCGGCTGACTAGCCGCCACCGCACCATCCACACACACCTCAGGTGTCCCTCGCGGTGCCCCTGGAGCGCGGTTCGCGCCCCCAGGGGCACCCTCGTGCGCCCACAGGTAACCCCGCGCGGCGCCGGGGCATGAAAGCATGTCGTGCACGCCAACCGGTGCTCTTGGGGCAGTGGTTGGAGGACCGGAAACGAATTCAGGCCACGGCCTTCAGGGGGAGGAACGATGGCGGACAGCTTCGGGCCGGTGCTCAGCGGCCGTGAGTCCTATGGCGCGGTGACTTCGGAGAGGGCTCCGGAGGGATCGGATTCGGACAGCGAGGCCTACCGCAAGGAGCCGATCCGGGTCCTCGTCGTGGACGACCACGCCCTCTTCCGTCGTGGCCTGGAGATCGTCCTGGCCCAGGAGGAGGACATCCAGGTCGTGGGCGAGGCCGGCGACGGCGCAGAGGCCGTCGACAAGGCCGCCGACCTGCTGCCCGACATCGTTCTGATGGACGTACGGATGCCCCGGCGCGGCGGCATCGAGGCGTGCACCTCCATCAAGGAGGTGGCCCCCAGCGCGAAGATCATCATGTTGACGATCAGCGACGAGGAGGCCGACCTCTACGACGCGATCAAGGCCGGGGCGACCGGCTACCTCCTGAAGGAGATCTCCACCGACGAGGTCGCCACGGCGATCCGCGCGGTCGCCGACGGGCAGTCGCAGATCAGCCCGTCGATGGCGTCCAAACTCCTCACCGAGTTCAAGTCGATGATCCAGCGCACCGACGAGCGCAGGCTCGTGCCCGCGCCCCGGCTGACGGACCGTGAGCTGGAGGTCCTCAAGCTCGTCGCGACCGGGATGAACAACCGGGACATCGCCAAGGAGCTGTTCATCTCCGAGAACACGGTGAAGAACCACGTCCGGAACATCCTGGAGAAGCTCCAGCTCCACTCCCGCATGGAGGCCGTGGTCTACGCGATGCGGGAGAAGATCTTGGAGATCCGGTAGGTCGGCAGCCCGGCAGCCCGGCAGCCCGGCAGCCCGGTAGCCCGGTAGGTCAGCAGATCGGCAGGCAGGCAGGCAGGCAGGGCGGCGGCTCAGCTCAGGGCTCGTACGAGCTCCGGGGCCAGTTCGGGGTGGTTCACGCGCTCCGGGACCACGGACACCGCGTCGCAGCCGACCCATTCGGCCGCCTCGCGCAGTGCCTGCGCCACCGCCGGGACGGCCTTGGGGCCGTCCAGCGTGATCTGCCGGGCGACCAGCGTGCCGCCTTCGCGCGCCGGGTCCACTCGGCCGACCAGACGGCCCCCGGCGAGGACCGGCATCGCGAAGTAGCCGTGCACCCGCTTCTGCTTCGGCACGTACGCTTCCAGGCGGTGCGTGAAGCCGAAGATCCGCTCCGTGCGCGCCCGCTCCCAGATCAACGAGTCGAACGGCGAGAGCAGCGTCGTCCGGTGCCGGCCGCGCGGCTCGGAGGCCAGCGCCGCCGGGTCCGCCCACGCGGGCTTCCCCCAGCCCGCCACCGTGACCGGCACGAGCCCCGAGGCCTCGACCACCGCGTCGAACTGCTCGCCCTTGATGCGGTGGTAGTCGGCGATGTCCGCGCGCGTGCCCACGCCCAGCGCCTCGCCCGCCTGCCGCACCAGTCGGCGCACGCACTCGGCGTCGTCCAGCTCGTCGTGGAGCAGCGCCTGCGGGATCGCCCGCTCCGCCAGGTCGTACACCCGCTTCCAGCCGCGCCGCTCGACCACCACCACCTCGCCGTACATCAGCGCACGCTCGACGGCGACCTTCCCGTCGGACCAGTCCCACCACTCGCCCTTGTTCTTCGCGCCGCCCAGCTCGGTCGCCGTCCGCGGGCCCTCGGCCCGCAGCTGGTCGATCACCTTGTCGTACGCGCCGGCCGGCAGGTCGTGATGCCAGTGCGGGCGGTCGCGGTAGGCGCGGCGGCGGAAGGCGAAGTGGGGCCACTCCTCGATCGGCAGGACGCAGGCCGCGTGCGACCAGTACTCGAAGGCGTGGGGCCGGGCCGGGGCCGGGCCGGTGGGGGCGGGGGTCCAGTAGGCGTCCTCGACCGTCGTACGGCCCACGGCGCCCAGGCGCGCGTACGGAATGAGCTCGTGCGAGCGGGCCAGTACGGAGATCGTGTCGAGCTGGACCTGACCGAGAGCGCGCAGCACCCCGCGGACCCCGGACCTGCGGTCGGGGGCGCCCAGGAACCCCTGGGCGCGCAGCGCGATCCTGCGGGCTTCGTCGGCGGACAGTTCGGCGGCGGGGTGCGGCGCAGTCGTCATGCACCGCACCCTAGAGCCCGGCACCGACAGTCAGGTCTGGGCGGGCTGATCGCGGGCGGGGAGGTACGGCAACGGGCTCGGCAGGCCGAAGTCGGAGGGCAGCAGGGCGCCGATCCAGCAGTCCCGGAGCGTGCCCTTGTTGACGAGGCCGGCCCGCTGGACGCCCTCCACGGCGAAACCGACGCGCTCGGCCACCGCGCGCGACCCGGCGTTGCCGAGCTCGGCCCGCCAGACGAGGCGGGTGCAGCCCAGGCCCGTGAACGCCCAGTGGGCCAGGGCGCGGACGGTCTCCGTCATGTACCCGAGGCCCCGATGCTCCTCGCTCAGCCAGTAGCCGACCTCCCAGACGCCCGAGCCGCGGCTGATCAGCGTGATCGCCGCGAGCAGCGGGCCGCCGGACACCGGCTCGACGGCGAAGGTGTACTCCGCGTCCTCGCGCCAGCCGTCGGGCACCAGTCGGTTCAGGAAGAACTCGGCGTCCTGCCGGGTGTAGGGGTCCGGGACCACGGTCCAGCGCCGGATGTCCGGGTCCTGACAGATTTCGTACACCGCGTCCAGGTCGCCGGGAACGAAGTTCCGCAGACGCAGACGGTCGGTGGTGAGGGTGATCGGCTCCATGTCTGGATTGTGGTGAGCGACCGGAGCGGAAGCGAACACTTTTCGGGTGGGGCGGCACCTTCCGCCCACCTCGGGCGTTCTCTTTGAGGGAGGCCGTGCGGCTCGGGCACTGCGGGCCTCCCGTCGCGAGGGCGGTCTCGCTTACGATGGCCGTTGCGGTGGGGACCACCTGCCGTGCCCGCGCTCGCGTCCATCACAAGACCCAGTGCCAGGCCCGACCGGCAAGGAGACCAGCCTCAGTGTCCGTCTTCAACAAGCTCATGCGTGCAGGCGAAGGCAAGATCCTGCGCAAACTGCACCGCATCGCGGACCAGGTCAACTCCATCGAAGAGGACTTCGTCAACCTCTCCGACGCCGACCTGCGGGCGCTCACCGATGAGTACAAGCAGCGGGCCGCCGGCGGCGAGAGCCTCGACGACCTGATGCCGGAGGCCTTCGCGACGGTGCGCGAGGCCGCCAAGCGTGTCCTCGGCCAGCGCCACTACGACGTCCAGCTGATGGGTGGCGCCGCGCTCCACCTCGGCTACGTCGCCGAGATGAAGACCGGTGAGGGCAAGACCCTCGTCGGCACCCTGCCGGCGTACCTCAACGCGCTCTCCGGCAAGGGCGTCCACCTGATCACGGTCAACGACTACCTGGCCGAGCGCGACTCCGAGCTCATGGGCCGGGTCCACAAGTTCCTGGGTCTGGAGGTCGGCTGCATCCTCGCCAACATGACCCCGGCCCAGCGCCGTGAGCAGTACGCCTGCGACATCACGTACGGCACGAACAACGAGTTCGGCTTCGACTACCTGCGCGACAACATGGCGTGGTCCAAGGACGAGCTCGTCCAGCGCGGCCACAACTTCGCCTGTGTCGACGAGGTCGACTCGATCCTCGTCGACGAGGCCCGTACGCCGCTGATCATCTCCGGCCCGGCCGACCAGGCCACCAAGTGGTACGGCGACTTCGCCAAGCTGGTCACCCGCCTGACGAAGGGCGAGCCCGGCAACGCGCTCAAGGGCATCGAGGAGACCGGCGACTACGAGGTCGACGAGAAGAAGCGCACCGTCGCCATCCACGAGGCGGGCGTCGCCAAGGTCGAGGACTGGCTGGGCATCGACAACCTCTACGAGTCGGTGAACACCCCGCTCGTCGGGTACTTGAACAACGCCATCAAGGCGAAGGAACTGTTCAAGAAGGACAAGGACTACGTCGTCATGGACGGCGAAGTCATGATCGTCGACGAGCACACCGGCCGTATCCTCGCCGGTCGCCGCTACAACGAGGGCATGCACCAGGCGATCGAGGCGAAGGAAGGGGTGGCGATCAAGGACGAGAACCAGACCCTCGCCACGATCACCCTCCAGAACTTCTTCCGCCTGTACGCGAAGCTGTCGGGCATGACCGGTACGGCCATGACCGAGGCCGCCGAGTTCCACCAGATCTACAAGCTCGGCGTCGTCCCGATCCCCACGAACAGGCCGATGGTCCGCAAGGACCAGTCGGACCTGATCTACCGGACCGAGGTCGCCAAGTTCGCCGCCGTCGTCGACGACATCGCGGAGAAGCACGAGAAGGGTCAGCCGATCCTCGTCGGCACGACCTCCGTCGAGAAGTCCGAGTACCTCTCGCAGCAGCTCTCCAAGCGCGGCATCCAGCACGAGGTCCTCAACGCCAAGCAGCACGACCGTGAGGCGAGCATCGTCGCCCAGGCCGGCCGCCGCGGCGCCGTCACCGTCGCCACGAACATGGCCGGTCGCGGTACGGACATCAAGCTCGGCGGCAACCCGGACGACCTCGCCGAGGCCGAGCTGCGCCAGGCGGGTCTGGACCCGGTCGACCACGTCGAGGAGTGGGCCGCGGCCCTCCCCGCCGCCATGGAGCGTGCCGAGAAGGCCGTGAGGGCGGAGTTCGAGGAGGTCAAGGAGCTCGGCGGGCTGTACGTGCTCGGCACCGAGCGCCACGAGTCGCGCCGTATCGACAACCAGCTCCGCGGCCGCTCCGGCCGTCAGGGCGACCCCGGCGAGTCGCGCTTCTACCTCTCCCTCGGCGACGACCTGATGCGTCTGTTCAAGGCGCAGATGGTCGAGCGCGTCATGGCCATGGCCAATGTGCCGGACGACGTGCCGATCGAGAACAAGATGGTCACCCGGGCGATCGCCTCCGCCCAGTCGCAGGTCGAGACCCAGAACTTCGAGACGCGTAAGAACGTCCTGAAGTACGACGAGGTCCTCAACCGGCAGCGCGAGGTCATCTACGGCGAGCGCCGCCGCGTCCTGGAGGGCGAGGACCTGCGCGAGCAGATCCAGCACTTCATGGACGACACGATCGACGACTACATCCGCCAGGAGACCGCCGAGGGCTTCGCGGAGGAGTGGGACCTCGACCGTCTGTGGAACGCGTTCAAGCAGCTCTACCCGCTGAAGGTCACGGTGGACGAGCTGGAGGACGCGGCCGGGGACCGGGCCGGGATCACCGCCGAGTTCATCGAGAGCTCCGTCAAGGAAGACATCCACGAGCAGTACGACGCCCGTGAGCAGCAGCTCGGCGCGGAGATCATGCGTGAGCTCGAGCGGCGCGTGGTCCTGTCGGTCCTGGACCGCAAGTGGCGCGAGCACCTCTACGAGATGGACTACCTCCAGGAGGGCATCGGCCTCCGCGCCATGGCGCAGAAGGACCCGCTGGTCGAGTACCAGCGCGAGGGCTTCGACATGTTCACCGCCATGATGGAGGGCATCAAGGAGGAGTCCGTCGGCTACCTGTTCAACCTGGAGGTCCAGGTCGAGCAGCAGGTCGAGGAGGTCCCGGTGCAGGCGAGCGCGCCGTCGCTCGACAAGGGCGACGCGGTGCCGTCGGGCGCCGGGCGTCCGGAGATCCGCGCCAAGGGCCTCGAAGCGCCGCAGCGGCCGGACCGTCTGCACTTCTCCGCGCCGACCGTGGACGGTGACGGCGGTGTCGTCGAGGGCGACTTCGCCTCCGACGACGAGTCGGGCGACGGGATGACGCGGGCGGAGCGCCGTAAGGCGCAGAAGAACGCGAGCGGTGGGCGACGTCGTAAGAAGTGACGTCGTGTGGTCGTGGCCTTGTGAGGTCGTGACGCCGTGATGGGGAGGGGTCGGTGCCCGATGGGGCGCCGGCCCCTTCGTCATGGGTGCCGGGCGGCCACGTCGAGACCGTCGAGCTCGACGGCGGCGCAGCGCCAGCGCTGGTCGGCGCCACGCTCCAGGCGGAACGCCATCGCGCGTACGCGGTGGCCGGTGGCGATGCTCGCGAACGCCTCCATGACCGTGCGGTGCGGGTCCAGCTGGACGGAGCAGCGGCGCAGGACGGGGCGGGGGCCGAGCGACCGCAGGGGTGTCGTCGGGGCCAGCAGGACGAGCTGCTCGTACGCCTCGCCGACGGTGTGGCCGAGCATCCAGTGGACCGGCCGCTCCCCGCTGAGCACGGCGAGCAGGCGCTCCGCGAAGACGGTGTGCGGGGGAGCGCGCGGGGCGACGTGCGGGGGTGGGTGCCCGCCGCACCGCGAGGGTGAGTGCCGGCGGGGCCGCCGGGGGCGGTGCGGGGGCGCGGGGTGCGCGGGCGGGTGGCGGCGGCGGGGTGCGGCGTCTGGGTGGCGGTCGGGTGACTGTTCATGGCGAGCCCCTGTCGTTGCGTAACCGATTGATACCAGTCGGTAACTTCCGTTGGGGATCTTGTACGGGTGGGCTCCGAGCTCCCGCAAGGAGTCCGCGGCCTCGGGGTGGTCCCGCGGCGGAATCACCTATCAGGGTGACGCGGGGGGAAATCGGCTCTTCGGGGCCTTGCCCGGGCGGGCCGGTGGTGGACAGACGGCGCGTTCGGCCCGCCACCCCGAAGGGGGACTCCGCACGTATCCTGAGGGCCTCTCCGTCTACGAAAGCGGCCAGCCATGCGCGTGTACGTCCCCCTGACCCTCCCCGGTCTCGCACAGGCGCACAAGGCGGGCGAACTGGCCCCCGGCCCGCTGACCGCCTACGCCGTCACCCCCGCGCTGCGCGAGTGGTACGTCTCCGACGACATCGAGGAACTGGAGTACGCGGCGCTCAACCGCGCCGCCTCCGCCTCCCTGCGGCTGCTCGCCGGCGACCCCCAGGCGCCCCGGCGCCGGGTCGTCGTCGCCGTCGACGTCGCCGACAAGGACGCCTCCGTCGACCCCGACCGGGGGCTCGACGCGGGTTCGATCGGCGAGGTCCGGATCGCCGGATCCGTGCCGCTGGCCAAGGCGGCGGCGGTGCACGCCGACGCGGACGACGCCGAGGCGGACGTGACGGCCGCGGCGGCCGCGCTCGGGGCGGCGGACCAGGGCGACGACGACGCGCGGTTCGTGGTGGACGGGGCCGAGGACCACGAGCTGCTGTGGTTCGGGGTGCAGGAGATTCCCGGGCTGCTGGGGTAGCGGTTGGGGGACCTGGCCGGCGGACCTGATCGGACGCTGTCCGGGCCCGGTGGGGTCCGTTGTCGCAGGTGGCCGGTACCGTTTTTCCATGGGGAAGCACGGTAAGCATCTGGTCTGGGACTGGAACGGCACACTGCTCGACGACACCGGCGCGGTGATCGGGGCGACGAACGCGGCCTTCGCCGAGCTCGGGCTCGCGTCGATCACGCTGGAGCAGTACCGCGAGCTGTACACGGTGCCTGTGCCGAAGTTCTACGAACGGCTCATGGGGCGGCTGCCCACCGACGAGGAGTGGACCGTCATGGACGGCGCCTTCCACCGGCACTACTGGGTGCGGGCGGAGGAGTGCGGGCTCACGCTTGGCGCGGCCGAGCTGCTCGCGGCGCGACAGGACTCCGGATTCACTCAGTCGCTACTGTCGCTCGCGCCGCACGCGGACCTGATACCGCTCGTGCGGCGCCACGGGATCGCCGAGCGTTTCGTCCGGATGGACGGGCGCGTCGGCGACTCGACGGACGGGAAGTCCGGGCACATGGTGCGGCACCTGGAGGCGCTCCGTGTCCCGGCGGACCGGGTGGTCGTCATCGGTGACGCGGCGGACGACGCGGTGGCGGCGGCGCACGTCGGTGCGCGGGCGGTGCTGTACACCGGGGGGTCGCACAGCCGGGCGTCGCTGGAGCGGGTGGGGGTGCCGGTGGTCGACTCGCTGGCGGAGGCGGTGGCCGTGGCGGAGGGGTTGGTGTAGCCCCCCCGATGGGGCCGGGCCGGGCCAGACCGGTGTTGTGGCGTGGGCCCGCGGGAGTGGTGCGCCCGGCCTTCGGGGTTCCCACCTGCACCACCCGTACAACTTCGACGTCGGCCTCGGGTCTTCCCGTCGGCGGCCGCCCACCGTCGGCGGCCGCCCACCGTCGGCGGGGGCCGGGGGAGCCCTCCACCGCCGTCGCCCGCCGGTGGAGGGTGGAACACCCACCACCCCCGGCCGGCTGGGGGCGGAGCCCGCCACTTCCAGCCGGCGGGCGGTGGAACCCGCCCCCCTCGGCCGTCGACGGCCGAGGGGGGAAACGCTCCGGTGGGTGTCAGGCCTTGGCGCGGAGGACCTTCAGGAATTCGCGCATCCAGGTGGGGTGGTCCGGCCAGGCCCGGGACGAGACCAGGAGGCCGTCGACCACGGCAGCCGAGTCCTGGAAGGTGGCTCCGGCCGCCTGCATGTCGAGTTCGAGGGCCGGGTACGCCGTGACCCTGCGGCCCTCCAGGCCGCCGACCGCCGCCGTCAGGAGCGGGCCGTGGCAGATCTGGGCCACCGGCTTGTCCGCGTCGAAGAAGGCCTTGAGGATCTTGCGGAGCTCCGGGTCGTTGCGCAGGTACTCGGGAGCCCGGCCACCCGGGATCACCACCGCCACGTACGCGCCCGGATCGACCTCCGAGAAGGCCAGGTCCGCGGGCCAGGTGTAGCCCGGCTTCTCGGTGTACGTGTCGAAGCCCGGCTCGAAGTCGTGGACGACGAACCGGAGCTGCTTGCGGGCAGGGGCCGCGATGTCGACCTCGTATCCCTCTTCGAGCAGTCGTTGGTAGGGGTACATCACCTCCAGCGACTCCGCCGCGTCCCCGGTCACGATCAGGATCTTCGCCATGGCTCTCCCAGATCACAGATGGTCGGTCTGTCGTGCTGCGCCCATGCTCGCGTACACGCTGCCTCCGGCGGGCCGGTTTGCCAAGAGGACACGTGTCGCTGTCCATAACGTCAAACTTGGCCCGCTCTTTTGTACGCATACGGCTCATGACGGTTCGGGGGGCGAGGGCGATAGGCTTTTGCCGTGATCAGCGCGATACGCCGTGGGGGCAGCGAAGCCCCCGGCTGCCGCCCGGACCGCCACAGCGGCCGGGCCGACCGTGCGTTCGCCGATCCTTCCCGTCCGGACGCGCCACGCTCCGTGGCCGATTACGATCCGGGCATCTCTCATCGGGGCATAACGTCGTCTGCGACCGGAATCACCGCGTCGTGGCGTTGTGTCCTTTCTTCCACCGACGTCACGCAACGGCGCGCGACAGGAGTCAGAGGACATGCAGACCAAGCTGGACGAAGCCAAGGCCGAGCTGCTCGAAAGGGCCGCTCGGGTAGCTGAGCACAGCCCGGTCGGGGGGCGACTTCCGACGGGCCCGGAGGGTGCTGAGGAGCGCCCGGACCGGGACACCGTGCTCGAATACCTCCAGCGCTACTACCTGCACACCGCGCCGGAGGACCTCGGCGACCGGGACCCGGTCGACGTGTTCGGCGCCGCGCTCTCTCACTACCGGCTCGCGGAGAACCGCCCGCAGGGCACCGCGAACGTGCGCGTCCACACCCCGACGGTGGAGGAGAACGGCTGGACCAGCAGCCACTCCGTCGTCGAGGTCGTCACCGACGACATGCCGTTCCTCGTCGACTCGGTCACCAACGAGCTGTCCCGCCAGGGCCGCGGCATCCACGTCGTGATCCACCCGCAGGTCCTCGTCCGCCGTGACGTCGCAGGAAAGCTCATCGAGGTCCTGTCGGCCCAGATCCACGGCGACCTGCCGCACGACGCGCTCACCGAGTCCTGGATCCACGTCGAGATCGACCGCGAGACCGACCGCGCCGACCTCAAGCAGATCACCGCGGATCTGCTGCGCGTCCTGTCCGACGTCCGCGAGACGGTCGAGGACTGGGACAAGATGCGCGATGCCGCGCTGAGGATCGCCGAGGGTCTCCCGGCCGAGCCCACCGCCTCCGACCTGCGGCCGACCGAGGTGGAGGAGGCCCGCGAGCTGCTGCGCTGGCTCGCCGACGACCACTTCACCTTCCTCGGCTACCGCGAGTACGAGCTCGTCAACGGCGACGCCCTGTCCGCCGTGCCCGGTACCGGCCTCGGCATCCTGCGCTCCGACCCGCAGCACTCCGGCGACGACGAGGGCCACCACGCCCACCCCGTCTCGCCCTCCTTCAGCCGGCTGCCCGCCGACGCGCGCGCCAAGGCCCGCGAGCACAAGCTGCTGATCCTGACGAAGGCCAACAGCCGGTCGACCGTGCACCGCCCCTCGTACCTCGACTACGTCGGCGTGAAGAAGTTCGATGCCGCGGGGAACGTCATCGGTGAGCGACGGTTCCTCGGGCTGTTCTCGTCCGCCGCGTACACCGAGTCCGTGCGACGCGTGCCCGTCGTCAAGCGCAAGGTCCAGGAGGTCCTCGAAGGCGCCGGCTTCTCGCCGAACAGCCACGACGGCCGCGACCTGCTCCAGATCCTGGAGACCTACCCGCGCGACGAGCTCTTCCAGACCCCGGTCGACCAGCTCCGGTCCATCGTCACCAGCGTCCTGTACCTGCAGGAGCGGCGCCGACTGCGGCTCTACCTGCGCCAGGACGAGTACGGCCGCTACTACTCGGCCCTCGTCTACCTGCCGCGCGACCGCTACACCACCCGCGTCCGGCTGCGGATCATCGACATCCTGAAGGAGGAGCTCGACGGCACCAGCGTCGACTTCACCGCCTGGAACACCGAGTCGATCCTCTCCCGGCTGCACTTCGTCGTCCGCGTCAAGCGCGGCACCGAGCTCGCCAAGCTGACCGACGCCGACGTCGACCGCATCGAGGCCCGGCTCGTCGAGGCCGCCCGCTCCTGGGCCGACGGCTTCGGTGAGGCGCTCAACGCCGAGTGCGGCGAGGAGCGCGCCGCCGAGCTGCTGCGCCGCTACGGCAACGCCTTCCCCGAGGGCTACAAGGCCGACCACTCGCCGCGCGCGGCCGTCGCCGACCTGGTCCACCTGGAGGCCCTCGCCCGTACGGACAAGGACTTCGCGCTCTCCCTGTACGAGCCCGTCGTCGCCGGCCCCGGCGAGCGCCGCTTCAAGATCTACAAGACCGGCGACCCGATCTCCCTCTCCGCCGTCCTGCCGGTCCTCAACCGGCTCGGCGTCGAGGTCACCGACGAGCGCCCGTACGAGCTGCGCTGCTCCGACCGCACCCACGCCTGGGTCTACGACTTCGGTCTGCGGATGCCGGCCCCGACCGGCAACGGCGGCGACTACCTCGGCGACGACGCCCGCGAGCGCTTCCAGGAGGCCTTCTCCGCCACCTGGACCGGCGAGGCCGAGAACGACAACTTCAACTCCCTCGTCCTCTCCGCCGGGCTCACCTGGCGCGAGGCGATGGTGCTGCGCGCCTACGCCAAGTACCTGCGCCAGGCCGGTTCGACCTTCAGCCAGGACTACATGGAGGACACCCTCCGTAACAACGTCCACACCACCCGGCTGCTCGTCTCCCTCTTCGAGGCCCGGATGGCGCCGGAGCGCCAGCGCGCCGGCACCGAGCTGATCGACGGCATCCTGGAGGAGCTGGAGGGCGCCCTGGACCAGGTCGCCTCCCTCGACGAGGACCGCATCCTGCGCTCCTTCCTCACCGTCATCAAGGCGACCCTGCGCACCAACTTCTTCCAGCGGAGCACGGACGGGGCCTCGCACTCGTACGTGTCGATGAAGTTCGACCCGCAGGCCATCCCCGACCTGCCGGCCCCGCGCCCCGCCTTCGAGATCTGGGTGTACTCGCCGCGCGTCGAAGGCGTCCACCTGCGCTTCGGCAAGGTCGCCCGAGGCGGCCTGCGCTGGTCCGACCGCCGTGAGGACTTCCGTACGGAGATCCTCGGCCTGGTCAAGGCACAGATGGTGAAGAACACCGTCATCGTGCCGGTCGGCGCCAAGGGCGGTTTCGTCGCCAAGCAGCTCCCGGACCCGTCCGTGGACCGGGACGCCTGGCTCGCCGAGGGCATCGCCTCGTACAAGACCTTCATCTCCGCGCTGCTCGACATCACCGACAACCTCGTCGCGGGCGAGGTCGTCCCGCCGGTCGACGTGGTCCGCCACGACGAGGACGACACGTACCTCGTCGTCGCCGCGGACAAGGGCACCGCGACCTTCTCCGACATCGCCAACGGGGTCGCCGAGTCGTACGGCTTCTGGCTCGGTGACGCCTTCGCCTCCGGCGGCTCCGCCGGCTACGACCACAAGGGCATGGGCATCACCGCCCGCGGCGCCTGGGAGTCCGTCAAGCGCCACTTCCGCGAGCTGGGCCACGACACCCAGACCCAGGACTTCACGGTCGTCGGCGTCGGCGACATGTCCGGTGACGTCTTCGGCAACGGCATGCTGCTCAGCGAGCACATCCGCCTGGTCGCCGCCTTCGACCACCGGCACATCTTCATCGACCCGACCCCCGACGCGGCCGTCTCGTACGCCGAGCGTCGCCGTCTCTTCGACCTGCCCCGCTCCTCCTGGGCCGACTACGACACGTCGCTGCTCTCCGCGGGCGGCGGCATCCACCCCCGTACCGCCAAGTCCATCCCGGTCAACGCGCAGGTCAGGGCCGCTCTCGGCATCGAGGACGGCGTCACCAAGATGACCCCGGCCGAGCTGATGAAGGCCGTGCTCCACGCACCCGTCGACCTGCTCTGGAACGGCGGCATCGGTACGTACGTCAAGTCCTCGGTCGAGTCGAACGCGGACGTCGGCGACAAGGCCAACGACGCCATCCGCGTCGACGGCCAGGACGTGCGCGCCCAGGTCATCGGCGAGGGCGGCAACCTCGGTGCGACCCAGCTGGGCCGCATCGAGTTCGCCCGGACCGGCGGCCCCGAGGGCCAGGGCGGCAAGGTCAACACCGACGCCATCGACAACAGCGCCGGCGTGGACACCTCCGACCACGAGGTCAACATCAAGATCCTGCTCAACGGGCTCGTCACCGAGGGTGACATGACCGTGAAGCAGCGCAACAAGATCCTCGCGGAGATGACCGACGAGGTCGGCACGCTCGTCCTGCGCAACAACTACGCGCAGAACACGGCCCTGGCCAACGCCGTCGCCCAGTCGCCCTCGCTGCTCCACGCCCACCAGCGCTTCATGCGCCGCCTGGGCCGCGACGGCAGCCTCGACCGCTCCCTGGAGTTCCTGCCCAACGACCGGCAGATCCGCGAGCTGCTCAACAACAGCAAGGGCCTGAGCCAGCCGGAGCTCGCCGTCCTCCTCGCGTACACCAAGATCACGGTGGCCGACGAGCTGATCGGTACGGAGCTGCCGGACGACCCGTACCTGCGCGGACTGCTCCACGCGTACTTCCCGACGCTGCTGCGCGAGAAGTTCACCGAGGCCGTCGACAACCACGCCCTGCGCCGCGAGATCGTCACCACGATCCTGGTCAACGACACCGTCAACACCGGTGGCTCGACCTTCCTGCACCGCCTCCGCGAGGAGACCGGCGCGTCGATCGAGGAGATCGTCCGGGCGCAGACCGCGGCCCGTGTGGTCTTCCGCCTCGGCCGGGTCTGGGACGCCGTCGAGGCCCTCGACAACCGGGTGCCTGCCGAGGTCCAGACCCAGATGCGGCTGCACTCCCGCCGGCTCGTCGAGCGCGGTACGCGCTGGCTGCTCAACAACCGGCCGCAGCCGCTCCAGATCGGCGAGACCATCGAGTTCTTCGCCGATCGCGTCGAGGAGGTCTGGGACCGGCTGCCGCAGCTGCTGCGCGGTGCGGACCTGGAGTGGTACCAGTCGATCCTGGACGAGCTGACCGAGGTCGGCGTGCCGGAGGAGCTCGCGCTGCGGGTCGCCGGCTTCTCGTCCGCCTTCCCGGTCCTCGACATCGTCGCGATCGCGGACCGGACCGAGAAGGAGCCGCTGGCGGTGGCCGAGGTCTACTACGACCTGGCCGACCGGCTGCGGATCACCGACCTGATGGACCGGATCATCGAGCTGCCGCGCAGCGACCGCTGGCAGTCGATGGCCCGCGCGTCGATCCGCGAGGACCTGTTCGCGGCCCACGCGGCGCTCACCGCGGACGTCCTGGCGGCGGGCAACGGCACGTCGAGCCCGGAGGAGCGGTACAAGGCCTGGGAGGAGAAGAACGCGGCGATCCTGGGCCGCGCGCGGACGACCCTGGAGGAGATCCAGGGCTCGGACACCTTCGACCTGGCGAACCTGTCGGTCGCCATGCGCACGATGCGCACGCTGCTTCGTACGCACAGCTAGCGGTAGGAGACGGAAGGGCCCCGCCGGTGTTCCGGCGGGGCCCTTCCGTCGTCCGGTCTGGTCAGCCGGTCGGTTCGGGCGGTGCGGTGACCGTCGACGTCCACAGGCGGCGGGCGGCGAGCAGGGACGCCGCGAGGAGCAGGCCGTTGCGGAGCACCATGACGGTCAGGCCGGAGGCGGTGCCGGCGAGGACCTCCGCGTACAGGACGGGGTACGCGAGCGAGCTCAGCGCGGCGGCGGGGAGCAGCAGCAGCGCCACCGGGCGCATCACGGTCCGGCGGGAGGTCAGGCAGACGGCGGCGAGCCCGAGCAGCCAGATCATGTACTGGGGGCTGATCACCCGGCTGGTGGCGGTGAAGAGCAGCACGGCGGCGAAGGCCGCGTCGAGCGGGGTCGCGGAGGTCCAGCGCCGGGCCCGGACGCGCCAGAGCAGCAGCCAGCCGAAGGCGATGACGGTGAGCAGCAGGGCGAGGTGGCCGATGCTGGAGACGTACGGGCCGACGTACTCGAAGGAGCCGTAGCGGAACTCGATCCCGCCCGGCCAGATGCCGGCCGCCCGGGCCAGTGCGAGGGCCGTGCCGCCCAGGGATTCGATCTGGACGCCGCGGCTGCCCTGCTGGCGCAGGAAGCCGAACGACTCGGAGAAGAACAGCGCGAGGGTGGCGCAGAGCGCGAGGGCGGCGGTGACCGCGGCGGTCCAGGCCTCGCGGCTGGTACGACCCCGGGGCGTGCCGATCAGGGCCAGCGCGGGCCAGACCTTGACCATGGCGCCGATCCCGGCGAGCGCTCCGCCGAACTGGTGGGCCGCGGTCGAGCGGGCGTTGAGGGCCAGCAGGGCGAGGACGGCGAGGGCGGTGGTCTGGACGTCGTACCGGGCGAGGGGGAGGTGCAGGAGCAGCGGGAGGGCGCAGACCCAGAACCAGGCGCCGTGGGTGAGGCGTTCGCTGTCGGCGCGGGCGAGCGCCAGGGTGATGACCGCGTCCGCGAGGAGGGCGAGGGCGACGAAGGCCTGGAAGTACGTGAGCGAGGGGAGGATCCCCGGGGCCATGATCACGAGGCCCGCGCCGGGCGGGTACTGCCAGGTCACGTCACCGGGCGGGAAGGTGCCGGTCGCGAACTGCCCGTACCAGTGCTCGTAGAGGGCCACCTCGCGGCCGACCCCGCCGATGCCGAGGTCGTCGCGGAGGAGCAGCAGGAGCATGCCGGCCCGGGTGAGGAGCCAGGCGGCGGCGAGGGCGAGGTAGGGGCCGCGGCCGACCGTGACGAAGGTGGCCGAGGTGAAGGTGTCCGAGTCGAAGGGGGAGCCGGTGAGGGAGGGGGGTGGGGGTGAGGTGGGAGTGGTGGGAGTGGTGGGTGAGGCCGACTTGGTGGGCGTGGTGAGTGACGGGGGGCCGTTCCGGGCCCGGCGGGGCGGCTGAGGGTGATCGTTCGTCATCCCTCAGCACTGTAGACCGCTATGTCTGGTTTACGGATGGTTTGGCGCCCGGCTCGGCGTTGGGTTCGGTGTCGGGTTCGGTGTTTGGTCAGGCGGGTCAGGCGGGTCAAGCGGGTCAGGCGGTGGGTTCGGTGCCGGGTTCGGTGCCGGGTGTGGTGCCCGTCGCGGTGAACTCCTCGTACGCCGCCATCACCTCCTTCGCCGGACCGTCCATCCGCAGCGTCCCCGCCTCCAGCCACAGCACCCGCTCGCAGGTCTCCGTGATGGTGGAGTTCGAGTGGCTGACCAGGAAGACCGTCCCCGCCTCCGCCCGCAGCTCGTCGATCCGCCGTTGGCTGCGGCGCCGGAAGCGGGCGTCGCCGGTCGACAGGGCCTCGTCGATGAGCAGGACGTCGTGGCTCTTCGCGGCGGCGATGGAGAAGCGCAGCCGGGCCCCCATTCCGGAGGAGTACGTCCGCATGGGCCGGGAGATCGCGTCGTCCTTCTCGTTGATGCCGGAGAAGTCGACGATCTCGTCGTAGCGTTCCCGGACCTCCGCGCGGCTCATGCCCATCGCGAGGCCGCCCAGGACCACGTTCCGTTCGCCGGTCAGGTCGCCCATCAGGGCCGCGTTGACGCCGAGGAGGGAGGGCGTGCCGTGGGTGTAGACCTGGCCCCGCTCGACGGGCTGGAGGCCCGCGATGGCTTTCAGGAGGGTCGACTTCCCTGATCCGTTCGAACCGATCAGGCCAATCGCCTCA
The DNA here is from genome assembly GCF_026343125.1 of Streptomyces sp. NBC_00094. NCBI lineage: Bacteria > Bacillati > Actinomycetota > Actinomycetes > Kitasatosporales > Streptomycetaceae > Streptomyces > Streptomyces sp. NBC_00094. The sequence goes on along the minus strand of NZ_JAPEMB010000001.1, from coordinate 3,131,299 downwards.
CCTCGGTACGCGGCGAAGCTCACCCCCTTGACGGCGTGGACCCGGCGGCCCGTCGGTGCGGTACGGCCCCGGCGGAGCATCCGGCCGAGGGCGGCGGTGGCGCTGCCCCGGCCGCCGGGGTGCCCGCCGTGGACCGTGTAGGTGAGGTGGACGCCGTCGACGACGACGGTCGGGGTGCGGGAGTCCTCGGTCGTTCGCGCTGTCCCTGCTGTCCCTGCTGTCCCTGCTGTCCCTGCTGTCCCTGTCGTTCCTGTCATTCCTGTCGTTCCTGCTGTCTCAGCCACGGCCGTACGTCTCCTCTGCCTTCCAGAACCAGATGAACCCGCCCGCGAAGGCCAGCGCGGCCCAGCCGGCGGCGAGCGCCCAGACGTGCGGCGGCAGCTGGTCCGCCGTGTAGCTCTCGATCAGCGCGAAGCGCATGAGGTCGATGTAGACCGCGGCCGGATTGCACTGCAGCGCCAGCACCACGCCGTCCGGGAAGCGGCCGCCGCTCGCCAGGGCCCGGATCGACCACATGGCGCCCGAGGCGTACATCCAGGTGCGCAGCACGAACGGCATCAACTGGCTGATGTCGGGGGTCCGGGCCGCGAGCCGGGCGAGGGCGAGGGCCACGCCCGTGTTGAACAGGGCCTGGCAGCACAGGGCCGGGACGGCGAGCAGCCAGCTCCAGGTGGGGAACTCGCCGCAGCAGAGGAGGATCGCGGTGAGCGCGGCGAGCGAGAGCAGCAGTTGCTGCAGCTGCTGGAGCGCGAGCGAGATCGGCAGGCTCGCGCGAGGGAAGTGCAGGGCGCGGACCAGGCCCAGATTGCCGCTGATCGCGCGGGTGCCGGCCAGGACCGTGTCGGCGGTGAAGGCCCACACGAAGATGCCGGTCATGAGGAACGGGACGTAGTCGGGGACGCCGTGCTTGGCGTTCATGACGACGCCGAAGATCACGTAGTACACGGCCGCGTTGAGGAGCGGGGTCATCACCTGCCAGACCTGGCCGAGGCGGGCCTGGCTGTACTGGGCGGTGAGGCGGGCGGTCGCGAAAGCGGTGATGAAGTCGCGGCGGGACCAGAGCTGCCGGACGTAGGCGGGGAGTGAGGGGCGGGCTCCGCTGACCGTCAGCCCGTGGCGCAGGGCGAGCGCGCGGAGGTCGGTGGCGGGGGGTGGTGCCTGCGGTGTGGCGCGTGACGCGTCCGGTGCGGTGCGGGGTGCCTGTGGCGCTGTGGGGTGCGGGAGCGTCTGGGGGGTCACGGGGTGCGCTTTCGACGGGGGCTGCGGGGCATCTCCTAGGGGCGGTGCGGACGGCGTCCACGATGGAACGGGTCCGTATCGTCGCTACGGGGAGGTTAGGACGCCTGCACGTCGGAACGCAACCGTATCGTCGTGATGTCGTCGTTGGTTAGGATGCCGTTCATGACCGAACCGACCCCCCGCCGCGCCCCCGCCGGAGCCGCCGTACTCCGCGAGGACGTGACCGAGGCCATCCGTGCCGCCGTCTTCGAGGAGCTCGCGGCCGTCGGCTTCGCCCGGATGTCCATCGAGGGCATCGCGCGCCGCGCGGGCGTCGGCAAGACCGCCGTCTACCGGCGGTGGAAGTCCAAGCTCGCCCTCGTCCTCGACCTCGTCGGCGCCGTCGCCGCCCAGGGCATGCCGGTGCCCGCCACCGGCTCCCTGCACGGGGACGTACGCGCACTCCTCGAAGTGGCCTCGTACGCCCTGCGCCACCCCGTCGCCTCGCAGGTCATCCCCGACCTCCTCGTCGAGGCCGCGCGGCAGCCGGAGATCGCCGACGCCATCCGGGAGGCGCTGCTCGACGGCCGGCAGGGCGTCATGGCCCAGATCGTCCGGGAGGCCGTCGCGCGCGGCGAGCTCCCCGGGGACACCGACCCGGCCAAGGCCCTCGACCTGGTCGTCGGCCCGCTGTACTGGCGCCTCGTCGTCGTCCGTACGGAGCTGCCCTCGGGGTACGTGGACGAGCTCGCGCGCTCGGCGGTGGCGGCGCTCAAGGCCTGAGGGTCTGAGGGCCTGAAGGCCTGAGGGTTTGACGGCCTGAGTGCCTACTTCACCGCGCCCGCCATCACCCCGGACGCGAACTGCCGCTGGAACGCGAAGAACACCACCAGCGGCACCACCATCGACAGGAACGCCCCCGGCGCCAGCACGTCCACGTTGTTCCCGAACTGCCGGACCTGCTGCTGGAGCGCCACCGTGATCGGCGGCGACTGCGAGTCCGCGAAGATCAGCGCGATCAGCATGTCGTTCCACACCCACAGGAACTGGAAGATCCCCAGTGAGGCGATCGCCGGGCCGCCGAGCGGCAGCACCACCCGGGTGAACAGCCGCACCTCGCCCGCTCCGTCGAGCCGCGCCGCCTCCAGGAGCTCGCGGGGGATCTCCGCGAAGAAGTTCCGCAGCAGGAAGATCGCGAACGGCAGGCCGAAGGCGGTGTGGAAGAGGACGACCCCCAGCGTCGTCTCGAAGAGCCCGACCGCGCCGAAGAGCTTCGACACCGGGACCAGGGCGACCTGGACCGGGACCACCAGCAGGGCCACCACCCCCAGGAACCACCAGTCCCGGCCCGGGAACTCCAGCCACGCGAAGGCGTACCCCGCGAACGAGCCGAGGGCGAGGACGAGGAGCGTGGCCGGGACGGTGATCAGGACGGTGGAGAGGAGGGAGCCGGTGATCGTTCCGTTCGCGAGGAGGTTGCCGTAGTTCTCCGCCGTCAGCTGCGTCGGGGCCCCGAACACCTGCCACCAGCCGCTCGCCGCTATGTCGGCGGGCGAGCGGAAGGAGGAGAACAGCAGCCCGACCGTCGGCAGCAGCCAGATCAGGCCGGCCAGGACGAGGACGACGCGGACCGCGCCGCCGGCCGCGCGGGCCGCGACCCGGGAGGCGAGGGAGGTCATCGGCGGGTCTCCCTTCGTATGCGGCGGATGTTGACCGCCATCACCGGCAGCACCAGCAGGAGCAGGACGACGGCGATGGCCGAGCCGACCCCGAGGTCCGCGTCCGTGCCGAACGACGAGCGGTACAGCTGGAGCGCCAGCACGTTCGCGTCGTCCTGCGCCGAGCCCGGCGCGATGACGAAGACCAGGTCGAAGACCTTGAGCACGTTGATCATCAGGGTGACGAGGACGACCACGAGGACCGGCGCCAGGAGCGGGACGGTGATCCGGCGGAACACCTGCCACTCGTTCGCCCCGTCGACCCGCGCCGCTTCGAGCAGCTCGCGCGGTACGGCCGCGAGACCGGCACCGATCAGCACCATCGCGAACCCGGCCCACATCCACACGTACGCCCCGATCACGGCCGGGGTGACGAGCGACGGACCCAGCCACTCCACGCCGTCGTACTGCTCCCGGAAATTGCTCGCGGGGAGGCGGAGTACGGCTCCGTCGGCGCGGTCGGCGGGCAGCGTGAAGGTGCCGTCGGCCGCCGCCGTGGCCGTCGCGACGACCTTCCCGTCCCGTACCGCCTCGATCCGCAGCCCGGCGAGGCCCAGTTCGGCCGGGTCGACGACGTTCGGCTTCCCGCCGCCGCCCCGGGTGAAGTCCAGCCAGGCCGTGCCGGTGATCGCCCCCGCGGGCGGGGGAGCGGGCTCGCGCGCGGGGCGGGCCTCCGCCGGCATCCGGCCAGGAGCCACCCCGACGAGCGGGAGCCGGACGGGCTCCCCGGCGCGCACCGCCTCCTCGGTGACGTACGCGCCGCCGCCGGCCGCTTTCAGCGGGTGCGCGGGCAGCGGGCGGGCCCGGGGGAAGCCCGAGGCCTCGGCGAAGGTGTCGTGGACCCCGACCCAGACGGCGTTGGCGATCCCGCGGTCCGGGTCCTGCTCGTAGACGAGCCGGAAGATGATTCCGGCCGCCAGCATCGAGATCGCCATCGGCATGAAGACGACGAGCTTGAACGCCGTGCCCCAGCGGACGCGTTCGGTGAGGACGGCGAAGACCAGACCGAGGGCGGTGGCGACGGCGGGGGCGAGGACCAGCCAGATCAGGTTGTTCCGTACGGCGGTGCGGAGCGAGTCGTCGGTGACGAGCGCGAGGTAGTTGTCCAGGCCCACGAAGGCGGAGCCGGAGCGGTCGAAGAGCGAACGGCGGACGGAGTACCCGATCGGGTAGACGACCAGCGCGCCGAGGAGGAGCAGGGCGGGGAGAAGGAACCCCGCCGCGACCGCCCTGCTCCTGCTCTTGTTCCTGTTCCTGCCCTTGCCCTTGACCTCGCTCCTGTCCCTGTCCGTGTTGCTGTCCGTGTTGCTGTTCCTGCGCTGGTTCTTGCTGTCGGGGATCCACGGCATGCCGGGTCCTCAGCTCTTCGCGGCGGCCCGGTACGCCTTCTCCGCGTCCGCCTCCAGGCGTGCCTGGGCCCCGGCGATGTCCTTCGGGTTCTTCAGGAAGTCCTGGAGCGCCTTCCACTCGCCCTTGCCCGGCGTCCCGCCGAAGGACTGTGGCATCTGGTCCGACATGTCGAAGCGGAAGTCGTCCCCGGCGCCGATGAGCGCCTTGGCGATCTCGCGCTGGACGTCGTTCGGGTACGCGGCCGGGTCCAGGCTCTTGTTCGGGGAGAGGAAGCCGCCCTCGGCCGCCCAGATCCTCGCCGCCTCGGGCGAGGCCAGGAAGGCGAGCAGCGCCTGCGCGCCCTTGGTGTCCTTCAGCGCCACGGCCGCGTCGCCGGCCGTCACGACGGGAGCGGTGCCGCCGCCGACCGTCGGGAACGGGAAGACCTTCGCGTCCGTACCGATCTTCGCCTTCGTCTGGGCGATGTTGACGGCGGCGAAGTCGCCCTCGAAGACCATCGCTCCCTTGGGCTGGTCGCCGCCCGTGAAGGTCTGCGTCACCGAGACCGGGTACTCCGTCTGCAGCGCGCCGCTCGTCCCGCCCGCGAGCAGCGCCGGCTTCCCGAACAGCTCGGCGAGCGTGGTCAGAGCCGCGGCGACGGACGGGTCGGTCCACTTGATCTCGTGCCTGGCCAGCTGGTCGTACTTCGCCGGGCCCGCCTGGGAGAGGTAGACGTTCTCGAACCAGTCGGTGAGCGTCCAGCCGTCCGCGCCGCCGACCGAGACCGGGGTGACGCCGGAGGCCGAGATCGTCTCGGCGGTGGTGAGGAACTCCTTCCAGGTCTTCGGCTCCATCGCGCCCGCGTTCTCGAAGACCGCGGTGTTGTACCAGATCAGGGACTTGTTGGCGGCCTTGAAGTAGACCCCGTACTGGGTGCCGTCGACCGCACCGAGCTGCTGCCAGCCGGGCGAGTAGTGCGCGGCGAGCTGGGCCTTGGCCTCGGGGCCGACCGGCTTGAGCCACTTCTGTGTGGCTGCCTGCCGGATCGCGCCCACCTGCGGGAGCATCGCCACGTCGGGCGGCGAGCCGCCGGCGATCTTCGTCCCGAGGAAGTTCACGATCGGGTCCTGGGCGGGCACGAAGGTGACGGTCGCGCCGGTGCGCTTCTCGAACTCCCGCAGGACCTTGGTGAAGTTCTCCTGCTCGGGGCCCGTCCAGACGGCGGCGACCTCGATCTCCTCGCCCTTGAGGGGTAAGCCGGGGCCGGACGTGGGATCGCCCGGGTCCTTGCGGGTCTCGGTGCCGCAGGCCGCGAGGGCCAGTGCGGTGAGTGCCGTGAGCGCCGTCATGGTCACTGCGGCCTTGCGTGGACGAAGAGTTGTACGCATCGCTGCCCCGTCTCTCCTGTGCGCGTCGCTGTCCCGTGCCGACAGGTCTACGCCGGGCGGAGGCGCCCCCGCAATACCGCCTTCCGCGTCAAGTGGGCGATCGTGATGCCCTCGTGACGTGCCGTCAGGTGCGGGTGGCGGGGGCGAGCGGTGCTATGGGGGACGCCTCGACCGAACGCGCCGCCCGGTCCAGGGCGCTCGCGAGGAGTGCCAGGTCCGTCGGGCCGTTGCCCAGTTCGCGGACCGGGCGACGGGTGGGCGGGTCGCCCATCCGCTCCCACTCCAGCGGGACGACGACCGGGCGGAGCGTCGCCGTCCGGGGGATGCGGCCGGTGACGCGGCCCGCCTGGAACGGGGTCACGCGCCCGTCCGGGTGCCCGAGCCTGCCCCGGCCTGCCGCCGGTACGTCCGGGCCCGCGGCCACCGGGGGCGCGTCGAGCACGATCCGCAGCCGCGCCCCGTGGGCGAGCTCGGTGTCGGCGGTACGGTCCGGGCGCGCCGAGGTGGCGACGAGGTGCACCCCGAGCCGCTCGCCGTGCCGGGCGACGGCCTCCAGGGCCCGCACGACGGACCCGGCGGCCGGACGGCCGGGGGCGCCGAGCGCCGGGGCGACGAGGGCGTCGAAGTCGTCGACGAGGACGACGAGCCGGGGCAGCGGCCCGGAACCCGCCGCATGCCGGGCGGCCCCGGGCTCCCCGACGGCGGGACGCGGAATCCGCCCACTGGCCGGGTCGGCTGCCCCGGCCTGCTGCTCGCTCGCGGGGTGCGGGACGCGCCCGCCGGCCCCGGAGGCCGACACGCGCCCGCTCGACTGGTCAGTGAGGTCACCGTTGCCGGTGCGGAGGGTCCGGCTGCTCGGGCGATCCTCAAGGGACCCGCCCTCACGCCGAGGCAGTCGCCCGCTGGGCGTATCGGCCAGGAAGGCGCCCCCGCCGGCCGGCCGCGTCCGGGAACCGGACCGCTCGCCGAGGTCGTCGGCGCCGGGGTAGGGGAGGCGTCCGCTGGGGCGTGCGCCGATGTCGCCCGAGCCGGTGCGGGGTACGCGGCCGCTGGTGCGGCTGTCGAGGTCGTCCGTGCCGGGGTAGGGGAGGCGTCCGCTGGGGCGGCCGCCGATGTCGCCCGAGCCGGTGCGGGGTACGCGGCCGCTGGTGCGGCTGTCGAGGTCGTCCGCGCCGGGGTACGGAACCCGGCCACTGGCGCGGCCGCCCACGTCGTCCGCGCCGGGGTACGGAACCCGGCCACTGGCGCGGCCGCCCACGTCGTCCGCGCCCGGGTGCGGGGCCTGGGTGCCGGGGCGGGCCGTGTCGTCGTCGCCGACGCGGAGGGTACGGCCGCTGGGGCGGTCGTGGAGGCTGTTGTCGCCGGTGCGGGACACGCGTCCGCCGGAGCGGCCGTTCAGGTCGGCCGCGCTCGAGTACGTGATCCTGCCGCTGGGGCGGCCGCCGAGGTCGCCGTCGGGGGTACGGGTCCCCCGGCCGGTCGGGAGGGAGCCGATCGTGCCGTCGCCCGTGCGGAGGGTGCGGCCGCTCGGGCGGTCCGTCAGATCCCCCGGGTCGGCGGTGACGCGGACCGTCGCGCGGGCACCCTGGGGTACGGACTCCGCCGCGCTCGCGGAACGCTGGCCGATCAGCCGGTCGGCCGCGCGCGTGCCCCGGCGGTCGGCGAAGTGGCCGTCGCCCAGGATCTCCGCCCGGCGCTTCAGCTCGGCGCCCAGCGCCTGCGCGAACTCCCGCATCCGTACCGGGTCGGAGGCGATCAGGTGCTCGGTGACGTGCGGCAGTTCCGTACAGACCGCGAGGCCCTCGCCGCGGTCGCCGCCCGCGCCGTCCACCAGGAGCAGGCCCAGCCGGTCGGGGCGGCCCCCGGCCGCCAGGGAGGCGGCGACCGAGCGGAGCAGCTCCGTGCGGCCGCTGCCCGCGGGTCCCTCGATCAGCAGGTGCGGACCCTCCTGGGTGAGGTCCACCGCCAGCGGGCCGCGCGGGCCCGTGCCGAGCACGACGGTGCCGTCCCCGGCGGAGGCCCAGCGGGCCAGCAGGGAGGCGGGCGTGGCCCGGGCCAGGCCGAGCTCGTCGAGCAGGCGCGAGGACGGGGGCAGGGCGGCGGCCCGGCCGCGCGGCGCCGCCGCCGTCTCCGTACGCAGCGGGGCGAGGGCGCGGCCGAAACGGTCGGCCCAGGCGACGGAGACCGCGTCGACCACGCCGACGGTGCCGTGGCCTGCGACCCGCCCGCCGGAGGTGCGGATCAGCCGCAGGGCCGTCGCCACGTCGCCGCTGAGGAGCGCGGCGGCCCCGCACTCGCGGAAGGCGAGGGACGCGGCACAGGCGGCCTCGTAGGTGGCGGCCACGGGCGATTCCGGGGTCGCCGAGGGCGCCTCGGCGAGGCACAGAAGGTGGATGCCGGCCGCCGCACCGGCGCCCGCGAGCCGCGCGACCGTCTCGCGCAGCGCGGCCGAACCGGGGTCGCCGTCCACGATCACGACCGTCGCCGGCCCGCCGTGGCGCGCGGCGGCCTCGGCGACGGACGCGCGGTCGGCGCTGGGCCAGCCGGGACCGAGCGGACCGTCGTCGAGTCGCCGGGTCAGCTCGGCCGTACGCGCCTGGGCCTGCTCGCGGTCGTACGCGAGGAGCAGGCGGCAGTCCTGGCCGTGGGCCGGCCGGACGTGCGGGAGCCAGCCGAGCCAGCCCCAGGCGCGGCGCCGCTCCTCAAGGGAGCGGTTCCGGTCGGCGCTGATCAGCACGATCTCCAGGTCGGAGGGGGAGTGCAGGGCGGCGAGCTGGGCCACGACCGAGCGGGCGAGCCCGGCGAGCCGGTCGGCGGGGCCCGCGAGACCGAGCGAACCGGCCTCACGCAGCCCGATGGTGACCGGCACTCCGGAGAGCTCGGCGCGGTCGGTGGTGCCGAGCCGGACCACGAGGGACTCGGGATGGCCCTCCGCCCGCTCCCAGAGGCGCGGGCCGGGGCCGAGGGCGGTGAGCAGGACGGTGGCCGGGTCGGGCCAGGTGTCGGCCACGGGCACGGGCCCGGTGGCCGTGTCCCGCGCGCCGGGGCCGGGCCGCTCGCCTGCCCGGGCACTCGCGGGCGCGCCCACGTGCGTGTCCGGGGTGGTCAGGGGGTCGGCTGCGGTGGCCGGGAGCTCCTCGCGCCCGCCCGCGAGGCGCCGGGCCCACGCGCCGAGCCCGCGCTTCCCGGCCGTGCGGCCGGGCGCGGGGGCCGGTGCGGCCGCCTCGCGACGGGACGGACGGGTCCGGCTGTGGGCCTCGCCGCCGGCGTGGTCGTCAGGGTCCTCGGGCTCCTCCGCGCGCGCGTGGCCGGGGGAGTCGACACCGGGGCGGCCGCCGTACGGATCGGCGTACGGATCGACGTAGACGTCGTTGCGGCGGGCACCCGGGGAGGTGGCGTGGGAGGCGTCGTACGGGATGCCGCGCGCGCCCCCGTGGGTCGTGTCGTCCACCGGGTGGGCGGAGGGCGCGGGGGGCGCGCCGGCCGACGGCGTCCCCTCGGGTCCGGACGGTCCGGCCGCCCCGCGCGCGACGCGCAGGTGGCCTTCGCCGTCGGGTGCGGTCGCCACCGCGTCCGTACCCCCGAGTTCGTCGCCGGGGCCGGTCAGACGGAGGGCGGACTCGCCGAGGCGCAGCAGGGAACCGGGGAGGAGCCGCACCGGGCGGCCGCCGACCGGGGCGCCGTCGAGCGTCGTCCCGTTCGTCGAGCCCAGGTCGGAGACGGTGACGCGGCCGTCGTCGCCGACGGTCACCGTGCAGTGCGCGCGGGAGACGTCCGGGTCGTCGAGCGGCACGTCGGCGTCGACGGAACGGCCGATTCTGATCGGTCCGCCGTGCAGCAGGTGCACCCCGCCCGCGTCCGGTCCCGCCACGACGTGCAGCCGCGCGGAGGCGGCCTCACCGACCCGGTCGTCGGGGCCGGGGACCTGGAGCGAGAGGACGGCGCCGTCGACGAGCGGGGGCTCGCCGAGCACGCACCGCCGACTGTCGAGGCGCTCCCCGCCGGCGTAGAGCACGGTCGTGCCCGAGGCGGAGGTGTCGGGGCCGGTGACGGCGGCGGCCAGACCGGAGGCGACGGCGGCGAGCGCCGTCCCGGCGGGGGCCGTGACGAGCACGTCACAGGCGCGCCCGGCGCCGTGGCCGCCGTGGCTGCCATGGCCGGAGTGCGGCGCGAGGACGGTCAGCCGGATCTGCATCGCCGTCAGCGGTCCCTTCTGCGCGAGATGCCCGGCAGGGGGACCGCCCTGTGACTCCCCCCACCCGGCACGGACGCGTCGTCCGGTACAGGTCGGCACGGCGCGGGGGCTCCCGACCCCACCGATGCGACGTGCTGTAGGCATCCTCGCACCTGCCACCGACAACCTGCCCCCGGGTCGGCCACAAGTGATCTTGAATGGTCGGCTGCGGTCCTAAAAATGCCTGGTTGAGCATGCCTTCGGAGCATGCCTGGCAACCGTCGCGGCCCGTGGAGCGTCTTCTTCCGGACAAGTTCCGGACACGATCCAGGCCGGTTCCCGGCGCGTCGGGCCGGAGCCGGAGCTCCGCCCGACGCGCACGCGACGCGTGCCCGACCCGTACGCGACCCCGTGCGCGGGCCCGGAAAACCGGCCTGTGGACGACCGGGCTGTGACCCGTTCGGCGGCACTAAAGTGGGTCGGACACCCGGACGGGTCACAACAGAGGACAGGGACACCGGGGACAACACCGGAACGACCCCAGGACCACGATCAGCAGGGAGCGCGTGACGTGCGGCCTATCGGCAGCAAGTACCTGCTCGAGGAGCCGCTCGGACGCGGCGCCACGGGCACCGTCTGGCGAGCCCGCCAGCGGGAGACGGCCGGCGCCGAGGCGGCCGTGCCCGGCCAGCCCGGCGAGACCGTCGCGATCAAGGTCCTCAAGGAGGAGCTGGCCAACGACGCGGACATCGTCATGCGCTTCCTGCGCGAGCGGTCCGTGCTCCTCCGGCTGACCCACCCGAACATCGTGCGCACCCGCGACCTGGTCGTCGAGGGCGATGTCCTCGCCCTCGTCATGGACCTCGTCGAAGGCCCCGACCTGCACCGGTACATCAGGGAGAGCGGACCGCTCACCCCGGTCGCCGCCTCCCTCCTGACGGCCCAGATCGCCGACGCGCTCGCCGCCAGTCACGCCGACGGGGTCGTCCACCGCGACCTCAAGCCGGCCAACGTCCTGCTCGCCGAGCAGGGCGGCCAGATGCACCCGATGCTCACCGACTTCGGCATCGCGCGCCTCGCGGACTCCCCGGGCCTGACCCGGACGCACGAGTTCGTCGGCACGCCCGCGTACGTGGCGCCCGAGTCCGCCGAGGGCCGCCCGCAGACCTCCGCCGTCGACATCTACGGCGCGGGCATCCTCCTCTACGAGCTGGTCACCGGCCGGCCCCCGTTCGCGGGCGGCACCGCCCTCGAAGTCCTCCACCGGCACCTCAGCGAGGAGCCGCGCAGGCCCTCGACCGTGCCCGGACCGCTGTGGACGGTCATAGAGCGCTGCCTCAGCAAGAACCCCGACCACCGGCCGAGCGCCGAGAACCTCGCCCGTGGCCTGCGCGCGGTCGCCGCCGGCATCGGCGTCCACGCCACTCCCGCCCAGATCGAGGCGGCGGACGGCGTCGGCGCGCTCCTCGCCCCGGACCCGGCGCCCGCGCCGGTCCCCGAGACCCCGGGGGCCGCGGACGCCACCCAGGTGCTGCCCAGCGGCTCCGGCGCCCCGTCGCAGTACGACCCCGCCGCGGCGACCAGCGTGATGCCGACCAGCGGTCCCGCGGGCGGCGCCGACCCGACCGCCGTCATGCCGCCCGTACCGTCCCAGCCGCCGCAGTCCGAGGACCCGCACCCCTGGCAGAGCCAGCTGCGCGCGGCCCGCGACCGCAACGAGCAGACGCAGGTGCAGTACCTGGACCCGAGCCAGGATCCGCTGCGCCGCCGCCCGCAGCGCCCGCAGCAGGGTCAGGGGCAGCAGGGTCAGTACGGTCAGCAGGGCCAGGGCCAGGGCCAGGGCCAGGGCCAGGGGCAGCAGGGTCAGTACGGCCAGCAGGGCCAGGGCCAGCAAGGGCAGTACGGCCAGCAGGGCCAGGGTCAGTACGGCCAGCAGGGTCAGTACGGGCAGCAGCGGCCGCCCCAGCACCAGCAGCACCCGGCTCCGCAGCAGCAGCAGTACCAGCAGCAGCACCAGCCGCAGCAGTACGCGGCCCCGCAGCCGCCGGCCCCGCAGCAGCAGTACGCGCCGCCCCAGCAGCAGTACACGCCCCCGCAGCCGCCGCCCCAGGCCCCCGCGCCCCGCGAGCCGCGCCCGCCGCGCCAGCGCAGCGCGAACCCCATGAGGATCCCCGGCCTCGGCTGCCTCAAGGGCTGCCTGTTCACGATCGTCCTGTTCGTGATCGCGGGCTGGCTCATCTGGGAGCTGACCCCGCTCCAGGGCTGGATCGCCGAGGGCAAGGGCTACTGGGAGGCCATCGGAGACGGCATCTCGACGGTCACGGACTGGGTCTCCACGATCGGCGAAGCCACCGGCTCCGGGGGTACTACCGGCGGTACGGGGCAGTAATACTGCCGATTTATCGACTTCCGAAGGGTGATTTCCCTTCGGAAGTGACGATCGGCGGCTGCGGACGCGTAGTTTTGACGCGAACCGCAGCCGCTGAGGGAGCAGTCTTGGCACGGAACATCGGCAGCCGCTACACCGCCCACCAGATCCTCGGGCGAGGCAGCGCCGGAACGGTGTGGCTCGGCGAGGGACCCGAAGGGCCCGTCGCCGTCAAACTGCTGCGCGAAGACCTGGCCTCCGACCAGGAGCTCGTCGGCCGTTTCGTCCAGGAGCGGACCGCCCTGCTCGGTCTCGAGCACCCCCGGGTGGTCAAGGTCCGCGACCTCGTCGTCGACGGCACGGACCTGGCCCTGGTCATGGACCTCGTGCGCGGCACCGACCTGCGCACCCGCCTGGACCGGGAGCGACGGCTCGCCCCCGAGGCCGCCGTCGCGATCATCGCCGACGTCGCCGACGCCCTGGCCGCCGCGCACGCCGCCGGGGTCGTCCACCGGGACGTCAAGCCGGAGAACATCCTGCTCGACATGGAGGGCCCGCTCGGCCCGGGAGGCGCCCACCCCGCCCTCCTCACCGACTTCGGCGTCGCCAAGCTGATCGACACCCCGGGCCGCACCAAGGCCACCCGGATCATCGGCACCCCCGACTACCTCGCCCCCGAGATCGTCGAGGGCCTCCCGCCGCGCGCCGCCGTCGACATCTACGCCCTCGCCACCGTGCTCTACGAGCTGCTGGCCGGCTTCACTCCCTTCGGCGGCGGCCACCCCGGCGCCGTCCTGCGCCGCCACGTCACCGAGACCGTCGTCCCGCTCCCCGGCATCCCCGAGGAGCTCTGGCAGCTGATCGTGCAGTGCCTCGCCAAGGCCCCCGCCTCCCGGCTGCGCGCCTCCGAGCTCGCCGCCCGCCTCAAGGACGTCCTGCCGCTGCTCAAGGGCATCCCGCCGCTGGACGTGGACGAACCCGACGCGGAGCCGGCGTCGACACCGGAGCCGTACGAGGAGGACGCGTACGCCACCGGTGCGGGTGCCGGTGAGCCCGGCCCGCGCCGGGCCGCCGTCCCGCTCGTCCCCGGCGCCTCCGCCGACTCCAACCGCGACACCCACACCTCCATGCGGGTCCCCGCCCCCGACGAGCTCTCCGGCGGCCCCCTCGGCACCGCCCGCGCCCCGCGCCCGGCGGGCGCCCGGCGGCCCGGCTCCGCCCGCCACAAGGCGGGCGTGGTCCGCAAACGCCGTATCACCCTCGCCGTCGCGGCGGTCGTGGTCGCGGGGGCGCTCGGCGCCGGCGGATACCTGGCGGTCTCCGGTGACGGGGACGCGCCGCCGCAGGACTCGAAGCAGTCCTCCCAGCCGTAGGCACAGCCGCGACGGCCGAAGGTTCGGCTCCTTGCCCGGAGCCGTTACGCTGGACGCGTGGCAGTCGTCGATGTATCCGAAGAGCTGAAGTCCCTCTCCTCGACCATGGGGTCGATCGAGGCCGTCCTGGACCTCGAGAAGCTGAGGGCCGACATCGCCGTGCTCGAAGAGCAGGCCGCGGCCCCGTCCCTGTGGGACGACCCGGAGGCGGCGCAGAAGATCACGAGCAAGCTTTCGCACCTCCAGGCCGAGGTCCGCAAGGCCGAGACCCTGCGCGGGCGGATCGACGACCTCGCGGTGCTCTTCGAGCTCGCAGAGGAGATGGACGACCCGGACACCCTCGCCGAGGCCGAGACGGAGCTCATCTCCGTCCGCAAGGCCCTCGACGAGATGGAGGTCCGCACGCTCCTCTCCGGCGAGTACGACGAGCGTGAGGCCCTGGTCAACATCCGCGCCGAGGCCGGTGGCGTCGACGCCTCCGACTTCGCCGAGCGGCTCCAGCGCATGTACCTGCGCTGGGCGGAGCGCCACGGCTACGCGACGGAGATCTACGAGACCTCGTACGCGGAAGAGGCCGGCATCAAGTCGACCACCTTCGTGGTGAAGACGCCGTACGCCTACGGCACGCTCTCCGTCGAGCAGGGCACGCACCGACTGGTCCGCATCTCGCCCTTCGACAACCAGGGCCGCCGTCAGACGTCCTTCGCGGGCGTCGAGGTCCTCCCGGTCGTCGAGTCCTCCGACCACGTCGAGATCGACGAGTCCGAGCTCCGCGTCGACGTGTACCGCGCGTCGGGCCCCGGCGGCCAGGGCGTCAACACGACCGACTCGGCGGTGCGCATCACGCACCTCCCGACCGGCATCGTGGTCTCCTGCCAGAACGAGCGCTCCCAGATCCAGAACAAGGCGAGCGCCATGAACGTCCTCCAGGCCAAGCTCCTGGAGCGCCAGCGCCAGGAGGAGCGCGCCAGGATGGACGCCCTCAAGGACAGCGGCAGCTCCTGGGGCAACCAGATGCGCTCGTACGTCCTCCACCCGTACCAGATGGTCAAGGACCTCCGGACGGAGTTCGAGGTCGGCAACCCGCAGGCGGTCCTGGACGGCGAGATCGACGGCTTCCTCGAGGCCGGCATCCGCTGGCGCAAGCAGCAGGACAAGTAGCCTTCCCGGCTGATTCGTTCAGCCGTACGAGTCCGGGCCCCGCACCTCCTCGGTGCGGGGCCCGGACTCGTTCCGTACCGTCGCGCGGATTCGCTGCCGCAAGCGGAACGGGGACTCTCGGGGTGCTTTGTCGACAAGGCAACTGATGTCGTGGGGCCCGGAGTTACGGGTTTACGTCACAGTTGCATCGTCTCATGTCGGTCACTTGTGGATCTTTCGGGCATCGCACGCGCAACGACCTTGACGCTTCATCGGAAACTCGGAAGGGTGGCGTACTGGCATGCGCATTTCTGGGGCGCGTGTGAACGGGGGCCGGTCCAGTCGTGACGTTGCCCCTGCTGTGCGGGGCCCCGAGCGCTGCCCCATGACGCGTTGGACTACTGGGGGTAGCAACCAGATGACGAGAAAAATGCGAGTGCGCATGGCGCGCATCGCGGCCGGCGCCATGATCGCCGCCGGCGCTTCGCTGACCGCAGCGGGTGCGGCGCAGGCCGTGGACGTGGACGTCTTCAGCGTGACGGACGACCCGCCGAGCTGTGAGACCGACCCGCTGAACTGCCCGGTGGACCCGCCGGTGGACCCGCCGGTCGATCCTCCGGTGGACCCGCCCGTGGACCCGCCGGTCGACCCGCCCGTGGACCCGCCGGTGGACCCGCCGGTCGATCCCCCGGTGGACCCGCCCGTCGACCCGCCCGTGGACCCGCCGGTGGACCCGCCGGTCGATCCCCCGGTGGACCCGCCCGTCGACCCGCCGGTCGACCCGCCCGTGGACCCGCCGGTCGATCCCCCGGTGGACCCGCCGGTGGACCCGCCCGTCGACCCGCCGACCACCGGTGGGAACACCGGCGGCGGTAACGGCAACAACGGTGGCAACGGCAATGGCGGCAACGGCAACGGTGGCAACGGCAGCACCGGTGGCAGCACCGGTGGCGGCAGCGGTTCCACCGAGAGCCCCGTCACGCCGGACGACACCGTCGACGGCTCCACCGGCTCCACCGGTTCCGGTGGCGACAGTGGTGACGACGCCGGCACCTGCACCGTCGACCTCGACGGCGCCGAGTGCGTGGACAGCGGTAACAACAACACCGACACCAACAACGCCGGCTCGCAGCCCGTGCAGCAGGGTGAGGCGAAGGAAGAGCTCGCCGAGACCGGTGCGGCCGAGACCTCGTTCCTGATCATCGGCGCCGCGACCATGATCGCCGGTGGCATCGGTTTCCGTATGCTGCCGCGCCTCGTGGCCGGTGGCGGCCGCGCGGCCGTCTGACGGACCCGCGTGAGCGCGTGAACGTACGTGCGTGAAAGAAGGGCCGGGGAGATCTCCCCGGCCCTTCCTCGCGCTTCCGGCTCGTGCGGCGCCCACCCGGGCGCCCGGATCCGTCCGTACGCCCCTAGGGCCTGTCCGGCGGTGTCTTGCCGATCAGGCCGTACGGACCGCGGTGAGCAGGGCGATCGCGGCGAGCAGGGCGATCGCCAGCGTCAGCAGCATCGCGGGGCTCAACCCCTGAGGGGTCAGGCGCTCCCGGTTCGCGCGGCAGACGCGACAGCGGCCCTCGGCGACCGGGCCCGCGCAGTTGGCGCACACCAGTCGGTCGTAGGTCATGCGCTCTCCTCCTCCCGCACAGGGATCCACACCAGGACAACGCCCGGAGGTGTCCGGACGTTCCCCCCTACCACTGTGCCAGCTCCGGGACGTTTCGGCGCGCCCCGACGGATCACCCACCGCCCGACTCAAAGGGCGAAAAGGATAAAGCACGCAAGCCAGGACCGCGACTGCGCGGGCCATCCCCGTTCGCGTAAGGTCACGCACACCTACCCCCGGCCGACCGTGGTGCATCCGTGATCCGATTCGACAACGTCTCCAAGTCCTATCCGAAGCAGAACCGCCCCGCGCTCCGGGATGTCTCCCTGGAGATCGAGAAGGGGGAGTTCGTCTTCCTCGTCGGTTCGTCCGGCTCCGGAAAGTCGACTTTCCTCCGGCTGCTCCTGCGTGAGGAGCGCGCCAGCCAAGGCCAGGTGCACGTCCTCGGCAAGGACCTGGCCCGGCTCTCCAACTGGAAGGTGCCGCACATGCGGCGCCAGCTCGGCACCGTCTTCCAGGACTTCCGTCTGCTGCCCAACAAGACCGTCGCAGAGAACGTGGCCTTCGCCCAGGAGGTCATCGGCAAGCCGCGCGGCGAGATCCGCAAGGCCGTACCGCAGGTGCTCGACCTGGTCGGGCTCGGCGGCAAGGAGGACCGGCGGCCGGGCGAGCTCTCGGGCGGTGAGCAGCAGCGCGTGGCCATCGCCCGCGCCTTCGTCAACCGCCCGATGCTGCTGATCGCCGACGAGCCCACCGGCAACCTCGACCCGCAGACCTCCGTCGGCATCATGAAGCTGCTCGACCGGATCAACAGGACAGGGACCACCGTCGTCATGGCGACCCACGACCAGAACATCGTCGACCAGATGCGCAAGCGCGTCATCGAGCTCGAAAAGGGCCGCCTCGTCCGTGACCAGGCGCGTGGCGTCTACGGATACCAGCACTGAGCCTGTAGCGAGTAGGAGAAAGCAGACCCATGCGCGCTCAGTTCGTGCTCTCCGAGATCGGTGTCGGTCTCCGGCGCAACCTCACGATGACCTTCGCGGTCGTCATCTCCGTGGCCCTCTCGCTCGCCCTCTTCGGCGGCGCGCTGCTCATGCGCGAGCAGGTCAGCACGATGAAGGACTACTGGTACGACAAGGTCAACGTCTCGATCTTCCTCTGCAACAAGACCGACGCGTCCACCACGCCCAAGTGCGCCAAGGGTGCGGTGACGGGTCAGCAGAAGGAGCAGATCGAGGCCGATCTGGAGAAGATGGACCTCGTCGAGTCCGTGCACCACGAGTCGGCCGACGAGGCGTTCAAGCACTACAAGGAGCAGTACAGCGACACCGCCATCGCCTCCGTCATCACGCCGGACCAGATGCAGGAGTCGTTCCGGGTCAAGCTCAAGGACCCGGAGAAGTACAAGGTGGTCGCCACGGCCGTCGCCGGCCGTGACGGCGTCGAGTCGGTGCAGGACCAGCGGGGCATCCTGCAGAACCTGTTCGACCTGATGAACGGAATGAACATCGCCGCCCTCTGCGTCATGGGGCTGATGCTCGTCATCGCGCTGATGCTGATCGTCAACACCGTCCGCGTCTCGGCCTTCAGCCGCCGCCGCGAGACGGGCATCATGCGGCTCGTCGGCGCGTCCAGCTTCTACATCCAGATGCCGTTCATCATGGAGGCCGCGTTCGCCGGACTCCTCGGCGGCGGTGTGGCCTGTGTGCTCCTGATCGTCGGCCGGTACTTCCTCATCGACCACGGCATCGCGCTCGCCGAGAAGATGCAGCTGGTCCAGTTCATCGGCTGGGACGCCGTCCTCGCCATGCTGCCGCTCATGCTCGCCATCAGTCTGCTCATGCCGGCCGTGGCCGCGTTCGTCGCGCTGCGCAAGTACCTGAAGGTGTGAGAAGACACCGCTGACGGCGAACGGCGTCGTACGGGCAAAGCCCGTGCGGCGCCGTTCGCTTGTCCTAGAGTGGGCGCCATGCCGGGCGGCGCCGACCTCCTCTGTATCCGGCCCCGCGGAGTGCTCCGTGGGGCCGTTCTGACGTTGGTCTTCACCGGTGTCCTCGCCACGGCCGCCGCCACCGGTTCCCTGCCCCGGCAGGACACCGCGGGCGCGGAGCGGCCGGACCCGGCCCTGACGGCCACGGTGGACCGCGCCGCCCTGAACCGGGCCGCCGCCGCGGCCATGGCCGACGGGAAGTCGGGCAAGCAGGCCGCCGAGGAGTTCGTCAGCCGCAGCGGCGACCGCTGGGGCGCGGTGTACGACAAGAAGGAGTACGCCGACTTCGAGCAGGCCCTCGACGGCGCCTACACGGGCGTCGGGCTCTCCGCGGGCCGGGCCACCGGCGGCGGTGGGGTCGAGGTGACCCGGGTGCAGGCCGGCGGCCCCGCAGAGCGCGCCGGGCTCCGGGTCGGTGACCGGCTCGTCGCCGTCGACGGGCGTCCGGTCGGAGGGCTCTCCGTCTCCGAGGTCGTCTCCCTGCTGCGCGGCGACGGCGTCCAGGGATCGGCCGTCGCCGTCCGGGTGGAGCGCGGCCGCGTCGCCTGGACGCGGACCCTGCACCGGGCCCGGCTCGCGACCGACCCGGTCAGCGTCCGCCGCCTCGACGACGGGGCCGTCCTGATCAAGGTGGCCGCCTTCACGAAGGGCGCGGGCGCGCGGGTGCGGGACGCGGTACGGGACGCCCCGGCCGGCGCCGGGGTCCTGCTGGACCTGCGGGGCAACGCGGGCGGTCTCGTCGCGGAGGCCGCCGTCGCCGCCTCCGCCTTCCTCGACGGCGGCCTGGTCGCCACGTACGACGTGGAGGGCGAGCAGCGGGCCGTGTACGCGGACGGGGGCGGCGACACCGGCCGGCCCCTGGTGGCGCTGATCGACGGCGGCACGATGAGTGCGGCCGAGCTCCTCACCGGCGCGCTCCAGGACCGGGGCCGGGCGGTCACGGTCGGTTCGCGCACCTTCGGCAAGGGCTCGGTGCAGATGCCGAGCGCCCTTCCGGACGGCTCCGTGGCCGAGCTGACCGTCGGCCACTACCGCACGCCCGCCGGGCACGCGGTGGACGGCCGGGGCATCACACCCGACCTGACGGCGGGGGAAGGGGCCGAGGAACAGGCCCGCACGGTATTGAGTGGCCTCAGAGGGGGCTCGTAGTGCGAAAATGGCCGCACTATGGCAAAGGGACTCGTGAACGTGCAGGGCAAGCCTGCCAAGAAGAACCAGGACAAGGCGCCCGAGCGCAAGCTCATCGCGCAGAACAAGAAGGCGCGCCACGACTACCACATCATCGACACGTA
Organism: Streptomyces sp. NBC_00094; assembly: GCF_026343125.1. NCBI lineage: Bacteria > Bacillati > Actinomycetota > Actinomycetes > Kitasatosporales > Streptomycetaceae > Streptomyces > Streptomyces sp. NBC_00094. The sequence continues at coordinate 3,111,703 of NZ_JAPEMB010000001.1, read as the reverse complement.
TGAGTGTGGTGTGGTGCTCATGGGCACCGAGGTGAAGTCGCTGCGGATGGGTCGGGCGTCGCTCGTCGACGGATTCGTGCAGATCGACGACCACGAGGCGTGGCTGCACAACATCCATGTGCCCGAGTACATGCAGGGCAGCTGGACCAACCACTCGGCGAAGCGGAAGCGCAAGCTCCTGCTGCACCGCGAGGAGATCGACAAGCTGGAGTCGAAGGCGCAGGAGACGGGTCACACGATCGTGCCCCTCGCGCTGTACTTCCTGGGCGGTCGGGTCAAGGTCGAGATCGCGCTCGCCAAGGGCAAGAAGGAGTACGACAAGCGTCAGACCCTGAGGGAACAGCAGGACACGCGCGAGACGAACCGGGCCATCGCGGCGGCCAAGCGCAGGCAGCGGGCGGCGCAGTCGGCGTAGCGGCCTGCCGGCGGCGGGGTCGCGGGTAATACGCTGGCGACAGCACCCGTCGGTCACGTACGATGGGCCTTGCACCCCACAGAGGGTGCGGCTTTTGAACTGTGTTTTCAATTAAATACAGCAACATGGGGATGATCGGTTTCGACAGCGGATTGTCGAAACAGGGGAAGCGTGTCGAGGAAGCGGCAATGATCTCGTAAACCATATGTCGCAACCAATAATCGCCAACTCCAAGAGCGATAACTCCCGCTTCGCCCTCGCTGCCTAATTTTAGGTAACGAACAGAAGCCTCTGTGAGGAGCGTCAGCCCGGGGGTGGTCCCGACCCGGATCCTGGCGTCATTTAGGGATCTAAACCTCTAGCCCCGGTCACGGGGGTTAGAGGGAAATCAAACAGTGACTGAGCCCGTCGGAGACTTGTCCGCGTGATCTCCGGGGCTGAGAAACTCGTAGCGGACTGCGCACGGAGAAGCCCTGTTTCTGCACCGGTGGACGCGGGTTCGATTCCCGCCATCTCCACTCATCCCATGTGGGCAAAGGCCCGGCAGTCGTCACGACTGCCGGGCCTTTGTCATGCCGTCCGCTACTCGTCCCGATCGGAGTCATCGGGAGTGACCGTGATGATGGCGACGGCGGGGGGCGCCGGCTGAGGCAGGTACAGGTACACGATGGTCAGCCCTGGCATGCCTGGACGTTCTTCGACGCGAGTCCGGTACGCGGTTGCTTCGCCTGTCCCGCGGACAGGTTCTCGCCGGACGCCGAGGCGCGGTGCGTACTCGAGTTTCCGGCGGAGAGACTCGACCGCTTCCTCCGCGACAGGCCCCAGGAGTTTCAACCGTCGAGCCGCGCTTGCGGTGATCTCGGCGATCGTGGTGCGTCGGCTCAAGACAGCGGGCCCCTCTTCTTGATCTCCGAGATCAGGTCGAGCCCTTCCTCTACCGCTGCGTCGAACTCGGGGTCCGAGTAGGCAGCGATGCTCCCCGCGTACTCGTTGAGTACGTCGGCGACACGGTGGAGGTCAGTGGGCGTGGAGGCGTCCAGAGCCCGGGCCAGGTCGGCTTCAAAGCTCTCCGCGTCGCCCGGAAAACCGCGTCCCTGACGCAACGCGGCACGTATGTCGCCGACCGTTTTCAGGCGGGGTGCCGTGGGGTAGGCGGGTTCGGCGTGCTGAGCGCTCATGCGTTCTCCTCCGCTACGGGCGTACACCTGAACCGTACCGCTGAGTCCTGCGCGTGGGCGTCACTCAAACGAGGGAGGGCGCGCGGCCTGCTGCCGGCGTGGTGCCTGGCGGTGGGGGCTTCGCGCAGGGGGGCGCTGCTGCGTGCTGGGGGTCCGGGGGTCGTCCCCCGGGAAGGCGCAGTACCGCCGGGCTCTACCTGGCGTACGGGCGCAGCCCGTTGCCCGAGTGCACCGACTTCGCGAACTCGCTGCAGAAGGCCACCGGCGACTGGGTGCGGAACGCCGCCCCGAACGGGGCGGGCACCACGGCCGGGCTGCTCGGGTACATGTTCTGGGCGGCGGAGAAGCCGTCGACGCGGGGCCTCGGCACGCAGGAGCCCAACGGCTGCGAGGGCGGCACCGGGGCGGGGGCGACCGCCTACGGCGTGCAGGTGCCGATGCCGCCCCTGCGGCAGAGCTGAGGCGCGTCAGGCCTGTTCGTTCCGGGCCGGTGCGCGGTGGCCCACCCCGGTCACCGCGCACAGCGCCAGGGCCAGGGCCGCGGCCGCGGCCGGGACGAGGAAGCCGAAGGCGGCGAAGGGGGCGTGGTCGGCGGACCAGCCGCCGGTGGCGGAGCCCGCGGCGATGCCGGCGAGCAGCGCGGTCACCGCGAGCGTCATGCCCTCGTTGAGCTGCGACACGGGCGTCAGGCGCTGGACCAGGCCCATGCCCGTGACCATCGTCGGGGCCGTCGCCATGCCGGCCACGAGCAGGCCGCCCGCGAGGGCGAGCAGGGAGCCGGTCGTGGCGGCGAGCAGCGGCATCGTCATCAGGACGGCCATCGCGGCCAGGCAGCTACGGAGCCGTGCGGTGCGGCGGGCGCGGCCGTAGAGCAGCCCCGCCGCGCAGGAGCCGGCGGCCTGGAGGGCGAGGACGGGGCCGGCGGCGGGGCCGTCCACGTACGCCAGCGCCACCACCTCCATCGAGCCGAAGACCGCACCGGTGGCGAGGAAGACCGCGAGCAGCGGCACCATGCCCCGGTTCCGCAGCGGGGAGCCGGCGGCGGTGCGGGGGGAGACCGGCGGTTCGGTGGCGCGCTGGGCGGCGAAGAACAGGATGCCGCCGAGGAAGAGGACGACGGCGACGAGCGTCCCCGCCTCCGGGAAGAGCGCCGAGCAGAGGAGGACGGCGAGCATCGGGCCGAGCATGAAGCACAGCTCGTCGGCGGCCTGCTCGAAGGCGTTGGCGGTGTGCAGGGCGTCCGGATCGCCCCGGAGGAGGTGCGCCCAGCGGGCCCGGGACATGCCGCCCGTGTTCGGGGCGGTGGCGCTGACGGCGACCGTGAGGAAGAGCGCCCAGACGGGTGCCTTCTGGTGGACGCAGAGGATCAGGACGAGATGGCCGAGGACCGCGTACAGCGTGGCGGGTACGGCGACGCGCGCCTGGCCGTGCCGGTCGACGAGCCGGGCGATCCAGGGGGCGGCCAGCGCCCCCGCGGTGAGGCCGGTGGCGGTGACGGAACCGGCCAGGGCGTAGGAGTCGTACCGGCCCGCGATCATGATCAGGGCACTCACGCCGAACATGCCGCTGGGCAGCCGGGCGATCAGATTGCCGACGGTGAAGGCGCGGGTGCCGGGGAGGGCGAAGAGGCGGAGGTAGGGGTTGCGGGGCGAGACCTTCGGCAGGTCGCGGTCGCGGTCACGGTCGTGGCCGAGGCTGTGGCCGTCGGACGCGGTGGCCCGGCGCCCGGGGCCGCGGCCCAGGACGGGCTTGCGCGTCGTGGCGGTTCCGCGGCCCAGGACGGGTCCACGAGTCGCGGCGGGTTCGTCGGCCGCGGCGGTTCGCCGGTCGCGGTAGCGAGGGGCGAGGGCCGGGCCGGCCGGGGTGAGGGTGAGGTCCGGTTGCGGCATGGACCAAGGTTCGCGGGCGCGGACCCGGTGGGTCCAACACCTGATCGGTGGCCATTCACGCACCTGTGTTGTTAAATGCGGCGGTGGCCACCTCGTACGACATCGACCCCCGCCTCCTGCGCGCCTTCGCCGCCGTCGCCGAGGAGCTGCACTTCACCCGTGCCGCCGCTCGCCTCTACGTCGCCCAGCAGGCGCTCAGCCGGGACATCCGGCGCCTGGAAGGGGAGTTGGGCGTCGAGCTCTTCGTGCGGACCACCCGGCAGGTCGCCCTCACTCCCGACGGCGAACGCCTTCTCCCGTACGCGCGAAGGGTGTTGGCCGCCCACGACGAGCTGACCGATGCCTTCCGCGCCGAGCCCCGGCCCCTGCTCGTCGACCTCAACACCCCCGGCCTCGCCCATGAGCGCGTCCTGCGCCGGGCCCGTGAACTCGCCCCGGAGCAGGAGCTGATGGCCCGCTACGAGAGCGGACTCACGGGCGCCGCGCGGGAGATCCTCGCCGGACGGCTCGACACCTCCTTCGGGCGGTACGGAGGGCTGGCCGCCGGGCTCCGGGCGCGGCTGGGCTGCCAGTTCGTGCGGTACGAGCGGATGGCCGTGATCCTCCCCGAGGACCACGAGCTCGCCGCCCTGCCCGAGGTGCCGCTCGCCCGGCTGGCAGGGGAGCGGATCTACGCGGGCGCGGGGAACGACCGCACGCCGGAGTGGACCGACCTCGCCGTGCGGCTCTTCGCGGGGCGCGGGCTCGAGCTCGCCGCGCCCGCGCCGCTCGCGATCGGCCACGAGGAGTTCCGGCGGATCATGGCCAAGCACCGCAACCCGGTCCTCGCCGTCGTCGATTTCCCGCCGATGCCGGGCTGCGTGCTGCGGCCGCTCGTCGACCCCGTACCCCTGTCTCCCGTGAGCCTGGTGTGGCGCAAGGGCCTGCGTCACCCCGGCCTGGACGCCCTGCGGACCGCCGCCGCGGAGATCGGCGCCCAGGAGGGCTGGCTGAACCGCCCGCCGGGCTCCTGGCTGCCGGAGGGCGAGCCGGGGATACCGGGTGACCAGTGACCGGTGACCGGTGATGGGGTGACCGGTGATGGGGTGACCGGGACACCCCGTCACCCCGTCACCCAGGCCTGCACCCGCCACCCCGATCCGGAGGACGCCCACCCCCGGGCCGGGCGAGTGAGCCGAAGGGGCGCGGCCGGGGGAACGGTCCCGAGCGCGCGGAGGCCCCGACGAAGGAGGGGTCGAGCACGGTCGGGGCCGTGAGCCCGGCTGGAGCGCCCCGGAGGCGAACCGAGCCCAAAGAAAAGGCGGCTCACAGGGCGCCCGCGCGCCGGGTGAGAGCAAGGTTCCGCTCCCGTCACCTCGCGGCACCGGGCTGAAACGCGGCCTCCCTAGCGTCTGCGACAGGAGGACCGGGGCTGTGGACGCCCCAGGACCCGACACCCGCGGAGGTACGACATGGGCGGCGGCCGGTGGATCGAACAGTGGGAACCGGAGGACGAGACCTTCTGGCGTGAGAAGGGGGAGCGGATCGCGCGGCGGAACCTGATCTTCTCCGTGCTCTCCGAGCACATCGGCTTCTCGGTCTGGAGCCTGTGGTCGGTCATGGTGCTCTTCATGGGGCCGCAGTACGGCGTCGACCCGGCCGGCAAGTTCTTCCTGATCGCGACCGCCACCTTCGTCGGCGCGCTGATCCGGATCCCGTACACCTTCGCCGTGGCCCGCTTCGGCGGACGCAACTGGACGATCTTCAGCGCCCTGTTGCTCCTGCTGCCCGCCGGCGTCGCCTTCGCGGTGATGGAGCCCGGCACCTCGTACACGACGTTCGTCCTGGTGGCGGCGCTGACCGGCGTCGGTGGCGGTAACTTCGCCTCCTCCATGACCAACATCAACGCCTTCTTCCCGCTGCGGAAGAAGGGCTGGGCGCTCGGGCTCAACGCGGGCGGCGGCAACATCGGCGTGCCCGTCGTGCAGCTGGTGGGCCTGCTCGTGATCGGCACCGCCGGGGCCATGCACCCGAGGATCGTGCTCGGCGTCTACCTGCCCCTGATCGTCGTCGCCGCGGTGTGCGCCGCGCTCTTCATGGACAACCTCGCCCCGGTCAAGAACGACACCGGCGCCGCGAAGGAGGCCGTGCGGGCCCGGCACACCTGGATCATGGCCTTCCTCTACATCGGCACCTTCGGCTCGTTCATCGGCTACAGCTTCGCGTTCGGGCTCGTGCTCCAGACCCAGTTCGGGCGCACCCCGCTCCAGGCCGCCTCGCTCACCTTCATCGGGCCGCTCCTCGGTTCCCTCATCAGGCCCGTCGGCGGCTCCCTCGCCGACCGGCACGGCGGCGCCCGCATCACCCTGTGGACCTTCGTCGCGATGGCCGCCTCGACCGGTGTGGTGATCTACGCCTCCGTGGCCGAGTCCCTCGCCGTCTTCCTCGTGGGCTTCATCGGGCTCTTCGTCCTCAGCGGACTCGGCAACGGCTCCACGTACAAGATGATCCCGGCGATCTTCCTCGCCCAGGGGCACCGCAAGGGCCTCGCGGGGGAGGCGGCCGAGGCCTACGGGCGGCGGCTCTCCGGGGCCTCCATGGGCCTCATCGGCGCGGTCGGGGCGCTCGGCGGACTCGGCATCAACCTCGCCTTCCGCCAGTCCTTCCAGACCGCCGGCACCGGAACCGGGGCCTTCGTGGGCTTCCTGGCCTTCTACGCGGCCTGCATCGTCGTCACCTGGGCGGTATACCTTCGGCGGTCGGCGGCCGTGCCCGAGACCGCCGAGGGGGTCACGGAGGCGGTCGCGGACGTGGCGCCCCGGTCCGGATACGCGCAGGTGTGATCCACCGTGCCCGGCGCGGACCGTAACGACCAGGAAATACGGGCGAACCGAGTCCGTCACGCATCCCCGTCAGGCTCTGGCCCCATGGACGAGCAAGAACACGGCCCCCTCGCCGGCTTCACGGTCGGTGTCACCGCGGCGCGGCGCGCGGACGAACTCATCGCGCTGCTGCGCCGGCGCGGCGCGGCCGTCGTCCACGGACCGGCCCTGCGGATCGTGCAGCTCGCGGACGACACCGAACTCCTCGCCGCGACGAAGGACCTCATCGCCCACGCCCCGGACGTCGTCGTCGCCACCACGGCGATCGGCTTCCGGGGGTGGGTCGAGGCCGCCGACGGCTGGGGGTACGGGGAGGAACTCCTCGCCGTCCTGCGGGAGGTCGAGCTCCTCGCCCGGGGCCCGAAGGTCAAGGGGGCCGTCCGGGCCGCCGGGCTCACCGAGTCCTGGTCGCCCTCCTCGGAGTCCATGGCCGAGGTCCTCGACCGGCTCCTCGCCGAGGGCGTGGCCGGCCGGCGGATCGCGCTCCAGCTGCACGGGGAGCCGCTGCCGGGCTTCGTGGAGGCCCTCACGGCCGGCGGCGCCGAGGTCGTCGTCGTCCCGGTCTACCGCTGGATGCCCCCGGAGGACACCGGCCCGCTGGACCGGCTCCTCGACGCGGTCCTCGCGGGCAGCCTGGACGCGGTGACCTTCACCAGCGCCCCGGCCGCCGCCTCGCTGCTCTCCCGGGCGGAGGAGAAGGGTGTACGGGCGGAACTCGTCGCCGCGCTGAGGAGCCGGGTCCTCGCGGTGTGCGTGGGGCCCGTGACGGCGCTCCCGCTCCAGGCGGAGGGCGTCGACACGTACCAGCCCGAGCGGTTCAGGCTCGGCCCGCTCGTCCAGCTGCTCGGCAAGGAGCTCCCGGCCCGTTCCCAGGTCCTGCCGGTCGCCGGTCACCGGGTGGAGGTCCGCGGACACGCGGTCCTCGTCGACGGCGCCCTGCGCCCGGTCCCGCCCGCCGGGATGGCCCTCCTGGGGCTCCTCGCCCGCCGCCCCGGCTGGGTGGTCTCCCGGGCGGACCTGCTGCGGGCACTGCCCGGCGCGGGGCGGGACGAGCACGCGGTGGAGACGGCGATGGCCCGCCTCAGGACGGCGCTCGGCACCCCGAAGCTGATCCAGACGGTCGTCAAGCGCGGCTACCGGCTGGCCTTGGACCCGGCCGCAGACGACAAGTACGACACTCTTTAGGGGGCGTCTTGTCGATCAGGCCGGGCTCGCGGGGCCTGGCACGCACGTTCGCCGCGTTGTCGTCAGTCGCCAACGCTCCGCGTTGACTCCCTCCTCCGCCTTGCGACCGCACGCACCAGGCCCCGCTCCCTGATCCGGCTTGATCGACAAGACGCCCCCTAGGGGGCGTTCCCCCGGGAGTTACGGTACGGGGATGCGTGCAGCCACCGTCCCCTTCCGGATCCGCCTCGCCGACCCCGCCGACCCCGGCGACGCGTCCGCGCTCGCCGCCGCCCTGCTGCGGAACCGGGCGCACATGAAGCCCTGGGAGCCGTACCGCCCCGAGCGGTACTACACCGCCGAGGCACAGGCCGAGCGGCTCGCGGACGGCGGCGTGCGGTGGTTCGCCGTCGAGGGGGAGACCGTGATCGGCTCCGCGACCCTCTCCGGGATCGTCCTCGGGCCCTTCCGCAGCGGCTCCCTCGGCTACTGGGTCGACCGGGAACACACCGGGCGCGGCCTGGCCACCGCGCTCGTCGAGGAGGCCTGCCGGACGGCCCGCGAGGAGCTGGGGATGCACCGGATCGAGGCCTGCACCGTCCTCGACCACCATGTCTCCCAACGGGTCCTCGCCAAGAGCGGGTTCGCCCGTATCGGCACCGCGCCCCGTTACCTCCACATCGACGGGGAATGGCGGGACCACCACCTCTTCCAGCGGCTCCTCCACGACGACCCGCCACCCGGATTCCCGGGTTCGGTCCCCTCGAACGGTGATCGCGCCTGACACGGTGCCTTCCGGTGGCGTACGCTCGACGGCTGCCCAGTGCACGTCAGAAGGGGGCCTTAGGTGGCCGCGCAGGAAGCCGTGGACACGGTCAGAGACCGTGAGATCGGTGTCGAGCAGGAACATCTGGATCAGGTCTACCGCCGGCTGGAGGAGAAGATCCACGAGGCGGAGTTCCTGATGAACGACGCCGCCCAGCGGGGTCAGGTCGGCACGCCCGGCGCCCTCGCCGAGCGCGACGCCCAGGTGTTCCGCGCCGGCATCCACCTCAACCGGCTCAACAACGAGTTCGAGGACTTCCTCTTCGGCCGGATCGACCTGCTGTACGGCAAGGACGGCAAGAAGGGGCCCGACGGCGCGTACACCTCCGTGGAGCCCGCCGACGACGCCGTACGCGCCGACAACACGGCCGATATCGGCGAGACCCTCCACATCGGCCGCATCGGGGTCCTCGACTCCGACTACGCGCCGCTCGTCATCGACTGGCGCGCCCCGGCGGCCGCGCCCTTCTACCGGTCGACCCCGGTCGACCCCGGCCGGGTCGTACGCCGCCGGGTCATCCGCTCCAAGGGCCGCAAGGTCCTCGGCGTCGAGGACGACCTGATGCGCCCCGAGCTCCGGGCCACCCTCGACGGGCAGGAGCTGCCCGTGATCGGTGACGGCGCGCTGATGGCCGCCCTCGGCCAGGCGCGCAGCCACACCATGCGGGACATCGTCTCCTCCATCCAGGCGGAGCAGGACCTCGTCATCCGCGCGCCCGCCGCCTCCGTGACGTACGTGGAGGGGGGCCCCGGCACCGGCAAGACCGCCGTCGCCCTGCACCGGGCGGCCTACCTGCTCTACCAGGACCGGCGGCGGTACGCGGGCGGCATCCTGATCGTCTCGCCGACCCCGCTCCTCGTCTCGTACACCGAGGGCGTCCTGCCCTCCCTCGGCGAGGAGGGCCAGGTCGCGATCCGCGCCGTCGGCAGCCTCGTCGACGGCTGCGAGGCCACCGCCTACGACGACCCGGCCGTCGCCCGGGTCAAGGGCTCCTCCCGGATGCTCCACGTGCTGCGGAAGGCGGCCCGGGGCGCCCTGGAGACCCCGGCGCCCCGGGCCCAGCTCGCCCTGGACGAGGACGACGAGGCCGCCGCGCCCACCGGGACGCCCAGCCGGCTCCGGGTCGTCGTCTTCGGCCGACGGATCGAGCTGGAGGCCGACGACCTCCGGCGCATCCGCCACAACGTCCTCGGCGGCACCGCCCCCGTCAACCTGCTGCGCCCGCGCGCCCGCAGGCTGCTCCTCGACGCGCTGTACGCCAAGTCCGGCGCCGTCGGCCGGCACAGCGACCCCGAGCTCGCGGCCGAGCTGCGCTCCTCCTTCGACGAGGACGTCTCCACCGAGGACTCCTTCCTGGGCTTCCTCGACGCCTGGTGGCCCGAGCTCACCCCGCGCGGGGTGCTCGACGCGATGGCGGACGAGCGGCGGCTCGGCCGCTGGGCCCGTCGCATCCTCAACCCGGGCGAGGTGCGGCGGCTCGCCCGCTCGCTGCGCCGCCGGGAGCTCTCCGTCCACGACGTGGCGCTCCTCGACGAGCTGCACACCCTGCTCGGCGCCCCGGCCCGGCCCCGCAAGAAGCGGGAGTACGACCCGCTGGACCAGCTCTCGGGCCTGGAAGAGCTCATGCCCGTACGGGAGGAGACGCAGCGGGAGCGGGCCGAGCGGCTCGCGGCGGAGCGCACCGAGTACGCGCACGTCATCGTCGACGAGGCGCAGGACCTCACGCCCATGCAGTGGCGGATGGTCGGCCGACGCGGCCGGCACGCCACCTGGACGATCGTCGGCGACCCGGCGCAGTCCTCCTGGTCGAACCCGGACGAGGCCGCGGAGGCCCGGGACGAGGCGCTCGGCAGCCGGCCGCGCCGTCGCTTCGAGCTGACCGTGAACTACCGGAACCCGGCGGAGATCGCCGAGCTCGCCGCCAAGGTGCTGGCCCTCGCCATGCCGGGCAAGGAGTCGCCGCGCGCGGTCCGCTCGACGGGCGTCGAGCCCCGGTTCGTCCCGGTTCAGGAGAAGGCCGGCCTGGCCGAAACCGTACGGTCCGAGGCGGCCCTGCTCCTGGAGCGGGTCGAGGGCACGGTAGGTGTCGTCGTCGCCATGAACCGGCGCGCGGAGGCCGCGCGCTGGCTCGCCGAGCTGGGTGACCGGGTGGTGGCGCTGGGCTCCCTGGAGGCGAAGGGCCTGGAGTACGACGCCACGGTGGTCGTGTCGCCGGCGGAGATCGCGGACGAGTCCCCGGCCGGTCTGCGGGTGCTCTACGTGGCGCTGACGCGGGCGACGCAGCAGCTCACGGTGGTCGCGGGACCGGGGGACATGCCGGACGAGGCGGGGGTGCCCGACCTGCTGCGGGACTGAGCCGGGCGCGGGTTGGCGGGGACGATTTCCGGTCAACCTGTGGCGCTGGAATCGCCAAGCAGGGTGGTTTGTTAGCCTTGTCGTGGCACCGGCTCGATCCAAGCCCCCGGGCCCAACCTTCGTCCCTTTGAGGGACCACTTGCCGCGAGGCGAGCATGGCGGGTCGGTGCCACTTAGACGTACGCACAAAGTTGAGGCTCCTGTCACCTCCGGTGACGGGAGCCTCTTCTGTTTCCCCCATGCCTCTCGTATGGTGGAAACTACTTTCCGAAAACAAAATGACCGCATTACCTGCTACCGGCAGGTAGGTGCGACCATCGGAGGGCGCCGCCAGGCAACCAGCCGGGGCGGCGTAGCAACGAAGCTCAGGGAAAGCAGAGGAACTCGGCCATGGCAACGGCGCCCAGCGTCTCGTACTCGATGACGGTCCGGCTGGAGGTTCCCGCGAGCGGAACCGCGGTCTCCCAGCTCACCACGGCGGTGGAGTCCCACGGCGGATCCGTCACCGGCCTCGACGTGACCGCCTCCGGCCACGAGAAGCTGCGGATCGACGTCACCATCGCCGCGACCTCCACGGCGCACGCCGACGAGATCGTCGAGCAGCTCCGCACCATCGAGGGCGTCACCCTCGGCAAGGTCTCCGACCGTACGTTCCTGATGCACCTCGGCGGCAAGATCGAGATGGCGTCGAAGCACCCCATCCGCAACCGTGACGACCTCTCCATGATCTACACCCCGGGCGTCGCCCGCGTGTGCATGGCGATCGCCGAGAACCCCGAGGACGCCCGCCGCCTCACCATCAAGCGCAACACCGTCGCGGTCGTCACCGACGGCTCCGCCGTCCTCGGCCTCGGCAACATCGGCCCGATGGCCGCCATGCCGGTCATGGAGGGCAAGGCGGCCCTGTTCAAGCGCTTCGCCGACATCGACGCCTGGCCGCTCTGCCTCGACACCCAGGACACCGACGAGATCGTCGCGATCGTCAAGGCGATCGCCCCCGGCTTCGCGGGCATCAACCTGGAGGACATCTCCGCGCCCCGCTGCTTCGAGATCGAGGCCCGGCTGCGCGAGGCCCTCGACATCCCCGTCTTCCACGACGACCAGCACGGCACGGCCATCGTCGTCCTCGCCGCCCTCACCAACGCGCTGCGCGTGGTGGGCAAGGGCATCGGTGACGTACGGGTCGTCATGTCCGGTGCCGGCGCCGCCGGTACGGCCATCCTCAAGCTGCTCATCGCGGCGGGCGTCAAGCACGCCGTCGTCGCCGACATCCAGGGCGTCGTGCACGCGGACCGCCCGGACCTCGTGGACGCCCCGGCCGACTCGCCGCTGCGCTGGATCGCCGACAACACCAACCCGGAGGGCGTCACCGGCACCCTCAAGCAGGCCGTCGCCGGCGCGGACGTCTTCATCGGCGTCTCGGCCCCGAACCTGCTGGGCGCGGACGACGTCGCCGCCATGGCGGAGGGCGCCATCGTGTTCGCGCTCGCGAACCCCGACCCGGAGGTCGACCCGGCCGCCGCGCGCCAGACGGCCGCCGTCGTCGCCACGGGCCGCTCGGACTTCCCGAACCAGATCAACAACGTCCTGGTCTTCCCGGGTGTCTTCCGCGGCCTCCTGGACGCCCAGTCCCGTACGGTCAACACGGAGATGATGCTGGCGGCGGCCACGGCCCTCGCCGACGTCGTCACCGAGGACGAGCTGAACCCGAACTACATCATCCCGTCGGTCTTCAACGACAAGGTCGCCGGCGCGGTCGCGGGAGCGGTGCGCACCGCGGCCAAGGCGGCGGGCGCGGGCGCGGCGTCGAACGGGCGCTGACAGCGCCCGCCAGGCGCACATCCGGCATGCATCAAGCATGCATCCGGCACTCACCCGGTACTCACCCGGCGCGCGCTGACGGCGCGTCGCGATTCGCGGAGCCGCAAACCCGCCTTTAGGGTGGCTTTTCGGCTCCGCACGGAAATCGCGGAGTCGACGGAACGTCACCGCCACGGGGCTCCGGCACTTTTCGTGTGACCCCAGGGGGTGCCGGATTGGCGTTCCCGCCGCTGGTGGGGGCAGGATGCGTGTTTGGGCGCGAGGGTCTGTCATTAGACCCGGGTCCGGGGACTGTCCGAAGGCCCTGGCAGCATCGGCTTCGCTGTACCCAATCACGCGGCTTCCGCCGCGTGGCACGCCTCACAGGCAAGAAGAACACGGGAGTAACAACATGAACCGCAGTGAGCTGGTGGCCGCCCTGGCCGACCGCGCCGAGGTGACCCGCAAGGACGCCGACGCCGTGCTGGCCGCTCTCGCCGAGACCGTCGGTGAGGTCGTCGCCAAGGGCGACGAGAAGGTCACCATCCCCGGCTTCCTGACCTTCGAGCGCACCCACCGTGCCGCTCGCACCGCTCGTAACCCGCAGACCGGCGACCCGATCAACATCCCGGCCGGCTACAGCGTGAAGGTCTCCGCGGGCTCGAAGCTCAAGGAAGCCGCCAAGGGCAAGTAAGGCAGCCTGTAGGCGCAGGAAGGGCGGCCACCCTGTCAGGGGGTGGCCGCCCTTCCGTTTGCCCGGCAGAACGCGCTGTACGCACGCTGTACGCACTGAGGGGCCCCGCGGATGCGAGGCCCCTCAGTGCGTGCGTACGGGCCGTCAGACGAGCGCGCTGCCCGGGAGCTCGACCTTCGCGCCGAGCTCGACCAGCTTCTCCATGAAGTTCTCGTAGCCGCGGTTGATCAGCTCGATGCCGTGCACCCGGGAGGTGCCCTGGGCCGCGAGCGCCGCGATCAGGTACGAGAAGCCGCCGCGCAGGTCGGGGATGACCAGGTCGGCGCCCTGGAGCTTGGTGGGGCCGCTCACGACCGCCGAGTGCAGGAAGTTGCGCTGGCCGAAGCGGCAGTCGGAGCCGCCCAGGCACTCGGGGTACAGCTGGATGTGCGCGCCCATCTGGTTCAGCGCGGAGGTGAAGCCGAGGCGCGACTCGTACACCGTCTCGTGGACGATGGAGAGGCCGGAGGCCTGCGTCAGGGCCACGACCAGCGGCTGCTGCCAGTCCGTCTGGAAGCCGGGGTGCACGTCCGTCTCCAGGGCGATCGCGTTGAGCGAGCCGCCCGGGTGCCAGAAGCGGATGCCCTCGTCGTCGATCTCGAAGGCGCCACCCACCTTCCGGTACGTGTTGAGGAAGGTCATCATCGAGCGCTGCTGGGCGCCGCGCACGTAGATGTTGCCCTCGGTCGCCAGCGCCGCCGACGCCCAGGAGGCCGCCTCCAGGCGGTCCGGGAGCGCCCGGTGGGTGTAGCCGTCGAGGCGGTCGACACCGGTGATCCGGATGGTCCGGTCGGTGTCCATGGAGATGATCGCGCCCATCTTCTGCAGTACGCAGATGAGGTCCTCGATCTCGGGCTCCACGGCCGCGTTCGACAGCTCGGTGACGCCCTCGGCGAGCACCGCCGTCAGCAGCACCTGCTCGGTCGAGCCGACCGAGGGGTACGGGAGGCGGATCTTGCAACCGCGAAGGCGCTGGGGGGCCTCCAGGTACTGGCCGTCGTCCCGCTTCTCGATCGTGGCGCCGAACTGGCGGAGCACGTCGAAGTGGAAGTCGATCGGCCGGCCGCCGATGTCGCAGCCGCCGAGGCCCGGGATGAAGGCGTGGCCGAGGCGGTGCAGCAGCGGGCCGCAGAAGAGGATCGGGATGCGGGACGAGCCGGCGTGCGCGTCGATGTCGGCGACGTTCGCGGACTCCACGTGCGTCGGGTCGAGGACGAGCTCGCCGGGCTCCTCGCCCGGACGGACCGTCACCCCGTGCAGCTGGAGCAGTCCGCGGACCACGCGGACGTCACGGATGTCGGGAACGTTGCGCAGTCGGCTGGGACCGCTGCCGAGCAGGGCGGCGACCATCGCCTTGGGCACGAGGTTCTTCGCGCCGCGGACGCGGATCTCGCCCTCCAGCGGGGTTCCGCCGTGGACAAGCAGGACATCGTCTGTGCCGGTCATGAATCTCGCGTTCCGGTGGAGTCGGTCGGGTGGCCAGAGAAAAGGGTAAGGGGCCATGAGACCCCGATCGGGTGTGTCGGGGGGTCTGTCAGATGTAATGAATTCGGCACAACACCCTCTGCTCCCGTGATCTTGCGGAGCGTTACCGTCCGCTTCCTTCGGCCCGCGTGGGCCCGGGGACCGGGCGCGCCCCCTCTGAACTGCGAAGGCGGCCGACTTCCCGGGATCGTGGACGGATCGCGACCCGATCGCGCCGGACGGCCTCCGCGAACGGCGAAGATGCGGGATCATGTGTCGCATGACCGAGGTGTCCTCGCTCACAGGACGACTGCTCGTCGCCACCCCCGCGCTGGCGGACCCGAACTTCGACCGCGCGGTGGTCCTGCTGCTCGACCACGACGACGAGGGCTCGCTCGGCGTGGTCCTCAACCGGCCGACGCCGGTGACCGTCGGCGACATCCTCGCGCCCTGGGCCGGACTCGCCGGCGAGCCCGGCGTGGTCTTCCAGGGCGGGCCCGTCTCGCTCGACGCGGCGCTCGGCGTCGCCGTGATCCCCGGTGACGAGGGCCCTCTCGGCTGGCGGAGGGTGTACGGAGCGATCGGCCTCGTCGACCTGGAGACCCCGCCCGAACTGCTCGGACCGGCCCTCGGCTCGCTGCGGATCTTCGCCGGGTACGCGGGCTGGGGCCCCGGCCAGCTGGAGTCCGAGCTCGGCGACGGCGCCTGGTACGTGGTCGAGTCGGAGCCCGGCGACGTCTCCTCGCCGCGCCCGGAGACCCTCTGGCGCCAGGTGCTGCGGCGCCAGCGCGGCGAGCTCGCCATGATCGCGACGTACCCCGACGACCCGTCCCTCAACTGAGCCCCACGCCTTTCAGTACCCTTGGCGGTTATGAGCACTCTCGAGCCCGAGCGCGGGGCAGGTACGGGAACCCTCGTGGAGCCGACTCCGCAGGTGTCCCACGGTGACGGCGACCACGAGCGCTACGCCCACTACGTCCAGAAGGACAAGATCATGGCGAGCGCCCTCGACGGGACTCCCGTCGTGGCGCTGTGCGGAAAGGTCTGGGTACCGGGGCGCGACCCCAAGAAGTACCCGGTCTGTCCGATGTGCAAGGAGATCTACGAGTCCATGGGCGCCGGCGGCGGCGACAAGGACAAGGGCGGCAAGGACAAGTAGCGGCAAGGACGAGTAAGCGGGTCCTGCGGACCCCGCGGGTCCGACGTCGGGGACGGCCCCCGTCGCGTGTGCTTCGGCACGTGCGACGGGGGCCGTTCCGCGTTTCCGGGGCTCGCGGGACGTTTCCGGGGCGCGCGGGGCCGCCCGGCCGTTGCGCAGGGTGCTTTCTCCGGTCACGGAGTGGTTGAGGTGGTCGAGACCTCTTGTCGGCCCGCGGCGGGCGCGCCTAACCTCACGCGTGTTGTGCAGAACGAAACGCTCATTGCGTATGTTGCAACACGCTTGGAGGGGGGTCCGCATGAAGCGAAGCTCGCCTCGTCCCAGTACAGCGTCTCTAATCAGCTAAGCGATCCCGTGTCAGACGTAGTGTCTGGCATCGGGGTTCCCATCGTGGAGGGGTGGCGTGGGCGTGCAGGTGGAATCCCGCGCCCAGGGCTGCTCCTCGTGGCCGGTGGCCGATGGTGGGTGTGCTGATCGTCGTCACGTCCTGGTGCCGGTGGGCTGCGCGGGGCAGTCGGGGCCGGTCCGTGTGAGCGTGTCCCTCCGGACGCTTGCCCGCCTGGCCTTGCGACCTGGTGGGGGAGGGTGCCCTGCGTCGCCTGGGCGCGGGGCATGGTGTCTGTCGCCGGGTGGGTCCGGTCTTGGACCGGTCCCGGCTGGTCTTAGCGGTGGTCGGGTTGACCACGGCTTTGGCTTCGAGCTTGTCTACCACCGAGCGGATGGCCATGACGCCGCCGTTGGCGCGCTCGGTCACGGTCTTCGTTTGGTGGGTGAGGCCGCGTGCGGCGATGCGTTTCCACGCACCCTGGTCGCGGTCGCCCTGGTATCCGCAGCCGGGGCAGATAGCCCATTTCCATCCCGGGACGGTGGGCCGGTCGGGGGCTTTGCGGTGCCGCAGCGGGGTCAGACACTCCGGGCAGTGCTTCGAGGTGTTCTTCGCGGGCACGGTGACCACCGCGATGCCCACCTCGGTGGCGAGGTGCCGCATGCGGTCCGCGATCTGCCCGCGCACTGTCTGGGACAGGCGGGTGTTCATCGAGCGGCCCATGCCGCGTGCTTCCATCGACCGCAGGTCTTCCACGTAGATGACGGTCGCTCCGGCGGCAACTGCCTGGTCGACAGCCCACCGCGCCGCGGCCCACGCCAGAGCATCGTTCAGGTTCGTCCGCCGCTCGGACAGGCGGTGGATCTCCTCACGGAGCACATCGTGTCCGGCGGCCAGCTGATGCGCGGTGGTCCCCTCGATGAGCCGCTGGTAGTGGTCGGCCTTGGCCTGCACGTACCCGCTTTCGCGGCGGAGCCGGTGCTGTTTGGCGAGAACACCGCCGGCACGGAACATGCCCCCGGCTCCGAGGGCGGTGAGGCGGCCGTCATCGTGGAGCCGGACAGCCCCGGCACTGAGCAGGGTGTTCAGGCCCCAGTCCACGCCGAGTGCGACCGTGTGCCCGGCTCTGGCGGCCCTGGGAACGGCGTGGGAGTATGCGAGATCCGCGCGCACCCGGCCGCCGGCCACGCGCAGGGTGGGCAGGTGCAACGCCGCCGAAGCCGGGATCGTCGGCGGCAGAGTGATCGGGCAGGACACCCACGTCCAGTCCTTGTACGACCGCGGATCGGGCCGGGCGGGGAGTTGCAGCCGGATCAGCGCTCGGCCCGGATCGGTCTCGTGCCGCTCGATGGTGGCCTGCTGCCCGTCACACGCCGACAGCAGCAGCATCCGTGCGATCCGGGGCGCGGTCTCCGCTTCGAAGACATCGACCGGCGGCCGCCCGTTCCTGCGCAGATACGCGGCGATCTGCCGGGTGCGCCCCTTGATGGCACTGGACGGCAGATGCTTCCCACCGGGTATGGCAGCCCGTACCGCATCCCACTCCTCGGGCGTGCGCCTGGCCGGATCAGCGGGCCAGGTCGCGAGCACCCCGGCAGTCAGATCAACCCGCCATTTCGCCGACCGCAACGTGCGCCCGGCCTGCTCCTGAGCCATCCGCACGATCCGGTCATTGACACGGATACCGTCCAGCTCGGTCACGGTCCAGCCCAGCCGGCGCAGCGCCATCCACGCGTTCGACGGCAGTTTTTGCCCGCCCGGGTCCACACCCGAGGCGAGGGCGTCGACATCGCCTGCGTTCCAATGCTCGACCAGCAGTCCGCGAGCCATTCCACACACGAGGTCAGTGGCCCAGTCGATCCGTTCAGCCAACGCAGAGGCGGCCAGGAGTTCGCCCGTCCCCTCGTCAACTCCCGTACGAAGCAATGCGCGGGTGCACGCGGTGCGAGCGGTTTCGCCCTCGGTGAGCGGCAGTCTCCGGTTCACCAGAACCCCTTCCCGCCACTGATGCTGTCATCCGATCAACGACACCCCCACGAAAAGGTCACGCATTCGATCCCCGTACTCAGCTGCGACACCGGACGCCGGTGGACGATGCATCCCTACCCGAGGCAGGAGGAAACACGTGAGCCTGGGATCGGCGATCGGCGTGGTCATGCTGCTGATCCTGCTGGCCGTGACCCTGGTCTACCTGAGGCTCCTGCGACGCCAGGGAGAAGAACTTTGACCGTGTTCCGTATCCGGATCCGGCGGCCCGGGCGCCTCGCCGCCGAGGCCGTGACGCTCCTCGTCGCGGCGGCCGTCGCCTTCCCCCTGTACTGGATGGTCCTCTCGGCCTTCAAGCCGGCGGGCGAGATCCAGTCGACCGACCCCCGGCCGTGGACGCTCTCCCCGTCCCTCGACTCCTTCCGACGCGTCTTCGACCAGCAGGAGTTCGGCCGCTACTTCGTCAACTCGCTGATCGTGGCGGGCACGGTCGTCCTCGCCTCCGCGCTCATCGCCTTCCTGGCGGCGAGCGTCTTCTCCTTCATCTCGACCTGGAACGACTTCCTCTTCGCGAAGTCCTTCCTCATCAGCGACACCTCGCAGTCGACCCTCCCCATGGCACTGCTCGTCTTCTTCAAGCCCGACGAGAACGACTGGGGAGGAATCATGGCCGGGTCGACCGTGATGACGATCCCGGTGCTCGTCTTCTTCGTACTCGTACAGCGCCGCCTGGTCTCGGGACTGGGCGGGGCGGTGAAGGACTAAGGAACCGACGTGATGACGGACGATCTGCATCTCATCCCCGCACCCCTGACGGTCGAGCACCGGGGGAGCACCCCCGGACACGTCCCGCTCGACCGGCGGACCACCATCGACGCCGGCGCGGGCACCGAGTCCACCGCGCGCTGGCTGCGCGCCGCCCTGGGCGCCGCCACCGGACTGCCGTTCTCCGATGGCGCCGGCCCGCACGCCGTCCGGCTGCGGATCAGCGAGGAGGTCGCGCGGGAGTACGGCCCCGAGGGCTACCGCCTGTCCACCGACGGTTCGGTCGCCGACGACGCGGCCGTCGTCATCGAGGGCGGCGGCCCCGCCGGGGTGTTCTGGGGCGCCCAGACCCTCCGGCAGCTCCTCGGCCCCGACGCGTACCGCAAGGCGCCCGTGCAGGACGGGGACCGTGACCTCCCCCTGATCACGATCGAGGACAGTCCCCGCTTCGGCTGGCGCGGACTCCTCCTCGACGTCTCCCGGCACTTCCTGCCCAAGGACGACGTCCTGCGCCAGCTCGACCTCCTCGCCGCCCACAAGCTCAACGTCTTCCACTTCCACCTCACCGACGACCAGGGCTGGCGCATCGAGATCGCGCGCCACCCGAAGCTCACCGAGGTCGGCGCCTGGCGGGCGCGTACCAAGTGGGGCCACCGGGCCTCGCCGCTCTGGACCGAGACCCCGCACGGCGGCTTCTACACCCGGGACGACATCCGCGAGATCGTCGCCTACGCCGCCGAACGGCACATCACCGTCGTCCCCGAGATCGACCTCCCGGGACACGCGCAGGCCGCCATCGCCGCGTACCCGGAGCTCGGCAACACCGACGTCGTCGACACCGCCGCCCTCACCGTCTGGGACACCTGGGGCGTCAACCCCAACGTCCTCGCCCCGACCGAGGCCGTCCTGCGCTTCTACGAGGGCGTCTTCGAGGAGGTCCTCGACCTCTTCCCGTCCACCTTCGTCCACGTCGGCGGCGACGAGTGCCCCAAGGACCAGTGGAAGGCCTCCCCGGCCGCCCAGGCCCGTATCAAGGAACTCGGGCTCGCCGACGAGGACGAGCTCCAGTCCTGGTTCATCCGCCACTTCGACCGCTGGCTCGCCGCGCGCGGGCGGCGTCTGATCGGCTGGGACGAGATCCTGGAGGGCGGACTCGCGGAGGGCGCGGCCGTCTCGTCCTGGCGGGGGTACGCGGGCGGGATCGCCGCCGCCGAGGCCGGCCACGACGTCGTCATGTGCCCCGAGCAGCACGTCTACCTGGACCACCGTCAGGCGCCGGGCGAGGACGAGCCGATGCCCATCGGATACGTCCGCACCCTGGAGGACGTCTACCGCTTCGAGCCCGTCCCGCCGGGGCTCTCGCCGGAGGCCGCCGCCCACATCCTGGGAACCCAGGCCAACGTCTGGACCGAGGTCATGGAGAACCGGGCCCGCGTCGACTACCAGGTCTTCCCGCGCCTCGCCGCCTTCGCCGAGGTCGCCTGGTCCGAGCTGCCCGCCCCGGACGCCCGCGACCACGCCGGTTTCGCCCGCCGGATGGACACCCACTACCGGCGCCTCGACGCCCTCGGCGTCGACTACCGGCCGCCCGCCGGACCCCACCCCTGGCAGCGGCGCCCGGGAGTGGTCGGACGACCTCTGGAGGGGACGCCCCCGATCGTGTGAGGGACGTCGCGTCCCCGGTTCACCCAAGAGCGGCGAAACGGAAGTTACCGTCGCTCCCGGGGCGTCCCGGACGGAACAGTCCTTCGTGGACCCTCGCGCCGGACGGCTCGGAAGATGTGCCAGAGTTGCCACGTCCGGCCTGTGAGCACGTACGGTACGCCCACACACAGGCGCGACCGCCGGGCACAGTCGGGGACCACCGGGACACCGGGAAGGGGCAGCGGGTTGACCACGCACGCACCACAGACGGCGCAGTCCGTGACGCTGCCCGCCTCGCTCGACGAGGCCGTGGCGGCGCTCACCGCCATGCCGGCCGCCGTGCCCGTCGCCGGTGGTACCGACCTGATGGCCGCCGTCAACCGAGGTCAGCTCCGCCCCGCCGGACTCGTCGGGCTGAGCCGCATCAACGAGATCCGCGGCTGGCAGTACCAGGACGGGCACGCCCTCCTCGGCGCGGGCCTCACCCACGCCCGGATGGGCCGCCCCGACTTCGCCGCCCTCATCCCGGCCCTCGCCGCCGCCGCCCGCGCCGCGGGACCGCCCCAGATCCGCAACGCGGGCACCCTCGGCGGCAACGTGGTCACCGCCGCGCCCACCGGCGACTCGCTGCCCGTGCTCGCCGCCCTGGAGGCCGACCTCGTCGTCCTCGGCCCCCTCGGCACCCGCGAGATCCCCGTCTCCCACCTGCTCGCGGGCCGCGACCTGCTGGCCCCCGGCGAGCTGGTCGGCTTCGTCCGCGTACCGCTGCTCCACGCCCCCCAGGTCTTCGTGAAGGCCACCGGCCGCACCGGCCCGGCCCGCGCCACCGCCTCCGTCGCCGTCGTCCTCGACCCGGCCCGGCGCGGCGTGCGCTGCGCGGTCGGCGCCGTCGCCCCGATGCCGCTGCGGCCGCTGGAGGCGGAGCGCTGGATCGCCTCGCTGGTGGACTGGGACAACGACCGGGGGCTGGCCCCGGAGGCGCTGACCGCGTTCGGCGAGTACGTCGCCGCCGCCTGCATCCCGGACCCGCAGGACGGCGAACAGCTGCCGCCGGCCGTACTGCACCTGCGGCGCACGGTCGCCGCACTCGCTCGACGGGCACTGGGGAGGGCACTGGCGTGAGCACTGACGAACAGCACGGGAACCCGGGCGGCTGGGAGCCGATCCCGCAGAGCGAGGGGTACGACGGCGACGCGACCGCCTTCGTCCAGCTGCCGCCCGACTTCATGCTGGACGGCGTCCCCCTGGAGGCGCCGGGCCACGGCTACGTACCGCCGATGATCACCCCGCTGCAGCCGCTCACCCCGGCGGCCGCGACCGATCCGGCGGCGACGGGCTCGTGGACGGTGCACCTGCCGACGGAGGCGGAGCACGTCCAGTACTTCGACCAGGTGGAGCAGGCCGAGCCCGCGGAGCGCGTGGAGTACGCGGACCACACGGACCACGCGGAGCGCGTGGAGTACGGCGGGAACTTCGGGCAGGACCCGCACGCGACGGCCGAGTGGAACTTCGCCGGCGGCGGCACGGGCCAGTGGGAGATCCCGGCGGCTCCGGACGCGGTGGAGCCCGCGCTCCCTCCGTCGTACGCCGAGGCCCCGGCGACCCTGCCGGGCGGCGCGCCCGCGCCCTGGGCCCTCCCGGAGGAGCCGGAGACCGCTCCGGAGGCGGCGGCCGAGGAGCCGGAGGCGGAGGGGGAACCCGCCGCGCCGGACGCCCCGGAGGACACCGTGGAGGCCCCGGACGACGTGCCGGGCGCCGAGGACGCGCTTCCCGCCCCGAGCGCCACCACCACCGAAGCCCACGGCAACGGCTACGCCTCCACCGACAGCGACGAGCACCCCCACACCTCGTACACCCTGCGGGTCAACGGCACCGACCGGCCCGTCACGGGTTCCTGGATCGGCGAGTCCCTGCTCTACGTCCTGCGCGAGCGCCTCGGCCTCGCCGGGGCGAAGGACGGCTGCTCCCAGGGCGAGTGCGGCGCGTGCAACGTGAAGGTCGACGGCCGGCTCGTCGCCTCGTGTCTCGTGCCGGCGGCGACCGCCGCGGGCTCCGAGGTGCGGACGGTCGAGGGCCTCGCCACCGACGGCGAGCCGTCCGACGTGCAGCGGGCGATGGCCAAGTGCGGGACCGTCCAGTGCGGCTTCTGCATCCCGGGCATGTGCATGACCGTGCACGACCTCCTGGAGGGCAACCACGCCCCCACCGAACTGGAGACCCGCCAGGCCCTGGCCGGCAACCTGTGCCGCTGCTCCGGCTACCGGGGCGTCCTCGAAGCCGTACGGGACGTCGTCGCCGAGCGCGAGGCGAGCGCCGCCGCCGCGGCGCCGACCCAGCCCGAGGCCGCCGGCGAGGCCCGCGTACCGCACCGGATCCCCCACCCGCACGACGGAGGCATGGCGTGAGCAGCGACGCGACCACCGCGGCTCCGGACGCCCCCGGCGCCCCCGGCGCCCCGGGGCAGGAGCCGGCCGCGCACGGCCTCGGCACCTCGCTCCCGCAGGCCGAGTCGCGGGCGAAGACCGAGGGCACCTTCCCGTACGCCGCCGACCTGTGGGCCGAGGGCCTGCTCTGGGCGGCGATCCTGCGCTCCCCGCACCCGCACGCCCGGATCGTCTCCGTCGACACGTCGGCCGCCGTCGCCATGCCGGGGGTACGGGCCGTGGTGACGGCCGCCGACGTGCCGGGCGCGGCGACCTACGGCCGGCGCGTCGCCGACCGGCCCGTCTTCGCCTCCGACCTGGTCCGGCACCACGGCGAGGCCCTCGCGGCCGTCGCCGCCGACCACCCCGACACGGCCCGGCTCGCCGCGGCGGCGATCAGCGTCGAGTACGAGCTCCTCGACCCGGTGACCGACCCGGAGAAGGCCTTCGCCGCCGAGCCGCTGCACCCCGACGGCAACCTGATCCGGCACATCCCCCTGCGCTTCGGCGACCCGGAGGCGACGGGCGAGACCATCGTCGAGGGGCTGTACCGGATCGGCCGCCAGGACCCGGCGCCGATCGGTGCCGAGGCCGGCCTCGCCGTGCCCCGCCCCGACGGCGGCGTCGAGCTCTACACCGCGTCGACGGACCCGCACACCGACCGTGACCTGGCCGCCGCCTGCTTCGGCCTGCGGCCCGACCAGGTCAAGGTGGTCGTGACCGGCGTCCCCGGCGCCACCGGCGACCGGGAGGACCCGGGCTTCCAGATCCCGCTGGGCCTGCTCGCGCTCCGTACCGGCTGCCCCGTCAAGCTCACCGCTACGCGCGAGGAGTCCTTCCTCGGCCACGCCCACCGCCACCCCACCCTGCTGCGCTACCGCCACCACGCGGACGCGGAGGGACGCCTGGTCAAGGTGGAGGCGCAGATCCTGCTCGACGCGGGCGCGTACGCCGACTCCTCGTCCGAGTCCCTCGCGGCGGCCGTGGCCTTCGCCTGTGGCCCGTACGTCGTCCCGCACGCCTTCGTGGAGGGCTGGGCGGTCCGTACGAACAACCCGCCGTCCGGACACGTGCGGGGCGAGGGCGCGATGCAGGTGTGTGCCGCGTACGAGGCGCAGATGGACAAACTGGCGGTCAAACTCGGCCTGGACCCGGCCGAGTTGCGGATGCGGAACGTCCTGGCGACCGGCGACATCCTGCCGACCGGCCAGACCGTGACCTGCCCGGCCCCCGTGGCCGAACTCCTCTCCGCCGTACGCGACTTCCCGCTGCCGCCGCTCCCCAAGGACACCTCGGAGGACGACTGGCTGCTGCCCGGCGGCCCCGAGGGCGCGGGCGAACCCGGCGCGGTGCGGCGGGGCGTGGGCTACGCCCTCGGCATGGTGCACATGCTGGGCGCGGAGGGCACGGACGAGGTCTCGACGGCGACCGTACGGGTCATGGACGGCGTGGCGACGGTCATCTGCTCGGCCGTGGACACCGGTTCGGGCTTCTCGACGCTCGCCCGCCAGATCGTGCAGGAGACCCTCGGCATCGACGAGGTCCACGTCGCCCCCGTCGACACCGACCAGCCGCCGGCCGGCGCGTCCGCCCACGGGCGCCACACCTGGGTCTCGGGCGGGGCGGTGGAGCGCGCGGCCAAGATGGTCCGCACCCAGCTCCTCCAGCCGCTGGCCCACAAGTTCGGCATGTCGACGGAGCTGCTCCAGATCACCGACGGCAAGATCACCTCGTACGACGGGGTGCTCTCGACGACGGTCACGGAGGCGATGGACGGCAAGGAGCTCTGGGCCACCGCCCAGTGCCGCCCCCACCCCACCGAACCGCTCGACGAGGACGGCCAGGGCGACGCCTTCGTCGGCCTCGCCTTCTGCGCGATCCGCGCGGTGGTGGACGTGGACATCGAACTCGGCGCGGTACGGGTCGTGGAGATGGCCGTCGCCCAGGACGTCGGCCGCATCCTCAACCCGGCCCAGCTGGCCACCCGCATCGAGGCGGGCGTCACCCAGGGCGTCGGCGCGGCCCTCACGGAGAACCTCCGCACCGCCCGCGGCCTGGTCCGGCACCCCGACTTCACGGGCTACGCACTTCCGACATCCCTGGATGCCCCGGACATTCGCATCGTGAAACTCGTCGAGGAACGCGACGTCGTGGCCCCCTTCGGCGCGAAGGCGGCCAGCGCGATCCCGGTCGTCACCTCACCCGCCGCAGTGGCCTCAGCGGTACGGGCGGCGACCGGACGCCCCGTCAACCGCCTCCCGATCCGCCCGCAGGCGGCCGTGGCCGTGCCCAATTCGTAACCATGTGATGTCCGTTGCTTGTGCAACCGGGAGGTGCGCACTGTCGTCGTTCCTGACTACAGTGAACTTCTAGACTCGGTAGTACGCGGTATGTGGTTCACAGGGGGAGGAGCGCGGGCATGGAAGCCTACGTGGGAGGACTCGCGTCCGGGATGCGGACGCAGGCCGTGAAGTACAGCGCCGACTCCATGGAGACCTTCAGGAAGGGCGTCGAGCACCTCATCACGCAGCTCGAAGGCTCCGAGGCCGGCGCGGGCAAGCTCAAGTCCGATCAGGTCACCCGAACCCAGTTCGGCGGGGGCGGCGCGGCCTGGGGCGAGGCGCAGAGCGCTCACGCGGCCTACGACGAGGTCCTCGGCAAGCTGGTGCAGCTCTCCGGCCTTCTCAACGACTGCCTGGAGGGCCTCGGCATCGCCGTCGTCGCCTCCAAGAACGGCTTCGAGGAGATGGACGACGACGTCAAGCGCAAGATGATCGCGATCCACCAGCGCACCTTCGACGCCAAGGAGAAGGCGGACAAGGAAGCCGGCCGGGGGCCTTCGGCGAGCGAGGGCAGCCAGGGGACCGAGAGCGACACGTCCTTCAAGTAGGCCGGCGAAGACGGAATTTCGGGGAACACGGGGAAGAGGCGAGAGATGAGGCCTGCAGAGGGCGGCGGAGGCGGGGGTACCAACTTCCGCGGTATGACCCACCAGCAGATGCTGGCGTGGGTCGACGAGGCCAGCAGCTACAACGTCGGAGCGGCGGCTCAGCGCTTGAAGGCCGTCGCGGCGCATTTGGCGGTCATCGCCGACGAACTGCGCACCAGCATGGGTCAGATGGACTGGGAGGGCGAGGCCGAGAAGGCCTTCGTCGAGTGGGCCAACAACGTGGCCAACGCGACCACCGGCCTCGCGGACTACAGCGAGCGCGGATCCGTCTGGATGACGGAGAACGCCTCCGCGATCTCCTTGGCGCAGAGCGCCATTCCCCGGTACACCTCCCACGAGTCCGCCAAGGCGAACCTGGAAGCCGCGCAGAAGTACCGCAACGACCCCGACTCGGCGACCGTCGCGGCCAACGCGAGGAAGGCCATGGCCGCCAGCGAGGAGCTCGCGGCGATCGAGGCCAAGGAGAAGGCGAACCAGCAGGCCGCGGCGGCCGAGATGGAGAAGCTCTCCTCCGCGTACCAGTGGTCGAGCTTCCACATGGGGAACACGGAACCGCCGACGTTCCCGCCGCCGCCCGGGGCGTTCGTGCCGGAGTCCTCCGCCGACCGTGGCACCAGTACCTCCATCGGCTCCACCCAGCGGAGCGACGGCTACTCCACCGGCACGGACAACGGGACGTCGACGCAGACCCCGCGTCAGCAGTCGGAGACCCGCCCCACGACCGAGACGAACACCGTCCCGCCGTCGGGTGACCCGACCGGGCCGACGCACGTCATCCGTCCCGACGGCCGCACGGAGACCCGTCCCGAGGTCCCCGTGGACCTCGGCATCGACAGCGTGGACACCCTGCCGGCGCCCACGACCGGACCGCCGCAGACCACCGGGCCGACGCCGCCGCCGGTGAAGCCGGACGGTGGTACGCCTCCGTTCGTCACCACCACCACCGGGGTCCCCCCGTTCACCACGAAGGGCGGCGGTACCGGACAGCTGCCTCCCCTCGGTCCCTCCACCGGCGGCACGCGCGGTCCGGTGACCACCGGTCCCCGTGGGCTCCCGACGGGCCCCGGTCCGCTGGGCGGCACCCGCGAGGGCATCAGCGGCGGCCGGCAGGTGCCCAGTACGCAGGGGCGTCCCGCGACGGGCATCCCGCGCAGCACCGTCATCGGCGGCGAGACCGGCGGACGCAACGGCTCGGGCGTCGGCCGCGGCCCGATGGGCGGCGGTATGGGCGGCGCCATGGGCGGCGGCATGGGAGCCGGCCAGAACGGCGTCAGCGGCGGGCGCCGCCTCGCCGGTGAGACCGGCGGGGTCGTCGGCGGCAAGGCGCAGCGCTCCGGCGCCGCGGCCGGCGGCGCGCGCCCCTTCACGCCCGGCGGCTCCGGCCTCGTGCGCGGAGCCTCCACTCCCGCCGGTGACCGGCGCGAGGAACGGAACGGAGAGCGTCCCGACTACCTCGTCGAGGACGAGGAGACCTGGCAGCAGGGCAACCGCCGTGTGGCGCCGCCCGTCGTCGACTGATCAGCGCGAGGAAGCAGATGCGTACCAGCAGTATTCGTCGGAGCCGTGCCCGTGTCACCGCCTCGGCCGCCTTGGGGATGCTGCTGGTGGGCATCGCATCCGTGCCCGCTCACGCGGAGAACTTCCGCCAGCGGCAGTGGCACCTCGACGCCATGGGCGCCGAGGAGATCTGGCAGCTCAGCACGGGCAAGGGCGTCACCGTCGCGGTCCTCGACAGCGGTGTGGAGAAGGACAACCCGGACCTGAGGGGCCAGATCCTCAAGGGCAAGGACTTCTCTCCGGACACGTCGGGAGACGAGTACACCGACAACACCGGGCACGGTACGGGCATGGCGGGTCTCATCGCCGGCACGGGCGCACGGGACGGCGGTAACGGGGCCTACGGGCTCGCCCCGGGCGCCAAGATCCTGCCGGTCCGCGTGTCGAGCGCGGAGATCGGCGACACCAGCCAGGCGGCGGCCAACGCGGAGTTCAACCGGATCGTGCCGCAGGCCATTCGCTACGCCGCCGACTCCGGGGCGAAGGTCATCAACATCTCGCAGGGCGCCACGGCGGGTTCGACGCAGCTCACCGAAGCGGTGAAGTACGCCCTGGACAAGGGCGCACTGATCTTCGCGGCCACCGGAAACACCGCCGACAAGGGCAACCAGGTCGAGTACCCGGCAGCCACCCCCGGCGTCGTCGGCGTCGGCGCCGTCGACGACAAGATGCTGCGCATCCCGACCTCCCAGCACGGCAGCCAGGTCGACATCGTGGCCCCCGGCAAGGACCTGGTGCACGCCTGCGGCAGCGACACGGGCATGTGCGTGTCCGTCGGTACGAGTGACGCCACCGCCCTCGCCTCCGCCGCGGCCGCGCTCCTCTGGTCGAAGCACCCCGACTGGACCAACAACCAGGTCCTGAAGGTCATGCTCAACACCGTCGCCAAGCCCACCGGGGGCGAGCAGCGCAGCGACTTCGTCGGCTACGGCGCCATCCGGCCCCTCCGTACGCTGAAGACCCCCGGCGACCCCGGCCCGGCCGACGTCCGGCCCATCGACGACCTCGTCGAGGCCGCCCCGGAGACCGCGTCCGCCACGCCCTCCTCCGAAGGCCGGCCGTCGGAGGAGCCGACCCCGTCAGGGTCGTCCCCCGCCGCGCCCGCGCCGGCTCCCGACGCCCAGGCGGCGAGCGACGAGGGTGGCGGCACGGGCCTCTGGATCGGCCTCGGGATCGGTGCGGCCGCGCTGATCGGTGCCGCTGTCGCCGTATCCGTACGGCGCTCGCGGCGGGGCTGAGGGCGGTCACGCGCCGACGGCGGGGCCGCCTGGGAGCGGCCTCGCCCGGGAGCGGGTGGCCTTGCCCGGGTGGCCCCGGCCGGGAGGGGAGCCGTCTCAGGCCCCGTACACCGGCATCGCCGTGATCCGGCCGCCCCTGGCGATGAAGACGCGGTTGCCGTCGCTCGCCAGCTCGTGGGAGCCTCCGCCGTCCCTCTTCATGGTGAAGAAGGGCCGCTTGGTCGCCTTGTGGACCACGCGGACGTAGCTGTCGTCCGGAGCCGGGAGCCAGGCCGTCGCGCCTTCCACGACGGGGGCGGTGATGTTGCCGCCCAGGCCGTCCAGGTAGTCCGTCCAGTCAGTGGACGCGGAGCGCGCTTCGGGCAGCGTGCTGTAGCGGTGGGCGGTGAACCCGTCGACAGCGAAGACGGACTCCTCCTCCGCCGTCGGACTGCCCCAGCCCACTTCTTCGTTGCTGAAGCCCTGACTGTCCTCCTTCCACAGGAAGGAGCCGTTGTCGAGGCGGCGGGCCATCAGCAACTGGCCGCCGAGGTACAGGGTGTTGCCGCCGATCGCCGGGGCCTGCCCGTGGGTTCCCTGGCCCTTGAGCTTCCACGCCGTCTCGCCCGTCCCGGTGTCCAGGACCGTGACGAGCCCGTCCCTGCCGTGGATCGCGAGCCGCTTCCCGCCCACGGCGGCCTTCGCGGCGCCGCTCGGGGAGCGCGGAGACGCCATGGGGCGCGTCCAGGCGGTGGTGAGGGTCCAGGCGTCGACGGCGCGCACCTCGTTGCCCTTCGTCACCAGGTAGACGTGGGTGTCGTCGGCGGCGAGGAGGCTGTCGACGTCGTTCTGCGACTGCCAGACGGGCTTGCCGGTGGAGGCGACGAAGGCATGGGCGACGCCGTTCGCGTCGACGCCCACGACCAGTCGGCCGGCGACGGAGACGAAACCGGCGTCGGCGTCGATGTCGTCGGCCCGCCACCGTTCCTCGCCGTTCGTGACGGAGAGGGCGAGCAGGCCGCCCGCCTTCGCCCGTACGACCAGCACGTCCCGTACGGGCAGGGGGAGTTCACCCTCCTCCGTCATCACGTCGAGCGGCCCCCACAGGGCCTTCGGGGTCTCGCCCAGCCGGGCGTCGATGACCGAGATGAACGCCGCCTCGGGTGTCGCCACGGCGGGCGGCACGTCGGCGGTCGGTGACTTCGTCCCCTCGCGGTTCAGCCACCAGGCGCCCGCCCCGCCGCCCGCGCCCAGGACCGCCAGGCCCACGGCCGCGCCGGTGAGGAAGCGGCGCCGGGACGGCGAGGAGGAGGGTACGGCGGTGTCCTCGGGGGCCGCCAGACGCTTCGTCGCCGTCTCGCGCCGCTTGATGTCCTCGGCGAGCGGGCCCTTGCGCCAGGCGCGGTCGGCGCCCTTCGGCGGGGCGAAGGCCTGGGCCACCTGCGGGGGAGCCGGGCGGAACGCCGGGTCCTTCGCCAGGCACGGGCCGATCAGCTCCTGGAGCTCCGGCGGCACCAGGCTCAGGTCCGGGGTGCCGTGGACGACCTCGTACTGCACCGCCGCCACATGACCCGCGTCGAAGGTGCGCCGGCCGCTCGCCGCGTACGCGAGGACCGCGCCGAGCGAGAAGACGTCGGAGGCCGGGCCGACGCGCTGCCCGAGGACCTGCTCCGGGGCCCCGTACCCGGGGGTGACCGGGATCTGGCCGGTCGTCGTGAGCGTGAGTCCGTGCTCGGGGCGGGCGATGCCGAAGTCGATGATCCGCGGGCCGGTCGAGGTGAGCACGATGTTCGCGGGCTTGAGGTCGCGGTGGACGAGCCCGGCGGCGTGGATGTCGTGCAGCGTCCGGGCGAGGTGGGCGGCGAGGGCGCGGACCGTCGGCACGTCCATCGGCCCGTACGCGCGGACGGCCACGTCCAGCGTCGGACCGGCGAGGAACTCGGCGGCGATCCACGGCCGTCCGCCCTCGGTCTGCGCGTCGAGGACCCGGGCCACGCCGTGGCTCGTGACGGCCCGCGCCATGTCGGCCTCGCGGACGAAACGCTGGGCGAGGTGCTGGTCATGGGCGAGCTCGGGGCGGAGGACCTTGACGGCGGCGGGGGTACCGGAGGCGTCCCTGCCGACGTACACCTTGCCCATGCCGCCCTCGCCGAGGACGCCGAGGAGGCGGTACGGGCCGAGGCGGAGCGGGTCTCCGGTGGCGAGGGGCTGTGTGGTCACGTGGGCTTCCAAGTCGGTGGGAACGATCCGGGGAGGGGGAGAGGGAGGGAGGGGGTGAGAGGGCGGTACGGGCGGTCAGGCGAAGGGGATCGCCACGACGGACGTCTCGCCCGCTCCGAGGATCCGGGTCCGTGTCGCGTCGACGACGTACCGTTCGGCGTCCGTCGGGAACACCCAGGCCGAACGGCGGGTCACCCGGTCGATCGCGCTCAGACCGCCTTGCACGGGCGCGTACACGTACTTCTCGCCGACCACCGGGACGGTGAGGAGAGCCGGGGTGAGACTGCGCCCGGACGGCTCCTCCTGCCAGCTCCGGACGCCCTTGTCGGCGCTGACGACGACGAGCCCGCGACCGGCCTCGTTCGCGTGGACGAGACCACCCGAGACGGCCGGCACGCCGAAGACGGAACCCTTGCCGTACTCCCAGGCCGTCCCGCCGTCGGTGAGGCGCACCGCCCGGAGACGGTCACCTCCGAGGTAGAGGTGGCGGTCGTCGGCCGCGAGCTGGCCGGGGATGAAGGACAGGGACTGTTCGAGCGGGATGCTCCGCCGCCACAGCTGGCGGCCGGTGCGCACGTCCCTCGTCTCCACGACGAAGGACTCCAGGTCGTCGCTGTTCTTGCCGAGCAGCAGCCGGTCGCCGACGACGAGGGAGAGCCACCGGCGGGCGTTGCCGTACGGATACGGCCGGCGCCACAGCTCCTTGCCCGTGCGCAGGTCGACGGCGAGCAGGTGCCAGCCGTTGTCCCGTTCCTCCAGGGGGTCCGTCTGCCTGCCGAGACGTGAGGTGGCGAAGAGCCGCCCGCCGGAGGCCGTGAGGAGTTTCGTACCGAACTGGGTGCCCTCGAAGCCCTTCAGCTGGATCGTCCGGGCCGTCTCCTTGCCGGTACGGGGTGAGAGCGTCCGGATCAGGAGGGAGCCCGGCCCATTGTTGGGGCCGTCGGACACGTAGAAGTTCGTGCCGTCCGTGGTGACCTGCTGGGGATCCATCACCATGCCGTCCTCCCACAGCACGGCCCCGCTCCGCGGGTCCAGCGCCCGGAACGAGACGGTCTCGGCGAACCCCACGACGTCCCCGGCGAGCAGCTGCGTCGTGCTCTGCTCGCGGTCCAGGGACTCGCCCTGCCACAGCGCCGCCGGGGCGCCGTCCGAGGCGGTCGTGGCGGGGATCGCGGTCGGGCCGGTCGGGGCCGGCGCGCCACCCGTACCCGTGGTGGCCGTCTCCCGCGACCCCAGCCACGCCCACACACCCGCGCCCGCTCCCGCGAGGCCGACGAGGGAGCCTCCGCCGAGGGTGAGGGCGCGGCGGCGGGAGAGGGGGGTGCTCGGGGTGGTCTCCGCGACGGACGCGCCCGCCGGGGCCGGGAGGCGGTGGGGGGACTGGAGCCAGACGTCGGTCGCGCGGCGGGCGATGTCGGTGAGGACGAGCGGCGGGAGGTGGTCCGCGAACTCGCCGTGGCCGTCGTGGAGATGGTCGACCAGGACGCCCGTCGTGGGGCGGGCCGCCGGGTCCTTGGACAGGCAGGCCGTCAGGAGCGGCAGCAGGGCCTCCGGTACGCCGGTGAGGTCGGGCTCGGCGTAGCGCACGCGGTACAGGAGGTCGGCGGGGGAGCCCGTACCGAAGGGTCCGTGACCGGTGGCGGCGAAGACCAGGACGCCCGCGAGCGCGAACACGTCGCCGGCCGGGGGGTGTTCCGTGCCGCTCGCCTGCTCCGGGGACATGTAGGCGGGTGTGCCGGCCGCCGCTCCCGTGCGGGTCAGGTGGTCGTCGCCGGCCGCTCGGGCGATGCCGAAGTCGATGATCTTCGGGCCGTAGGCGGTGACGAGGACGTTCGAGGGCTTGAGGTCGCGGTGGACCACGTCCGAGGAGTGCAGCTGCGCGAGGGCTCCGGCGAGCGCGGCGCCGAGCGCGCGGACCGTCGGCTCGGGGAGCGGGCCGCCGAGCGCGACGGCGTCGTCGAGCGGCGGACCGAGGACGTACTCGGTGGCCAGCCAAGGGGTTTCGGCCAGCGGGTCGGCGTCGACGACGGCCGCGCCGTGGCGTGCGCCGATGATCCGCGCCGCGTCCGTCTCCAGCCGGAAGCGGGCGCGGAAGGCGGGGTCGATGGCGAGCCGGGCGTGCACGGTCTTGAGGGCCACCGTACGGCCGCCGGGCGTGCGCGCCAGGTAGACCGTGCCCATGCCGCCGGAGCCGAGGCGGGCGAGGAGGCGGTACGTGGCGACGGTGGCCGGGTCGTCGTGGGTCAGGGGCGACAGCATGAGGTCAGGTCCGTCAGATCCAGGAGGTGGGGCAGGGGCGGGGCGTGGGCGCGGGCCCACGGGTGGGGCCTGCGGGTGGGGCTACGGGTGGGGCTACGGGTGGGCGGGCTCGGGGAGTTCGGCCGCGAGCAGTTCCGCCGACTGGCGGGCCAGTGCCGCGACCACCCGGCCCGGCAGCCAGCCGGGGGTGAGCAGGGTGCCGGCCGAGTTCAGCACCGTCTGGTGCCCGGTCGCCGGCGCCAGCGAGGCCATCAGGGCCGCCGCCGTGGGCCGGTCGGCCGGGTCGCGGGCCAGGCAGGCGGCGACCACCGGGCGCAGGGCGGGCGGGAGTTCCTCGCGTTCGGGCACGGTGTGGCCGGTGGCGGCGTACGCGAGGACCGCGCCGAGCGCGAAGACGTCGCCCGGCGGGCGGGGCCTGCCGCCCGAGACCTGCTCCGGGGCGAGCGCCCCCGGGTCGAGGCCCGGCAGACCGGTGCGGGGTTCGCCGTCGGCCGCGGCCGCCCGTACCGCGCCGAAGCAGCTCAGCCGGGGTCCGTCGGCGGTGAGCAGGACGGCGGCGGGGGAGACCCCGGCATGGGTGAGGCCCTGGGAGTGCGCGGCGGCGAGGCCCTCGGCGAGGGCGGCGCCGACGGCCCGGACGGTGGCCTCGGGCAGGGGGCCGCCGTGGACGGCCAGGGCCACGGGGAGCGGGAGCGCCGGCACGTACGGGCTCGCGTACCAGGCGGGGGCGGTCGGTTCGGCCGCGTCCGACACCGGCGCGATCCACGGGCCGAGGAGGCGCCGGGCCGCGTCTGCCTCGGCGGCGAAGCGCGCCGGGTCGGCGCCGGGCAGCGGGGCGCTCAGCAGGACCGTACGGTCGCCGTCCGGCGTGCGGGCGACGAACCGGCGGCAGGGGACGGCGGAGCCGGGCGGGTCGAGGCGGGTGATGAGCCGGTACGGGCCGATCCGCCGGTCCGGGGTCGAGGGCCGGGCCTGGGCGTTCGGCTGTCCCTGTCCCTGTCCTTGTCCCTGTGCCGCGGGCCGCGCGTGGGGCGCCGTTCCGTCCGGGGCGTTCCGTCCGTCCGGGTCCGCCGACCGGTCCGGGGCGTTCCGGCGTGCGGACTCCCCCTGCGTGCGCGACCGTTCCACCGGTGCGTCCCCCTGTCGTTGCGGCTGCCGTCACGCCTGTCGTTGCGACGTCCCCGGGGCCGCCCGGGGTGGGACGAGCCTATCGAGGCCGCCGGGCCGCACGGCCCGGCGGGGCAGGGACCGGGGAGCGTCGGGGGCTCGGGGCTGTGCGGGGCCGGGCCGGGTGGCCGCGGGCGGGCCCGGAACGCCCAGGGCTGTCCGGAGTTGCGAAGGTGAAGTGGGCATGAGCGTGCCGTGAAGCGTCGTGAAGATCTCGTTCCGTACGGGATTTCCCGGTAGGGAGTGCTCGAACGGATGGCCGTGCGACTACGATCGCCCATGATTCCGCGGGCACGGAACTTGCTGAGGCGAAGCCGGAACGATCACCGCACGATCACCGTATGAACCGCACGAACCGCACGGGGGAGAGCATGTCGTTCGAAGAGGAGTGGGCGTCGGTCCGGTCCACGTCCACGACCAGCGTGAGCATGAGACTCAACCAGGTCGCCCCGGAGCCCGGTGGCGGGGGCGGCGGGAACGCCGACCTCAGCGTCGACCAGGACAAGCTCGGGGCCATCGGCAGCGCCGCGTACGCGCTGCACGGCCGGCTGGTCAAGGACGGGAACCACGCGCGCACGAACACCACGGAAGCGGCGACGGGCATGTCCAGCAACGGCTTCCTCACGGGATCCGCGATGTCGACGGTGCAGGAGACGTGGAGCTCGCAGCTGAACACGCTGCTCGACGCCTGCGCGAACATCTCCAACCACCTCGACTACAGCGCGGCCTCCCACGCGAAGGAAGAGGAAGACATCCGGGCGTCCCTCGCGGCGTCCAAGATCAACGAATACTTCAAGTAGGCGGGGGCCCTGCTGTGTTGACCTACGACAACGTCGTCCATGCGCCGCTCGAGAAGATGAAGGCGGCATCCGACGACTGGTCCGCGATGAAGGGCAAGCTGGAGAAGCTCGCCGAGGACGCCCGCACGACGATGGCGGCGAAGGCCAAGGACGACTACTGGCGCGGCGTGAACGCCGAGGTCACGAAGCCGTTCGTGGACAAGACCGCCAAGGAGTTCGACGACGCCGCCAAGGCCGCCGACGGCATCCACAAGGTCCTGGAGGACGGCTACAACGCCTTCAAGAAGGCGAAGGACGACCTCAAGACGATCGCCGAGACGGAGGCCCCCGCGAAGGGCTTCCTGGTGAAGTCCGACGGCACGGTCGAGGCCAGGGAGCCGCTGTCCTCCACCAAGGACCAGGGCATGCGGCACGACCCCGACTTCCAGGACATGTGCCGCAAGGAGCGCGCCGACATCGCGGCGATGCAGAAGCGGATCGAGACCATCGTCGAGACCTGCGACGACGCCGACGTGTCCTGCTCCAACGCGCTCAAGGCCAACATCACCGGGGACAAGCACAACTTCAGCGGCCCGAAGTACACCAGCCTCGACGCCGAGGAGGCGCAGCGCGCCGTCGACCTGGCCAAGAAGGGCCGGGACATCTCCCACGAGGAGCTGATGCGCCTCAACGAGCTGCTGAAGGACAACAGCGGCTCGAAGGAGTTCTCCAGGACCTTCTACGACGGCCTCGGCCCCAAGGGCTCCCTGGAGTTCTTCGGGCAGCTGTCCACGGACACGTACGAGTACTCCAAGGTCGACAAGGAGCGCCTCGCGGACGTCCAGGAGCTCCAGAAGAACCTGGGTCTCAACCTGGCGACGGCCACGCAGGGCGGCGACGCCTGGACCGACAAGTGGTCCGCGGACATGCGCAAGCTCGGCACGGAGCGCATCCCCCTCGCCAAGTACGACAACAACCCGGCCTTCGGCTACCAGTTGCTCGGCGGCATCATGCGCTTCGGCAACTACGACCCGAAGTTCGTGGTCCCCATCGCGGAGCACGTCACCCAGCTCCACGCCAAGGACCCGTACATGTTCGCCGACAGCAAGCCGCTGGGCGGCGGCTGGCTGAAGAACCAGTACAACCCGTCCGGCGTCAACGGCTCGGGCTTCGACCCGATGATCTCGATGCTGGAGGCGCTCGGCCACAGCCCGGAGGCGGCCAAGGAGTACTTCTCCAAGGAGCCGACCTCGTACAACAAGGACGGCAGCGTCGGCGGTTCGGTCGACCTGGACCCGAAGAAGGACGGGAAGCAGACCAACTACCTGGACTACTTCGCCGACGCCAAGTACGACTTCTTCCCCGACATCGACGGGCACCACCCCGACGACGCCAAGAAGTCCGCGGACTACATGCCCGACGCGTTCGGCCACGCCCTGGAGGCGGCGACGCTCGGCCACGGCTGGGACGACCCGAAGCCGGAGCTGAAGCGCGACGAGACCAGCGCGGAGATCATGACGCAGGTCGTCGAGAAGTACGGCAGCGACCCGGAGCTCCTCAAGAAGTACCAGTCCTCGATGGCCGACAGCCTCGGCAACATGGGCGCCGGCTACATCGACGACCTCAACTGGGCCCTCGCCAAGAACGACCCCGAGAGCGTCTTCGCGCCGTCGAAGATGCCGGGGGCCCACCCGGAGTTCGGGCGGGAGGGCGCGATCGACTTCCTGTCCACGCTCGGTCAGCACCCGGACGCCTACGCCACGGTCTCCACGGCCGAACGCCTCTACACCACCAGTGTGCTGGAGGCGCAGGTCGGCCCCGACGGGAAGATCGACGAGGGCGCCGCCCGCGCCACCGTGTACACGGGCGCCACGCTGCAGGGCGTGCTGGACGAGTCGCGTGCCAACCAGGTCGAGGCCGAGGGCATGAAGAAGCACGAGGAGTACGAGAAGGCGCAGGCGGCGAAGGCCGGCTGGGTGGAGCTCGGCGCCACGGTGGGCATCGCGGCCGGTGTCGCCTTCCTGCCCGCCACCGCGGCGGTCGGCGCGGCCGCCATCCTCGTACCGCTCGCGGTCGACACCGGCTCCGGCGTCATGGAGCAGCTGGCCGGTCAGGTCATCGGGGACTGGTCGGACAAGTCCGTCGAGGACCACAAGGGCAAGACCGAGGGGCAGATCCACGACGACACGAAGGAGCTCTACACCGCGGGCCGCTACAGCGCCGAGTCGCCGATGGAGCGGTTCCTCGCGCAGCACGGCGACAAGGTGAGCAGCGAGTTCAAGCAGAACATGATCGAATCCGTGGACGGCGGCTACGCGAAGGGCAACGACCACGCGAACCAGACGGGCAACACCCCGGAGACCGGCTGATCCCCCGACCGCTCGACCGCTCATGAGGAACGCCATGGCAAGAACGCTCACGTCCGTCACCGCGGGGCTGGCCCTCTGCGTCCTCCTCACCGCCTGCACGGGCGGCGAGGAGGAGCCGCCGCGCGTCACCGCCGCGCAGCAGTGCGACGGCACGCTGTCGCAGGGCGCGGCCGAGGGGCTCGAAACGGTGCTGGGTACGAAGACGTTCAACCCCGCCGGGAGCGGTGGGCTCCGGCGTGCCGTGGAGCAGCTGGAGGAGGACCAGGCGAAGGGCGAGCGGCGGACGTCGCACCCGTCGATGTGCGAGGTGCAGGACGCCGACGGGCGCCGCGGGCTCGACGTCCAGTTCGGCCTGTACGACGAGAGCGACCTCTTCGGGAAGACGCGGTCGGCCGGCCTGTACGCGTACGACATGGGTCGTGAGGCGCGGGCGGGCTCCAAGAGGGCCTACCTCTTCCTGGAGTGCGTCAGCCCCCGGCTCAAGGGCTCGCAGGAGCGTCCGGCGAGGATCAGGGGCACGGTCGAGGTCGGGCCCCCGTTCCCGCAGGACACCGCCGCCGTCCGCGAGGCCAACCTCACGGTGCTGCACTCCGTCGGCCTGGCGGTCGCACGGGAACTGGGCTGCGAGGGGGACGCGGGCCTCACCGGGGAGCCTGTGCTCAAGCCCGTGAAGTGAGGGACGGCGGGGCCGACGCTCACGGTGGGGCGCTCGGCCGCCGCCTGTTCCCATGGGGGGCCTGGGGGCCTGCGGAGGCCTGCGGAGGCCTACGGGGGCCTGCGGAGGGGGAATGAGAGACCGTGGCGGGATTCGAACCCACGTAACTCGCTTTGCAGGCGAGCCCCTGAACCACTCGGGCACACGGTCGTGTTGTGCACTGGTACGACCGTAGGGCGGGGGCCGGGAGGGGCTCAAGGGGTTCCGGGGCCGTGCCATGCGACTGCCATACCGCTGCCACACGCCGTTCACAGTCGCGCGCGGGTACGGCGTGGGCCCTGCCCCGGGTCGGGCCCGGTCGCGCCCCGTGTCTGCCCCGGTCGGGCCCGGTCGCGCCCCGGGCCTGCCCTGTCCTCACGTCCGGTCGTACGTCCAAGGACCGAGCGTGACCGGGACTCCTGACAGGGGTCATTCAGCACTTCACCTCTTACTCTGGGGGAATGAGTGCCCTCGAACCCCGTGACGCCGGCGCAGATGCCGCCGCCACCGACATCGCCGACCTCCCCGAACCCCGTGCCGCCGCACACGACGACACCAAGGGGTCCGTCCTCGACGGCGACCACCGGGCGCTCAGCATCGGCATCGTCTCCGTCGTCCTGCTCATCGCCTTCGAGGCGACCGCCGTCGGCACCGCGATGCCCGTCGCCGCCCGCGAGCTGAACGGCGTCTCCCTCTACGCCTTCGCCTTCTCCGCGTACTTCACCACCAGCCTCTTCGGCATGGTCCTGGCCGGCCAGTGGTCCGACCGGCGGGGGCCGCTCGGATCCCTCGCCACCGGAATGACCGCCTTCGCCGCCGGACTGCTCCTCTCCGGGACCGCCGGCGGCATGCTGATGTTCATCCTCGGCCGGGC
The DNA here is from genome assembly GCF_026343125.1 of Streptomyces sp. NBC_00094. Taxonomy (NCBI): domain Bacteria; kingdom Bacillati; phylum Actinomycetota; class Actinomycetes; order Kitasatosporales; family Streptomycetaceae; genus Streptomyces; species Streptomyces sp. NBC_00094. The sequence continues at coordinate 3,072,630 of NZ_JAPEMB010000001.1, read as the reverse complement.
CGTGCAGGGGCTCGGCGGCGGTCTGGTCATCGTCGCGCTGTACGTGATCGTCAGCCGGGCGTACGAGGAGCACCTCAGGCCCGCGATCATGGCCGCGTTCGCCGCGAGCTGGGTCGTGCCCTCCGTCGTCGGACCGCTCGCCTCCGGAACGATCACCGAGCACCTCGGCTGGCGCTGGGTCTTCGTCGGCATCCCCGCCCTCGTCGTCCTGCCGCTCGCCCTCGCCCTCCCCGCGATACGCCGGACCGCCTCGGGCCCCGCGGACCCGGAGGCGCCCGTCGCCCCCTGGGACCGGCGGCAGATCGGACTCGCGCTCGCCATCTCGGCCGGCGCGGGACTCCTCCAGTACGCGGGGCAGGAGCTGCGCTGGCTCTCCCTGCTCCCCGCCGCCGCGGGCGTCGCGCTCCTCGTGCCCGCCATTCGCGGCCTGCTCCCGCGCGGCACCTCCCGGGCGGAGCGCGGCCTGCCCTCGGTCATCCTGCTGCGCGGCATCGCCGCCGGGTCCTTCATCGCCGCCGAGTCCTTCGTCCCGCTGATGCTGGTCACCCAGCGCGGCCTGAGCGTGACCCTGGCCGGGCTCTCCCTGGCGGTGGGCGGTCTCACCTGGGCGCTCGGCTCGTGGATCCAGTCCCGGCCGTGGACGGAGCCGTACCGCGAACGGCTGGTCGTCGCCGGGATGGTCCTGGTCGCCCTCGCGATCGCGGCGGCGCCGAGCGTCCTGATCACTGCGGTGCCGGTGTGGGTGGTCGCGGTGGCCTGGGCCTTCGGGTGCCTGGGCATGGGCGCGGTGATCGCCTCCACGAGCGTGCTGCTCATGAAGCTCTCGGCGCCGGAGGAGGCGGGCGCGAACTCGGCCGCCCTCCAGATCTCGGACGGCCTCTCGAACGTCCTGCTCCTCGCCGCCGGCGGCGCGGCCTTCGCCGCCCTGGGCGGCGGCGCGGCGGGCCACGCGGTGAGTTCCCACGCGGCCACGGGCTCCCACCCGGCGGCCTTCGCGGCGGTCTTCCTGCCGATGGCGGGGGTGGCGGCGGTGGGGGCGTGGGTCGCTACGCGGTTGGAGGCGGAGCGGGTGCAGGGCTGAGCATTTAGTACCAAGATGGCCCCACTGGTGGTACCGTTCAGGTATGGCAATGAACCTGCGTCTCCGCGACGACCAGCAAGAGGCCCTCAAGCTCCGTGCTGAGGAGGAGGGCCGCAGCATGCACGCCATAGTGCTTCAAGCGATCGACCGCTACTTGGAGCAGGAGGCCGACCGGGGGGTCGTCCGCAAGCTCGGCGCCAAGTACGCCCTGCACCACGCCGACCTGCTGAAGCGCCTGGGGGAGTAAGTGAAGTACCTGACGGTCCAGGAGGTCCTGGAGCTGGCCGAGTTCGCCTGCGCGGGCCAGCAGATCGCCGTTCGGGACCTCGGACTCCTGAGCTCGGCGGTGCACCGCCCGCAGTCCCAGATGTTCGGTGTCGAGGCGTACAGCGATCTCTTCGAGAAGGCCGCCGCCCTCCTTCAGTCGCTCGCGGTGAACCATCCGCTGGTCGACGGGAACAAGCGCATGGCGTGGATGTGCGCTGTGGTCTTCCTCGACTTCAACGGTACCGAGATGGTCGGCGTGGACCAGGACGAGGCGTACAAGCTGGTCATCGACGTGGCCACTGGCGACCTGGAGGACATCGCCCTGATCGCGCGCCGTCTGCGGGGGCTGCACGAGGCCGCGTGACCCGACGTGAGGTGAGTCGCAACCGCACCATCCCCACCCCGTTTCATACGAGGTTCCGACCGGGCCGCCGGTAAGGTGGCCCGGTTGTCATATCTGGACGAGCGTCGAACCCGGAGATCGTGACTACTACCACCACCACCTCCCATCACCTCTCTCCCGCCTTCCCCGGACGGGCCCCTTGGGGTACCGCCGGCAAGCTGCGTGCCTGGCAGCAGGGCGCCATGGACAGGTACCTCCAGGAGCAGCCCCGGGACTTCCTCGCCGTCGCCACCCCCGGCGCCGGCAAGACGACCTTCGCGCTGACCCTGGCGTCCTGGCTGCTGCACCACCACGTCGTGCAGCAGATCACCGTCGTCGCGCCCACCGAGCACCTGAAGAAGCAGTGGGCCGCCGCCGCCGCGCGCATAGGGATCAAGCTGGACCCGGACTACAGCGCCGGGCCGCTCAGCAAGGAGTACGACGGGGTCGCCATCACCTACGCCGGTGTCGGCGTCCGGCCCATGCTCCACCGCAACCGCTGCGAGCAGCGCAAGACCCTCGTCATCCTCGACGAGATCCACCACGCCGGAGACTCCAAGTCCTGGGGCGAGGCCTGCCTGGAAGCCTTCGAGCCCGCCACACGGCGCCTCGCGCTCACCGGCACCCCGTTCCGCTCCGACACCAACCCCATCCCCTTCGTCACGTACGAGGAGGGGAACGACGGGATCCGCAGGTCCTCGGCGGACTACACGTACGGCTACGGCAACGCCCTCGGCGACGGCGTCGTCCGGCCGGTCATCTTCCTCTCCTACAGCGGCAACATGCGCTGGCGCACCAAGGCGGGCGACGAGATCGCCGCCCGGCTGGGCGAGCCGATGACCAAGGACGCCGTCTCGCAGGCCTGGCGCACCGCGCTCGACGCGAAGGGCGACTGGATGCCCAACGTCCTGCGCGCCGCCGACCAGCGGCTCACCGAGGTCAGGAAGTCGATTCCGGACGCCGGCGGGCTGGTGATCGCGAGCGACCAGGAATCGGCCCGCTCGTACGCCAAGCTGATCCGCGAGATCACCGGCACCAAGGCCACCGTCGTCCTCTCCGACGACACCGGCGCCTCGAACCGCATCGACGAGTTCAGCGAGAACACCGACCGCTGGATGGTCGCCGTCCGCATGGTGTCCGAGGGCGTCGACGTGCCCCGCCTCTCGGTCGGCGTGTACGCGACGACCATCTCGACCCCGCTCTTCTTCGCCCAGGCCGTCGGCCGCTTCGTGCGTTCACGCAGGCGCGGCGAGACCGCCTCCGTGTTCCTTCCGACGATCCCCAGCCTCCTCGGCTTCGCCAACGAGATGGAGGTCGAGCGCGACCACGTCCTCGACAAGCCGAAGAAGCAGGGCGAGGAGGACCCGTACGCCGAGTCCGAGAAGGAGCTCGCCGAGGCCGAGCGCCAGCAGGACGAGGACACCGGCGAGCAGGACATGCTGCCCTTCGAGGCGCTGGAGTCGGACGCCGTCTTCGACCGCGTGCTCTACAACAGCGCCGAGTTCGGCATGCAGGCCCACCCCGGCAGCGCGGAGGAGCAGGACTACCTCGGCATCCCCGGCCTCCTCGAACCCGACCAGGTCCAGCTGCTGCTGCAGAAGCGCCAGGCCAGGCAGATCGCGCACAGCCGCAAGAAGCCGGACGACGAGGCGGACCTCCTGGAGCTTCCCGCCGAGCGCCGCCCTGTCGTTTCCCACAAGGAGCTCCTGGAGCTGCGCAAGCAGCTCAACACGATGGTCGGCGCCTATGTCCACCAGACCGGCAAGCCCCACGGCGTGATCCACACCGAGCTGCGCCGGGTGTGCGGCGGGCCGCCGAGCGCGGAGGCCACCGCCGGGCAGATCCGCGAGCGGATCAAGAAGGTCCAGGAGTGGGCCACCCGGATGCGGTGAGTTCCCGCCGGGGCCGAGTGGCCGCCGGATGCCGATGAGGCCCGTACGAGTCTGCGCGTACGGGCCTCACGCATCCCGTGGGGACGGGATCCGGTTCGGAGACCGGCCCCCACGGTCGGCCTCCGAGCGCCTTCCAAACTAGGCGCACGACAAAGCCGATCTTGTCCGCCAAAGTCCTTCGTACGGCCGACGAAGGTCCCGAACCGTCTCTATCCGGTCGTCGACGCCCGGATTCTGGACGAGGTCTTCCGCTGAGCGGAGCGGGTCGCTACTGTCCCGGCTCAAAAGCAATCGTCCCGTGGCAGCGCCGCCACGGAGCGCAGCCGGTGTACCCCTTCCTGCCGGCGGCCTCTGACGTGCGTCGCCGACGGGACCGGCGTCGCACTCCCGTGAGAGCCCGCCGCCACTCACTCCGAAGGAGAGGGCGTCGTGACCGCGGAGACCTCCCAGACGCTCGACCGGGGACTCAGAGTCCTCAAACTGCTCGCCGACACCGACCACGGCCTGACGGTCACCGAGTTGTCCAACAAACTCGGTGTCAACCGGACGGTGGTCTACCGCTTGCTGGCCACACTCGAACAGCACGCCCTCGTCCGCCGCGACCTCGGCGGGCGCGCCCGCGTCGGCCTCGGTGTGCTCCGGCTCGGCCGCCAGGTGCACCCCCTGGTGCGCGAGGCCGCCCTGCCCGCGCTGCGCTCGCTCGCCGAGGACATCGGGGCCACGGCCCACCTGACCCTCGTCGACGGGGCGGAGGCGCTCGCCGTCGCGGTCGTCGAACCGACCTGGACCGACTACCACGTCGCCTACCGGGCCGGCTTCCGTCACCCCCTCGACCGGGGCGCGGCCGGGCGCGCGATCCTCGCCGCCCGCCAGGGCTCCCTGATCGAACCCGGCTTCACCCTCACCCACGGCGAGCTGGAGGCCGGCGCGAGCGGGGCCGCCGCGCCGCTGGTCGGCGTCACCGGCGTCGAGGGCAGCGTCGGCGTGGTGATGCTCGCGGACGCCGTCCCCGAGCGCGTGGGCCCCCGCGTCGTGGACGCGGCCCGCGAGGTCGCCGACGCGCTGCGCTAGGGGGCGTCTTGCCCTGATCCGCCGGACGCCCCCTAGGGGGCGTCGTGAGCGCGCGGCAGCCGGTCGGGGCTCGGCCGACCGGATCGCCGTCTCACGGGCTGTCGCCCGCGACGAGACCGCCCAGCGGGGTCCGCTCGTGGTGGACCGACCTGCCCGTCCTGGTCGTCGTGATCAGGCCCGCCGTGCGGAGGGCCTGGGCGTGGGCCGAGGCCGTCGCGTTGCTGACGCCGAGACGGCGGGCCAGGCCCGTCGTCGTCCTGGCCTCGTCCAGGGCACGGAGCAGCTCGGCCCGGGTCCTGCCGAGGACCCCCGTGAGAGCCTCCTCTCGCGTCCCGCCGCCGTCCGGGGCGAGCGGCAGGCCCCGGCCCGCCGGGTAGGCCAGGACCACGGGGCGCCCCTGCAGGTCCTGGACGAGCGGCCCGCCCCGCCAGTGGAAGGTCGGCAGCAGCACGAGCTCCCGGCCGTCGAGGTGAACGTCACGGCCGCCCGGGACGCCGGGCCACTCCCACATCCCGTCCCGCAGCCGTGAGCTCGGGGCCGCGGCCGTCAGGGCGGCGCCCAGGCCCTGTTCCGCGACCGTCAGCGCGTGCCGGGTGAACTCCGCCCGGTGCAGGTCCTGGACCAGCGGCCACACCGGGGCCAGGACCGTCTCGTACGCCGCCCCCTGGGCGTGGTCGAGCCTGCGCCAGGCGCCCTCGTCCCCGCCGTGCAGGTCGCGGATCCACGGCGGCACCGGGCCCCCGCCCGCGTACACCCGCTCCAGCTCCGACCGGACGAACTCCGGGCGGCTCGCGCTGGCCGCCGACGACCGGCTCGCCGCGAGCGTGAACCTGGAGGGGTATCTGGACCTGAACCTGGACCTGGACCGGGATCGGGATCGGGAACGGGATCGGGATCGGGATCGGGACCTGGATCCGGACCCGCTGGACGGGCTCGACCGGCCCCTCCTCCTGTTCCGCACCGACGGCTTCGACGGCGCCGAGCGCCTCGAACGCTCCTGGGAGCGGCTGCGCGCCCGGCGCGTCCTGCTGACCGACAGCGACCACTGGGTGTTCGCCGACTACGCGTTCCTCGTCCCCCAGCTCCAGGCCACCGGGCTCGTCACCGAGGCGGCGAGGGCCGCGCTCGTCGGGGCGGCCGACCCGGCGGCGGCGGTCGACGCCGTGCGGCGCGGGACGCGATCGTTCTTCGCCCGCCACCTGCCGGTGCCCGCGCCCCCGGCCCGGGGGCGGCGCGCGTCCCAGTAGATTGGGGGCGTGCTCTCCAGCCTTCCTCGTCACCGTGCCCTCGCGCTCTGCGCCCTGCCCGTCGTCGCGCTCTTCGCCGTCGTCGGGCTCGCGCCGCTGCCGTACGCGATCGCGCAGCCCGGCACGACCGCCGACGTGCTCGGCAAGGACAAGGGGCGGGAGATCATCACCATCACCGGCGCCCCGGTCCGGCCGACCGAGGGGCAGCTCCGGATGACGACGATCGTCGCCACCGGTCCGTCCACCGAGGTCGACCTCGGGGACGTGGCCGACGCCTGGTTCCGGACCGACCGGGCCGTCCTGCCGCACGACTCCGTCTACCCCTCGGGGAAGTCCGACGCCGAGGTCGAGAAGCACAACCTCGGTCAGATGAAGGAGTCGCAGGACGCGGCCACCCTCGCCGCTCTCGACTACCTCAAGCTGAGCCCCGAGCAGGTGAAGGTGAGCCTGCACCTCGCCGACATCGGCGGTCCCAGCGCCGGACTGCTCTTCTCCCTCGGCATCGTCGACAAGCTCGACGGCGACGGGGAGGGCGGCGACCTCACCGGCGGCCGGATCGTCGCCGGTACGGGAACGATCGAGGCGGACGGCACGGTCGGCGCCGTCGGTGGCGTCTCCCTCAAGACCCAGGCCGCCGCGCGGGACGGGGCCACCGTCTTCCTCGTACCGAAGGCGGAGTGCTCCGACGCTCAGGCCGAACAGCCGAAGGGCCTGCGGCTCGTGCCCGTCACCGCGCTCAGCGACGCCGTGGAGTCCCTCCGGGCCCTGGAACAGGGGCAGGAGTCGAAGGTTCCGAGCTGCTGACCACCCCGGACCCGGTGGGCCCGGACGTGGCCGGTCAGGCGGCGGTGGTCGGCTTGGACCCTGTCGGTCCGGCGGCGGTTGGTCCGGCGGCGGTCGGCCTGGACCCTGTCGGTCCGGTGATGGTTCTGCCGCCGCCGGGTATGCCCGTCGACACCGTGACATCCATGCCCCGCCAGGCGGGGAAGACGACCGGGGCGAGCGTCGCCACGAAGTAGAGCGCGCCGATCCCGAGCAGCGTCGCCGTCAGCCCGACCCGCTCGACCAGGAAGCCGGCCGCCAGACCTCCGAGCGGCGTCGTGAGCAGGACTCCCGCCGTGCTCGCCCCCATGACGCGGCTGCGCAGCGCGTCCGGCACCTGCTCGTACATGACCGTCGTCAGGATCGGGTTGAGCACTCCGACGCCGAACCCGGCCGCCGCCATCGTCACGAGCAGCGGCGCCGTGGTGTCCGTGAACGCGGCCACCAGGTACGGCGGGGCGCCGCCGACGAGGAACCCGGCAGCGAACACGGCCCGGCGGGGGAAGCGCTCCCCGACCGCCCCGTACAGCAGCGCCCCGGCGAGCGCGCAGCCGCCGAAGACCGCGACCAGCAGGCCCTGCGCGGCCGGACCGTCCAGCTCCGCCCTGGCGTGGACCGGCAGTAGTACCGAACTCCAGCTCTGGTTCAGGCCGTTGGTGACCATCACCATGACCATGATGCCGAGCAGTAGTCGACTGCGGAACAGGAAGGCGTACCCCTCGCGCAGATCGGCCCGGTAGCGGGCGGGGGAGAGCCGGGGCCCGTCGCGCATCGGCTCAGCCGACGGCACCCCGCGCAGGCCCGCGGCGACGAGCAGCGCGGAGAGGCCGAAGGTGGCCGCGTCGAGGAACAGGACCGTGTCGGCGCCCATGAACGCGACGAGCAGTCCGGCGAGTACGGCGCCCGCCATCCGAGCGCCGCGCGCCACGGCGTCGTACAGGCTCGCCACCCGGGGGAGCGCGATCCCGGCGCGCTGGGCGAGGTCGGGGACCAGGACGTGCCGGGCCATCTCGCCGGGCGCGTGGCACAGGCCGGTGACCGCCATCAGGGCGCACAGCATCCAGAACTCGAGGACGCCGAAGCGGTGCAGCAGGGGGATCGCGGCGAGCGCGAGTCCGCAGACCAGGTCGGAGGCGATGCTGACCCGGCGGCGGCCCAACCGGTCGATGAGCGGGCCGCCGGCGAGTGTGGAGAGGAGGACGGGGAGGGCCGCGCAGAAGGCGACCAACCCTGCCTTGCCCGGGCTTCCCGTGGTGTCCAGCGCGAACCACGGGACGCCGATGAGGGTGAGTGAATTGCCGGTGATCGAGATGGCGTTGGCGGTCAGGACGGTGGTCAGCGGGCCGCGGGAGCCCTGTGCCACATCAGCTTCTTCTCCCCCCGGAGCGTTCATGCCGCGAGGGTGACCGGGCGGTCGGTGGGCGTGACCATCCGCAGGCCCAACTCGACGAGCTTCCAGCCCAGCTGGACGCGGAGCGGCGCGGCGGGGGCCTGGGTGGTGGTGTGCCGGCGGGCGCCGGCGGCCTCGCGGCGCAGCTCCTCGGCGGTCAGTGCGTGCAGCTGCAGGTGGATGTCGGCATGCATGGTGCGGTTCCTTCCGTGAGCGGTGGGTGAGGACGCGCCGGTGGTGGCGGTCAGTCCTCCTGCTGGGGGAACGCGTGCAGATGGACGCGTACGCGCTCGGCGCCCGGCGCGTCCGTGTCGGCGGTGTCGCGGTAGACGTCGATCAGTTCGTGGATCTTCTCGGTCAGCTCGCGCAGCTGCTCGATCGGCAGCCGCAGGGTGAAGTCGCTCATGTCCGAGGCGCCCTGCCAGTCCTCGTCCCAGTCGTGCCGGGTGCCGAGGTAGGTGTTCATCTCCTGTGCGTGGATGGTCGCCATCTCGAACAGGAAGACCTCCAGGGCGCCCTGGACGTCGGGGTCCGGGTTCCTGTGGATCGTCTCGTCCAGACGCGTCCCCTGCTGGGCCGCCTTCCACCACCGCTCCCGGCCCTTGCCGCGCGTCGGGTCGTCCTCGACGAAGCCGACGACCGCGAGCTGGCGTAGGTGGTAGCTGGTCGCGCCACTGGATTCGCCGAGCCGCTCGGCCAGTTGGGAGGCGGTGGCGGGCCCGTGGCGACGCAGGGCGCGCAGCAACCGGATGCGCAGCGGGTGGGCGAGCCCGCGCAGGGATCGCGGGTCCAGGGTGCGGCTCAGGAATTCCTCGGGCTCGGACATGACTCGACCCTAGAGTTGCAAAGGAAGAGTTGCAAGGGGTTCTTTGCAACCTCTTCTTTGCAGAGACCTTTTTGCAGCGAATTCTTTGCGCCCTTACCTCCTACGACCCTTCCTGCGCCGCCTGCTCCACCAGCGGGATGATCCGCAGCGGTACCGGGTTCTCCATCACGATCGCCGTCGACGCCCGCATGATCCCCTCGAAGCCCACCACCTTGTCGATCACCCGCTGGAGGTCCGCGTTCGAGCGTGCGACCAGCCGGCAGAGCATGTCGCCGTGACCCGTCGTCGTGTGCAGTTCGAGGACCTCCGGAACCGTCGCCAGGTGCTCCCGCACGTCCGCGCCCTGCCCCTGCTTGATCTCCAGCGTCGCGAACGCCGTCACCGGGTAGCCCAGGGCCGCGGGGTCCACCTGAGGCCCGAATCCGCGGATCACCCCGCTCTCCTGGAGCCGGTCGAGCCGCGCCTGCACCGTCCCGCGCGCCACCCCGAGGCGCCGGGAGGCCTCCAGGACCCCGATGCGCGGCTCGCGCGCGAGGAGCGTGATCAGACGGCCGTCCAAATGATCGATCGCCACAGCGGTCTCCCCATGGTCAGGATGTACAAGTCGCACCGCCATACTCGCCGATCGCTGTACAACCTGACCAGCAGAACAACAAACTCTTGCGCACCTTGCCGAACGGCGGGACATTGCTGCCATGACTGAGACCATCGATCACACCCCTTCCACCGCGCGTAAGGCCGATCCCTTCCCGGTCAAGGGAATGGACGCGGTCGTCTTCGCCGTCGGCAACGCCAAGCAGGCCGCGCACTACTACTCCACGGCCTTCGGCATGAAGCTCGTCGCCTACTCCGGACCGGAGAACGGCAGCCGCGAGACCGCCAGCTACGTCCTCACCAACGGCGCAGCCCGCTTCGTGTTCACCTCCGTCATCAAGGTCTCGACCGACCGTGGCCGCTTCCTCGCCGACCACGTCGCCGAGCACGGTGACGGCGTCGTCGACCTGGCCATCGAGGTGCCGGACGCGCGCGCCGCGTACGCCTACGCCGTCGAGCACGGCGCCACCGGCGTCACCGAGCCGTACGAGCTGAAGGACGAGAACGGCACCGTCGTCCTCGCCGCCATCGCCACCTACGGCAAGACCCGCCACACCCTCGTCGAGCGCTCCGGCTACGACGGCCCGTACCTGCCCGGCTTCGTCTCCGCGAACCCGATCGTCGAGCCGCCGGCCAAGCGCACCTTCCAGGCCATCGACCACTGCGTCGGCAACGTCGAGCTCGGCAAGATGAACGACTGGGTCGGCTTCTACAACAAGGTCATGGGCTTCACGAACATGAAGGAGTTCGTGGGCGACGACATCGCGACCGAGTACTCGGCGCTCATGTCGAAGGTCGTCGCGGACGGCACCCTCAAGGTGAAGTTCCCGATCAACGAGCCGGCGATCGCGAAGAAGAAGTCGCAGATCGACGAGTACCTGGAGTTCTACGGCGGCGCCGGCGTCCAGCACATCGCCCTCGCCACCAACGACATCGTCGCCACGGTCCGCGCGATGCGCGCGGCGGGTGTCTCCTTCCTCGACACCCCCGACTCGTACTACGACACCCTCGGCGAGTGGGCCGGCGAGACCCGCGTGCCCGTCGAGACCCTGCGCGAGCTGAAGATCCTCGTCGACCGCGACGAGGACGGCTACCTGCTGCAGATCTTCACCAAGCCGGTGCAGGACCGCCCGACCGTCTTCTTCGAGATGATCGAGCGCCACGGCTCGATGGGCTTCGGCAAGGGCAACTTCAAGGCCCTGTTCGAGGCGATCGAGCGCGAGCAGGAGAAGCGCGGCAACCTCTAGGCGCCCAGGCGCCCAGGCGCCAGTCGCCAGTCGCCACGAGGGAGGGGGTCCGGTTCCGGGCCCCCTCCCTTCGTCCTACGCCCCCGCGGACTTCTTCACCTGCGCCGTCTTCTCCGTCTTCTCCGTCTGCGCCGTCTGTGCCGCCGTCTCCGCCGTCTCCGCCTTCTCCGGTCGCAGCTCCCGCGGCAGTTCGTCCGGCGGTTCGCCCAGGGCCGCCACCGCCTCCGCCGCCCTCGGTGCGAGCAGCGGCGAGAAGCGCGGGTTGATCCGCAGCGCCTCCGCCAGATGGCGGCGGGCCGGCCCGTGCTGCTCCAGGGCCCGCTCGATCTCGCCCCGGTGATACGCGAAGAGCGCGCTCCGCAGGCCCTCGTCCGTGGCCAGCTTCGCGTACCCCAGCGCCTCCTTCGGCAGCCCGGCCCGGTACAGCGCCCACCCCAGCGCGTCCGCCGCCGCCACCGAGCGGTGCCCGCGCGCCCACTCCGCCCGCATCCGGGTGACCGCCGCCACCGGGTCGCCGTGGTCCGCGTCGAGCAACACCAGAGGCACCTCCGCCCGCACCCACGTCCCCGTCCGCAGCCGCGCGTACAGCGCCCGCGCGTCCTCGTCCAGGCCCATCGCCTCGTACAGCTCGCCCGCCTCCAGGACGTACTCCGGCAGCGGCAGCCGGGACAGGGCCGACCGCCAGTCGCGCAGCGCCTCGTCCGGCCGGTCCAGGCCCGCGAGCGCCCGCGCACGCCCCGCGAGTGACGGCCCGTGATCCCGTACGAGCCGCAGCGCCGCCCCGTACCGGGCGAGGGCCTCCTCCGCCTCGCCCCGCTCCCACGCCAGGTCCCCGAGGCGCGCGAGCGACGACGCCTTGTCCGCGTCGGTCTCGGCCAGCGCCGCCGCGTCGAGCGCCGCCGCGTCGGCGTCCTCGCGCCAGCCCCGGTCGCGGTACGTCTGCGCCGCACGCGCGCGCACGACCGCGCCCGCGTGCAGCTCCTCCAGCTTCTCCGCCGCCGTCCGGGCCGCCTCGTACTTCCCGAGGCCGTTGTACGCGTCGATCAGGACCGGGTACGCCGGCCAGCGCCCCGGCTGGGCCTTCCGTACCCGCTCGCCCCACTCCTTGGCGGACCTCCAGTCGCCCCGCGCCCCCGCGAGCGCCCCGAGACCCAGCTGCGCGTCCACGTTGCCCCGGGCGGCGGGCCGTTCGGCCAGGGAGCGCCGCAGCGCCCGCTCGGCCCTCGGGTAGTCCCGTACGTCGCCGATCCGCGTCCCGCGCTCCGTGTACGCCGCGCCGAGCGCCGCCCAGGACGCGTCGTCGTCCGGATGGCCGCGCAGCCACTTCTCCCGGTCGGTGATCAGCGCGGCCAGGTCGGGCAGCGCGGCCTGCGCGCCGGCGTGCGCCGCGATCGTCGCCCGCTCCGCCGGGCCCGGCGGGGGAGGCGGCCCCTGGCCGACGAACTCGGGGACGTACAGCAGGGCCGTCGCCGCGAGCACCGCGCCCACTCCGGCCGCCAGGACCGTCCTCGACACGTTCTGGGTCTTCATGGCGCTCACTGTGCGCCCGTACGCGCCAGTACGAAGAGCACACGAAGCGCCCGCCCCGGCGGGTTCACACCGATGGCCCCGGGTGCCACGCTGGACGCATGGACGATCTTCTGACGCGGCTGCGCGCCGGGCTCCCCGCCGAGGCGCTCCTCACCGACCCGGACGTGACGGCCTCCTACTCCCGCGACATGGCGAGCTTCTGCACGGCCGGCACCCCCGCGGTCGTCGTGCTCCCTCGTACCGTCGAACAGGTGCAGCACGTCATGCGCACCGCGACCGAACTCCGCGTCCCCGTCGTCCCCCAGGGAGCCCGCACGGGCCTGTCCGGCGGCGCCAACGCCTCCGAGGGCTGCATCGTGCTCTCCCTGGTCAAGATGGACCGCATCCTGGAGATCGACCCGGTCGACCGGATCGCCGTCGTCGAACCGGGCGTCGTCAACGCCGTGCTGTCACGCGCCGTCGCCGAACACGGCCTGTACTACCCGCCGGACCCCTCCAGCTGGGAGACGTGCACCATCGGCGGGAACATCGGCACGGCCTCCGGCGGCCTGTGCTGCGTGAAGTACGGGGTGACAGCCGAGTACGTCCTCGGCCTCGACATCGTCCTCGCCGACGGCCGGCTCCTGACCACCGGCCGCCGCACCGCCAAGGGCGTCGCCGGATATGACCTGACCAGGCTCTTCGTCGGCTCCGAGGGCAGTCTCGGCATCGTCGTGGGGGCCGTGCTCGCGCTCCGGCCGCAGCCTCCGGCGCAGCTCGCGCTCGCCGCCGAGTTCCCCTCCGCGGCCGCCGCCTGCGAGGCCGTCTGCACCATCATGGAGCGCGGACACACCCCGTCGCTGCTCGAACTCATGGACCGCACCACCGTCCAGGCGGTCAACAGGCTGGCGCGTATGGGTCTGCCCGACACCACCGAGGCGCTGCTCCTGTGCGCCTTCGACACCCGGGACGCGGTCGCCGATCTGGCCGCCGTCGGGGAGCTGTGCACGGCGGCGGGCGCCACCGAGGTCGTCCCGGCCGCGGACACCGCGGAGTCGGAACTCCTCCTCCAGGCGCGCCGGCTCTCCCTCACGGCCCTGGAGACGATCAAGCCCGCGACGATGATCGACGACGTGTGCGTGCCGCGGACGAAGCTGGCCGCGATGCTCGACGGCACGTCGGCGATCGCGGAGAAGTACGACCTGACCATCGGCGTCTGCGCGCACGCGGGGGACGGCAACACCCACCCCGTCGTCTGCTTCGACCACGCCGACGAGGACGAGTCGCGGCGGGCGCGGGAGTCCTTCGACGAGATCATGGCGCTCGGGCTCGCCCTCGGCGGCACGATCACCGGCGAGCACGGCGTGGGCGTCCTCAAGAAGGAGTGGCTGGCCAGGGAGTTGGGGCCGGTCGGTCTCGAGCTCCAGCGCGGGATCAAGCACACCTTCGACCCGCTGGGGCTGCTCAACCCCGGAAAGCTGTTCTGAGACCTCCGGTACGAGGGGCGCGAGGGGCGCGAGGGGCGCGAGGGGCGCGAGGCGCACGAGCGTCAGGTGGCGGGTACGGCGGCTCACAGTTCGCCGTCCTGCGACTCGTCCGACGGCCACGGGTCGCGCAGCCACAGCTCGTCGGTGATCACCGTGGTCGCCAGGATCTCGGCGAGCCCCTCGTCCATGCCGAGCCGCTCGGACTCGGTGCCCGGCGGCACCGCGCGCAGGGTCCGCTCCAGCCACGCGGAGACCTGCGCGGAGGGGGCTTCGAGCAGGGCGTCGCCGTCGGGGGAGGAGAGCGCCATCAGGACCACGCTGCGGCCCTCGACCTTCGTGGGCCAGATGCGGACGTCGCCGTGGCCGCACGCCCGGAAGACGCCCTCGACGAGCAGTTCGCGCGCGAACGTCCAGTTGACCGGGTGGTCCGTGCCGACGTGGAAGGTGATGTGGACGGCGTACGGGTCGTCGGTGCGGTAGGCGAGCCGGGCGGGGACGGGAACGGCGCGCTCGGGCGAGAGCACCAGCTTCAGCTCCAGCTCGCGCTCGACGGTGGTGTTGTCGGTGTTCTGCATGGTCGTACGTCCTCTCGTGGCGGGCCCCGGACGGGCCTTCACCAGGAGAGAGCGGGGTCCACGCCGTTCATTACGCGACTTCGGGAAGTTTTTTCGGAAAGTTTTCAGCGCCCCTCTCGGACCCCGGAGGCACCGGCCCGAACATCACCGTGAGTGAGGGATTCCGGTCTCTGTCGCCCGAAGGCGGTCTTTCTCACGGGCTCTTTCTTCCCTCGGGGACGTTCTTCGTTACTGTCCTCCTTGGGCGCGGCTGCCCGGGGGAGCGGCCGTGGGATCAAAAGCGTTGTGACTGAACGGAGTCGGGTCAGTGGCTACTCCTCCTGGAGGCGGCGGAGAGGTACCGCAGGCGGGGTACTACCCGGACCCGTCCATTCCCGGATACATCCGGTACTGGAACGGCGGTGCCTGGGTGCCGGGTACGAGCCGGCCCGCTCCCAAGGACGGCGAGGGCACGCCGAACCCGCCCGCCGGGGCGGTCCCCGCGGGTCCGGTCCTGGCCTCCGGCCCGGCGTCCGCGCCGGTGGTCGCGCAGTACCCCGGCGCCGCGCAGAACCTCGCACCGGCCCAGAGCGTCGCACCGGCCCAGAACCTCGCACCTGCCCAGACCCAGGCCCCGGTGCCGAGCCAGGCCCCGGCCCCGGCCCCGGCCCCGGCCCAGAGCCATGCCCCGAGTCCGAGCTCGGCGCTGGCTCCGGCGCCCGTTCCGGCAGCCCTCCCCGCGCCCGTCCCCGCGGTCGAGGAGACCGGGCCCGTCTTCTTCGACGACTACGACGAGGAGCCGGTGACGCCGGAGCCCTCCTCGGCCTGGCAGGCGGACACCTCCCGGCAGTCCGGGTTCGGCGGCGACAGCGACCGGAAGGTCTCCTGGGGCACACCCCAGGACCAGCCCCAGCCCCAACCCCAGGCCCCGGCCCAGGCCGCCCAGCCCCAGGCTCAACGCCGGCCCCAGCCCGTCCCCGACCCCCGGTCCCCGGCCGACTGGCCCGTCGCCGGCGCGAGTGAACCGGCCGAGCCCCGCGCCGCCGCGCAGGCCCCGGCCGCCGCGCAGGCCCCGGCCCCCGTGCCCGCGGCGGACCCCCGGGCCACCGGGGGAGCCGCGCGCCTCGGCGGGATGCCCGTCACCCCGGTGGCGACGCCCTCGCCGGCCCCCACGCCGTCTCCTGCCCCCGCTCCCGCGCCCACCCCGGTACGCCGGCCGCAGCCGGCCCCCGAGCCCGTGGCCCAGGCGCCCGCCCCCGTACCCTCCACGCCCTCCTGGGCACAGCAGCAGCCGCCGCACCAGCCGCAACACCCCCAGCCCCAGGAGCAGCAGGAGCAGCAGCCCGTCCTGCCGTGGAAGCCGCCCGTCGAGGACGTGTTCCAGCAGGCGGCCCGCGCCCAGGCCGCCGCCCGTCCCGCGGGTCTCGGCCGGCGGCTGCTGGCCCGGCTCATCGACACCGTGGTCCTCGGCGCGCTCGTCGGCGCCGCCGCCGTCCCCTTCGTGACCGCCGCCCTGGAGCACATCGACGGCAAGATCGAAGCGGCCAAGCAGTCCGGCACCACCGTCCAGGTGTGGCTCCTGGACTCGACGACCTCGGTCCAGTTCGGGATCGTGCTGGCCTCGCTGCTCGTCATCGGCATCCTGTACGAGGTGCTGCCCACCACCAAGTGGGGCCGCACCCTGGGCAAGAAGCTGTGCGGGATCGAGGTGCGGGACATCGAGGCGCACCAGCCGCCGAGGTTCGGCGCGGCCCTGCGGCGCTGGCTCGTCTACAGCGTCCTCGGGCTCCTGGCCGTCGGCGTCCTCAACGTCCTGTGGTGCCTCTTCGACCGCCCGTGGCGCCAGTGCTGGCACGACAAGGCGGCCCGCACCTTCGTGGCGCGGTAGCCGGCTCCGTGACCGGTATGGCGGCGGGTCGGCGGGGGCGTCCCCCGAACGGGCGATGATTCCTTGCGGGGTGGACGCCCCCGGGATGCACTGCCCCCATGAGCACCGACCAGCCGCCGCCCGGCCAGCCGCCCGAGGAGGACCCGTTCCTCAAGAGGCCGCAGGAGCCCACGCCACCCTCCGCGGGTCAGCCGCCACCTGACGGTCCGCCGCCGTCGGGGCCTCCGCCGGAGAACCCGTACGGCACCCCGCCAGGCACCCCGCCGGGGCCCCCGCCGGGGAGCCCGTACGACAACATGCCCCCGCCCCCACCCCCGTACGGGAGCGGTTACGGCGGTGGTTACGGCGGGACCGATCCGCTCTCCGGGATGCCGCCGCTCGCCGAGTCGGGCCGGCGCATCCTCGCGCGGCTGATCGACTGGTTGATCATCGCGGTGCCGCTCGCGATCATCGGCATCCCGTTCGACATCTACACGCGGGCGACCGAGGACGGCAACGACTTCGGGGACACGGTCAACAGCCTCAACGGCGGCAGCCAGCTCGTCTTCCAGCTCATCACGATCGTCGCGTACGTCGCCTACGACACGGTGATGACGGCCAAGAACGGTCAGACGCTCGGCAAGAAGCTGATGAAGCTCCGCGTCGCGATGCTCAACGACGGCTCGACGCCCCCGATGAGCCAGTCGCTGCTGCGGGCGGTCGTGCTGTGGCTGCCCGCGCTGATCTGCTGCGCCTGCCTGTGGCCGCTGCTCCTGCTGATCCTCATCCTGGTCGACAAGCCCTACAAGCAGGGCCTGCACGACAAGGCGGCGAAGACGGTGGTGGTCACCGCCCAGTAGGGACAGCCCCGTACGCGTATCCGTACGTGTCCGGACGAAGCGTCACGAACCGATCCGGGTATCGGCCCCCGCGCCCACGCGCGCGGCCGGTACCCGGATCTTCTTGTCCTCAGGGGCCGGTGTCGCGGCGGGAACCGGTGTCGCGGAGGTCTTGACGGACCCCGCCCGCACCGGCATCGTCACCGCCACGAGAACGCCGAGGAGCAGGCCCGCGGTACAGATCACCGCGATCCCGAGGGTCGTCGTCGTACGGGAGAGCAACAGCAGGGCGACGGTCGCGAGGGCGACGGTGGCCGAACCGTAGGCGAGTTGTGCGGCGTTCGGACGCTGCATGACGGGTACCGCCCCCTCAGGACTTCGGTACGACTCTATGACGGTGGATGCCCTGGCGGGACCGGAAGTAAGCGTGACCTTACCCACGGTGCCGGTGCACGGGGGGCGCACGGAGTCACGGAACGCGCGCCATCCGCCGGTACGTGCCCGCGGTGTCACCGATTATCGGAAATCTACTCCCACATAGTGCAGTTGGTCGGGGCAAGTCAAGATCTGTCTTTTCTTGCGCCACTCCGGTCAAATGTCGTCACTTGTGACGCGCGACCCCGCCGGACGGACACCCCACCCTCGGTCCGCAGGCGTGGGCGCCGGGGAGGACTACATCAAGTGACCAACAGACGACGGGCGATCAGAGCGTCCGCAGTCGTCGTGGCGCTCGCGGCCACCGCCGCGACCGCCTCGACCTTCACCACCGCCTGGGCCGACAACCACGGAAGCGTGCAGCCGGCCGGCATCCAGACCGTCGACAAGACGACGGTCGACCACGACCTCGAGGGCCCGTACAGCAAGCAGCAGGAGCAGCAGCGCAAGGCTGCCCTGGAGCAGGTGCTGAACGGCGACGCCAAGGTCGAGAGCCGCAACGGCTCGAAGGTCGTCAAGCTCGACAGCAAGAAGTACGTCGAACTCGGCCGTGAGAAGACCGACAAGATCTTCACGATCCTCGTCGAGTTCGGCGACAAGGTCGACACGACCACCCTTGTCGACCGCAAGGACGACGACACGACCGAGCTCAAGCCGAAGTTCGGCGGCCAGCCCGGTCCCCTGCACAACCAGATAGCCCAGCCGGACCGTGCGAACGACAACTCCACGGCCTGGCAGGCGGACTACAGCCGGCAGCACTTCCAGGACCTGTACTTCGGCACCGGCAAGGACGCCAAGGGACAGCCCAAGCAGTCGCTGAAGACCTACTACGAGAAGACCTCGTCCGGCCGTTACTCGGTCGACGGCGGTGTCTCCGACTGGGTCAAGGTCGAGTACAACGAGGCCCGTTACGGCTCGAACTACTGCGGTGAGACCAACTGCGCCAACGTCTGGGACACCGTCCGTGACGGTGTCACGGCGTGGGCCGCGGACCAGAAGGCCAAGGGCAAGACCGACGCCCAGATCAAGGCCGACCTGGCGCAGTACGACCAGTGGGACCGCTACGACTTCGACGCCGACGGCAACTTCAACGAGCCCGACGGCTACATCGACCACTTCCAGATCGTCCACGCGGGCGAGGACGAGTCGGCGGGCGGCGGCGCCCAGGGCGGCGACGCCCTGTGGGCCCACCGCTGGTACGCGTACGGCACCAACGCCGGCAAGACCGGCCCGGACAACAACAAGTCCGGCGGTACGCAGATCGGTGACACCGGCATCTGGGTCGGCGACTACACGATGCAGCCGGAGAACGGCGGCCTCGGCGTCTTCGCGCACGAGTACGGCCACGACCTCGGTCTGCCGGACCACTACGACACCTCGGGCGGCGAGAACTCGACCGGGTTCTGGACCCTGATGTCGTCCGGTTCCTGGCTCGGCCAGGGCAAGGACGCGATCGGCGACCTGCCCGGCGACATGACCGCCTGGGACAAGCTCCAGCTCGGCTGGCTGAACTACGCCAAGGTCAACGACTGGCAGCGTGGCACCAAGACCACCCACAAGCTGGGCGTCTCGGAGTACAACACCGAGAACCCGCAGGCGCTCCTCGTCGAGCTGCCGAAGAAGGCCGTCACCACCGACGTCGTGGCCCCCGCCGAGGGTGCCTCGCAGTGGTGGAGCAACATGGGCGACGACCTCAAGAACACCCTGACCCGCTCGGTCGACCTGACCGGCAAGACGTCGGCCTCCCTGGAGCTCCAGGGCTGGTACGACATCGAGGCCGAGTACGACTACCTCTACACCGAGGTGTCGACCGACGGCGGCGCCAACTGGACGGCCCTCGACGGCACCGCCGACGGTGTGGCGCTCCCGCGTGACGCCAGCGGCGCCTCGGCGCTGACCGGTGTCTCCGAAGCGCACAAGAAGCTCGTCTACGACCTGGGCGCCTACGCGGGCAAGAAGTTCGACCTCCGCTTCCGCTACCAGACGGACGGCGGCGCGGGCGGCAAGGGCTTCACCGCCGACGCCATCACGCTGACCGCCGACGGTTCCGCGGTCTTCGCCGACGGTGCCGAGAACGGTGACAACGGCTGGGTCTCGAAGGGCTTCTCGCGGATCGCGAAGGGCTTCAGCAAGGACTACGAGCAGTACTACATCGCGGAGAACCGCCAGTACGTCTCGTACGACCAGACCCTCAAGGTCGGCCCGTACAACTTCGGTTTCACGGGTGACAAGTCCGGCTGGGTCGAGCACTACCCGTACCAGAACGGTCTGCTCATCTGGAAGTGGGACCTGTCCCAGAAGGACAACAACACCTCTCAGCACGAGGGGGTGGGGCGGGTCCTCCCGATCGACGCCCACCCGAGCCCGCTGAAGTGGTCCGACGGCACGCTGATGCGCAACCGCGTCCAGTCGTACGACGCCCCGTTCAGCATCTCCCGCACGGATGGCTTCCAGCTGCACAAGGCCGGCGTCGGCACCTGGGTCCCGTCCCAGGCCGGCAACCCGACCTTCGACGACCGCAAGGGCACCTACTGGTTCCCGGAGACCCCGCGCGCGGGTGTCAAGGTAACTGACACCAACACCAAGATCCAGGTCGTCAAGGAGCCGAAGAACGGCCAGACGATCACGGTCCAGGTGGGTCCGTCCACCAAGTAATTGGTGAAACTGCAGGTCAAGCCATGATCGGCCGTCGCCCCCTAGCGGGCGGCGGCCGATCGTGTTTAGGTGCGTCTGACGCAGTTCTTATTGACATCTGATCCACGGGGGAGTGGTTCCGCATGCCCAACGGAGGGTTCTGCAAGTTGCCGGGAGGCAGCGTGGTCGTCGCGATAGGGCTGCCCAGCCCGGCCCGCGACGGCGCCTCGGTCCGCTTCCTGGTCCACGCAGCGAACCGGTCCCGCGCCCTGACCAGGCTGCGGAACCTCGGCCTGCGGGCGGTCTACCTCCGCGGCAACACCGAGCCGCCCACACCGGACGAGATCACGGCCGTCCTGCACCACCCGGACGGCCTGCTGTGGAGATCCGCCCCGGGCGCCGCCCAGGAGCTCTGGCACCCGGTCCGCACGCTCCCGAAGGAGCCGGCGGCGTAGAAAGCCCACGGCTGGGGTCCGCGGCCTGGAAGCCTGCAGCCCGGGGGCCGTGGCCTGGAAGCCCGCGGCCTGGGGTCCGCCGGCCTGGGGTCCGCCGGCCTGGGAGCCCCCGGCCTGGAAGCCCACGGCCTGGGCGTACCGCCTCACACCACCGGCTTGCCCGTCAGCCGTACGCCGGCCGCCCGGAGCTCCTCCAGGGCCTTCTCCGTCGTCGCCTTCGCGACCCCGGCCGTCAGGTCGAGCAGCACATGGGTCCGGAAGCCCTCCCGCGCCGCGTCCACGGCCGTCGCGCGGACGCAGTGGTCGGTGGCGATGCCCACCACGTCGACCTCGGTGACGTCCCGCTCCCGCAGCCACTCCGCGAGCGTCCGCCCGTTCTCGTCCCGGCCCTCGAAGCCGCTGTACGCCGCCGCGTAGGCGCCCTTGTCGAAGACGGAGTCGATCGCCCCGCTGGCGACGGCGGGCGCGAAGTTCGGGTGGAAGCCGACGCCCTCCGTACCGGCCACGCAGTGCACCGGCCAGGACGTGACGTAGTCCGGTTCCTCGCCCTCCGGGGCGAAGTGCGCGCCCGGGTCGACGTGGTGGTCGCGGGTGGCCACGACGTACTGGTAGGAGCTGCCCGCCGTCTGGCCGACCAGGTCGGTGATGGCGGCGGCGACGTCCGCGCCGCCCGTCACCGCGAGGCTGCCGCCCTCGCAGAAGTCGTTCTGAACGTCCACAACGATCAATGCGCGGTGCATGGCGGGTGTCCTTAGCGCGTCGGATGGGGCGGATGCGAGGGGTTCGACGGGGGCGACGGGTTCGATGGGTTCGAGCCTAGAGACTTCCCCCTCCTCCGGGGAGGGGGCGTCTCCGGGGACTCCTACACGTACTCCGTCGGCAGCACCGGCTCGCCGCGCGAGAGCTGGATCGCCGACATCGGCAGCCCGGAGCGGGCCGCGATGTGCCGGGACCTGGCGGCCTCCAGGGGTTCCCGGGCGACCACCTCGCCGCTCTTCACCAGCTCGACCAGGAGCTGGTGGTCCATGAGCTCCGGCGGGACCGGTCCCGTGCCCACGACCTCCGCCTCGGCGACCCCGTACGCGTCGGGCCGCCGGGCCGCCCACTTGCGCCCGCCGACCGAGGCCTTGCCGCCCAGGGACTTCTTCGCGACCGGCACCAGCGGCGCCTTGCGGTCGGCCGAGCCGGCCCGGGCGACCAGCTTGTAGACCATGGAGCAGGTCGGGTGGCCGCTGCCGGTGACCAGCTGCGTGCCCACCCCGTACGCGTCGACCGGCGCCGCCGCCAGCGAGGCGATGGCGTACTCGTCGAGGTCCGAGGTGACGACGATCCTCGTGTCCCGCGCGCCCAGCTCGTCGAGCTGCGCCCGCACCCGGTGGGCGACGAGCAGCAGGTCGCCCGAGTCGATGCGTACGGCTCCGAGCTCGGGCCCCGCCACCTCGACGGCGGTACGGACGGCCTCGGTCACGTCGTAGGTGTCGACGAGCAGGGTCGTACCCCGGCCCAGCGTCTCGACCTGCGCCTGGAAGGCGTCCCGCTCGGTGTCGTGGAGCAGGGTGAAGGCGTGGGCGGAGGTGCCGACGGTCGGGATGCCGTAGCGGAAGCCGGCCGCGAGGTCCGAGGTCGCCTCGAAGCCGCCGACGTACGCGGCGCGGGCGGAGGCGACGGCCGCCAGCTCGTGGGTGCGCCGGGCGCCCATCTCGATCAGCCGGCGCCCGCCAGCCGCGGCCGACATGCGGGAGGCGGCGGCCGCGATCGCCGAGTCGTGGTTGAGGATCGAGAGGATCACGGTCTCCAGGAGCACGCACTCGGCGAAGGAGCCCTCGACGCGCAGCACGGGCGAGCCGGGGAAGTACACCTCGCCCTCGGGGTATCCCCAGATGTCGCCGGAGAAGCGGTACCGCGCCAGCCACTCCAGGGTCGGCTCGTCGACGATGCCGTGCTCGCGCAGGAAGCCGAGGACGGCGGGGTCGAAGCGGAAGTTCTCGACGGCGTCCAGGACCCGTCCGACACCCGCGAGGACCCCGTAGCGGCGCCCCTCGGGGAGCCGTCGGGTGAAGACCTCGAAGACGGAGTGCCGGTCGGCCGTACCGGCCCGGAGGGCCGCCTGGAGCATGGTCAGCTCGTACTGATCGGTGAAGAGCGCGGTCGACGGTACGTCCACCGGCAACCCAAGGTCCGCAGCGTTCATGTCAGCGATGCTAGCGCAGAAATCGTCAGAGTGACGATTTCTAGGGCGTTCGCGTCGTGGCGGGTGTGCCCCGTTTGTGCGATGGGCCCCCGAGAGTGGCAGCATGGGGTGAGTGAGCGTCGCGCCTATTGAGATCGAACGTACGGAATCCGCCGAGGAGGTCTCCGCGGTCGTCGAGCCGGACGTGCCCTGGGTGACCCTCGTGCACAACGATCCGGTCAACCTGATGAGCTATGTGACCTATGTCTTCCAGTCGTACTTCGGATACTCCAAAGGCAAGGCGCACAAGCTGATGCTCGACGTGCACGAGAAGGGGAAGGCCGTCGTCTCCGCCGGCACCCGCGAGGAGATGGAGCGGGACGTGCAGGCGATGCACGGCTACGGCCTCTGGGCGACCCTCTCCCAGGACCGCTTCTGATGGCCGGCCACTTCGAGACCCTGCCCGGCGGCGGTGCGGCCGTCGCGCTCGACGAGGTCGAGATCTCCATCCTCCGCTCCCTCTCCGTCCAGCTGCTGGAGCTCATCGGCCCGGGCGACGAGCCCGACGCCGACGCCGACCCGCTGGCCGCGCTCTTCGCCGAAGGCCCGAGCGAGCCCCCGTCCGACCCCGCCCTCCGGCGCCTCTTCCCCGACGCGTACGGGGACGGGAGCGAGGAGCTGCGGGCCTCCGCCGCCGACTTCCGCCGCTACACCGAGAACGACCTGCGGGCCCGGAAGCGCGAGGACGCCCTCGTGGTCGTGCGCGCCCTGGACTCGCTCGCCGGCGCCTCGGTGGGCGAGGGCGGGGCCGTCCTGAAGCTCACCGTCGACGAGGCCCGGGCCTGGCTCGGCGCGCTCAACGACCTCCGCCTGACGATCGGCACCCGGCTGGAGGTCGCGGACGACGAGGAGAGCGAGCGGCTGTACCGGCTGCCGGACTCCGACCCGCGCAAGCCGATGGTGATGGCGTACCTCTGGCTGGGGGCGCTCCAGGAGTCCCTCGTCGAGACCCTGATGTCGTAGGGGCACCACCGCGGAAGCGGGCGGTGTTCGCTCAGCGGACGCTCAAATCCGGATAACGAATGCGTTATCAGAGCGTCACCCTTGCCGTGTTGAGTCCCTTTTGTCTGCCTTTTTCTGTGGCGTGCGCCACACGCATCTCCGTCGATCACCCCCCACCCCGTGATAAATCTTCACGACCACTCGGGGACGCCACCCATGTTCCCGAGGGCGCTTCGACCGGCTGACCGCCGGTGGCACTCCATTCCACATCCGGGGGGATCAGGACCTGATCCGCGGCAGACGCACACGCAGTCGCGCGGATCAGCATGGAGAAAGGCGCACCACCATGACCTCAGTGCAGGTCGACAAGCAGCACGACGGCAATGAGGCCGAGGACTCCACGTCGGGCGAGGGTTACCACCGGGCACTCGGCGCCCGCCAGATCCAGATGATCGCGATCGGCGGTGCCATCGGCACCGGACTGTTCCTCGGAGCGGGCAAGGGCATCTCCATCGCGGGGCCCAGCCTGATCCTCGCGTACGCCGTCGCGGGCCTCGTCATCTTCTTCATCATGCGGGCGCTCGGCGAGCTCCTCATGTACCGCCCGGTCTCGGGCTCCTTCTCCGAGTACGCACGGGAGTTCATCGGCCCGTTCGCGGGCTTCGCGACCGGCTGGACGTACTGGCTCTTCTGGGTCGTCACCGGCATCACCGAGGTCACCGCCGCCGCCACCTATATGACCTACTGGTGGGACATCCCGCAGTGGATCTCGGCCCTCGTCTTCACCGTCATCCTCTACGGCGCCAACCTGATCTCCGTGAAGCTCTTCGGTGAGCTGGAGTTCTGGTTCTCCATGGTCAAGGTCACCGCGATCGTCGGCATGATCCTGATCTGCGCCGGCATCCTCACCCTCGGCTTCTCCGACGCCGGCGACACCGCCTCCGTCACCCACCTGTGGGACCTCGGCGGCTTCTTCGCCGGGGAGAACGGCATCGGCTCGACCCTGATGACCCTCCAGATGGTCATGTTCGCGTTCCTCGCGGTCGAGCTCGTCGGCGTCACCGCCGGCGAGTCCAAGGACCCGAAGACGGTCCTGCCCAAGGCGATCAACACCGTCCCGTGGCGCATCGCCGTCTTCTACGTCGGCGCGCTGATCATGATCCTGTCGGTCGTCCCCTGGACCGAGTTCCAGCCGGGCGTCAGCCCGTTCGTCGCCGCCTTCGAGAAGATGGGCCTCGGCGTCGGCGCCGCGATCGTCAACTTCGTCGTCCTGACCGCGGCCCTCTCCTCCTGCAACTCGGGCATGTACTCCACCGGCCGCATGCTGCGCGACCTCGCGCTCAACGGCCAGGGCCCGAAGGCCTTCACCAAGCTGACCAAGTCCGGCACCCCGCTGGTCGGCACCACGGTCTCGGCCGCGCTCATGATGGTCGGCGTCTGGATCAACTACCAGTGGCCCGGCGAGGCGTTCAACTACGTCGTCTCCTTCGCCACCATCTCCGGCATGTGGGCCTGGATCGTCATCCTCATCTGCCAGATCCGCTACCGGCTCAAGGCCGACCGGGGCGAGCTGCCGCAGTCGCCGTTCAAGGCGCCGGGCGGCATCTGGCTCAGCGTCTTCTCGCTCGCCTTCATCGCCATGGTCATCGTGACCATGGCGATGGACGAGGGCAACCGGGTCGCGCTGTACGGCGCACCGGTGTGGGGCCTGATCCTCGCCGTCTCGTACCTGGTCCTGAAGGCCCGCAACCCCGAGGGCGCCGCCTTCGCCAAGCGGTCCTGACCTCCAGGGGGTGTCTTGCCGATCAGCAAGACACCCCCTGGCGTCTCGGCATCCGGGCCGTCCCGTACCACTCCTCGGTACGGGACGGCCCGTCTGCTTATCCTGTCGGCATGCTGACCATCACCCGGGCCCTGTACGACCAGATCGTGGAACACTCCCGTGCGGACCACCCCGACGAGGCCTGCGGCGTGGTCGCGGGCCCGGAGGGCAGCGGCCGCCCCGAGCGCTTCATCCCGATGCTGAACGCCGCCCGCTCGCCCACCTTCTACGAGTTCGACTCCGCGGACCTGCTCAAGCTCTACCGCGACATGGACGGCCGGGACGAGGAGCCCGTCATCGTCTACCACTCGCACACCGCCACCGAGGCCTACCCGTCGCGCACGGACATCTCGTACGCGAACGAGCCGCAGGCCCACTACGTCCTCGTCTCCACCGCCGACACGGACGGCGCGGGCCCCTTCCAGTTCCGCTCCTTCACGATCGTCGAGGGCGTCGTGACCGAGGAGGACGTCAAGATCGTCGAGGCCTATCAGGACTGATAGGCCGCCGTACGGAAACGGGCCAGGTAGGCGGAGGGCGTCACCCCGAAGTGCCGGGCGAACGCCCTCCGCAGGCTCTCGTCACTGCCGAGCCCGCTCCGCGCCGCCGCCCCCGTCACGCTCGCCCCGCCCTCCAGCAGCATCCGCGCCGCCTCCACCCGTACGCGCTCCACGTACGCCGCCGGGGTCGCCCCGATCTGCTCCCGGAACAACCGGGCCAGGTGCCGGACGCTGACGCCCGCCCGCCGCGCGAGCGCCGACGCGCTGTGGTCCGCCGCCGGATCCGCCACCACCGCGTCCAGAAGCGGGCGGACCACCGGATGCCCGGACGGGGGAGTGCGCGAGGCCGCCGAGAACTGCGACTGCCCGCCCGGCCGCTGGAGGAAGACCACCAGGTCCCGCGCCACCGCGCGGGCCGCCGCCGGGCCCCGGTCCTCCTCCACCAGGGCCAGACACAGGTCGATCCCGGCCGTCACCCCCGCCGAGCTCCACACCTCGCCGTCCCGCACGTGGATCGCGTCCGCCGTCACCTCGACGTCCGGATGGCGCCGCGCCAGCTCCGCCGCGTGCTCCCAGTGCGTCGTCGCCCGCCGCCCGGCGAGCAGCCCGGCCGCCCCGAGCGCGAACGCCCCCGTGCAGACGGACGCCACCCGCCGCGAGCGCGCCGCCAGGGCCTCCACCGTCGGCGCCAGCGCCGTACAGAGCTCCACGTCCACCGCCCCCGGCACGATCAGCGTGTCCGCGCCGGACACCTCCCCGGCCGCGAGGTCGGCGCCGATCCGCAGCCCGCAGGAGGTGCGGACGTCCCGCCCGCCGGGCGAACACACCCGCACCTCGTAACCCGCCCCGGCCGTACCGAACACTTGAGTGGTGCGCTGCACCGCGGTTCCGCTCCGTAATGAATCTGATACGCTCAGTGCATTGTCGGGGGCGATAGTCAAGGCCCCAGCAAGCCGAACGAGTCTCGTACTTGTTCCGGCGGCCGGAAGGGTCGTCGTCGGACAGGCATGACCTGTCAAACTCCCCGGAGCGATCCAGGGGAGAGTCTCCCGAGTTCACCTGGGAGAGAACTTCAACACCACTCCCGCCGCGTATGCATCTTCGGCGTCCTCCAGGCCGCACCTGCGGCCTGGACCCCGAACTCCTCTACGTCGGCGCCATGTTCCACGACCTCGGCCTGGCGGAGACCCACCGGGGCGGCGGCCGCCGCTTCGAGGTCGACGGCGCCGAGGAAGCCGCCGCCTTCCTCCGCGCGCACGGCGCCGACGAGGACGCCGTCCGCCGCGTCTGGACCGCGATCGCCCTCCACACCACCCCCGGGATACCGGAGTTCATGGAACCCGAGGTCGCGCTCGTCACCGCCGGCGTCGAGTACGACGTCCTCGGCATCGGCTACGACGACCCCGCCGCCCTCACCCCCGAGGACCGGGCCGCGATCGTCGCAGCCCACCCCCGCCCCGACTTCAAACGACGCATCCTGCAGGCCTTCGCCGAGGGCATCGCCCCCAGGCCGGACACCACCTTCGGCAACGTGAAGGCGGACGTCCTGCGCCACTACGTCCCCGGCTTCACACCCGGCGACTTCGTGACGACCATCCGCGAGTCGTCCTGGCCGGAGTGAAGGACCGGAGTGAAGGACCGGAGTGAGGGACCTTCGGAGCGACGGACCGGCCGAGTGAGAGACTGGCCCGGACCAACGGGCGGCAGGACCCAGGAAGCCGGTGTGAATCCGGCACGGTCCCGCCACTGTGACCGGCGCCCTCGGGCGTCGGGAGCCAGGAACTGACCTGCCGCCTCTCACCACCGATCGGGGACGTGGAAATCCCCGGAGGAGGCATTCCGTCATGACCCGGCCCCGCCGCGCCCTGCTGCCCGCGCTCGCTCTCGTCCCGCTCCTCGCCGCCTGCTCGGCCCCCTCGGAGCCCGCCCCCTCGGCGAAGCCCGCACCGGGATTCCCGTACACCGTCGACAACTGCGGCGTGAAGGCCACCTACCAGGCCCCGCCGAAGCGCGTCGTCACCATGAACCAGCACGTCACCGAGATCATGCTCGCCCTCGGCCTGGAGAAGTCGCTCGCCGGCACCGCCTACCTCGACGACGCGATCCTCCCCGCGTACAAGAAGGCCTACGACTCCGTCCCCGTCCTCGCGAAGGAGTACCCCTCCAAGGAGGCCCTCCTCGCCGCCGACCCCGACTTCGTGTACGGCGGTTACGCCTCCGCCTTCGACGCCAAGGACGGCCGCGGCCGCGACGACCTCAAGCGCTCCGGCATCGGGACCCGCCTCAACATCGAGTACTGCCCCTCCGGTTCGACCTCCCTCGACGACCTCTACCGCGAAGTCCACGAGATCGGCCGGACGTTCGGCGTCCCCGACCGGGCCGAGACCTGGACCCGCGAGGCACGCGCCACCGTCACCGCCACCGAGAAGCGCCTCAAGGGCACCCCGCCCGTCTCCGTCTTCGTCTACGACAGCGGCGACAAGACCGCGTTCACGGCGGGCGGCAAGGGCATCGGCGACGAGCTCATCACCCGGGCCGGCGGCCGGAACGTCTTCGCCGACCTCGACAAGGCCTTCGGCGACGCCACCTGGGAGCAGGTCGTCGACAGGCGGCCCGACGTCATCGTCATCTACGACTACGGCACCACCACCGTCGAGCAGAAGAAGAAGCGGCTCCTCGACGACCCCGCCCTCAAGGACGTGCCCGCGATCAAGAACCGCCGGTTCGCCGTCATGCCCCTCTCCGACACCGTCCTCGGCGTCCGCGTCCCCGCCGCCGTCGACAAGCTCGCCGCCCAGCTCCACCCGGCCCGGTGACCGCGGTCCTCGACAGGGCCCGGACTCCGGTCCGGGCCCCGGCCCCCGCACGCCCCGTCCGGTACGCCCTCGTCGTCACCGGCCTCGCCCTCGCCCTCGCCGCCGCCGGCCTCGCCTCCCTCGCCCTCGGGTCCGTCCGCATCCCGCCCGGCCAGGTGCTCGACGCCCTGACCGGGCGGGCCGCCCCCTCCCCGTACCGGACGATCGTGCTCGACGTCCGACTGCCCCGGGTCCTGCTCGGCGTCGTCGTCGGCGCCGGGCTCGCCGTCGTCGGCGCCGTCCTCCAGGCCCTCGTCCGCAACCGCCTCGCCGACCCCTTCCTCCTCGGGATCTCCTCCGGCGCCTCCGCCGGCGCCGTCCTCGTCCTGGTCCTGGGCATCGGGGGAGGGGTGACGACGACCATCGCCCTGCCCGGCGGGGCCTTCGCCGGCGCCCTCCTCGCCCTCGTCCTCGTCTACGGGCTCGCGCGCCGCGGCGGGACCATGACCGGCGCCCGGCTCGTCCTCGCCGGCGTCGCCGTCTCGTACGTCCTCTCCGCCCTCGCCACCCTCCTGCTGGTCGTCGCCGGGCGGCCCGAGCAGTTCCAGGAGGCGCTGTACTGGTCCCTCGGCGGTCTCGGCAGCGCCCGCTGGGACACCCTCGTCCTACCCGCCGTCGTCCTCGCCCTCGGCGTCGGCGTCCTCCTCACCCTCGCCCGCCCGCTCGACCTCCTCCTCGTCGGCGAGGAGGGCGCCACCGTCCTCGGCCTGGACACCGCCCGCTTCCGCGCCGCCGTCTTCGTCCTCGCCTCCCTCGTCACCGCCGTCATGGTCGCGGCCAGCGGAGCCGTCGGCTTCATCGGCCTCATGGCCCCGCACGCCGCCCGGCTCGCCGTCGGCGCCCCGCACCGCCGCCTCCTCCCCGTCGCCGCGCTCGGCGGGGCGCTCGCCCTCGTCCTCGCCGACCTCGCCGCCCGGACCGTCGCCGCACCCCAGGACATCCCCGTCGGCGTCCTCACCGCGCTCACCGGCGGCCCGTTCTTCCTCTGGCTGATGCGCCGCCGTCCCGAAGGAGCACCCCTGTGACCGAACTCCGGCTGCACGGACTCTCGTACGAGGAACGCCTCCGCTCCGTCGACCTCACCGTCCACCCCGGCGAGACCGTGGGCCTCATCGGCCCCAACGGCAGCGGCAAGACGACCCTCCTGCGCTGCGTCTACGGCACCCTCACCCCCACCGAGGGACGGGCCACGCTCGACGGCGACGATCTCCGTGCCCTCGGCCCCAAGGCCCGCGCCCGCCGCGTCGCCACCGTCACGCAGGACAGCGCCACCGAGTTCGAACTCACCGTCCGCGAACTCGTCGCCCTCGGCCGCTCCCCGCACAAACGGTTCTGGGAGGGCGACACCGGCGCCGACCACGAGCGCGCGGACGCCGCCCTCGCCCGCGTCGGCCTCACCGAGCTCGCCGACCGCGCGTACCCCACCCTCTCCGGCGGCGAACGCCAACGTGCCCTGGTCGCCCGCGCCCTCGTCCAGGACCCGGCCCTCCTCGTCCTCGACGAGCCCACCAACCACCTGGACATCCGCCACCAGCTGGACGTCCTCCGCCTCGTCCGCACCCTGGGCACCACCAACCTGCTCGCCCTGCACGACCTCAACCTGGCGGGGGCGTACTGCGACCGTCTCTACGTCCTGGAGCGGGGGAGAGTCGTCACCGGCGGCACCCCCGCCGAGGTCCTCACCCCGGACCTCCTCGACGCCGTCTACGGGGTGGACGCCGAGGTCATTCCGCATCCGAGGAGCGGCAGCCCGACCGTCGTCTACCTGCACAGTCCGGCAGGCGGTCAGAAACTATCCACCATGTGAGATCACATTCCGAAACCCGGACCGGGAATCGATACGATGAGCCCATGGTTTCCCATGACGTGAGCGAACAGACCCCGGGCACACCCCTGCTCGTGGCGCGCCTGCACGTCGACCTGTGCCGCCTCGCCAGCGCGATGTGTACGCCCCGCGCTGCGCTCTGAGCGACCCACGCACACCGAGCGCACCTCTCGCACGACCCCCCTCCGCGCGGGGGCCCCCGCCACGCGCCGATCACGCCACTTCCGACAGGAGCCCACGCCATGGCCATCGAGGTCCGCATCCCCACCATCCTCCGCACCTACACCGACGGCGCCAAGGCCGTCGAGGGCAGCGGCGAGACCCTCGCTCACCTCTTCGCCGACCTGGAGTCCCGCCACACCGGCATCGAGGCCCGCATCGTCGACGGCGACAAGCTCCGCCGCTTCGTCAACGTCTACCTGAACGACGAGGACGTCCGCTTCCTCGACGGCATCGACACCAAGCTCACCGACGGCGACAGCGTCACGATCCTGCCGGCCGTCGCCGGCGGCATGGTCTGATCCACATGCGCTACGACTCCTCGCTGGCGGCGGTCGGCAACACGCCGCTGGTCCGCCTCCCCCGGCTCTCGCCCTCGGACGACGTCCGTATCTGGGCGAAGCTGGAGGACCGCAACCCGACCGGCTCGGTCAAGGACCGCCCCGCGCTCCACATGATCGAGCAGGCGGAGAAGGACGGCCGGCTCACGCCTGGCTGCACCATCCTGGAGCCGACCAGCGGCAACACCGGCATCTCCCTCGCCATGGCCGCCAAGCTCAAGGGCTACCGCATCGTCTGCGTCATGCCCGAGAACACCAGCGAGGAGCGCCGCCAGCTGCTCGCCATGTGGGGCGCGGAGATCGTCTCGTCCCCCGCGGCGGGCGGGTCGAACACGGCGGTACGCGTCGCCAAGGAGATCGCCGCCGAGAACCCGTCCTGGGTGATGCTGTACCAGTACGGCAACCCGGACAACGCGGGCGCCCACTACGCCACCACGGGCCCCGAGATCCTCGCCGACCTGCCCTCCATCACGCACTTCGTCGCCGGCCTCGGCACGACCGGCACGCTCATGGGCGTCGGCCGCTACCTGCGCGAGCACAAGCCCGACGTCAAGATCGTCGCCGCCGAACCGCGCTACGACGACCTGGTCTACGGTCTGCGCAACCTCGACGAGGGCTTCGTCCCCGAGCTGTACGACGCCTCCGTCCTCACCACCCGCTTCTCGGTGGGCTCGGCCGACGCGGTCACCCGCACCCGCGAACTCCTCCAGCAGGAGGGCATCTTCGCGGGCGTCTCGACGGGCGCCGCCCTGCACGCGGCCATCGGCGTCGGCAACAAGGCGGTCAAGGCCGGCGAGAGCGCCGACATCGCGTTCGTCGTCGCCGACGGCGGCTGGAAGTACCTGTCGACCGGCCTCTACACGGCCGCGACGACGGAAGAGGCGATCGAGACGGTCCAGGGCCAGCTCTGGGCGTAGCCGCCCGGACCCGCACCCGCGGGCCCGTACGACGTCAGCGCGCCAGATGGCGGACCTGGTCCCACACGACCGGGTCCGCCGTTCCCACTTTCCGGCGGAAGCCCACCACGGGCACGTCCCGCAGCTCGTCCGTCTCCAGGAAGCTCGGCCGCCCCTGAGCGTCGCCCACCGCCCCCGGCGGCAGCGGGATCACCCCCGGCCGCTCGTCGTGGTACTTGCTGGTGATCTTGGCGACGAGCACGCTGTCACCCCGGAGCGAGAGCACCAGGCACGGCCGGTCCTTCGAACCGGGCCCGTCCTCGAAGGGCACGTCGGCCCACCAGATCTCCCCCGCCCGCGGCAGCCGCGACGGAGCCTTCCGCGGCCCCGACGGCCTGCCGGGCGGCCGAGTCAGCTCCGAAGGGCGCCTTCCCGAGGGCTGCCGCCCCGAAGGCCTCCGGCCCGAGGGCCTCCCCGACGAACGCTTCCGTCCGCCGGCGACCGCCACGACCAGCGCGATCACCACGACCGCGACCAGCGCGGGCCACCATGACGTGTCCATACCTCAAGACCGTACCGGCGCGCGGCCCACTCCGCCGTGACGGCCCGCCATCCATCCGAACCGGTGACAGAGCCCGTGAGTTCGCCCACAACGGGCCGCCACGAAGGAGCGACAGGCCCAGGTGCGCCTTACGCTCGACAGACCGCACAGCCTCCCCCTCCCTCAGCGCGCTTTCCGCACCCGTCCACGGAGGTTCACGCTCCATGAAGCTCACCGTCGTCGGTTGCTCCGGGTCGTTCCCATCCGTGGATTCGGCCTGTTCGAGCTACCTCGTCGAGGCCGACGGCTTCCGGTTGCTCCTCGACATGGGCAATGGCGCCCTCGGCGAGCTGCAACGACACATCGGTCTGTACGACCTCGACGCGATCTTCCTCAGTCATCTGCACGCGGACCACTGCATCGACATGTGCGGGTACTTCGTCGCCCGCTACTACCGGCACGAGGGCGGACGCTGCGACGCGATCCCCGTCTACGCACCGGAGGGCGCCGAGCAGCGGCTGACCACGGCGTACGCGGACACCCCCTCGCCCACCTCGATGAGCGAGGTCTTCGACTTCCGCACGCTGAAGTCCGCCTCCTTCGAGATCGGCCCCTTCTCGGTCCGTACGGAGAAGGTGTGCCACCCGGTCGAGGCGTACGGCATCCGCATCGAGCACGGCGGCCGCTCGCTCACGTACTCCGGTGACACCGGGGTCTGCGAGGCGCTGCACGAGCTCGCCGAGGGCACCGACCTCTTCCTCTGCGAGGCCTCCTTCACCCACGGCAAGGAGGACATCCCGGCCCTCCACCTCAACGGCCGCGAGGCCGGGGCGCAGGCGACCCGGGCCGATGTGGGCCGGCTGGTCCTCACCCACATCCCGCCGTGGACGGACGGCGAACAGAACCTGCGGGACGCGCGCGAGGTGTACACGGGCCCGTCGGAGCTGGCGCGGCCGGGCGCGGTCTACGAGATCTGACGCCTCCGTACATACGGGGAAGGCCCCGGAACCTGTCGGTTCCGGGGCCTTCCCTTTCGTGCGGGTGAGGATCACGCCTTGGTGAGGTCCTCGAGCTCCTCGTCGGTCTCGCGACCGGGGGTGGGGAGGTTGAACTTGGCGATCGCGAAGCGGAAGACCACGTAGTAGATCGCCGCGAAGACGAGACCGATCGGGATGATCAGCCAGGGCTTGGTCGCGAGGTTCCAGTTGAGCAGGTAGTCGATACCGCCGGCGGAGAAGGTGAAGCCCGCGTGGACACCGAAGGCCCAGGTGACGGCCATCGAGACGGCGGTCAGGACCGCGTGGATCGCGTAGAGGACCGGCGCGATGAACATGAAGGTGAACTCGATCGGCTCGGTGATACCGGTGACGAAGGAGGTCAGCGCGAGGGAGAGCATCATGCCCATGACGGCCTTGCGGCGCTCGGGGCGAGCGGCGTGGGCGATGGCGATCGCGGCGGCCGGGAGGCCGAACATCATGATCGGGAAGAAGCCGGACATGAAGATTCCGGCGCTCGGGTCACCGGCGAAGAAGCGGTTCAGGTCACCGTGGACGACCTCGCCGGCCGCGTTGGTGAAGTCACCGATCTGGAACCAGGAGACGGTGTTCACGAACTGGTGCATGCCGACCGGGATCAGCGCGCGGTTGATGAGGCCGAAGAGGCCGGCGCCACCGGCACCGAGGCCGGTCATCCACTCGCCGAAGTTCGAGATGCCGTTGCCGATGGGCTCCCACACCAGGCCGAAGACGACACCGACGAGGGTGCCGACGAAGGCCATGATGATCGGGACGAGGCGGCGGCCGTTGAAGAAGCCGAGCCAGTCGACGAGCTTGGTCCGGTGGAACTTCTGCCACAGGACGGCCGCGATGAGACCCATCAGGATGCCGCCGAGGACACCCGGGTTGTTGTACTTCGCGGCGACGTCGACGCCCTTGTTGGCGGTCGTGTTGATGACGGCCTCGGCGACGGGGAAGGCCTTCAGCACGTTGCTGTAGACCAGGAAGCCGACGAGCGCGGCCAGAGCCGTGGAGCCGTCCGCCTTCTTGGCGAAGCCGATGGCGACGCCGATGCAGAACAGCAGGGGCAGGTTGTCGAAGACCGCGCCGCCTGCGGTGGCGAAGACAGAGGCGACCTTGTCCCAGCCGAGGCCGTCGGCGCCGAAGACGTCGGGCTGGCCGAGACGGAGCAAGATACCCGCGGCCGGCAGAACGGCGATCGGCAGCTGCAGGCTGCGACCGACCTTCTGCAGGCCCTGGAACAGGCCGGATCCGCGCTTCTTCGCGGGAGCGGCGGCCTGGGCGGTGGCCGTACTCATCAACTTCCTCCAGTAAGGCAAGGCGCCGCCAGGGATGGTGAACACGGGGGGAGGCGACGTCTCGTGGAACGCGGTGGTCTGGACCGCGTGGTCTACACCAATCAGTGGTGTAGACCAGTTTTAGCACGTGAGACTTAGATAAGGAACCTGCGAATTTTGTGGGCTCAGCCATAGCCGGAAATGCACGACATAAGGCCCCCGGACCGTCAGGTCCAGGGGCCTTGCGCAGGGCTTACGAGGGGGTCGAAAGCCCCGAATCGGTCGCCCTCTGCAGGGTGACCGCAGCGCTACTTGATGTTCTCCCGCTCCATCTCGTCCCCGACCTCGTCCGGCTCGCGGCCGGGCGTCTGGAGGTTGAACTTGGTGATCGCGAACCGGAAGATCGCGTAGTACACGACCGCGAAGGCGAGACCGATCGGAATGATCATCCACGGCTTCGTCGCGAGGCCCCAGTTGATCACGTAGTCGATCAGACCCGCCGAGAAACTGAAGCCGTCCTTCACGCCGAGCGCCCAGGTCACGGCCATCGACACGCCCGTGAGGACGGCGTGGATCGCGTACAGCACCGGCGCGATGAAGAGGAACGAGTACTCGAGCGGCTCGGTGATGCCCGTGACGAACGAGGTCAGCGCCACCGAGAGCATCAGGCCCCCGACCTCCTTGCGGCGGTGCGGCTTCGCGCAGTGGGTGATCGCGAGCGCCGCCGCCGGCAGCGCGAACATCATGATCGGGAAGAAGCCCGTCAGGAACTGGCCGGCGTTCGGGTCGCCCGCCAGGAACATGGGGATGTCGCCATGGACAACCGAGCCGTCCGGCTTCTCGTACGTGCCGAACTGGAACCAGATCGGCACGTTCAGGAACTGGTGCAGGCCGATGACGAGCAGCGCACGGTTCGCCACGCCGAAGATGCCGGAGCCCCAGGCGCCGAGGCCGACCAGCCAGTCGCTGAAGTTCTCCAGGGCGTCGCCGATCGGCGGCCAGACCCACAGGCAGAGCGAGGCGAACGCGATCGCCACGAACGTCATGATGATCGGGACGAGTCGGCGGCCGTTGAAGAAGCCCAGCCAGTCGACCAGCTTCGTCCGGTGGTACCGCTGCCACAGGTACGCGGTGAGCAGACCCATGACGATGCCGCCGAAGACGCCGGGGTTCTGGTACGTGTAGGCGGCGAAGGCCTCCCCGGGCGCCAGGCAGCCGCCGCCGATGTCCCTCGTACCCGGGGGGCAGTCCTTCGGGAACTGACGGAGGACCGTGTAGTAGACGAGGAAGCCGACGACGGCCGCGAGCGCGGTCGAGCCGTCCGACTTCTTCGCCATGCCGATCGCGACACCGATGCAGAACAACAGCGGCAGGCCGAGATTGCCGTCGAGGAGGGCGCCGCCCGCGCCCGCCATCACCGCGGCGACCTTGTCCCAGCCGAGACCCTCCGCGCCGAAGACGTCCGGCTGCCCGAGCCGGTTGATGATGCCCGCCGCGGGCAGCACGGCGATGGGGAGCTGGAGACTGCGCCCCATCTTCTGCAGCCCTTGGAAGAGTCCGCTCCACACGGGCTTCTTCGGCGCTGCCGCGGCGCTTTCCGTACTCATCGGCGTCCTCCCTGCCCGGAACAAGCCGGGTCCGCATTCCGTTGCGCACTGGTGTAGACCAGTTGCGGTAGGCTCCGGGAGCCCGCTGAGGACAGGCCGCCGGTGATCGTCATCATTCGGCAGAACGGCGGCACTCGCTCGCGAAGTTGGGCCAACCGTGGGTTACCGTGACAAAGCGGACCGCAGGTGCGCCGAGATTCGCGCTCGCGCGAACGGAACGGACAGGGAGAAACACATGGCCACCAAGGCTGAGAAGATCGTCGCCGGGCTCGGCGGCATCGACAACATCGAAGAGGTCGAGGGCTGCATCACCCGCCTGCGCACCGAGGTCGTCAACCCCGCGCTCGTCGACGAGGCCGCGCTCAAGGCCGCCGGCGCCCACGGCGTCGTGAAGATGGGCACCGCCATCCAGGTCGTCATCGGCACCGACGCGGACCCGATCGCCGCGGAGATCGAAGACCTGATGTGAGACCTGATGCGAGCGGCTGACTCACCTCGGCCGACCCGCATCGACGAAGGGCCCGTTCCGGCAGGGGAACGGGCCCTTCGTCATGAACGGGCCCCCGGTCACGGGAGAGCCGCGAGAGAGTCGCGAGAGAACGGCGGGAGAACGGCCCCTCCCTCTTGTCCCGCTACCCTCGACCCATGTCTCGAATCGACGGCCGTACCCCCGAACAGCTCCGCCCCGTCACCATCGAACGCGGATGGAGCAAGCACGCCGAGGGCTCCGTCCTCATCTCCTTCGGCGACACCAAGGTCTTCTGCACCGCCTCCGTCACCGAGGGCGTCCCGCGCTGGCGCAAGGGCAGCGGCGAAGGCTGGGTCACCGGCGAGTACTCGATGCTGCCCCGGGCCACCAACACCCGCGGCGACCGCGAATCCGTCCGCGGCAAGATCGGCGGCCGCACCCACGAGATCTCCCGCCTCATCGGCCGCTCGCTCCGCGCCGTCATCGACTACAAGGCCCTCGGCGAGAACACCGTCGTCCTCGACTGCGACGTCCTCCAGGCCGACGGCGGCACCCGCACCGCCGCCATCACCGGCGCCTACGTCGCCCTCGCCGACGCCGTCGCCTGGGCCCAGGGCAAGAAGCTCGTCAAGGCCGGCCGCCAGCCCCTCGTCGGCACCGTCGGAGCCGTCTCCGTCGGCATCGTCGACGGCGTCCCCCTCCTCGACCTCTGTTACGAGGAGGACGTCCGCGCCGACACCGACATGAACGTCGTCTGCACCGGCGACGGCCGCTTCGTCGAGGTCCAGGGCACCGCCGAGGCCGAGCCCTTCGACCGCAAGGAGCTCAACGCCCTCCTCGACCTGGCCTCCGGAGGCTGCGCCGAACTGGCCGAGATCCAGCGCAAGGCCCTCGAAGGAACCCTCTGACACCTGGCTGCGTCATGACGGGCGGGCACACGGATAAGCTCCGTGCGCCCGCCCGTCCGTCTGTTCGTCTGTCTGTATCTGGGGGATGCCTTGAAGCGCCGTCTCGCACTCGCCGTGGCCACGGCCGCCGCACTGACCACCGTCCTGAGCGGCTGCGGAGCCCTCGACACCGCCATGGACTGCGTCAAGACCGCCGACGCGATAGCCACGTCGGTCGACAAGCTCCAGCAGGCCGTATCCAACGCCTCGAACGACCCGACGCAGATCGAGGAGTCCCTCAACTCGATCTCCACCGAGCTCGGCAACCTCAAGAACACCACGGACAACGCCGACCTCGCGAAGGCGGTCGACGACCTCACGAAGGGCGTCGAGTCC
This sequence comes from Streptomyces sp. NBC_00094, assembly GCF_026343125.1. Taxonomy (NCBI): domain Bacteria; kingdom Bacillati; phylum Actinomycetota; class Actinomycetes; order Kitasatosporales; family Streptomycetaceae; genus Streptomyces; species Streptomyces sp. NBC_00094. The sequence continues at coordinate 3,034,208 of NZ_JAPEMB010000001.1, read as the reverse complement.
GTCCGTACCGCCGTGAAGAACGGCGACGCGACCCCCGACATCCAGCCGATCACCGACGCGGCCGGCGAAGTCGCCAAGGTCTGCACCCCGGGCTGACGGCTCGCACCGACCCCCGATAATCGGTGACATGACCCGTCTGATCCTCGCCACCCGCAACGCGGGCAAGATCACCGAACTCCACGCGATCCTCGCCGACGCGGGCCTCGACCTCGAACTCGTCGGCGCGGACGCGTACCCCGACGTGCCCGACGTCAAGGAAACCGGCGTCACCTTCGCCGAGAACGCGCTCCTCAAGGCCCACGCCCTGGCCCAGGCCACCGGCCTCCCGGCCGTCGCCGACGACTCCGGCCTCTGCGTCGACGTCCTCAACGGCGCCCCCGGCATCTTCTCGGCCCGCTGGGCCGGCACCCACGGCAACGACCGCGCGAACCTGGACCTGCTGCTTGCCCAACTGTCCGACATCGCGGAGGAGCACCGAGGGGCCCACTTCGCCTGCGCGGCGGCCCTCGCCCTCCCGGATGGCACGGAGCGCGTGGTCGAGGGACAGATGCGGGGCACCCTCCGCCACGTCCCGACCGGCACGAACGGCTTCGGCTACGACCCGATCCTCCAGCCGGAGGGCCACGAGGTCACGTGCGCGCAGCTCTCCCCGGCGGAGAAGAACGCGATCAGCCACCGAGGCAAGGCGTTCCGGGCGCTGGTACCGGTGGTACGGGAGCTGCTGGGCTGAGGGGTACGGCGAGGCCCGGTTCGCCTGGTGATGCGAACCGGGCCTTCGATTGCCAGGTTGGTGCGGCCGGTGGGATTCGAACCCACACAGGATTTCTCCCAGATGCCCCTAAAACACCCGCCGATACCGATTTGGCTACGGCCGCCTGCCTGCCATGGTAGCGGGCGGGCGGCTGCAGCGTTCAGGGTGCGCTAGCTCCGGGCCGACCGCTTACCTCCTCGGCACCAGGTGCTCGTGGTCGCGTGACAGTTGGGGCAGAGGAGCCGCAGGTTCTCGATCCGGTCGTCGCCCCAGTCCCCGTTGGTGTGGTCGACCTCCAGAGTCATGGGCTTGCCGAGCCACTCGGCGCCGACGCCGCAGTCGGCGCACTCCTCGGGGACGCCGGACTCGTGGAGTGCTCGACGCAGCAGGTGAGTTCTGGTCCGGCGCCCCCGGACATGGCGGACGAGAATGTCCTCGGGCCGTTTCACCGGAGTGGGTCCCTGCTTTCCTCGCTGGTGCGCCTGCCCCAAGAAGTGGGACGTGTCTAGGTCATCGGCCTCGGTCCACTGATGGAACAGGCCGCGCATCTGCCCGGTGCAGGGCCTACCCAGGATGCGGAGAGCGCCGGCTACGGAGCTGGCCTGGGCGACAGCTTGCCGCAGCTCGTCCGGCTCTGGGCGAGGAGGCTGCGCCCCGCGCCGTCTCGGACTGTGGAGGTGTGAGATGTCGATTCCGTAGTGGGCGAAGCGCTTCAGCAGATAGCGGCGGAGTTTGTCGTAGGGCTGCGAGTCGAAGAAGGCGACTACCTCGTCCATGTTCGAACACTGCGCGGCGGCTTCGGTCAATCGCTCGCGGGTGTATCGCGGGCCGTTGGTCACGAGGTCCGCCTCCTGCCGCGCCCCCGGTAGTTGTCAGTCGTCGAGTGGCAGTTCGGGCAGAGGAACCGCAGGTTCTCGATGCGGTTGTTGCGCCAGTCGCCGTCGACGTGGTCGATCTCCAGCGGGAGCGGTCGGCCACGCCACACGGCCTCGGTCCCGCACATCGCGCACTGCTTCCGCACCCCGGACTCCGCCATCGCCCAGGCGAGGCGGTCGCTCGGGACGCGTCGGGTCTGCGGGCCGGTCTGCTCGATGAGCAGGGCCTCGGGGGTTCGGGGGCGCCAAGGCTTGCCTCGCCGGGAGGGTGCGCGGAAGTGCGAGGTGTCGATCCCGTACGCCCTGATCCGTCGGCTGATGTGGGTGTGCTGCCCGCCGACGACCTCCACCCCGAGGTGCCGCAGTACCTCGCACATGTTCGTCGAGGCGGCCACGGCCTCCGTCAGGACCTCACGGGTCCAACGTGTCCCCTCCTGCTCGAAGTGCGAGATGTCCACCCCCAGCTTCCGCATCCGCTCCCGCACGTACCTTCGCGATGAGCTCTTCGGATCCACCCCCAACCGCTCCAGCGCCTCCGTCAGCGTCCGCGCTCCCCGCGCCGCCGCTTCGAGCCGCTCCCTCGTGTACGCGCTCGTCCCCATAGGGCCCCCTCCGCTCCGGCCACCCGTTCGTGGCCTCGCACGGAGTAACGAGCCGAATATCGGACGGTTACGCCATATCGCGTACTGTCGCGTCCGATAAACGGAACGGGCCGCACCGCCTCGGAAGGCGGTACGGCCCGTTCGGCGCCGATGAAGGCAGGGCTCAGATGCCCAGGTCCCTGATGATCTTGGCTACGTGGCCCGTCGCCTTCACGTTGTAGAAGGCGTGCTCGACCGTGCCGGCCTCGTCGACGACGATCGTCGAGCGGATCACGCCCGTCACCGTCTTGCCGTACAGCTTCTTCTCGCCGAAGGCGCCGTACGCCTCCAGGGTCGTCTTCTCCGGGTCGCCGACCAGCGTGACCTTCAGGTTCTCCTTCTCGCGGAACTTCGCCAGCTTCTCCGGCTTGTCGGGGGAGACGCCGATGACGTCGTAGCCCGCGCCCGTCAGCAGGTCCAGGTTGTCGGTGAAGTCGCAGGCCTGCTTCGTGCAGCCGGGGGTGAGGGCCGCCGGGTAGAAGTAGACGATGACCTTGCGGCCCTTGTGCTCCGCGAGGGAGACCTCGTTGCCGTCCGCGTCGGGAAGGGTGAAGGCGGGGGCGGTGTCGCCGGGCTGCAGTCGCTCGCTCATGGCTCTCCTCGGGGGTGTTCGCGTACGCGTTCAGAGCCTAATGGGGGTCGGTTGAAGGGGGTCGGGCGCGGCCCATCGGCGGTGGAGCTGACAGACTGTCCGTCAACGACCGGATACACGACTACGGAGGCAGCGCGGTGTCGGACGCCAGGACCCCTGCGCAGATCGAGGCGGACATCGTCCGCCGGCGCGAGCAGCTCGCCGTCACTCTCGACGAGATCGGCATTCGGGTGCACCCGAAGACGATCATCGGGGACGCCAAGGCAAAGGTCGCCTCGACGGTCGACCAGACCGCCGGCCGCGCCTTCGTCGCCGTCAACCGGGTCGTCTCGGACGTGAAGGCCCGGTTCACCCACGAGGACGGCGCACCCCGCCTGGAGCGCGTCGTTCCGGCGGCGCTCGTGGCCGTCGCGGTGGTCGGGCTGATCGCCGCGTCCGCGCGCAAGGGCAAGGGATGACCCCTCCCCGCCACGGGCGACACGCCCGGGCAGGTAGGTTCGGACCGTGAGCGAGAACACGCACGACAAGCTGCCCATCCGGATGCTCCACGACCGGGTCCTGGTCCGTACGGACTCTCCCGAGGGTGAGCGGCGCTCGGGTGGCGGCATCCTGATCCCGGCGACCGCCGCCGTCGGTCGTCGGCTGTCCTGGGCCGAGGTGGTCGCGGTCGGTCAGAACGTCCGGACCGTGGAGATCGGCGACCGGGTGCTGTACGACCCCGAGGACCGCGCCGAGGTCGAGGTGCGGGGCACCGCGTACGTACTGATGCGGGAGCGCGACCTGCACGCGGTGGCCGCGGACCGTTTCCAGGGCACGTCGGATTCGACCGGCCTGTACCTGTAGGAGACCTGTGGGCGCATGCGCCGCCCGGCCCTGGTGACCGTCGTCACCAGGGCCTTTGCGTGTTTTTTGCTAGTCTGGGGACACCCGACGAGACGCGCCGTACCGGGATGACGACAAGACGACGCACTCCTGTTGTTCCGTCTCGCGGAGGTGTCGTCGTCATGGCCTGGGTTCTTCTCGTGGTCGCGGGTCTGCTCGAAGTCGGCTGGTCGATCGGTATGAAGTACACCGACGGCTTCACGCGGCTGTGGCCGAGCGTGCTCACCGGCGCCGGGATCGTCGCTTCCATGCTGCTGCTCTCGCATGCCGCGAAGACGCTGCCGATCGGTACGGCGTACGGCGTGTGGGTCGGTATCGGTGCGGCCGGTGCGGCGGTGCTCGGCATGGTGGTGCTGGGTGAGCCGGCGACCGCCGCCCGGATCTTCTTCGTCTGTCTGCTGCTGGTCGCCGTCGTGGGTCTGAAGGCGACCTCCGGTCACTGACCCCGGACGGGTGTACGGGGTCGGGGCAGGGGGCTGCGGGACACCACGGCCCCCGGCCCCGCCTCGCCGGTCACGGCGGACTCCTCCTCGTCGTCCGGGCCGTCCGGCATCGGCGGTACGGGTGGCAGTTCCTCGGCCCCCGGCATCAGCCGGAGGTCGAAGTCGCGCGGGGGCGTTCCCGCCAGTGCCTCCCGGGTGAACTGGGCCCAGATCTCGGCGGGGGCGCCGCCGCCGTTGATCCGGGGCAGTCCGAGTGCTCCGTACAGGGGTTCCTGGTGCCCGGACTCGGGGTCCTGGCCCATCAGTGCGACCACGGTCGCGAGTTCCGGTGTGTAGCCCGCGAACCAGGCGGCCTTGTCGTCCTCCGCCGTGCCCGTCTTGCCCGCCGCCGGTCGTCCGGCGGCCTGCGCGGCCGTGCCCGTACCGGCTTCGACGACGCTCCGCAGGATCGCCGTGGTCGTGTCGGCGGCCTCTCGTGTGACGGCCTGCCGGGCCGGGCGGGACGGCAGGTCGACCGGTCGGCCGCCCTTCGTGACGCCCTCGACGAGGGTGTAGGTGCCGTGGCGGCCGTGTGCGGCGAGCGTCGCGTATGCCGAGGCCATGTCGAGGACGCTGGCGGTGGCCGGGCCGAGGGCGATGGAGGGGGAGGCGGTGAGGTCGGGGGTGGAGCCGGGGACGCCGAGGGCGATCGCGGTCCGTCGTACGTGTGCGGGGCCGACGTCGACGGCCATCTGGGCGTACACGGTGTTGACCGAGAGGTCGGTGGCGGCGCCGACGGCGATGTCGCCGTAGCTCGCGTCGTCTTCGTTGGCGGGGTCGTAGGGGTTGCCGTTCCATCCCTCGACCGGGCGCCGGTTGGTGCCGTCGTAGAGGGTGTAGGGGGTGATGGGCAGGCCCTGTTGGGTGTGGGCCCCGCTCTGTACGGCGGCCGTGAAGACGAAGGGCTTGAAGGTGGAGCCGACCTGGTAGTCGCGGCGGGTGGCGTTGTTGACGTACTGCTGGGTGTAGTCGATGCCGCCGTACATGGCGACGACCTTGCCGGTCGCCGTGTCGACGGCGGCCGCGCCGACGCGGACGTAGCGGTCGGAGGGGGCGCGTGCCGGGTCGAGCCGGGAGATGACGCGGTCCTCGACGGCCTGGACGAGGGTGTCCTGGCGGGCGCGCTCCAGGGTGGTCGTGATGCGGTAGCCGCCGCCGGCGAGGGTCTTCTCGTCGAGGACGCCGTGGTCGGTCAGGTAGGCCTCGACGGCTTGGACGAGGTAGCCGCGCTGTCCGGAGAGGCCGGTGGCGGGGCGGGCGGTCTGGGGGAGGGGGAAGCGGGCCGTGGTGCGTTCGGCGTGGGCGAGCCAGCCTTCGGTGACCATGCCGTCGAGGACGTAGTTCCAGCGGGCGACGGCCTTGTCCCGGTTCTCGGGGTGGGTGGTGACGTCGTAGGCGCTGGGGGCTTTGAGGAGGGCGGCGAGGTAGGCGCCCTCGGTGGTGTCGAGCTGTTCGACGTCCTTGCCGTAGTAGGCGCGGGCGGCGGCTTGGATCCCGTACGCGTTCCGGCCGAAGTAGCTGGTGTTCAGGTAGCCCTGGAGGATGTCCTCCTTGGTCTTCTCGCGGCCCAGTTTGATCGCGATGAAGAACTCCTTGGCCTTGCGGGTGAGGGTCTGCTCCTGGCCGAGGTAGTAGTTCTTGACGTACTGCTGGGTGATGGTGGAGCCGGACTGGCGGCCCTTGCCGGTGACGGTGTTCCAGGCGGCGCGGACCATGGCCTTGGGGTCGACGACCGGTGAGGTGTGGAAGTCGCGGTCCTCGGCGGCGAGGACGGCCTGGCGGACGCCGAGGGGGACCTGGTCGAGCCGGACGTTCTCGCGGTTGATCTCGCCGTCGCGGGCGATGGGGCTGCCGTCGCTGTAGAGGTAGACGTTCGACTGGGCGACGGCGGCGGCGTTGGCGGGCGGGATGTCCACCAGGAGGTAGCCGGCGGTGAAGGCGCCGGCGAGGAGCAGTGCGCCGAGCAGGGTGAGGCCGAGCAGGATCCGCAGGACGCGTCGGAGGCCTCGGGGGCGCTTCGGCGCGGTGGGGGGTGGAGCGGAGAGGGTGGGGTCCCTCGGCTCCCAGCCCGGTCGGGATGGCCGGGGGGTGTCGCTCGTACCGGAGGAAGGGGGCATGGCACCTCATATTGCCCGGAAGGTGGCGAAACTCCTGAATGCGACCCGAACGTGACGGGAAATCGGGTCGCGGTGCGGATGCGGGGGTCGCTAGGGTCGTGCGCTTCGGCGTTTTTCGGCGCTTCGGCGTTTTTCCGGTGCTTTGGGTGCCGGGGGAGGGGGAGCGGCATGCTGCGGCTGTACGCGACGGTGGCCGCGGGTGGCTTCCGGCGCCATGCCACGTATCGGGTGGCGACGGCGGCGGGGGTGTTCACCAACACCGTCTTCGGCTTCATCCTGTCGTACACGTACATCGCGCTCTGGGCGGAAAGGCCGCAGCTCGGCGGCTACTCCATGGAGGACGCCCTCGCCTATGTGTGGATCGGGCAGGCGCTGATCACCGTCTGCGGGCTGATGGGCGGTGGCTTCGAGGACGAGCTGATCGAGCGGATCAGGACCGGGGACATCGCGGTCGACCTCTACCGTCCTGCCGACCTCCAGACCTGGTGGTTCTCGGCCAATCTGGGCCGCGCCGCCTACCAGTTGCTGGGCCGCGGGGTCGTCCCGATGGCGGTGGGCGCGCTCGTCTTCGACTTCACGCTGCCGTCGGGGCCGGGGGCGTGGCTCGCGTTCCTGGTGGCGGTGGTGCTGGGTTCGGTCGTCAGTTTCGCGATCTGGTACCTGGTGGCGATGAGCGCGTTCTGGCTGCTCGACGGCCAGGGTGTGCTGCAGGTGGCCTGGCTGGGCGGCCTGTTCTTCTCGGGGATGCTGCTTCCGCTGAACGTCTTCCCGGGCGCGCTGGGCGAGGTGGCGCGGGTGCTGCCGTGGGCGTCGATGCTCCAGGTGCCGGCCGATGTCTACCTGGGGAGGTACGAGGACGCCGGGGCGCTGGCGGGGGCGTACGCCTTCCAGGGGTGCTGGGCGCTGGTGCTGTTCGGGGCGGGCCGGGTGGCGCAGGCGGCGGCGACGCGGAAGGTGGTGGTGCAGGGTGGCTGAGACCGTCGGCTCCGGGGTGCTGGGGGAGTCCTGGCGTACGTACCGGATGGTGGCCGGGATGTGGATCCGGTCGACGATGACGTACCGCTCGTCGTTCGCGCTGACGCTCGTCACGAGCTTCTGCGTGACGCTCTTCGACTTCGTCGTGATCCTGCTGATGTTCGGTCAGGTGAAGGGTCTGGGCGGCTTCTCCTTCGCGGAGGTCGCGCTGCTGTACGGGACGGCCGGCACGTCCTTCGGCATCGCGGACCTGACGATGGGTTCGGTCCAGCGGATGGGGAAGCGGGTCAGGGACGGTTCGCTCGACATGTTCCTGATGCGTCCGGCGCCGCTGCTCGCGCAGGTCGCGGCGGACAAGTTCGCGCTGCGCCGGTTCGGACGGGTGGCGCAGGGGCTGCTGGTGCTGGTGTGGGCGCTGGTCCTGCTGGACGTGGCGTGGACGCCGGTGAAGGTGGTGCTCCTGCCGGTGATGCTGGTCTGCGGGGCGGTGATCTTCGCGGCGGTGATGGTGCTGGGCGCGTCGGCCCTGTTCTGGGTGCAGGACGCGGCGGAGGTGACCAATTCGTTCACGTACGGCGGGAACACCCTGCTCGGGTACCCGCCGACGATCTTCGCGCAGGAGCTGGTGCGGGGGGTCGTGTACGTCGTACCGCTGGCGTTCGTGAACTGGCTGCCCGCGCTGTACGTGCTCGACCGGCCGGCTCCGGCGGGGGTGCCGGAGTGGGCGGTGTTCGCTTCGCCGCTGGTGGCGGCGGTCTGCTGTGGGGTGGCGGGTCTCGCGTGGCGGGCCGGAATCCGTTCGTACCGATCGACAGGAAGCTGAACGACCATGCCCTTCATCGAGCTGGAGTCACTGGAGAAGGTCTTCACGGTCCGCCGGAGAGCGGGCCTCCTGCGCCGCGAGAGGAGGGAGGTCCGGGCGGTCGACGGCATCAGCTTCACCGTCGAGCGCGGGGAGATGGTCGGCTACATCGGCCCCAACGGCGCGGGGAAGTCGACGACGATCAAGATGCTGACCGGCATCCTCACGCCCAGCGGCGGCCGGCTGAGGGTCGCGGGCATCGATCCTTCGCGTGAGCGCACCCGCCTGGCGCAACGGATAGGAGTGGTCTTCGGCCAGCGGACGACGCTCTGGTGGGACCTGCCGCTGAAGGACTCGTACCGGCTGATGCACCGGATGTACCGCATCCCCGACGCCCGCTACCGGGAGAACCTCGACCGCTGTGTGGAGCTCCTGGAGCTGGGCGAGCTGCTCGACGTACCGGTACGGCAGCTGTCCCTCGGGCAGCGGATGCGCGGCGACATCGCGGCGGCGCTGCTCCACGACCCGGAGGTGCTGTACCTGGACGAGCCGACGATCGGCCTGGACGTCGTGTCGAAGGCGAGGGTGAGGGAGTTCCTGAGCGACCTGAACACCACACAGGGCACGACGGTCCTTCTGACCACCCACGACCTCACGGACATCGAGCAGCTGTGCTCACGGGTGATGGTCATCGACCACGGTCGCCTGATGTACGACGGGGAGTTGGCCGGCCTGCACGCGGTGGGCGAGAGCGAACGGCTCCTGATGGTGGACCTGGAGCGCGAGCTGCCGCCGATCACCGACGTGCCGGGAGCCCGCTTCGTACGGTCGGAGGGCCCCCGTCAATGGCTGGCCTTCCCGGCCACGACCTCGGCGGCCCCGCTGGTGGCGTCGGTGGCGGCGAAGTACCCCCTCGTCGACCTCTCGGTGCGGGAACCCGACATCGAGACGGTGATCGCGAAGATGTACGGGGGAACTCGGAGAGAGCGCCGGGAGTCCCTGATGTAGGAGGTCAGGCCCATGGTGAGTTTTTCGTACACGGCGGCGGACGAGGAGAAGAGCAGAGGCGTCCGCCGCATGAAGTCGCTGGCGACGGCGCTGCTGCTCGCCGTGGCGGTGATCTACGCCTTGGCGACCTGGGCGCGGAACGCGGGCTGGGGGCCCTGGACGGGCTATGTCGCGGCGGCGGCGGAGGCGGGCATGGTGGGCGCGCTCGCCGACTGGTTCGCGGTGACGGCGCTCTTCCGCCGCCCGCTGGGACTCCCCATCCCCCACACGGCGATCATCCCGACGAAGAAGGACCAGCTGGGCGCGTCGCTGGGCCAGTTCGTGGGCGAGAACTTCCTGTCGGCGGATGTCGTACGGGGCAGGCTGCAGGCCTTCGGCATCGGCGGCCGGCTGGGGGCGTGGCTGGCGGACCCGGCCCACGCGGACCGGGTCACGGCGGAGGCGTCGACGGCGCTGCGGGGGGCGCTGACGGTCCTCCGGGACTCGGACGTCCAGGCGGTCGTGGGCGAGGCCATCACGCGCCGGGCGGAGTCGGCGGAGATCGCCCCGGGCCTCGGCAAGACCCTGGAGAAGATCGTCGCCGACGGCGCCCACCACCGGGCGGTCGACCTGGTGTGTACCCGCGCCCACGACTGGCTGGTCACCCACGGCGACTCGGTGATGGACGCGGTGCAGGGCGGGGCCCCGGGCTGGACCCCCCGTTTCGTGGACAAGCGCATCGGCGAGCGCGTCTACAAGGAGCTCCTCCGCTTCGTGACGGAGATGCGGGACATGCCGGGCCACCCGGCGCGCGGCGCGATCGACCGCTTCCTCACCGACTTCGCGGCCGACCTGCAGGCGGACACGGACACGAGGGCCCGCATCGAACGCCTGAAGGCGGACCTGCTGGCCCGCCCGGAGGTCCAGGACATCATCGCCTCGGCCTGGTCCTCGATCCGTACCCTCATCATCGCGGCGGCCGATGACGACCGCAGCCAACTCCGCCTGCGCGCCCGCGCCTCACTGATCTCGCTGGGCAAGCGCCTGTCGACGGACGCCCGCCTCCAGTCGAAGGTCGAGGGCTGGGCGGAGGACGCGGCGGCGTACGTGGTCACGACGTACCGCGGCGAGATCACGTCCCTGATCACGGACACGGTCGCCGGCTGGGACGCCACCCAGACCTCGAAGAAGATCGAGGCCAACATCGGCCGCGACCTCCAGTTCATCCGCATCAACGGCACGGTGGTGGGCGCGCTGGCGGGCCTGCTGATCTACACCTTCAGCCATGCGCTGGGGGGGTGAGGGGCGGGGAGCCGGGGCTCGGCCCGGGGGGCCCGGGGCTCGGCCCGGGGATGCTCCAGGGAGGGCCCGGGCCCGCCGCTTCGGCCCCGGGCTGACGGCCTGGGCGTCAGGCCTTGCCCGGGCCGTGAGACCTCGTCGCGGGTGACGGCCCGCCGCCCCAGCCCTGGCCGCTGCTGACGGCCGGGCCGTCAGGCCTTGTCGCGGGTGACGGCCCAGGAGGCGGCGGCCATGCCCCCGGCCACGGAGAACACCGCGGGCCAGGCCCCGATCTTCTTGGCGAGCGGATGGGACCCGGCGAAGGCGGCGACGTAGGCGGTGGCGAGCCCGGCGGCCACCTTGCCCCCACCGGCCTGCTGCCACTCCCGAGCGGCAAGAGCCCCGGCCCCGGCAAGTACGACCCCACCGAGCGGCCGCTTCTTGGTCCACCGGGCGACGGCGTATCCACCGACGAGCCCGGCGGCTGCTATGGCGGGGGAGGGGATGCGGGGCATGGTGGAGGCCCTTTCAGTCGGTGAGGTATCGGCGCATACGAGCCTATCGAGGGGCGCACGGGGCTGAGGGACAGGTCTGTTTCTGGTGGGGCCGCCCTCTTTCCGAGTGTGGCGGCCTCCACCACCGCGTCAAGGGCGCTCCCGTCGGTCGCGTCGGCTTCGCCGATGGCCTGCGGCCACCCTTGACCCGGCGCCGGAGGCCGCCTTTTCACACTCGGAGGGCGGCCGGGGGCGTGGCCACGCGGGGGCCCGGGCAGCATCCGGGGTCGGACGGCGCCTGGCGGGCCGGTGGGTGGGGGCTCGGCTCGTAGCGGGGGTGAGCGGGAGCTTTCGGTTGGTTCGGGGTGCGCGGTTGTTGAATGGGGCAGTCGGGCGACGCTTAGCGTCGAACGGCCGCCGGGTGGTGGGGATTCAGGCCCGGCTGGTCACCCTGGGTGGGTGGAGAGATGCCTAACTCCGCTCTACTCCGGGTAATGAGCGACGAGAAAGCCGCAAGGCGGTCATTTCGTCCTCGCTCGGTGATCGAAGTGCACGAATGTCTCGCCACGCCCGGGAGTGAGGCCGCGCGACCGCCGGTCATGCACCGGCAGGATGCCGCAAGGCCGACATGGCGCCCACCTGGGCGGCCCGCGTCCGGAGTGCGCTCCGACGAGGGGCCCTTCCCCCACCCAGACTGACCAGCGGGGCCTGAATCCCCACCACCCGGCGGGCGTGCGCCGCTAGGCCTCGCCCTACCGCCCTATTCAACGGCCGCGCACCCCGAGCCGAGGGAAGAGACTCACTCGCCCCCGCTACGAGCCGAGCCTCACCCCACCGGCCCATCAGGCGCTCTCCGGCCCCGGATACTGCCCGGGCCCCCAGCGGCTCTCGAAAAGAGGGCGGTCCCACCAGAAGCCCACGAAGCAGGCCCACTCGAAGGGGCTGCCCCAACCCGAAGTCAGATGTGGTGCTGGAGGCCGCTGCCCCGGTCCTCAGCGCGGGCCATGCAGGCGTCGAGGTAGTCCTGCACCGGCTCAAACAGTCCGTAAGGCACGTACTGGGGGATCTCCCCAGGGGCGACCCAAGCGAGCTCGGCCAGCTCCTCGGCATCCGCGACATGCGCGGTACCGACCACCACCTCGCAGGCCGTGTACGAGATCAGCCGGCCCGTCTTCGGGTGAACGCGCTCGCCGAGCAGCTTCACAGCCGACACGGTCAGCCCAGTCTCCTCCTGGGTCTCCCGCACGGCGGCATCCTCGCGCGCCTCGCCGGGCTCGACCTCACCGGCCGGGAACTGCCAGGAGAGCTTCCCCTCGCTGACCCGGCGGCGGACCATGAGCACGCGTCCGCCGCTGACGACGATTGCCGCGGCAACGCCCGGTCGCTCCTGCACGTTCTGCTGCGTCACGTCTACTCCTCCAGGACAGCCAGGAGATCGTGCTGATGAGTGGGAAGTTCTCGACGGACTTGCTGGGCCTTCAGTCTGGCAAGCTCGCCGTCGATAGCTAGTACGACTTGCGGCCACGGCAGACTCAACGGACTGAAGAGATCCCAGAAGGGATACGCGAATCGTGCCAGGGCGCTCACACCCAGGCGGGCCGCCTGGGCATCGATCGCTCTGATCACCCTTCGAGTTGCCTGACCAGCTCCGCGTGAGGCCGGGAGAATTCCGTTTCCGACGAGGAGGGTGGCCGTGCGGACCGCATCCAAAGTTCTAGCGGGTACTCCTTCACTGAACGGGCCGTAGACGAGCGTGCTCCAGTCGGCGCGTGTGCGAGCCCAAGCAAGGCGCTCCAGTCCGGTGCCGAGGTCGACGGCCAGACGGTGGGGGTGGGCGGTGTTCCACAGCAGGACGATGTCGCCGAGCGTGAGGTCGAGGTGCCGGAATCGCAGTGTGATCCCTTCGACCTGCCGTCGGCGCCATGGAGTGAGCGTGCCGTAGATGCTCAGGTGGCGGGCGTGGAAGCCGATCTGGGAGAGGACGGTGAGCCAGCCGTCGAGGATGGCGCCGTACTCGTCCATGCTCTGTATGGGCTGGACCCGGGAGATGTTGACGAAGGAGGTCAGAAAGCCGTCCTTCAGCTCACCTGCGGCGTCTCGGTGGCCTGTGAAGCGGACGACCGGTTGAGGGATGAATCCGCTTCGGTGGGTTCGGAGTTGGCCGTCTTTGAGGAGCGGGTCGAGCGCCTGGACGGCGGAGATGGTCAGCTCGGTCTCGCGCCCCCAACGCAGAGGGAGGCAGACGTCGCGAGGGGCGCCGTCCCGCGCGAAGCCGAGCTCCAGGGAGTCGAGCAGCTCCCGCCACGTGGGCGGCCTGCGGGGCGGTCGGTAGGGAGTTCCGCGATGCGGGTGAGCGATCTCGATGTGAGGGCCGTCGACGGTGAACTCCCAGTGAGGGCCTAACGCGGCGCGCAGTACGTCAGGTATCCGCTGGGCCAGGTCGTCTCCGACGGAGCCGGTCGCGCGGGTCAGCACGACCGGGACGCCATCGCCAGGAAGTGCCGGGCGGGGTCGAAACGCTGCTGGCCGATCTCCTGAACCTGCCGGTGGTCGAGGGTCCCCGCCTGCTCGATGGCGAGCGCGAGTCGCTGAGCCGCGGTCTCGTCGTCCTCGTCCGGGTCGACGACGGTGATGGCGCCCGTCTGGTCGCAGAGGGCCGCCTCGGCGCAGGTGCCCGTGCGCCAGGTGAGGGCAGCCATGGGGGTGCCGGCGCGGAGGGACTCGCCGAAGACGGCGGCGCCGGCTTCCACGTACGTGCGGGCGTAGGTGTAGACGAAAACGGAGCCGTCGCGGATGGCGGCCGTCTTGGCCGGCCCTCCGAGTTCGCCGATCCACTCGACGTGGTCCGCGTCGAAGAGGCGGGCGTGGCTCCGGACGTAGTCGTGGTCGAAGACCGGGCCGACGACACGGATGCGGCGGCCGAGGATCTGGGCGGCGCGGACAGCCAGGTGAGGGGCCTTCTCGGCGTCGACGCGGCCGAGCCAGACGAGGTCGCGTCCAGCGGTCGCCGGCGGTTCCTCCTCGTTAAGCCCGAGGTGTACGGCCAGCTCGGGGATCGGCCGGTGGTCCGCGTACCGCTCGATCATCTCGGGCGAGTAGCAGTACAGCCGGGAGCGTCTGCCGTCGAAGGCGGTGGTGGTGTGCTGGAAGACCGGGGAGTGCTGGAAGGTGGCGACGTCGCAGTCCAGCGCGTTCCAGGTTCGGGTCCAGGCGGGCAGCGAGGGGTACTCGTGTCCGACGACCAGGAGGTCGTACTTGGTGTCGCGGACGGCGCGCTCGACGAGCGATCCGGGGGTGATGTCCTCCAGGCGGACCGGCTTGCGGACCCAGTCGTTCTCCAGGTCCGCGAGCCAGCCCGGCCCGAGGAGGTGTACGTCGGCGCCTGCGGCCCGGGCGCCTACGGCGACCGCCCACAGCCATCGTTCGATCCCGCCGTAGCCGGCGGGCGGAAAGGCGTAGCTACCAGGGAAATCGCAGACGCCGACGAGCACGTTATGCCTCCGGTGTTCCGTCCGCCGAGATACGGCGGAAGCCGAGGTACGGGAAGAGGGATTCGGGAAGGACGAGCGAGCCGTCCTCCTGCTGGCACTGTTCGAGGAGCGCGGCCAGCGTGCGGCCGACGGGCAGGCCGGAGCCGTTGAGGGTGGCGACGAGCTTGGGCTTGCCGTCCTCGCCTCGAGTCCGGATGTTCGCCCGGCGGGCCTGGAAGGTGCCGAAGTTGGAGACCGAGGAGATCTCCCGGTACGTGCTCTGGCTCGGGATCCAGACCTCGATGTCGTACGTGAGCTGGGCGGAGAAGCCCGTGTCGCCGGCGGGCAGCTTGATGACCCGGTAGGCGAGGCCGAGCTCCTTGAGGCACGCCTCGGCGTGGCCGACCATCGTCTCCAGCTCGGCGTCCGCCGTCTCCGGGTCGACGATCTTGACCATCTCGACCTTGGCGAACTGGTGCTGGCGGATCAGACCGCGGGTGTCCCGGCCGTACGAGCCGGCCTCGGAGCGGAAGCACGGGGTGTGGGCGGTCATAGCCAGCGGCAGCTCGGCCGGCGGGATGATCTCGTCGGCGTAGAGGTTGGTCAGCGGGACCTCGGCCGTCGGGATGAGGAAGAGCTCACGGTCGGCGACGCCGGTCTTGAACAGATCCTCCTCGAACTTCGGCAGCTGACCGGTACCGGTCATGGTCTTGCGGGTGACCAGGTAGGGGACCGCGTACTCGGTGTATCCGTGGCGGCGGGTGTGGATGTCGAGGAAAAGCGTGGCCAGCGCCCGCTCCAGGGCGGCGCCGGCGCCGCGCGAGACCGCGAAGCGCGGCCCGGACAGCTTGGTCGCCCTGCCGAAGTCGAGGAGGCCGGTGGCCTCGCCGAGATCAACGTGGTCCTTCGGCTCGAACGCGAAAGCGGGAGGAGTGCCGACGCGCCGGATCTCGACAGCGAACTCCTCGGAGTCGCCGTCGGGGGCCGAGTCGTCCGGCAGGTTCGGGATGCTCAGGAGCAGGTCGCGCAACTGGCTCTCGATCCCTTCCTGGCCGGCCTCGATCTCGCGGATCTGGTCCTTCAGCTCGCGGGCGCGCTCCTTGAGCTTGCTGATGTCGCCGCCCTGCTTGGCCGTCTGCTGGACCTCGCTCGCCACTCGCTTGGACTCTGCCCGCAGCTCGTCGGCCGAGCGGATGTTCTGGTTCCGACGAGACTGGAGGGACTCCAGCTCGGACAGGTCCAGGGAGTAACCGCGACGAGCGAGCCGACGAACCGCGTCGGCACCCATGTCGATCAGGGCGCGGGCATCATGCATGAGGAAGATCCTTCTGATCCTGCGAGTGGGATGGGGATACGGAATCGACGGTAGCAACCGCCGAGCCGTCCCCGTTCCGGAATATCCCCCAGCCGCCGGTGCGGTCCTGAACGCCAGTTTCAAGATCGTTCATCAGCGTTGCGATGAATTCCGGCAGCTCCATGTCCGGGATCGTGAAGGGCTCGACGTACGGCGCCTCCGGAAAGAACAGGGGCATGGCCTCGCCGGGAGCCCGGTCACGGTGCCACAGGAGCACCGAGACCAGCAGCCCATGGGCCACCAGGACGCGTGGACCGGGATGCTCCAGGGCCGCGAGCACCCCGGTGAGCATCCTGCGGATGCCCTCACGCTGCGACTCGCTCCCGCCGGGCGGGCGCTCGTGGGTGCCGTGGTCGTCGAGCCAGACGGCGTACTCCAGAAACGGTTTTCCCTCGAATTCCCCGTAGTCGAGTTCGTTCAGCCGAGGATCGATGATCAGTTCCGGCCCGGGGACCCCCATCAGGAGGTTGGCGGTCTGCTGGGCGCGGGGGAATTCGCTGGCCAGCCACGTTTTCACGCTGTGGAGGGGGACGCTGCTCCATCCCTTGTTCAGCGACCGACGGCCTTCATCGCTCAGGCGGATGGGCTTGGTCGGATCGCCGTTGACGAGATAGCGCCGGCTGTAGTTCGTCTGTCCGTGGCGGAGGACGTACGTCGTCATGATCGGTTCCTTGGGGTCGGCGCCGACAGCCATGCGAGGATGTCGGCCATCCTCGGCGCGCGCGGATCACCGGTGTCGAGGTAGAAGAGCAGGCCGTCCAGGGCCAGGGCCCTGCACCATGGCGCCAGGACGGGCACGGGGATACGGGAGACCCGGGCCGCTGCGGCCAAGCGAGCGTCTGTGCCGTGTCCGAGGTCGTAGTACACGGTCCAGAAGGCCCAGTCGAAGGCCGCGTCGCCCACCATCGGGAGGGGATCGATCAGGCGGGGGTGGCCCAGCCAGTCGAAGAGCACGTTCTCGCGGTAGAGATCCGCGTGCAGGACGGTGGACCGAGCGGAGTCCTTCTCCAGGGCCACGAGGGACGGGAGGGCCGCGTCCACATGCCCCTGCCACGGGCCGACGTCGACCGATTCCAGTCGGCGCCGCACCCGGGGGCGTACCTCCTGGTGGAGGTACGCGGTCAGGGAAGGAAGCTCACGCAGCCGGCGCCGACGGCGGCCGAAGGTGTGGAGGCCCTGGAGAGCTGCGGCCACGGTAGGAAGCTCGCGAGGCGGTCGCTCACCACCACCGGGCCGGCCTCCGACCATCTCCAGGGCCGCCACGGCCAGGTCGTCCGCCGCCTCGACGACGCCCGCCGTCGGCCCACCCGCCCACAGGCGTAAGGCGGTGACCTCGTTGCGGAAACGGGTGGGATCGGCCCACGCCTTGAGGAGCAGCGGACGTCCGTCGAAGGTTCCGGCCGTGACGACCACCGAGGCGTGTCCGGCGTCGTGGTACGCCCCGAGCGTGAGCTTCCAGCGCTCCGCCGCGCGCTCCATCAGCGTGGGCACGGCGTCGAGCCAGCCGGAGATTCCCGGGCCATAGTGCGTGACCAGGCGCCGCCGGCATTCCTCGGAGACCTCGCCGAGCGTCCGCTCCTCCATCCTTGATCTCGCGTGGGTATCCCCGGCTTCAGCCGGGGAGGGAAACGCATCCCCGGCCCGGAGCCGCGCAGCTGCGGAGTTCACTGCGCGGCGTCGTGACGGTCAAACGGGCCGCTTCTGGGCTTCGGTGTACTGACCGGATCACGGTCAGTGGCTCCTCCTTCGCAGGATCCTGCGAAGGAGGAGCGGGACCAGAACGCCGAGTCCCATGTCGATCCGGTTGATCCGTCCGGTGTGCTCGGCCCGCAGACAGCGGGAGGAACGGTTTTGCCGGGTGTGTTTCCGGGGTGGCGAGTTGTCGCCAGGAGAGCCATTGCTGTCAATGGCCTGTTCTACGGTGGTTGTGGCTGTTGGAGGGGGGTGGTTCGGGTGATTCGTGCGTACAAGTTCCTGATGCGGCCCACCGTGGGCCAGGCGATCGCCCTCGGCGAGATGCTGCGCGACCACTGCTCCCTCTACAACGGGGCGTTGCAGGAACGCCGCGACGCCTACCGGCACGCGTCGAAGACCAGCATCAAGTACGGGACGCAGTCTGCACAACTCAAGGACATCCGGGCCTTCGACCCGGAGCGGCAGGGCCGCTGGTCGTTCTCCAGTCAGCAGGCCACCTTGCGCCGACTCGACAAGGCGTTCGCCGCGTTCTTCCGCCGGATCAAGTCCGGCGACACGCCGGGGTATCCCCGCTTTCGCGGGGTGAACTGGTTCGACACGGTGGACTTCCCCAAGGACGGCGACGGCTGCCGCTGGGATGCCACCCCGCACGACCCCGTCACCCGCGTGCGGTTCCAAGGCGTCGGGCACGTCAAGGTCAACCAGCACCGGCCGGTCATCGGCAAGGTAAAGACCGTTAGCGTCAAGCGCGAGGGAAAGCACTGGTATGTCGTCCTGACTGCCGAGCAGGCGGCCCCCGAGCCGCTGCCCGCGACCGGGTCCGCGGTCGGTATCGACCTCGGGATCGCCAACTTCCTCGCCGGCTCCAACGGCGAGTTCGTCCCCAACCCCCGCCACGGCCGCACGGCCGCCGCGAAACTGGAGACCGCACAGCAGGCCCTCAGCAGGTTCCCCCGTGTGTGCCGTGACAAGCGTACGGGCAACCACCGGCGGGCCGTCGAACGCGTCGCCACCCTGCACCGTAAGGCTCGCCGCCAGCGCCTCGACCACGCACACAAGACCGCCTTGGATCTGGTCCGCGCGCATGACTTCATCGCCCACGAGGACCTCAAGATCAGCAACATGAGTATGGTCCCCAAGCCGAAGCCCGACCCTGAGACACCAGGCAGTTTCCTGCCCAACGGGGCCGCCGCGAAGGCCGGGCTCAACCGCTCGATCAACGATGCCGGATGGGGGGTGTTCCTGACGATCTTGTACGCCAAGGCTGAAAGCGCCGGACGGGAAGTGATCGCTGTGAACCCCCGCAACACCTCCAGGCAGTGCCCCGCATGCGGGCACACCGCCAAGGAGAACCGGCCCACACAGGAGAAGTTCCACTGCCAGTCCTGCGGCCACACGGCGCACGCGGACACGGTGGGCGCCCTGAACGTCCTACGGGCCGGGCTGGTCCGTCGCAACGCCAACCAGGCATAGCGAGAAGCCCCCTCCTTCAGGAGGGGGAGGAGTCACCAGCTCAGCACGATCCCGTCAGGGACCAACTCGTCAGTCATCACCGGGAACTTGTCCAGTGGCCTTCGCCGCTTGCCGACTGCCAGTTCCTCGCCTCAGCGTTCGGAGGCGTCTCTCCAGTAGTGCGCGAGCATCTCGCCTGGCCACGTCGGCTGAGTGACGGGACCACGGGGAAGCATTTCCTGGAACACCGCCACGAGATCGAGGACCTGAGTGCCGTCGTCGGCGTCGAGGTCCGCGACGTGCAGGTCGTGCCCGTCGACCTTGAGCAGTCTCGGAAAGGAAGTAGCCAGCCGGGCGGGGCGTCGATGGTTGTGGTGGACGAAGGTGCCGGTTGCCGGCCAGGCGGGGTTGTCGCGGGGGCTGCGCGCATGCAGCGCGACATCGTCCGGGGAGCCGAGGTTGAAGAACCATGTGACCTGGAGGTGGGAGAATTCCTCAATGCCTTGAAGAGTCTCCATGGGGAACTCCGGCCGCAGGCGGATGATCGATTCCACGCCGCCCTTGAAGTCGTCGAGCCGTCCGGTGTGGCCTCCGACGACGTCAGCGATGACCGGCACCTCAATGAACTGGGCAGGCACAGTCAGCCCTTCTTCCTTATTGGCAACGCTACTTGTGGGGTACGGCGGCTTCGCCGCCGTCAGGTTACTCGTCGCAGTGCGACCCGGGCTCGCTCGTCCACCTCGGAGACAGAGGGGATTCCGCGGCTGCGGAACGGGGACAGGGTCGTCCGCATGGTGACGACCGCTTCCCGGGTCCTGCCGGACTGAACGCCCTCCATGGCGTCCAGGGCCCTGGACCAGGTCTGGCACGCCGCCTCGATTTTGCCCTGTCCAGCCTGGACGGTGCCCATGTAGCCGAGCGTGACAGCGTGGGTTCGGCTGAAGGAGTCCGTCCTACGGTGCCGAACGCTGGTACGGAAGTGGCGCAAGGCGCCGTCAAGGTCGCCCAGGGCCCACAGAGTGCGGGCGGTTTCATGTGCGAGCGACGCTTCCTGGAAGAACCAGACTCGCTGGGGCTCATCGTCTCCCGCTGCCGCCTGGTCGAGGTCGGTTTCGGCCTGGTGGATCGCGGAGATAGCGCTGCTTTTCTGGCCGTCGACGGCGAGCGCCCGCGCACGTACGACACCGATCAGAGCTCGTTCACGCGGGGTGGCGTCGTCGTATCTCTTGCGCTCGATGGAGGCGGTTGCGAGGTCCAAGGCCGCCCTGGCGTGTCCCAGGTCTATGGCCTGATGGGCCATGGCCCGCAGGATGTGTCCGGCAAGGGGAGCGTCGTCGGCTTCGGCGGCCAGTTTGAGCGCGAGGATGAAGTAGCGTCGTGCGGGCTCGTGTTGGGAGGCGTCAAAACTCATCCAGCCGGCCACGTACACGGCCTCGGCTGCCGCCGAGTACAGAGCGCGGCGGGAGTTCTCGCCACTGAATACTCCGCTGACGTACCGGGCGACGTCGTCGACGATGTACTGGTAGAGGGCAGACCGACCGTCGACACCGCCGTGCCGTTGATCGCGGCGGGCGAAGAACTCGGTCATCTCGCGAACGGCCCGTACCTCGGTCTCGCCGACTCTGCGGTTCGGGCCGACCGCGCGGGAGCGCGCCCGCTGAGGGGCTTCGTCCCACCATGGATCCCTGGGCAGGACCAATCCGCCGACGGAGTAGGCGGCGGTGCCGGTGAGGAGTCGGCGACGTTCGCGGTCCATGCTTTTTCTCCCCAGGTCGACCAGCGCGGTCAGCGTGTCGGTGTCCCAGTCGGGCCCGCTGCCCGAATCCGAGGCGTTCCCCGCGAGGCCGAGCTCGGTGAGCGTGAGGGGACGTCCCAACCGCCGAGACAGAGTTTCCCGCAGAATGTCGGCTGCTCGACCTCGGGGCCGAGTGCCAGCGACCCACATGGCGATGTGCGAGCGCTTGACGCTGAGAAGTTCGTCGGCTCCGGCCTCCGCCGCGACCCGAACCATCGCGGCGGCCACCACGGGCTGCGACCAGCCTGTCTCCGCGATCACCGCAGCCAGTTCGTCGTTCCTGCGCGCCATACTGCGCCCCTGTTCACAAGAGAACAATCTTTGACGGGTTTGACGGCATCGAGGCCCGAACGGGGATGCCCGCCCACCGCGAATCACGGTTCGCTGAGAGAACACGAAACCACCAACCGGCAACGACGGGAGGGCAACTGGTGACTTTCAGCCACGTGGGTGATGAGGGGGGCCAAGCGGCCGTGGTGTCGCCATTCGTGACATCGACCTCCGTCCCTCCGCGTCCCGAACAGGGTGCAGCTGAGCGCCGTGGCGATAAAGACACGCGAGGACGCGAGCAGCCTGCACCCCCTCCCATCGGCGTCCTCGCAGATGCGGGTGTCACGTCTCGTCCTACGGGTCACCCCGCCTACTCACAGACCCTTCCGCGCGAGGCGCGGAGCGCGGGAGTCGCCCGCCGTCTGGTCCGAACGGCGCTGACTGTCTGGGGACTGGACGCGTTGACCGAGGACGCCACGCTCGTGATCACTGAGCTGGTCTCCAACGCGGTCGACCACGGCCGGCTCCCATCGATCCGGGTGATCGTCTCCCGATCCTCCGCGAGAGGGGTCCGCGTGGGCGTGGTCGACCGCTCCAGGACCATTCCGATCCTCCGAGCGGAGGGCCTCAGGGATGACCAACTCCGAGGTCGAGGCCTGATCTTGATCGACACGCTCGCGGAGGAGTGGGGCACCGAGTTGTACCGGTGGGGCAAGCAGGTCTGGGCCGAATTGAAGGAGGAGGAAGCGTGAAGGACGGGAAGCCTTGGGTGGGCGATCAGGTACGCGACGAGGCCACCAACAGGAAGGCCATCGTGACCGACGTCCGAGGGGGCTCTGTCTACGTCCTGCGCCATGTCTGGGGCGGGGGCGACACTTGGGAGGCCGAGGACCCCGAGAAGCTGACGGTGACAGAGCCCGCTGGCGGGGGCGAGTGACGGGGATCGGCGGGCCGCCGATCCCCTCTTCAGGCATGTGTGGCCGTGTGGCTTCTCAGGTGCTGGCGGCGATCGACGAGTAGGTCCACACGTCCGCGGGGATCTCATGGTGCAACTGCCAGGTGATCCCCATCGGCTTGCTGCCCTTGTGTTCGACGTACTCGGCGGGGCCCAGGAGCATCCAGGGCTGGGGGCCGCCGATGTCGGTCTTCTTGTAGCGGCGGACGAAGAGGAGGATGTGAGACCCCTCTGCCTTGTGGCTCTGGTAGCGGCGGCCTGTCGCTGAGGTATCCGAGGTTCGGTTCTGGGACTCCCAGTGGAACCGGAACTCGTTCAATGCGTAGTCGTGATAGCGAGTTTGGGGAGAGAAATCCTTCTCATCCTTTTCGAGGGTGATGAACAGAGCATCGGTTGTGATGTTCTGGCACCACTTCACGCCCTCGCGGAAGATCCCAGGGAGGTCACGGTTGACGTGGGCTTGCCCCAAGGAAGGGAGGATTTCCTCGCGGCTATAGGAGGCGTGGACCGTCAGGGGGAGGCCGGCGAGCGGGCCGGTCAGGCGGATCGGGACGTGGTCGAGCCGGTCTAGGGCGTACGCCAGTACCTGACGGAGTTCGCTTCGGAAGTCCTGCTGCGGGCGAAGGGATTCCATGCCCTCTTCGTAGCTTGCAAATCCGCTGAGCGGCCACAGTGAGAAGTAGAGCATGCGCGCGAAGGCTTGATCGCGCTCGCTCAGCTCGCTGTAGCGAGGGGCGTCGTCCTCGACGATCTTGGAGTAGGCGGCGATTCGCTCAGGGTCGTCAGAGTGGTGGAAGGCAGGGATGCGCTTGAGGAGCGCTTCCTCGCCCTCCGGTACGTCCTTCGGTAGCAGCCCAGAGCGACGGAGCAGACGCGTCCAGGAGTTGCCGTTGCCGCGGTAGATCTCTTTCAGCTCACGACCGCTCTCCTCAAGGTACGCCGCGAGCTGTGACGTCCCGTACCGCTTGACCTCCTGCGCGAGCTGCGTGACGTTGACGCTGATCTGGCTGCGGATGTTGTCGATGATCAGGTCCTTGGCCTTGGACTCAAGGATGATTTGGCAGCCGGACGGCAGCTGGGGGAAGCCGTTCTCGATGCTCGCGAGCAGGCGGTTCCTCGTCAGGTTCGTCAGTGCGCGGAACTGCTCCTCGAAACGGAACTCCTTGCGGTGTTGCCCGATGAAGTCCAGCACGGTGAGCACCGCCTTGTTCTCCGTGCGGCGCAGGCCCCTGCCCAGCTGCTGGAGGAAGACCGTGGCGCTGGAGGTCGGGCGCAGCATGAGGAGGGTGTCGACGTCCGGGATGTCCAGACCCTCGTTGAAGAGGTCAACCGAGAAGATCACTTGGATGTCGCCGGCGCGAAGGGCAGCCAGTGCGGTCTTCCGCTCGTCCTGGGGGGTCTCACCCGAGAGGGCAACAGCCTTGAGGCCAGCGCGGCGGAAGAATTCTGCCATGAACGTGGCATGGGCTACGGAGACACAGAACCCAAGAGCGCGCATGGCTCCCGGGTTTGCCACCTTGTCTTGGACGGCCTGAACGACGAGTCGCGCCCTGGCGTTATTGCCCGTGAAGAGATCGCTGAGAGCCGATGAGTCGTAGGCCCCGCGCTTCCAGCTCACCGCGCTCATGTCGGTGTTGTCGGTGATCCCGAAGTAGTGGAAGGGGCTCAGCAGGTCGTTCTCCAGCGCTTCCCACAGTCGCATCTCCGCTGCGATACGGCCGTCGAAGAACTCGTCCTGGACGTTGCGGCCGTCCATGCGCTCTGGGGTTGCCGTGAGCCCCAAGAACTCCAGCGGGCGGAAGTGGTTGATGATCTTCCGGTAGGTCGCGGAGACGCCATGGTGGAACTCATCGATGACGATGATGTCGAACTGGTCGGGAGACAACTGCTCCAACCGCTGCGGATTCAGAGACTGCACGCTCGCGAAGACGTGCCGCCACTCTGTAGGCGCGATCCCGCTGTGTAGCTCCTCCCCGAAGTTCGCGTCCACGAGCACGTCCTGGTACGTGCGTAGTGACTGGCGCAGGATCTCCTGCCGGTGGGCAACGAACAGCAACCGCAGATCGCGGCCGTGCTGCTGCCGAAGGCGCTTGTAGTCCAGCGCTGCCATGACCGTCTTGCCTGTGCCGGTCGCTGCCACGAGAAGATTGCGGTGACGGTCGTGCACCTCTCGCTCCACCTGGAGCCGTTCCAGCATGTCCCGCTGATGCGGGTACGGCCGTACCTCAAGGCCTGACAGCGTGATCCGCTGATCTGCCGCTGCCCCCTTGCCCTGGCCCGCTACCTGGAGCGCCTCGCTGAGGCGGGCCGCGTCGCGGTCGGGGTCGTATGTCTCGAAGGAAGGGTCGCTCCAGTAGGCATCGAAGGTCGCTTCGAACTTACGGATGACGTCTGGGGTCGCGACAGACGACAGTCGAACGTTCCACTCCAGCCCGTCGAGGAGAGCTGCCTTGGAGAGGTTGGAGCTACCGACGTACGCGGTGTCGTAGCCGCTGTTCCGTCGGAAGAGCCACGCCTTCGCATGCAACCGTGTCGAGCGGAGCTCGTAGTTGACCTTCACCTCTGCGTTGAAGCGCTGAACCAGGCGGTCGAGCGCCTGGCGCTCCGTCGCACCGATGTAGGTGGTCGTGATGACGCGTATGGGAACACCCCGCGCATGGGCTGCCTCCAACGACTGTTCTATGACTC
The DNA here is from genome assembly GCF_026343125.1 of Streptomyces sp. NBC_00094. Taxonomy (NCBI): domain Bacteria; kingdom Bacillati; phylum Actinomycetota; class Actinomycetes; order Kitasatosporales; family Streptomycetaceae; genus Streptomyces; species Streptomyces sp. NBC_00094. The sequence goes on along the minus strand of NZ_JAPEMB010000001.1, from coordinate 3,009,653 downwards.
GGAGGCCGTGCCATTTCACAAAGGCGCAGAGGAGGTCTACCTGGTCAGCGGTCGCGAGCTCCGCTCGCAGTTCGAACCCCAGGCTGGGATCTTCCGGCGCGTTGGTAATGAGCGCGGTCTCTGCCAGGGGGGTCGCAGGACGGATGCGGTAGACGCCCTGGGCTTCCTTTTCCGCTATGGCAAGGAGCTGGCGCGGACCCTCGGCAATGAGGTCGACCCATTCACGGGCGCCCTCGATCGTGTTCATGGATTCGAGGATGTGGTTCGCCGCATGCACGCGATCCGCTTGAGGTAGACCGAGGAGGATGCGACGCACAGTGTCGGACACGTGCTGCGCCAGGACTCGCGGGGAGGACTCGGGGCCGACGGCATCCTCGATCGCATGCCAACCTCGACCCGTTAGCGTCTTGAGCTGTTCTTCGAGTCGAAGCGTCATCAACTGCTCATAGAGACCCGTGATCGGCTCGCCGGCGTCGGACAGCTCGCTCATCGTCTTCCCCTCCCTGATCGACCTCCCCATTGGTATCAGCCGTCACAGACATGTTGCGGACGCGTTCGCGATTAGGGGGCGGTGATATCCCCGTGGCACTCCGTGTACGTAGCCTCCGGGCCGCACCAGCAAGCCGCGTCGCGGGCCGGCGGCCAGGCCGTTGCGCGGCCTCGGGCCGCCAAGGTCGTCGCGTACTGGGGGAGCAGGTCCGCGTTCGACGGAGGCGTGGATTCCGAGGCGGCGAAGGCTTCGTAGGAGGGGACCGTCGCTCGGACGATGCCCAGGTTGGGGGTGCCCGCCTGGGACAGTTCGCGGAGGGAGGCCTCGATGTCGGTGAGGTGGGCTCGGTACGTGGGGTACTCGGCTTCCAGTTCCGGGTACGCCGCCAGAAGCTCGTCGAGTTCCGCTTCCGGCCAGTGCAGGACCGCGACCGGGAAGGGGCGTGAGAGGGCCGTGCGGTAGGTGCCCAGTTCCGAGCGGAGGCGGGCGATCTCGGCCTGGAGTTCCGCCGGGTCGGAGGAGCCCAGCGACCAGAGGCGCTTCGGGTCGTGGAGCTCGTCCAGGGGGACCGCCGCCGTGTGGAGCCGGTCCGCCAGGGTGTCCCAGTCGTCGTGGGGGAGTGCCAGCATCCTGCGGATCCTGTGGCGGGTCGTGATCAGGGACTGGGTGGCGTGGGGGAGGTCCGCGGAGGAGACCAGGAGGCTCGCCGCCTCCGTCAGGGTGGACTCCGCCGCCTCCAGTTCGTCGTGCGCCTCCAGCGTCTCCGCCGTGATCTCCCAGGCCGCCGCGTCCGCCGGCTGGGCGCGCCGGACGCCGTCGATGATCGCCCGGGCCTCGGCCTCGTGGCCGTACTCCCAGAGGTTCGCCGCCTTCAGCGCCCTGATCAGGTGGGGGTTCGCGGGGGAAGAGGAGAGGAGCGTGTCGTAGAGGGCCGTCGCGCCCGGGCGGTCGCCCGCCAGTTCCCGGTGGGCCGCGGCCTGGAGGTAGAGGGGTTCCTGGTCTCCGGGGTACTGCGCGGCGGTGCGCAGCAGGCGCTCGGCTTCGGCGGTGTGGGCGGCAGGAGTGTCGGGGCGCATGTCTTCACCGTACTGCTGTACGGGCCTGGAGAGTTGGCGCCTCAGCGCTTATCGTGCCCCGCGTGCGGGGCAGGGTGCGGGAGCGAGTGCCGGTCGTCGTCCAGGCGCGTGGGCGGCGTCGTACGGGTGCCCGCGTGCTGTGGGTGTGTGCCGAGACCGTCGTCACCTGCGGGGTTCTCGTGCTTCTCCTCGTCGTGCACCAGCTCTGGTGGACCAACCAGCAGGCCCGTGCCGAGGCCCGTGAGCAGGTGAGCGTTCTGGAGCGGGAGTGGGAGATCTCTCCCCCCGTGAACGATGTGAACGATGCGGGCGATGCGGCCGAGGTGGCTGATGTGACGGCTGAGCCTGAGGACCTCGCCGGGGAGCCCGGGGAGCCCGGGGATGTCGTCGGGGAGGGCGGTGGGCCTTCTCGGGGGGCCGGCGCTTCGTCCTCGTCCGCCGCCCCCTCCTCGTCGTTCACCCCGCCCGCCGCCGACTCCCGCGCCTTCGCCGTCCTCCGTATCCCCCGCCTCGGGCTCACCGCCCCCGTCGCCCACGGCGTCTCCAAGCGGTCCGTCCTCGACAAGGGGTACGTCGGCCACTACCCCGGCACCGCCGGCCCCGGCCTCCCCGGGAACTTCGCGCTCGCCGGGCACCGCAACACCCACGGCGAGCCCTTCCGGTACATCAACCGGCTCCGCGAGGGCGACCGCATCACCGTGCGGACCCGGGAGCGTACGTACACCTACCGCGTCGACCAGGTCCTGCCGCAGACCGCTCCCCGTGACGTCGGCGTCATCCGGGCCGTTCCGCGGTCCCTCGTCAAGCCCTCCTACGGGTACTCCGGCCCCGGTTCCTATCTCACCCTCACGACCTGCACGCCCGAGTTCAGCAGCGCCTACCGGCTCGTCGTCTGGGCGAAGCTCATCTCGGCCGTCTCCCCAGGACGAGGGTGAGCGCGGCGCCGGTCAGGGACAGGCCCGCCGAGACCGCGAGCGCCGTGTCCGGGCCCGTCGTCGTCAGTGCCAGCGTCAGGGCCACTCCCGCCGACGAACCGATGTAGCGGGCCGTGTTGTTGGCGCCCGAACCCATCGCCGCCCGCTCCGGCGGTACGGAGTCGACGGCGAGGCGGGGCAGCGCCGCGTTCAGCAGACCGCTGCCCGCGCCCGCCACGAGCAGGCCCGGGAGGAGACGCGGCCAGGGGCCTTCCAGGCCGCCCAGCAGGGCCAGGACGCCCGCCGCCGACAGGGTGAAGCCCACGGTCAGTTGGTACGCGGCGGACAGCCGGCCCGCCAGGCGGCGCGCCTGGAGCGCCACCGCGAACGCGGTGCCCGACCAGAGCACGAACAGCCAGGCCGCCCCCAGCGGCGACATCCCCGCCCCGCTCTGGAGCAGTGTGGGCACCACGCTGAACAGGCCGATCACCGCCAGGCCCGTGAACAGCGCCCCGAGCGTCGACGCCAGGAACGCGGGCCGGCGTAGGAGCGCCGGGTCGACCATGGGCGTACGGCTCCGGTGTTCGACCGCCACGAAGGCCGCCGTCAGCCCGACGGCCGCCAGGAGCAGGAGGCCCACCGGCGCCCGCAGCCAGCCGTCCCGGCCGAGGGTGAGCGCGGTGAGGAGTGACGCCAGGGCCGCTCCGAGCGTGAGGGCGCCGGGGAGGTCCGGGCGCGTCTGTCGTGGCCCCCGTGTCGCGTCCGGGCCGAGCGTGCGCGCGCCCGTCGCCGCGATCGCCAGGGCGGCGAGCCCCAGCACCTCGTACGCCAGGCGCCAGTCCACGAGGCTCAGCGCGCCCGCGAGCAGTGGGCCGAGAGCGATGCCGCCGCTCACCGACGCGCCCCAGATCCCGGTGGCCCTGATCCGGTCGCGGCCCGAGGGGTACGCGTCGGCCAGCAGGCCCAGACTGCCCGCGAGGACGGCCGCGCTCGCCGCGCCCTGGGCGATCCGCGCCAGAGTGAAGGTGAGCGTGGAGTCGGCGAAGGCTCCGAGGCCGGTGGTGACGCCGAGGGCGAGGGTGCCGAGGAGGAAGACCCGGCGCCGCCCGTGCGCGTCGGCGAGGCCGCCGGCCACCAGGAGGAGGACGGCGAGGCCGAGCGGCGTGCCGTTGAGCAGCCAGGCCCGGGCCGAGGCCGGCGTCCCGAAGGCGGCGGCCGTCTCGGGGAGCGTGAGCATCGGGGCCGTGTAGTTCATCAGCGCGACGGCCGTGGCGGCGCCGGTGACGGCGAGCGCGGTCGAGGGACGGGGGGCACGCGCGCGTGCGGGGGAGGGAGTGCGGGTGCGGGTGGTGGTGGTGAGCTGGGGCATGGCTGGGACCTCCGCCGGTGAGTCCGTGAGTCCGTGAGTCCGTATGTCCGTGAGTCACCGAGGCCTTGTGGGTTCGGTGAATGAACCCAAGCTAGCAGCTGGGTTCGTTCACCGAACCTTGAATGGGTACGATGAGTTCCATGGCTCTCGGCAAGGACTACGTCCACCAGCAGTGCTCCATCGCGCGCGCCCTTGAAGTCGTCGGCGAGCGCTGGACCCTCCTCGTCGTCCGTGACGCCTTCTACGGCGTCCGCCGCTACAACGACTTCCTCGTCCACCTCGGCATCCCCCGTGCCGTCCTCGCAGCCCGCCTCCAGGCCCTCGTCGAGGCCGGCGTCCTCGACCGGCGCCGCTACCAGGAGTCGCCCCCGCGCGACGAGTACGTGCTCACCGAGCGCGGCCTCGCCCTCTGGCCCGTCCTGCGCGCGCTCGGCGCCTGGGGCCTCGCCGAGGCCGCCGGAGCCGTACCGGTACGCCACTTCCACCACGCCGACTGCGGCACCGAACTCGGCCCGTACGGCGAATGCCCCGCCTGCCGCGTCCCCGTGCCGCCCGCCGACGTCGAGATGCGGCCCGGCGCCGGGCTCGACCGGGACCCCGCGGATCCGGTCGGCCGCGCCCTGCTGCGACCCCGGCGACTCCTCGTTCCCGTGGTCCCCTCGGACGTCGGGAACTCCTGATCGACCCCGTGCGTCCTCAGGGTGAGACGACGGCCGGACGGCAGTCGGGAGAACGAAGAGCGAGAGGGGTGGTGGGGATGACCGTCAGGACCCTGCTCCTGCGCGTGCTCGCGCCGCTCTTCTTCCTCGTCGCCCTCGCCGACCTGCTCCTCTCCGACGGTGCGAGCGTCTCCGCCGCCGTCGTCCTCGCCGCGACCACCGTCGTCTGCGGCCTGATCGGCGCCCGTACGGCCCCGGTCGTCCCCTCCACCCGCGTCCGTACGGCGATACGCGACCGCGAGCGGCGCACCGCCTTCCTGCCGCAGCGCGATCCCGACGCCGCGGGCCGCCGCAGACCCCGAGCTCCCGGCCGTCCCCTCCCGACGGCCGCGTAGGGAGCCCGCACCGGAGCCCACGCACACCGGAAGGTCCTCACGCGGATCCGTCATGCCGAGACCCGAATCTCTCCCGGCACGACGAGACCCCACGGAGGGCTCCCTTGTCCGTTTTCGCTTCCCTGGTCGAGCGGCTCGCCGACCTGCTCCAGCCGCTCTTCGCCACCACCGCCACGGCGGCCGCGATCGTCCTCTTCACGATGCTCGTACGCCTCGCGATCCACCCGCTGTCCCGGGCGGCGGCCCGCGGTCAGAAGGCCCGCACCCGGATCGCCCCGCAGCTCGCCGCCCTTCGCAAGAAGCACGCCAAGAACCCCGAGCGACTCCAGAAGGCGGTCCTGGAGCTGCACGCCAAGGAGAAGGTCTCGCCCTTCGCCGGCATCCTGCCCAGCCTCCTCCAGGCACCCGCGTTCTTCCTCATGTACCACCTGTTCTCCGGCGACCGCATGGCCGGACACACGCTCTTCGCCGCCCCGCTCGGCGACCACTGGGCCGATGCCCTCGCCCACGGCGGTGTCCTCGGACCGGCGGGGCGGGTCTATCTCGTCCTCTTCGCGATCGTCACCGCCGTGGCCGCCTTCACCTACCGCCGTACCAAGCAGCAGCTCGCGGCCCAGCCCCTCGACCTGGGGCAGCCCACGCCCGGCGCGGGCGCGATCGCCAAGGTGATGCCGCTGCTCTCCTTCGCCACCCTCATCACGGTCGCCGTCGTCCCCCTCGCCGCCGCCCTCTACATCGTCACCAGCACCACCTGGAGCGCCGTCGAGCGGGCCCTCCTCTTCCGGGAGAAGGAGGCGCCCGAGGCCCTTGCTACTCATGCGTAAGGGTCCAGTGCGTGAACGGGGTCTTGCAGAGTGACCCGTTCTCTTGGAGGATCGACCAATCCTCCGATGGCCGCACTCCATCGGCCGGGGCACATCAGGGCCCTTCCCGGGCCCACCTCGACCACAGGGAGAAGACCATGAAGCTGCTGCGTGTCGGCCCACCGGGAGCCGAGCGTCCCGCCCTGCTCGACCAGGACGGAACGCTCCGCGACCTGTCCGCGCTGGTCGACGACATCGACGGCAGTCTGCTCGCCGACGCCTCCGCGCTCGACCGGATCCGGGCCGCGGCCGGGGCCGGCGTGCTGCCCGCGCTCGACGCCGCCGGGCTGCGCGTCGGCCCGCCGCTCGGCCGGATCGGCAAGGTCGTGTGCATCGGGCTGAACTACCACGGCCACGCCGCCGAGATCGGCGCGGCCACCCCCGCCGAGCCCGTCGTCTTCCTCAAGGCCGCCGACACCGTCGTCGGCCCGGACGACACCGTGCTCGTACCGCGCGGCTCGGTGAAGACCGACTGGGAGGTGGAGCTCGCGATCGTCATCGGCCGCACCGCCCGCTACCTGGAGACCGACGAGCAGGCCCTCGCGCACGTCGCCGGCTACGCGGTCGCCCACGACGTCTCCGAGCGCGAGTGGCAGATCGAGCGCGGCGGCACCTGGGACAAGGGCAAGAACTGCGAGACCTTCAACCCGCTCGGCCCCTGGCTCGTCACCGCCGACGAGGTGCCGGACCCGCAGGCCCTCTCCCTCCGCCTCTGGGTCAACGGCGAACTCAAGCAGGACGGTCACACCTCCGACCAGATCTTCCCGGTCGCGGAAGTCGTCCGGTACGTCAGCCGGTTCATGACCCTGTACCCCGGCGACATCATCAACACCGGCACGCCCGCAGGCGTCGCCATGGGGCAGCCGGAGCCCAAGCCGTACCTGCGCCCCGGCGACGTCGTCGAGCTGGAGGTCGAGGGGCTCGGTCGGCAGCGGCAGGAACTCAAGGGCGCCTGACTCCGGGCGGTCCGTATTCCGGGCATCCCGGACTCCGGGCATCCCGGACTCCGGGCGGTCCGCACTCCGGGCGATCCGCCCTGTGAAGGCGTGAAATCGGCGGCGTCCCGCGTGGGACGTCGCCATTTCATCATCCTTTTTGCATATTGCGGCATATGGAACAAATCACGCATGATCGGCGGCCCGCCCGGCGCCGCCTCGCCGTCATCGCCGCCGCCACGGTCGGAGCCACCGCCCTGGTCGGTGCGCTGGCCGTCAACGGCTTCGCCGATCCGCTCCCCGGCGGCCTCGGCCCCTGCCTGCCGGGCAAGTGCCCGCCCGACGGCTACCCCGGCATCAACAGCGGCGCCGTCGTCTACCGCGACAACAACATCAACATCTTCGTGGGGGGCGACTTCCTCGTCCGTGAGGCCGCGGCCGAGGCCGAGGGCAAGGTCGTCGTCCTCGGGGGCTTCGACCAGAACAAGCGTGCCGGCGTCTCCAGCGTCTACAACGTCGGCATCGTCGGCGCCGGCTCACGCATCCCGCCCGACGACGGCACCGACTTCCTCACCGTCGGCAAGGACCTCACGGTGGCCTCCGGCCAGAGCCTTCTCGCCGAGGAGGGCGACGTCAAGGGCGTCGTACGGTACGGGGGCGTGCTCTCCGGGACGGTGACCCCCGCCCCGGTCCACGACACCGCGGCCGCCGACCGGTACACCGCCCTCCGGGGGCAGCTCACCGACGCGAGCCAGTGCTACGCCTACGTGGACGGCGCCTCCCGCACCCCCACCGGCACCGCCGAGAACAACGGCACCGAGACCCTCTTCACCGGCGACGGCACCTCGGCGCTCCAGGTCTTCACCGTCGACTTCGACCTGGAGTCGGCGAGCGGCGGGCAGCAGGGCATCACCTTCGCAGGCATCCCGGACGACGCGACCGTCCTCGTCAACGTCCTCGGCGCGGACCGCACCGTCGACACCTACATCGCCGGGTTGCCGGACGGACTGCGCGACCGCGTCCTGTGGAACTTCCCGGACGCGACGGCGATCACGTTCGAGGGCACCGCCCAGTTCGCGGGCAGCGTGCTCATCGGCAACCAGGCCAGTACGGCGACGATCACGATGCCGGGCACGAACGGCCGCTTCTTCACCACCGGGAACCTGACGCACTCCTCGGAGGCCACCGGCGGCGGTGGCCAGGAGATGCACGCCTACCCGTTCAACGGCGACCTTCCGAACTGCACGGATCCCACGCCGACCCCGACCCCTACCGACCCGACCCCGACGCCGACGGATCCCACGCCGACGCCGACCGATCCGACCCCGACCCCGACGGATCCCACGCCGACGCCGACCCCGACCGACCCCACCCCGACGCCGACCGATCCGACGCCGACCCCGACGGATCCGACCCCCACGCCGACCGACCCGACCCCCACACCCACCGACCCCACCACCGGCGGCTCGACGGGCGGTTCGACCGGTGGCTGGACCGGTGGTTCGACCGGCGGGGACTCGGGCGGCGGTGACAGCGGCGGTCACGGTGACACCGGCGGTTACGGCGACTCCGGCGGCAACCACGGCCCCAACGGCGAGCTCCCCGAAACCGGCGCCGGCACGGGGAAGATCGTCATGGGCGTCACCGCCGTCGGACTCGCCCTCGGCGGCGGGATCCTCGTGACCGTCAGCCGCCGCCGTCGCCGGAGTCGTACGAGCTGAGCAGCAGCCCCAGCGCCTCGACGACCAGGGCGTGGTCCTCGGCCTGCGGCAGCCCCGAGACCGTGACCGAGCCGACCACCCCCGCGCCCTCGACCGCGACCGGGAACGAACCGCCGTGCGCGGCGTACCGGTCGGGGTCGAGGCGCGAGGAGGCCTCGAACGTCGTCCCCTTCGCGCGGAACCTGGCGCCGACCAGGAACGAGCTCACGCCGTACCGCTCGACGACCCGCCGCTTCCGGTCGATCCAGGCGTCGTTGTCCGCGCTCGACCCCGGCAGCGCGCAGTGGAACAGCTGCTGCGCGCCCCGCCGGATGTCGATCGCGACGGGCGCCCGGCGCTCCCGGGCCAGGTCGACGAGGAGGGTGCCGAGCGTCCAGGCGTCCTCGTACGTGAAGCGGGGGAGGACCAGGCGGGCCTCCTGCGCCTCCAGTTCGGGGATCTCGCTCACAGGGTCACCGTGATTCCCTCGCGGGCCGACCGGCGCGCCGCCTCCAGGACGTCGAGCGCGGCGGCGGCCTCGTGTGCGGTGACCGGGTTCTCGCCGGTGCCGCGCAGGGCGGCGGCGACGGCCGCGTAGTACGCCGGGTAGTCGCCGGGCAGCGACGGCACCGGGGTGCCGCCGCCGGTCGCCGGGGACTCCCCGGCGCCGAGCCGGCCCCACAGCTGCTCCGGCTCCGTGCCCCAGACCGTGCCGGGCACCGGTCGCAGCCCCTCGCGCAGAGCGGCCTCCTGCGGGTCGAGCCCGTACTTCACGAAGCCCGCGCGCTGCCCGAGCACCCGGAAGCGGGGGCCGAGCTGGGCGGTGGTGGCGCTCACGTACAGATGGGAGCGGACCCCGTTCGCGTGCGTGACCGCGAGGAAGGTGTCGTCGTCGGCGGAGGCGCCCGGGCGGCGCACGTCCGACTCGGCGTACACGGAGACCGCCGGGCCGAAGAGCACGAGGGCCTGGTCGACGACGTGGCTGCCCAGGTCGTAGAGGAGCCCGCCGATCTCCTCGGGCGCGCCCGACTCCCGCCAGCCGCCCTTGAGCTGCGGGCGCCACCGCTCGAAGCGGGACTCGAAGCGCTGGACCTCGCCGAGCGCGTCCTCGGCGAGGAGGTGGCGGAGGGTCAGGAAGTCGTTGTCCCAGCGGCGGTTCTGGAAGACCGAGAGCAGCAGGCCCCGCTCCTCGGCGAGGGCCGCGAGGCCGCGCGCCTCGGCTGCGGTCCCGGCGAGCGGCTTGTCGACGACGACCGGGAGGCCGGCCTCCAGGGCGGCGGTGGCGACCGGGACGTGCGTCTTGTTGGGGGAGGCGACGACGATCAGGTCGAGCGCGTCCGCCCCCCGCTCCCACAGCTCCTCGGGGGCGGCCGCGACCCGTACGCCCGGGTGGGCGGCGCGGGCCTCGGCGGCCCGCTCGGGGTTGCCGGTGGTGACGGCGGCGAGGACGAGGTCCTCGGAGGCGGCGATGAGCGGGGCGTGGAAGACGGAGCCCGCGAGGCCGTAGCCGACGAGTCCGACGCGGAGGGGGGTGCGCGGGGTACGGGGGTCGGTGCCAGTCATGCGCCTCACTTAAGCAACGCTGTTGCCAAAGTGCAAGCGACCGCGACAATGGGGGCGTGAAGAGGGAGCAGATGTATGCGAGGGGTCTTGGCGGCGTGAACGTGCCGGCGTTGCGCAGCCACAACGCGGCGCTCGTGCTCGATCTGCTGCGGACGGCGGGGGAGACGGGGATCAGCCGTCTGGAGCTGGCCGAGCGGACCGGGCTCACCCCGCAGGCCGTCAGCAAGATCACCGCCAGGCTCCGGGCCGAGGGCCTCGCCGCCGAGGCGGGCCACCGCGCCTCGACGGGTGGCAAGCCCCGCACGGTCCTGCGCCTGGTGCCCTCCGCCGGGTACGCGGTCGGTGTCCACCTCGACCGCGACGAGCTGACGACCCTCCTGACGGACCTCGCGGGCACGGTCGTGGCGTCACGCCGCAGGCCGGTGGACCTGGGGGCGGGCGCGGAAGCGGTCCTGGACGCGGTGACGGAGGAGGTCCGGGCGCTGCTGGCGGACGGGCCGGGAGACGCCCCGGCCCCCGCCCCCGTCGTCGGAGTCGGCCTCGCCATGCCCGGGCCGCTGGACCACCGGGCCGGGGTGCCCGGGCGCGTGACCGGTTTCCCCTCCTGGGACGGGTATCCGGTACGGGACGAGCTGGCCCGGCGCCTCGGGCTGGCCGTCGTCCTCGACAAGGACACGAACGCCGCCGCCCTCGGCCTCGCCCTGCGGCCCGCCGCACCCGGCTCCTTCGCCTACGTCCACCTCGGTACGGGGCTCGGCGCCGGCCTCGTCCTCGGCGGCGCGCCGCTGCGCGGGGACCGGACGGGGGCGGGCGAGCTCGGTCACCAGACCGTCCAGCTCGACGGGCCCCCGTGCGACTGCGGAGGGCGCGGCTGCCTGGAGGTCCTCTGCCTCGCTGCGGTCGCGCGCGGCGAGCTCGCCGAGGCCGCGCGGATCCTCGGCGCGGGCGCGGCCAACCTCGTACGACTCCTCGACATCGACCAGGTCCTGCTGGGCGGGCGGGTGGTGCTCGGCGCGCCGGAGGTGTTCGCCGACGGGGTGCGGGAGGTGCTCGCGGGGCTCGGGCTCCCGACACCGGTCGCGGTGGCCACGGACCCGCGGGCGGTGGCGGTCGCGGGGGGAGCGGCATGGCTGGTTCTCGCTCCGATCTTCGGACAATAGGCTGATCGGGCGGATTGCTCGGGCCGCCCGGGGGCGCGAACGGTGTCGCTGCCCGGCCCGCCCGTCCGGGCGTGGCAGCGTCGCGGCCGACCCGTACGCCCGCGAGCAGCAAAGGCAGCCACCCCATGGCCCCCGCCCCCCTGAGACAGCGCAGCGCCCACCTCGCCGCGGCCGTGACCGCGCGAGCGACCGTGGCCGTGCGAGCGACCCCGACCGCGCGAACGACCGTGGCCGCGCGAACGACCCCGACCGCGCGAACGACCCCGCCCCCGACCCCGCGAGCGGCCGTGATCGCCACGGCGGCCAGGTGGGTGGCCGCGTCGGCCGTCGCCGTCTCCACGGTCGCCGCGACCGCCGCACTCGCCGTCGCGGCCCCGCCCCCCGCCGCCCCCGCACCCGACCCGCCCGCACCCTCCTGCGGCACGGCCTCCGACGCAGGGTTCCCGCTCGGGACCCGGATCAGCGGCGGCCCGGCCGAGTACCCCGCCGGCGGCGCCTTCCAGGCCTGGAACCTCGACCTCACCAACACCACCGAGGCGTCCTGCACCGGCATCCACCCCGTGCTCGTCCTCACCGACCGGGAGCGCTCGCTCCGGCCCGACCAGGTCCGGTTCGAGTTCTACGACGACGGGTCGGCGCGCTGGCGGCCCGTGGCGTTCGAGGCGACCGAGGAGGCCGAGAACGTGGGCGCGTTCACGGGCTTCGGCGGCTTCGCGGTCCCCGCGGGCGGGACGCTCACCGTCCCCGTGCGGCTCTCCTTCCGTAAGGACACCGCCCCCGACGAGGTCGTCGTGACCGCCGCGGTCGTCCAGCGCAGAGGCGGCGACGGCGACTGGGTCGGCGAGTCCGGCGACTACCGCCTGACCGTCGGGCCCGCCGTACCCGACCCCTCCGGTACGCCCGAGGCGACCGGGGACGCGTCGAGCCCGCCGACCCCCACCGCCAAGGCCCCGAGCGACCCGAGGGACCCGAGGGACCCGAGAGGTCCGAAGGGAGACATCGGCAGGGTCCCGAGCGACGAACTCGCCCGCACGGGGCGGGAGTCCGACCGGGACGCCCTGCTCCTGGCCCCGTTCGCCGCCGCGCTCGTCCTGCTCGGTGCCGCCCTCGTCCGCACCGCCCGCCGTCACCGGCACCACTGAGCCACGCACCTCCGCCCACCAACCCGCCGCCCCCAACACCCCCGAGTCACGTTCCGTACACCTCCCCGTTCATCCCCGTCTGCGACGATCCCCCGGTGAACTACCAGACCGACCCCGGCGCCCCCGTCCGTTCCGGCATCCCCGAGCACGGCCGGGTCCCCAAGTACTACGCAGTGAAGGCGAAACTCTCCCTGCTCGTCGACGAGTTGGGTGAGGGCGGGCTGCTGCCCACCGAGCGCGACCTCGCCGTCCGGTACGAGGTGTCCCGCGAGACCGTCCGGCAGGCGCTGCGTGAACTCCTCCTGGAGGGACGGCTGCGCCGCCAGGGCCGGGGCACGGTCGTCGCGGGCCCCAAGCTCGAACAGCCCCTCTCGCTCGCCAGCTACACGGAGGGCGTACGCCGCCAGGGCCGCCGCCCCGGCCGCAGCCTGATCTCGCTCGACCGCTTCCCCTGCCCCGAGGCGCTCGCGCCCGAGATCGGCGCCGAACGCGGCGAGCCCGTCTGGCACATGGAGCGGGTGCTGCTCGCCGACGACGAGCGGGTCGGCCTGGAGAGCACGTACGTCTCCGAGGCCCGCGCCCCGCGCCTGGACGTCGAGTTCGACCCGGACTCCTCCTTCTACGCCTACCTCCACGAGCGCCTCGGCGTGACCTTCGGTGACGCCGACGAGCGGATCGAGACCGTGCTCGCGACCCCGCGCGAGGCCCTGCTCATCGGCACCCCGCCCGCGCTGCCGATGCTGCTGCTCCACCGCGTCTCCCGGGACACCGCGGGCCGGCCCCTGGAGCGGGTCCGCACCCTCTACCGCGGCGACCGCTTCAGCTTCACCGCGCACCTGGGCCGCCAGGACTGACTCCGCCCTATCGGCACGACCTCCCGCCTGGATCACAGAAAGGTAACGGGTCTGGTCCAAGCTTGTCGGGCCGTTCACCGTCCCGTTGCCCGCCGGATCCGCCCAGGCAACCCGCCCCCACGACCGTTTCGGCCATGAAGGTGATCGTCGTAGGAGCCGGCGTGGTGGGAACCATGCACGCCTGGCACGCAGTGGAACGCGGCCATGAGGTCGTACACATCGAGCGCGAGGCCGAGGCGCGCGGAGCCTCCCTCCGCAACTTCGGCCAGATCTGGGTGAGCGGTCGCGCCGGCGGGGAGGAGCTCGACACCGCCCTGCGCGCCCGCGAACTGTGGGAGGGCATCGGGGCCCGCGTCCCCGGGCTCGGCTTCCGGGCCATCGGCTCCCTCACCCCCGTGCGCAACGCGCTGGAACTGGCCGTCGCCGAGGCGGCCCTGGCCCGGCCCGACGCCGCCGCCCGCGGCTACAAGCTGCTGACGGCCGCCGAGGCCCGCGCGGTCAACCCCGCCCTGCGCGGGGCGTTCGAGGCCGCGCTCTGGTGCGAGCGGGACGCCGCCGTCGAGCCGCGCCTCGCCCAACTCGCGCTCCGGGAGGCCCTGCTGGCCACCGGCCGGTATACCTTCCTGCCGAACCGCGAGGTCCGGGACGTGGTGGGCAGAGGTGCCGTCCGCGACGACCGGGGCGAGACGCACACCGGCGACGCCGTCGTGCTGTGCACCGGCGCCTGGCTCTCCGGCCTCGTCCGTGAGATCGCCGGCGAGATACCCGTCCGCCGGGTCCGGCTCCAGATGATGCAGACCGAGCCCCTGGGTGAGCCGCTCACCACCTCCGTCGCCGACGCGGACTCCTTCCGCTACTACCCGGCGTACGCCTCCGAAGCGCTCGACGCCCTCGCCGCCGGGCAGCCGCAGGACCCGACCGCCGCCGCCCACAAGATGCAGCTCCTCATGGTGCAGCGGCTCGACGGCGGACTGACCATCGGCGACACCCACGAGTACGAGCACCCCTTCGCCTTCGACACCCTCGAAGACCCGTACGAGCACCTCACCCGTGTCGTCGAGTCCTTCCTCGGCCGGCCGCTGCCGAAGATCAGGCGCCGCTGGGCCGGGGTGTACGCGCAGTGCGTCGACACCACCAGGGTCGTGCACCGCCAGGAGGTCGGCGACGGCGTGCACCTGGTGACCGGGCCCGGCGGGCGCGGGATGACCTGCTCGCCCGCCATCGCCGAGACGACCGCGAACGAACTGGGCTGGTGAACGCCGTGACCGAGAACCCGAAGAAGTACGACCTCGTCGTCCTCGACATGGCCGGGACGACCGTCGCCGACGGCGGCCTCGTGGAGCAGGCGTTCACCGCCGCCGCCGAGCGCCTCGGCGAGGACCCCGCCACGATGATCGACTACGTCCGCGCCACCATGGGCGAGTCCAAGATCTCCGTCTTCCGGCACCTCTTCGGCGGCGACGAGACCCGCGCCCGGCAGGCCAACGTGGCCTTCGAGGAGGCGTACGGAGAGCTGGTCGCCGGTGGCCTGATCGCACCGGTCCCCGGCGCCGCCGAGGCCGTCGCCACGCTGAAGGCCCAGGGCAGGACCGTCGTCCTCACCACCGGCTTCGCCCGGGTCACCCAGGACGCCATCCTCGACGCCCTCGGCTGGCGCGGCCTCGTCGAGCTGACCCTCTGCCCGGCCGACGCGGGCGGCCGGGGCCGCCCCTACCCGGACATGGTCCTCGCGGCCCTCCTCCGTACGGGCGCCGTCGACGACGTCCGCCGGATCGCGGTCGCGGGCGACACCTCGTACGACATGCTCAGCGGCTCCCGCGCGGGCGCCGGGATCGTCGCGGGCGTCCTGACCGGCGCCCACGGCGAGCCCGCGCTCGTGGAGCACGGCGCCACCCACGTCCTCGCCTCGATCGCCGAACTCCCCTCGCTGCTCGGGGAGCTGGAGACATGAGCAGCGGCATCCGCTTCGACGGGGTGTCCGTCGCGTACGGCCGGACCACCGTCCTCGACGACCTCGACCTGACCGTCGAGCCCGGCGAGGTCATGGCCCTCCTCGGGCCCTCCGGCTCCGGCAAGACGACCGCGCTGCGGGCCGTCGCCGGGTTCGTCCGGCCGGTCTCCGGGCGGGTGTTGATCGGCGGAGAGGACGTCACCGGACTCCCGCCGTACAAGCGGGGCATCGGCATGGTCGTCCAGCAGTACGCCCTCTTCCCGCACCTGCGGGTCGACGCCAACGTCGCCTTCGGCCTCAAGGCGCAGAAGACGGCCAAGGCCGAGATCCCGGGCCGCGTCGCCGAGGCCCTGGAGATGACGGGCATGGCCGCGTACGCGCGCCGCTACCCGCGTGAGCTCTCCGGCGGGCAGCAGCAGCGCGTCGCCATCGCCCGGGCCCTCGCGATCCGGCCGCGCGTCCTCCTCCTCGACGAGCCCCTCTCCGCGCTCGACGCACAGCTCCGCTCCGGAATGCTGGCCGAACTGGCCCGTCTGCACCGTGAGTTGCCGGACGTGTCGATCCTGTACGTCACCCACGACCAGGTCGAGGCGCTCACCCTCGCCGACCGGATCGCCGTCATGGACAAGGCCCGCCTCCAGGACTGCGGCACCCCGCAGGACCTCTACCGCCGCCCGCGTACGGAGTTCACGGCGTCGTTCGTCGGCAACGCGAACCTGCTGCCGGTGACCGTCGGCGCGGACGAGGTCGCCTTCGCGGGCGCCGGGCTGAAGGTCCCCACGGACGGGGTGGCCCCGGGCGCGAGCGCCACGCTCTGCGTCCGCCCGCACCTCGTCGGCCTCGGCGACGGCCCGAACGCGCTGCGGGGCCGTATCGCCGAGGTCCAGTGGCGCGGCTCCACCCACCGCCTGTACGTCGAGATCGGCGGCCATCGCGTGAAGGCGGACGTCCGTGAGCTCCGGGAGACCCCGGCGCTCGGCACCGAGGTCACGCTCCACTTCGCCCCGGAGGACGCGGTGCTGCTCGGCGCGGGGGTGACCGATGGCTAGCGCCTCTCCCGGCGCGGTGGCCGTGGCCGCCCCGGCGACGCCCGGGGCGCGGGCGTCGCGCTCGGTCCCCGCCTGGGTCTGGGCACTGCCGCCCGTCGCCGTCCTCGCGCTCGTCTTCCTCTACCCCCTCGCGCTGGTCGTCCAGGAGTCCCTCGCTCCCGGCGCCTACGCCGACGTCCTGGCCTCCACGTCCTTCCGCGAGGCCCTCGTCACCACCGTGTGGCTCGCCGTCGCCTCCACGGCCGGCTGTCTCGTCCTCGGCTTCGCCCTGGCGCTCGTGATCGCCTTCGTCCCCTTCCCCGGCGGGAGGGCCGTCGCGAAGTTCATCGACGTCTTCCTCTCCTTCCCGTCCTTCCTGATCACGCTCGCCCTGCTCTTCCTCTACGGCACGGTCGGCATGGCCAACGGGGTGTGGACGGACGTCACCGGCGACGCGAGCGGCCCGTTCCACTTCCTGACCACCCCGTGGGGCGTCCTCCTCGCCGAGATCACGTACTTCACGCCCTTCGTGATGCGCCCGCTCCTCGCCGCGTTCTCGCAGCTGGAGACCGCCCAGCTGGAGGTGGCGTCCTCCCTCGGGGCGCGGCCCCTGCGGATCGTCCGGCAGGTGATCCTCCCCGAGGCGCTGCCCGCGCTCGCCGCCGGCGGCAGCCTCGTCCTCGTCATGTGCCTCAACGAGTTCGGGATCGTCCTCTTCACCGGCGCCAAGGGCGTCACCACCCTCCCGATGCTCGTCTACGGCAAGGCGATCCTCGAATCCGACTACGCCGGCGCCTGCGTCGTCGCCGTCGTCAACGTCGCGCTCTCCGTGGGCCTCTACGTCCTCTACCGGGGGGTGAGCCGCCGTGCTGGTGCATAGCCGTACGGGCAGGTGGACGGCGTGGGCGCTGTTCGCGGTCCTCTTCGTCCCGCTCTTCGCCCTCCCGCTCCTCGTCATCGTCGCCGCCTCCTTCTCCACCCACTGGTCCGGAGCGTTCCCCTCCGGCCCCACCACCGCCCACTACACGGCGGCCGTGCGCGGGGAGTCCCTCCAGGCACTCACCACCAGCCTGGTCACCGCCGTCACCGCGAGCCTGATCGCGCTGACCCTGGGCACCTGGGCGGCGCTCGCCGCCGCCGCGATGGGCAAGCGGGGCCGCCGGGTCCTCGACGCGCTGTTCATGCTGCCGGTCGCCGTACCGTCGGTGGTCGTCGGACTCGCCGTCCTCGTCGCCTTCTCGCAGCCGCCGGTGCTCCTCAACGGCACCCGCTGGATCGTGATCCTCGCGCACACGGTCCTCGTTACCGCCTTCGCGCACCAGTCGGTCTCGGCCGCGATCCGCCGCCTCGACCCGATGTACGAGCAGGCGGCGGCCAGCCTCGGCGCCCGCCCCTCGTACGTCCTGCTCCGGGTGCGGCTGCCGCTCCTGCTGCCGTCCCTGAACGCCGCCGCCGGGCTCTGCTTCGCCCTGTCCATGGGCGAGTTGAGCGCCACGATGATGCTCTACCCGCCGGACTGGCTGCCGCTTCCGGTGCGCATCTTCACGGCCACCGACCGGGGTTCGCTCTTCACCGGTTCGGCGCTCGCCGTGGTCCTCATGGCCGCGACCCTGCTGGCCCTGCTCGCCGTCTCCCGTATCCGTACCAGAGCCTCCTTCCGCTAGTCACGCCCGTCCAGTCCCGCTGGTCCCGCCTGCCCAGCCACGCCCGTCACCAGGAGAGAACGACGTCATGCGTACGTACGCCAAGCCGATAGCCGCTGTCACCGGCGCCCTCGCCCTCGCCTCCACCCTCACCGCCTGTGGCGGCTCCTCGGCCGCCTCCGACGAGAAGACCGTCACCGTCTACAGCGCCGACGGCCTCAAGGGCGAGGCGGGCGACGGCTGGTACGACAAGGTCTTCAAGGACTTCGAGAAGCAGACCGGCATCAAGGTCGAGTACGTCGAGGGCGGCTCCGGCGAGATGGTGCAGCGCGCCCTCCGGGAGAAGACCAACACCCAGGCCGACGTCATCGTGACCCTGCCGCCCTTCATCCAGCAGGCCGACTCCAAGGGCCTGCTCCAGTCGTACGAGCCCAAGGGCGCCGACCAGGTCGGCGGCGGCGACAAGTCCGGCGACGGCAAGTGGACCTCGGTCGTCAACAACTACTTCGGCTTCATCCACAACAAGAAGGAGCTGCCGGCCGCCCCCAAGAGCTGGGAGGAGCTGCTCGACGCGAAGTACAAGAACAAGCTCCAGTACTCGACCCCCGGCGTCGCGGGCGACGGCACCGCCGTCCTCATCAAGGCCATGCACGACTTCGGCGGCCAGGAGCCGGCCATGGAGTACCTGAAGAAGCTCCAGGCCAACAACGTCGGCCCGTCCTCCTCCACCTCCAAGCTCGCCCCGAAGGTCGACAAGGGCGAACTGCTCGTCGCCAACGGCGACGTCCAGATGAACTTCGCCCAGGCCCGGTCCATGCCGAACCTCGGCATCTGGTTCCCGGCCAAGGGTGACGGCAAGCCGACCACCTTCGCCCTGCCGTACGCCGCAGGACTGGTCGACAAGGCCCCGCACGGCGAGAACGGCAAGAAGCTCCTCGACTTCATGCTGAGCGAGGGCGCCCAGCGCGAGGTCAGCGCGATCGGCGGCGGCTTCCCGGCCCGCAAGGACGTCAAGCCCACCGACGCGAACGCGATCGAGCTCGCGAAGCTCCTGGAGGGCGTCGAGATCTTCGAGCCGGACTGGGCCGACGTCGACAAGAACCTCACGACGTACGTCGACGCGTGGAAGTCCGCGACCGGCAGCTGACAGGTAGCCGATCGGCAGCCGATCGGCAGCCAAGAGTTCACCGCACGACCCTGGAAAGCCTCCGCAGATCGCGGAAAGATAACGGGTACGAACCAACGCCCCTGAGAAATCAGGGGCGTTGGCGTGCGTTCGCACCCCCCATCGACCTTCTGACGGAGGACTCCGACATGCCGATCACCGGCATCTCCCGCCGCACCGTGCTCGCCGCCGCAGGCGCCACCGCGGCCGTCGCCGCCGCCGGCGCGCTCACCGCCCCCGCCGCCCACGCGGCCACCACCGCCGCGCCCACGCTTCCCAACGGCACCAGCAAGGACAAGGTGCTCGTCGTCGGCATGGACGGCCTGCGGTACGACAGGATCGACGCCGCCAAGGCCCCGAACCTCAAGTCCCTGATGACGAACGGCACGTTCGGCCGCTCGCTGCTCTACGCCAACCCGATGGCCGCGACCTCCTCCGGCCCCGGCTGGTCCACCATCTCCACCGGCGTCTGGCCCGACAAGCACGGCGTGAAGGACAACACCTTCACCGGCAAGAACTACGCCAAGTACCCCGGCTTCCTCGCCCGACTGCACCAGATCCGCCCCGAGCTCTCCCTCTTCGCCGCCGTCGACTGGCCCGAGCTGGACAGCCACGGCACCGTCACCCCCGGCGCCGACGCCAAGCTCGTCTACAACAACAACTACGTCGTCAACGACCTGGTGATCACCGACGCGACGGAGGACATCCTCCGCAACCAGAACCCCGACGTCCTCTTCGTCTACTTCGGCGAGACCGACGAGATCGGCCACAACTACGGCGCCCAGTCCAGCAAGTACCTCGACGCCATCGATGTCCAGGACGCCTACCTCGGCCGGCTCCTCACCGCCATCAAGGCCCGCCCGGCCTACGCCACCGAGCGCTGGACGGTCATCGTCACCACCGACCACGGCCACACCGACGGCGGCGGCCACGGCGGCTCCGCCATCGAGGAGCGCCGTACCTTCGTCCTCGCGCAGGGCCCCGGCATCGCCGCCGGCGCCCGCCCGATCGACACCCGGCTCGTCGACGTCGCCGCCACCGTCTTCCACCAGCTCGGCATCGTCCCCGACGCGTCCTGGGGCCTCGACGGCAAGCCGATCCAGGAGCGCTCCACCGACCCCTTCGACAGCCTGTACGGGTCGCTCACCGGCCGCGTCGACGAGACCGGCATCCCGGTCGGGATCCTCGGCTTCACCCACACCGCTCCCAGCGGCTGGTCCGTCATCAACAACGCGATGGGCACCGGCGGCATGACCGAGTGGCGCGGCTGGTCCTTCGCCACCGACGAGTTCTGGTCCCGCTCCCAGCGCGACCAGTCCCGCGAGCTGAACGTCCGCGCCCGCGGCGTCTTCGCCGTCGCCGACTCCGACGAGTGGGCGGACAAGTCCTTCTCGGGCACGTACGACTCGACCCTCGTGACCCCCGCGTACAGCGTCACGGGCGCCACGAAGGCCACCCTCGACTTCACGACCTTCTACCGCCAGGAGGGCAGCCAGTCCGCCCAGGTCCTGGCGAGCTTCAACGGCGGCACCCCGACCGTCGTCAAGAGCTACACCTCCGACGTGATCTCCCAGCCCCAGTCGCTCACCGTGAACGTCCCCGCCGGGACGTCCAGCGTGAGCTTCCGCTTCCGCTACACCGGCGCCAACAACTGGTACTGGACGATCGACGGGGTCAAGGTCACGGCTTCCTGATTAGGCTGGGGGCGTCGCCACAGCGCTGTCGCGGCGCCCCCAGCACACCGCACGTCTGTACGGCAGGAGTCCCGCACCCATGGCAGAGCGCAAGCCGATCGAATCCTGGCTGACCGACATGGACGGCGTCCTCATCCACGAGGGCGTCCCGATCCCCGGCGCCGACGCGTTCATCAAGAAGCTGCGGGAGACCGGGAAGCCCTTCCTGGTCCTCACGAACAACTCGATGTACACGGCCCGCGACCTGCACGCCCGCCTCGCCCGCATGGGCCTGGAGGTCCCCGTCGAGAACATCTGGACCTCGGCCCTCGCCACCGCCAAGTTCCTCGACGACCAGCGCCCGGGCGGCACCGCGTACGTCATCGGCGAGGCCGGCCTCACCACCGCGCTGCACGACATCGGCTACGTCCTCACCGACCACGCCCCCGACTACGTGGTCCTCGGCGAGACCCGTACGTACTCCTTCGAGGCGATGACCAAGGCCGTACGGCTCATCAACGCCGGCGCCCGCTTCATCTGCACCAACCCCGACGAGACCGGCCCCTCGCTCGAGGGCCCGCTCCCGGCCACCGGCGCCGTCGCCGCGCTCATCACGAAGGCCACCGGCAAGGAGCCGTACTTCGCGGGCAAGCCGAACCCGCTCATGATGCGCACCGGCCTCAACGCGATCGGCGCCCACTCCGAGTCCAGCGCGATGATCGGCGACCGGATGGACACCGACATCCTGGCCGGTCTGGAGGCGGGCATGCAGACCTTCCTGGTCCTGACCGGCCTGACGAGCCAGGCCGAGATCGACCGCTTCCCGTTCCGCCCGTCGAAGATCGTCGACTCGATCGCGGACATCGTCGACCGCGTGTAGGACCTGTCCGGCGGACAGGCCCTGGCGTCCTGTCCGCCCGTCCCTGCGGATGCGAAGCGGGCCGATCCGGGTGACCCTGCCATTACCAGGAGGTCACGATGCGTTCAGGTTCCATTGCTCTCCGTGCCGCAGGGGCGGCCGCGGTACTCGTACTGGCACCCATGGCCGGTAGCGCGTACGCCCACGACGGGGTGAAGGTCACCGTCACCCCGTCCACCGCCTCGCCCGGCGCCGACGTCGACGTCCGCGTCAAGGGCTGCAAGGGCACGACCGGCGCCGCGAAGTCCCAGGCGTTCGTCGCCGACGCGGAGCTCACCGGCCGGGACGGCGGGGACTACCCGCTGTTCGGCGACACCACGATCAAGTCCGGACTCGAGGACGGTACGTACAAGGTCACCGTGACCTGTGACGGCCACGACCACCCGGACGTCGGCACCGTGCAGGTCCGGCACCGGCAGCCGACCCACCAGCCGACCCAGCCGACCCACCACCCGAGCCCGGTCGCCCCGGTCCGCGCCGGCGGTGGCGGCACCGCCGCCTTCGCCGCCCCGGCCGCCCCCGGCGTCGCCCAGACCGCGAGCGAGAACGGCCTCGGCACCCCGTACACCCTGCTCGGCCTCGGCATGGCCGCGATCGCCGCCGTGGCGGTCGCCTTCCGCAGCTCCCGCCGACGCGCCACCGGCTCCGGTACGGGCACGGACTGACGATGCCGTCCGGAACCCGCCCGGCGGGCACCGGGCGACTCGTCACCGGCGTGACCTGGGCGCTGCTGCTCCTCGGGCTCTGGCTCTGGGGCCGCGAGGTCACCGAGGGCCCCGGGGGCAGCTCCGCGCCGACGCACGGCGACATCGCCGCCGTCGGCCGGCCGCTCGGCGTGGCACTGCCCCCGGCCCACGCGCCGATCGCCGCCGCCGAACCCCGCCGGGTGGAGATCCCCTCGCTGGGCATCGCCGCGCCCGTCGTGGCGCGCGGCCTGGACGGAACGGGGGCGATCGACCCGCCGCCCTTCGAGATGCCGCACACGGTGGGCTGGTTCGGCTCCGGCACGCGCCCCGGTGCGGCGGGGGCGGCGCTCCTCGTCGGGCACGTCGACACGGACACCCGCCCGGCGGTCTTCTACGGCCTGAGCGCGGCGCGCCCCGGCGCCACGGTCCGGGTCACCCGGACGGACGGCACGGTCGCCGAGTTCACCGTCGACGACGTCCAGGTCTTCCCGCGCGACGACTTCGACGCGAGCAGGGCCTACGGCCCACGCGAACCCCGCCGCGCCGAACTCCGCCTGATCACCTGCGGCGGCACCTTCGACCGGAAGGCCGGCACGTACTCGGCGAACGTGGTCGTCTCGGCGTACCTGACGGGCGCGGGGGCGGCGAGCACCTGAGCGCGCGCGGGGCCCGCGCGGGGCTCGGGTCAACCGGTCCCGGCCGGTGGGTCGCGTCCCGCGGCGCCACCGGCCGGTCCGGTCCTCGACCGTGGGGCTCGCGGGCGGCGGGAGGAGCCCGGTGCCGACCACGGGAGGTCGGGGTTCCGGAAACTGTAAAGGCCCTGCCTCGCCCGGCCCAGAGGTCGGTCGTGCCACGATGGCCGCGACCGCTCCGCACGTGCCGAGGGACCCCGAATGCCCGCACGCCCGCCCGCACGCCGTGCGGGGTTCACCCTCCCTGCCCTGGTGCTCCTGCTCCTCCTCGCCGGCGCCGGCTGTACGGGCCCGGTCACCCCGCCCGGTACGGGTGACCCGCCCGCTCCGGCAGTCGCCGCCGGGCCCCGGGGCCCGAGCGTCCCCGCCCCCGCACCCGTGCCGTACTGGGTGAACCCCGACGGCAAGGCCGCCCGGCAGATGGCCGAGCACCTGGCCGCGGGCCGTACCGCCGAGGCCGCGCTGCTGCGACGGATCGCCTCCCGGCCGGAGGGCGAGTGGATCGGGCCCGACCGGCCGGAGGCCGAGGCCCGCGCCCTCACCGAGGCCGCCACCCGCGCCGGACGCGAGGCGCTCCTGGTCCTCTACGGCATCCCGCACCGCGACTGCGGCCTGTACTCGGCGGGCGGCGCGACGGACGCCGCCGCCTACCGCGCCTGGGTGGACGGAGTCGCCCGCGGCATCGCCGGCCGGCGCGCCACCGTCGTCCTGGAGCCGGACGCCGTGATGCACGTCGTCGACGGCTGCACCGAGGCGCAGCACCACGGCGAGCGGTACGCGCTCCTCAAGGCGGCCGTGCACCGGCTGAAGCGGCAGCCGGCCACCACCGTCTACCTGGACGCGGGCAACGCGGGCTGGGCCGCGCCCGCGGAGCTGAGCGGCCCGCTCAAGGAGGCGGGGATCGCCGAGGCCGACGGCTTCGCGGTCAACGTCTCGAACTTCCAGACGACGGCGACGAGCGCCGCCTACGGCCGACGGCTGTCGGCGCTGCTGGGCGGCAAGCCCTTCGTGATCGACACCAGCCGCAACGGAAACGGCCCCTACTCCGAGGGAGACCCGGCCCAGACCTGGTGCAACCCGCCGGGCCGCGCCCTCGGCACGCCGCCGACCCGCCGCACCGGGGACCCGCTGGTCGCCGCGTACCTCTGGATCAAGAGGCCGGGCGAGTCGGACGGGGAGTGCCGGGGCGGCCCGAGGGCGGGGGAGTGGTTCGACGCGTACGCGCTGGAACTGGCCCGCAACGCCCGCTAGTTCGGGCGGGGAAAGCGCCCGGAGAACGATCAAGACCCCCTCACCGATGGTGAGGGGGTCTTGACTCTGCGTGCGCCGCCAGGGACTCGAACCCCGGACCCGCTGATTAAGAGTCAGCTGCTCTAACCAACTGAGCTAGCGGCGCCTGCTGACAGAGAGAACTCTACCCGACCTGGAGGTGTGCTCCCGACCAATATCGATCGCGCCGGGCCTGTCGGATGGTCGTATGAGGCCTTCGATCCGTCAAAATGCGATTTGTCCAGACAGTTGAGACACTGGCGCCCGAAACGAGGGTCAAAAGATCTTGACGAGTGTGGAGGGGAATCGCATGAGCGTGCCGGTCTTCGAGGAGTTCGAACCCGCGGCCGACTGCGGCTGCCCGGGCTGCGCCCAGCGGCGTCGTGACCTCGCCCTTGGCCTGCCCGTGCGGTCGGGCGGTCACCCCGGGGCGCACGGCGCGCGCCGCGCGCTGGTCCTGGTGACGGCGGCGGGTGTGGTCCTGGGCGGGGGAGGGGCGGGAGTCGCGACGGCCCTCTCCCCGACGGGGCCGTTCACCCCGGCGGACGCGAGGGGCGAGGCGGGCGAACTGACGGCCGCGACGACGAACAACCCCCCGACGACGAACGACCCCCCGATCACGGACACGGTCACGGGTGCGGACGCGAGCACGGACATGGACACGGCGGACCTCCGGGAGTGGTCGGCGCCGACTCCCGCCGACAGGGTGACCCCCTGGCCGGGACCGGAGACCCCGCAGGGCGGCCGGGAGCCGCTGCACGGAGCGCCCGGCCCGGGCCCCACCCCGACCACGAACCCGGCCACCACCCCGACGACCAGTCAGATCTCGACGGGCGCGCTGCGGCAGACGACCCGGGCCGAGATCATCAACCGCGCCAAGCTGTGGGTGACGGCGCAGGTCCCGTACTCCATGGACAAGTACTGGTCGGACGGGTACCGCCAGGACTGCTCCGGCTACATCTCCATGGTCTGGAACCTGCGCAGCAACGAGTGGACCGGCAGCCTCGACCGCTTCGCCGAGCGGATCGACCGCACCGAGCTCCAGCCCGGCGACATCCTGCTCTTCCACAACCCGGCCAGCCCGACGCGCGGCTCGCACGTCACGATCTTCGGCGGCTGGACCGACTACACCCACACGTCCTACATCGCGTACGAGCAGACCAAGCCGCGCACGCGGAAGCAGGCGACGCCGATGGCGTACTGGGAGAACTCCGACCGGTACGTCGCCTACCGCTACAAGGGCGTCGTGAGCGGCGGCAGCGGGGGCGGCACGACGGGCGGAGGGTCGAAGCCGACGACCCCGCCGACGACGGCGGCCCCCTACCCGGGCGCGGCCAAGTTCGGCCCGGGCGCGAACAACCCCTACGTCACCCAGCTCGGGAAGCTCCTCGTCGAGCGCGGCGGCAAGAAGTACTACAGCAAGGGCCCCGGCCCGAAGTGGGGCGAGGCGGACCGGCGGGCCACCCAGGCGTTCCAGCTCGCGCAGGGATGGAAGGGCAAGGAGGCGGACGGCCTGCCCGGCCCGGACACGTGGAAGCTCCTCGTGACCGGCGAGGGCAAGAGCATCGGCGGATCGGGTGGTTCGGGCGGTTCGAGCGCGAATGCGACGGGGTTTCCCGGGCGTGGCTACTTCCGTCCGGGCCAATCCAACGCATATGTGGAGAAGCTGGGCAAACAACTGGTGAAGCGGGGCTTCGGCAAGCACTACCTGTCGGGACCCGGTCCGCTCTGGACGGAGTCGGACCGCCGCAACGTCGAGGCGTTCCAGCGGGCTCAGGGCTGGCGCGGCGGAGCGGCCGACGGCTACCCGGGCCCGGAGACCTGGCGGCGCTTGTTCCGATGACCCCGAGAGCATGAGGTGGACCCCGAATGACGGCATCGACCCCGACCCCCGCGGACTCCGGCGCGGCGGCCTCACGTGACGCGGCCCGCACGGCGAGACGCCTGACGGACGGCACTCTCCCGCGCACGACCCCACCCCCGGGCACGGACCCGCTGCCGCCGACGCCCGCGCCGGTCCCGGCGGGGACGCAGCCGACCGCGCCTGCCCGGACGAACACGGAGCCGGTCGCGCCGACCTCGGTCGGTACGACGCCGGTCGCACCGACCTCGGCGGTGACGCCGACGCCGACGACTGCGACCGCGCCGACGCCTGCGGTCGCGCCGACGGTCGTACCGACCTCGGTCGGTACGACGCCGGTCGCACCCACTTCGGCGGCGACGCCGACGGCCGCGCCCCTCTCGGCCGGTACGCGGCCGGTCGCGTCCGCCCCGGTGAGGACGTCGGCGACCGCTGCCGACCCGGCCGGTACGCGACCGGCCGGGTCGCCCCCGGCAGGTACGGCCGCCGGCGCGCCGACGGGGGCGCCCGCCCCCTCGGGTCCCGTGACCGGTACGCCGTCGGGACGGCCCGCCTCGGCGGGTTCGGCCACCGGTGCGGCGCCGGTTGCGGAGACGGGCACACTGTCGGGGCCGGCAGCCTCGGCGGCCCTCGTCACCGGCACGCCGACGGCGGCGCAGGCCCCTTCGGGGCCGTCCGCCCCGGTGGGTTCGGCGGCCGGTACGCGGACGGGGCCGCCCGCTCCCACGGGTGCGGACACCGGTACGTCGCCGGGGGCACCCGCCCCGGACTCCTCTCCGGCGACCCGGACGGCACCGGCGACTCAGACCGCACCGGCGGTCCGGACGGCACCGGCGACTCAGACCGCACCGGCGGTCCGGACGGCACCGACGACTCAGACCCCACCGGCGGCACCGACGGCCCAGACGACTCAGGCGGCACCGACCGCCCAGACGGCCCGGTCGGCACCGACGACCCCGTCGGCGCCGACCGCTCCGGTGTCGTCGTCCCCCGGCGCCCGACCGAGCCCTAGTCCGAGCCCGAGCCCGAGCCCGAGCCCGAGCCCGAGCCCGAGCCCGACCCCGAGCCCGACACCGAGCCAGGGCCCGACAGCCGCCGCCGATGCGGAGCCGCGCCGGATCGAGCCCACCCGGGCCCCCGTGGCCGACGACGCTCCCGCCCCGGCCGCCGGCAGGCCCGCCCCCGTGGCCGACGACGCTCCCGCCCCGGCCGCCGGCAGGCCCACCCCCGTGCCCTCGGTCACCGGCAAGGTGTCCGTGGCCAAGGAGCGGGTCGACGTGCCCGACTTCGGGCTGATCACCGGCGCGCGGGTCGCCGCGCTCGCGGTGCCCGTCGCCGGTGTCGTACGGGTGGCACGGCGCAAGAACGTGATCGGGGCCGAGACCACCGGCTCCATCCCGGTGCACCTGCTCTTCCGGGACGAGCCGGAGGCCACCGCCCCCGCCGCGACCGGGGACGACGGAGGCCCGGACACCGTCGCCATGGCCGTGACCGACGCCCCGCCGAAGAACGGCAAGGCCGCCATTCCGGCGCCGACGAAGACACAGAAGCAGAACCAGAAGCAGGTGCAGGTGCAGGCAGAGACACAGACGAAGTCACCGACGAAGGCACAGGCACAGGCACAGGCACAGGCACAGCGACAAGCGCAGGCGCAGGCGCGGCAGCTCCGCACTCCGCCCCAGTCCACCTCCCCGAAGGGCGCCGCGAGCAAGGCCCGGCCCGCCCCCACCGCCGACCCGGACCTCGTGGAGCGTTCCGGTCCGGTGCTGCCGGGCTGGGTCGGCGTGGCCGGCGGGGCGCTCGCGCTCGCCGGCTGCGCGGCGGTCGTGTGGTGGGTCGGAGCCGTCCCCGCGGAGGCGGCACGGATGCTGCGGCTGCCGCCGCGTCCGTACCAGGGCATCCACCTCGGCGAGTGGGCGCTGCTGGCGCTCGGCGTCCTCGCGACCCTCTTCGCGCTCGGCGGTCTCGGTCGTGGCCGGGTCGGCTACGCCTGGGTCCTGACGCTCTTCGGCGACTACCGCGGCACCGTCCGCCGTACGGGTCTGGTCTGGGTCAGCCCGCTCCTGATCCGCCGCAGGGTCGACGTACGGCTCCGGCACTGGCGCAGTGAGCCGCTGCCCGCGGTCGACGCCAAGGGCACGGCGCTCGACGTCGTCGTCCTCGTCGTCTGGCGGGTCCGGGACACCGTCCGCGCCGCGCTGGGGGTCGACGGTCACGAGGACTACCTGCGGGAGCAGGTGGAGGCGGCGATGGCCCGGGTGCTGTCGCAGCTTCCGGCGGACGCCTTCCACGAGGACGCCCCGACGCTCCGGGACGCGGAGGCGGTCGGCGAGGCCCTGACGCGGATGCTGTCGGCCGAGTGCGCTCCGGTCGGTGTCGACGTCTTCTCGGCGCAGCCGACGCGGATCGAGTACGCCCCGGAGGTCGCGGCCGCGATGCAGCGGCGTCGGATCGCGGCGATCGACGCGAAGCACCGGGACAGTGTCCTGACGTCGGTGGTGGACGCGGTGGACGACGTGGTCCACCGGCTGACCAGTCGTGGTCTGGTGGAGCTGGACGACTACGAGCGCAAGGCGCTGGTCAAGGACCTGACGGTGGCGTTCTACACGGGCAGGACGGCGCCCGCGGAGGGAGCCTGAGGGGATGGACATGTTCAACTTCCGTCCATACCTTGGTACTTGGTCCAGACCAAAATGAGTCACCTGCACGAACCCAGTAACACCGCACGCGTGCGCACGGCCCAACGGAACTCCCCCACGTTCTCCTGGAGCGACAGCATGCACATGCGCAAGAAGTCAGTCGGGGCGGCGGTGGTGGCGCTCGGCGTCGCCGGCGCCTCCCTCCTCGCCACCGGTAGCGCCGGCAGTCACGGCTACACCGATTCACCGATCAGCCGTCAGAAGCTCTGCGCCAACGGCACCGTGACCAACTGCGGCTCCATCCAGTGGGAGCCGCAGTCGGTCGAGGGCCTCAAGGGCTTCCCCGCCGCCGGTCCCGCCGACGGCAAGATCTGTTCGGCCGGGCTCACGCAGTTCGCGCAGCTCGACGACCCCCGAGGCGGCACCTGGCCGACGACGGGCGTCACGGCGGGGCAGAGCTACAGCTTCCGCTGGCAGTTCACGGCCCGGCACCGCACCACCGACTTCAAGTACTACATCACCAGGAACGGCTGGGACCCGACCCAGAAGCTGACCCGGGCCGCGCTCGACCCCCAGCCGTTCCTGACCGTCCCCTACAACAACCAGCAGCCGCCGGCGACCCTCTCGCACTCCGGGACCCTCCCGGCGGGCAAGACGGGCCGTCACCTGATCCTGGCGGTGTGGACGATCGCGGACACCGCGAACGCCTTCTACGCCTGCTCGGACGTGAAGTTCTGAGGTTCCGAGGGCTCCGGAGGTCCTGAACGGCCGGATTCCGGCCGTTCAGTTCTGACGGAACGTCAGTTACAGTCCGGTCCATGAGGGGTGCGGACACCGTCGCGGAGCTCGTACGGCGCCAATGGGGCGACCACCGGATCGGCCTGAGGGACGAGCACCACACCCTCACCCACCACGAGGTCGCCGCGGGCGCCGCCGCGCGGGCCGCACTGCTCGTGGACCTGATGCCACCCCTGCCGGGGGGCGAGCCGCACCTCGGCATCCTGCTCGACAACACGCCGGAGTACCCGCTCTGGCTCAGCGCGGCGGCCCTCGCGGGGGCCGCCGTCGCCGGGATCAACCCGACCAGGCGCGGCGCCGAACTCGCCCGGGACATCCGGCACACCGCCTGCCGGGTCCTCGTCACCCAACGCGCCCACCTGCCGCTCCTCGACGGCCTCCGGCTGCCGGGTCTGCGCATCCTCGTCACGGACACCGACGCGTACCGGGAGCTGCTCGCCCCCTACGCGTCCGCCCGCCCGGGAGACGCCACCCTCGGCCCCGTACGCCCCGACAGCCGCTTCCTGCTCTCCTTCACCTCCGGTTCGACGGGCGCGCCCAAGGCCGCGCTCTGCAGCCAGGGACGGCTCGCGGCCGCCGGTGCCTCGCTCGTGGCCCACTTCGGCGTACGGGCCGACGACGTCCACTACGTCTGCATGCCGATGTTCCACGGCAACGCGGTGATCGCGGACTGGGCGCCCGCGCTCTCCGCCGGCGCGGGCGTGGCCCTGCGGGCCCGTTTCTCGGCCTCCCGCTTCCTGCCCGACGTACGCCGCTTCGGCGCCACGTACTTCACCTACGTGGGCCGGGCCGTGCAGTACCTGCTCGCCACCCCGCCCGGCGCGGACGACCGCGCCCACGCGCTCCGCCTCGGCTTCGGCACGGAGGCGGGGGCGGTGGACGCGGCCCGCTTCCGGGAGCGCTTCGGCGTCCCGCTCGTGGAGGGGTACGGCTCCTCCGAGGGCGGCGCGGCGATCCAGCGGACCCCGGACACCCCGACCGGTGCGATCGGGCGGGCCGCGCCGGGCGACGACCTGGCCGTCCTCGACGCGGAGACCGGCAAGGAGTGCGCACCGGCCCGCTTCTCGCCCACGGGACGGCTCCTCAACGCGGCCGAGGCGGTCGGCGAACTCGTCAACCGCGGCCGCAGCCCCTTCGAGGGGTACTGGCGCAACCCCGAGGCGGAGGCGGTCCGGCTGCGCGGGGGCTGGTACTGGACGGGCGACCTCTTCTACCGGGACGCGGCCGGCTTCCTCTACTTCGCGGGCCGTACGGACGACCGGCTGCGGGTCGACAGCGAGAACCTGGCGGCGGCGATGATCGAGAACATCCTCGCCCGCTGGGACCGGGCCGCCGGGGTGGCGGTCTACGCGATACCCGACCCGGTGGCCGGCGACCGGGTCATGGCGGCACTCGCCCTCCGCGCGGGCGCCGTCTTCGACCCGGCGGAGTTCGCGGCCTTCCTCGCCGCGCAGCCGGACCTGGGCACGAAGATGCCGCCGCGCTTCGTCCGCGTCATGCGGGAGCTGCCCCTCACGGCCACCAACAAGATCCACCGCGTGGCCCTCCGCCAGGCCTCCTTCCTCTGCCAGGACCCCGTCTGGTGGCGCCCGACCCCGACCGCTCCGTACGAGCCCCTGACCCCGGAGGCGACCACCACACTCCAGGAGGAGTACGCCCGGCAGGGCCGCGCCCCGGCCTAGGCGGTGTCGTGCCGATCAGGCCGGGCTCGCGGTGTCCGGCACGCACGCACGCTCGCCGCGTCGGCGGGACACCCCCTCGGGGGTAGGCCCGGCCCTACCCCCGACCCACCCCCCAGGCCCATGGCCCCGCCCCCGGGCCGCCGCCTACCGTGGGCGCTCATGGAACCCCGTAACCCCTGGCAGGCGCTCACCCGGTCCCGCTTCCCGCTCGGCTCCTGGCCCTGGCGGGGCGTCGGATACCTCGCGACCGGGGGGATCGTCGGGGGGCTCACCTGCCTCGTGTTCCTCGTGCTCGGGGTGTTCTCGCTGTTCCTCGTCGGGCTGCCGCTGCTGCTCCTCTCCGGGCCCGCCGTCGGCGGCGTCGAGCGGTTCCGGCTCCGGCTCGTCGACCTGGACCCCGCCCCCGACCCGCACCGCGTCCCCACCGCGCCCGGCCTCGTCGCCTGGCTCCGGCTCCGGGTGGGGGAGCAGGCGACCTGGCGGGAACTCGGGTACGCCCTCCTGCTCGCCACCGTCCTGTGGCCGCTCGACCTCGTCGCGCTCGCCGTCGGCCTCGGCCTGCCCCTGGCCCTCCTCGGCGCCCCGCTCCAGCTGGCGGTGGACGGCCACGAGGCCAAGGTCGTCAAGGCGTACCTGGTCACCTCCTATCCCGAGGCCTTCGCCGCCGCCCTCCTCGGCGCCCTCCTCCTCGTCGCCCTCGCCTACCCGCTCGCCGCCGTCGCCGGTGCCCGCGCGGCCCTCGCCCGGGCCCTGCTCGCCCCGCGCGACGCCGAGGCGCGGGACGGCGCGATCGGTGAGGTCATCGCCTCCCGCGCCCGGCTCGTCGACGCCTTCGAGGCCGAGCGGCGGCGCATCGAGCGCGACCTCCACGACGGGGCCCAGCAGCGGCTCGTCGCCCTCACCATGACCCTCGGCCTCGCCCGGCTCGACGCCCCGCCGGGACCGCTCGCCGACCAGCTCGCCAAGGCCCACGCGGAGGCCGGCCAGGTCCTGACGGAGCTGCGGGAGCTGATCCACGGCATCCACCCGCAGGTCCTGGCCGACTACGGCCTCGGTGCGGCCCTCACCGACGCCGCCGACCGCTCGGCCGTCCCCGTCGACACCGACGTCGAGCTGCCCCGGCTGCCCGCCTCCGTCGAGAGCGCCGGCTACTTCGCCGGCTGCGAGGCCCTCGCCAACGTCGGCAAGCACAGCGGTGCCGACCGGGCGAGGCTCACCGCCCGGTACGAGGACGGCGTCCTGCGGATCGACGTCGAGGACGACGGGCGGGGCGCCGCAGACCCGTCCCGGGGCAGCGGGCTCACCGGACTCGCCGACAGGATCGCCGTCCTCGATGGCACACTGACGATCATGAGCCCGCCGGGCGGGCCGACCCTCCTCCGAGTGGAGATCCCGTGCCGATCGATTCCAGAAGGCTCCGCGTCGTCCTCGCCGAGGACAGCGTCCTCCTCCGCGAGGGACTGATCGGGTTCCTGACCCGGTTCGGCCACGAGGTCGTCGCCGCCGTCGGTGACGCCGACGGCCTGCGCGAGGCGGTCGCCGCCCACGACCCGGACATCGTCGTCACCGACGTCCGGATGCCGCCCGGCTTCCAGGACGAGGGGCTGCGCGCCGCCGTCGCGCTCCGCGCCGAGCGGCCCGGCCTGCCGGTCCTCGTCCTCAGCCAGTACGTGCAGCGCAGCTACGCCGCCGACCTGCTCGATTCGGGCGACGGCACCGGCGTCGGCTACCTCCTGAAGGACCGGGTGGGGCAGGTCGAGGAGTTCGTCGAGGCCCTCACCCAGGTCGCGGACGGCGGCACGGTCGTCGACCCCGAGGTCGTACGGCAGCTGCTGCGCCGCCACCGGGACCCGCTGGAGGCGCTGACCCCGCGCGAGCGCGAGGTCCTCGGCCTGGTCGCGGAGGGGCACTCCAACGGGGAGATCGCCCGCCGTCTGGTGGTGACCGAGGCCGCCGTCGGCAAGCACATCGGGAACATCCTGGCCAAGCTCGGCCTGCCGCAGGCCGAGGACACCCACCGGCGCGTCCTCGCCGTCCTCACGTACCTCAGGGCCTGAGCGGGAACGACAGGAAAGCCCCCCGCCGAAGCGAGGGGCTTTCCTTGTCTGTGCGCCGCCAGGGACTCGAACCCCGGACCCGCTGATTAAGAGTCAGCTGCTCTAACCAACTGAGCTAGCGGCGCCTGCTGACAGAGAAAATACTACCTGGTCCTCCGGGGTGCTCGTGACCGCCCCGCCGGGGCGTCGCCCGGCGGGGTCGCGACCCCCGGGAAATCCGCCCGCGGACCGCCCCGAATGCGCCCTCGATCCGCGCTCAGATCGCCAGCGAGAGCACCACCGGCGCGGCCCGCCGGTTGAGCGTGTCGGCCGCCGCGCGCAGTCGGTGCGCGTGCTCGATCGGCAGGGAGAGCGCGAGGCAGCCCACGGCCGAGCCCGCCGTCAGCGGTACGGCCGCGCAGACCGTGCCGACCGCGTACTCCTGGAGGTCGAGCACGGGGACGGTCGCCGGCTGGCTGTCGAGCTTCGAGAAGAGGATCCGCTCGTTGGTGATCGTCCGGGAGGTCAGCCGGGCGATCTTGTGGCGGGC
This sequence comes from Streptomyces sp. NBC_00094, assembly GCF_026343125.1. NCBI lineage: Bacteria > Bacillati > Actinomycetota > Actinomycetes > Kitasatosporales > Streptomycetaceae > Streptomyces > Streptomyces sp. NBC_00094. The sequence goes on along the minus strand of NZ_JAPEMB010000001.1, from coordinate 2,975,941 downwards.
GAGGTGGTCCCGCCGCCCGTTCTGGTCGAGCTGGGTGAGCAGGCACTTGCCGACCGCACTCGCGTGCGCCGCCGAGCGGAAGTCCACCCACTCGTTGACCTTGGGCGTGCGCGGCCCGTCGGCGAACTGGGTGATCTTCACCTCGCCGTCGATGTACCGGCTGATGTAGACCGCGGCACCGACGGAGTCGCGCAGTTCGGTCAGGGTCTCCTGGAGCTTGGCCTCCAGCGCTTCGCGGCGGGTCAGGCCGGAACCGAGGAGGACCAGGGAGTCCCCGATGACGTACGCGCCGTCGGCGACCTGCTCCACGTACCCCTCACGGCGGAGCATGAGGAGCAGGGACGAGAGGTGCGCGACGGGCAGGCCGGTCTCGCGGGCGATCTGGACGTCCGTCACTCCGCCCCCGTGCCGTGACACCGTCTCGAGGACGCGCAGGGCGTATTGCACCGAGTGGAACGGCGCGGTGGGCTCGGGCTTCAGCGCCACGGTTTCCCCCTACCAGGTTGTGACCGCAAGCTTTCGTACCACGATAGCCGCCAAGGGCCCTTTAAGGGGCGGCTGTTGGCGAGAATGATGCGGAGGACCCCGGCCGTACGCTGCGGCGCGCCACCCTGGCATATGCCCCTGTCATGACTCCTTCATAGATCCTCAGGTCAGGGCCGTGCGGGGCCTCGTTCGTGCGCGCGTTCGGGTGGTGAGGGCCGGGAGATTTTTTACGGGGAAGCGGACCCGCCCCCGGCCTCCTGGGTGGCCGAGAACGGACGGAATAAACGGAGACACCCTCCAGTTGTCGTCCTGATGTGCCCTGCGGAAGCCGCGAGGGCGCCCGCAGCAGTCCGCAGTGTCCGCAACACGCACCCGTCCGCGGGTGCGCCGAGGAGGGTCCCGACGGTGACCGACGCAATTCGAGGAGAGGCGCGGGGGACCGCGCCCGTACCGCTGTCCGTGCTGGACCTGGTGACCGTCGGCAGCGGGCGGACCGCGACCCAGGCGCTGGCCACCAGCGTCGAGCTGAGCCGGCTCGCCGAGCGGCGCGGCTTCCACCGCCACTGGGTGGCCGAGCACCACTCGATGCCCGGGGTCGCCTCCTCCTCCCCGGCGGTGATCCTCGCCCACCTCGCCGCCCACACCCGCCGCATCCGGCTCGGCTCGGGCGGGGTCATGCTGCCCAACCACGCCCCGCTCGTCATCGCCGAGCAGTTCGGCACCCTGGAGGCCTTCGCCCCCGGCCGGATCGACCTCGGACTCGGCCGCGCGCCCGGCACCGACGGCGCCACGGCGGCCGCCCTGCGGCGCACCGACACCCTGAACGAGGGCGCATTGGGGTCTCCCCTGCTCGAGCGAAGCCGAGAGCTTGGGGAAGACTTTCCCGAGCAGCTCGCCGAGCTGACCCGCTTCCTGGACGACGACTTCCCGGACGGGCACCCGTACGCCCGGATCCACGCCGTGCCCGGACCCGTGCAGGGCCCCAAGGGCCGGCCGCCCGTCTGGCTGCTCGGCTCCTCCGGCTTCAGCGCCCGCCTCGCCGGCCTGCTCGGGCTGCCCTTCGCCTTCGCGCACCACTTCTCCGCCCGGAACACGATCCCGGCGCTCGACCTCTACCGTGACTCCTTCCGGCCCTCGGGGATCCTCGACGCCCCGTACGCGATGATCGGCGTCTCGGCGCTCGCCGCCGACGAGGCGCCGCAGGCCCGCCGTCAGGTCCTCGCCGGAGCCCTCGCGATGCTGCGGCTGCGCACCGGCCGGCCGGGTCTGGTGCCGACGCCGGAGGAGGCGGAGGCGTACGGTTTCAGCCCCGCCGAGCGGGAGTTCGTGGAGGGCTGGCTGGCGAACGTCGTGTACGGCACCCCGGACGAGGTCCGCACGGGCCTGGACGACCTCAGGAAGCGCACGGGCGCGGACGAGCTGATGATCACGGCCAACGGGCACGGCGGGGAGGCCCGGTTGCGGAGCTACGAGCTGATCGCCGACGCGTACGAGCTTCCGGAGCTCCCCGAGCTCCCCGGGCAGGGTTCCGAGCCGGAGACGGCCGGGTAAAAATCCCGCGTTCCCGTGGCCGGTTGGTTCAGCCCCGAACCACCTCCACGGCACCCATAAGTGAACCTTAAACCGCTCGTCACACATGGTGGCGGGCGGTTCCGCTTTGTGCTGCACCTCCCTGACAAGGGCTTTCTCGTGCGAATTGGTCTAGTCCTCAATCTGGTTCAGACCATTGACGTGCTGTTCATGCGCCGGTTATCACTTCCTCAGCTCCTGTACGGCACCACCCAGTTCTCCCCCCCCTTCGGAGGCCGCACGTGCACCCCCGTAAGCCCTTGATCGCCGCGCTCCTCAGCTCGGCCCTCGCCGCCGGCGCGCTTGCCGCGACGGTCGGCCTCGGCTCCGCCCAGGCGGCCGACTCGTCGACCACTGCCTCTGCGGGCAACGTGCGCATCGCGTACTACGACCAGTGGAGCGTCTACGGCAACGCGTTCTACCCCAAGCACCTCGACACCCGGGGCATCGCGAGCAAGCTGGACGTCATCAACTACTCGTTCGGCAACATCCACCCCACCAACCTCACCTGTTTCGAGGCCAACAAGGCCGCCGGTGACGACAACAACCCCAACGCGGGTGACGGTGCGGGCGACTCGTACGCCGACTACCAGAAGTCCTTCAGTGCGGCGGACAGCGTCGACGGCGTCGCCGACACGTGGAACCAGCCGATCGTGGGCGTCTTCAACCAGTTCAAGGAACTGAAGGCGAAGTACCCCCACCTGAAGATCAACATCTCGCTCGGCGGCTGGACCTACTCCAAGTACTTCAGCGACGCGGCGAAGACGGACGCGAGCCGCAAGAAGCTCGTCACCTCCTGCATCGACCAGTACATCAAGGGCAACCTGCCCGTCGAGGGCGGCTTCGGCGGCGCGGGCACGGCGGCCGGCATCTTCGACGGCATCGACATCGACTGGGAGTACCCCGGCTCCTCCGGCGGCCACCTGGGCAACCACTACGCCCCCGAGGACAAGCAGAACTTCACCCTCCTCCTCGCCGAGTTCCGCAAGCAGCTCGACGAGTACGGCGCGGCCAACGGCGGCAAGAAGTACCTGCTGACCTCGGCCCTCCCGGCCGGCCAGGACAAGATCAAGTACATCGAGACCGACAAGATCGGTCAGTACTTGGACTACGCCAACATCATGACGTACGACATGCACGGCGCCTGGGACGGCGACGGGCCGACGTACCACCAGTCCCCGCTGTACCCCTCGCCGAACGACCCGACCGACGCGATCGCGCCGGGCACCGAGAAGTACAGCATCGACTCGGCCATCGACTCGTGGATCGACGGCAACCCGACGTACGGCATCGCGGGCGGCTTCCCCGCCAACAAGCTGACCCTGGGCTACGAGTTCTACTACCGCGGCTGGAAGGGCGTCCCGGCCGGCACCACCAACGGCCTCGCCCAGACCGCCACCGGCGGCTCCAACGTCCGTCCGCTCAGCCAGCAGGCCGGCATCGCGCACTACAAGGAGCTCGGCGGCATCGTCGACAACGCGTCGACCACCTTCTGGGACGACCAGTCGAAGTCCTCGTACTTCTACAAGGACGGCGAGTTCTTCACCGGTCTGAACCAGAAGTCCATCCAGGCCCGGGTGGACTACTCCAAGCAGCGCGGCCTGGCCGGCGCGATGATGTACTCGCTCCTCGGCCTGGACGACAACGCCACCCTGCTGACCCAGATCAACACCGCGCTGGGCGCCACCACCACCCCGCCCACCACGACGCCGCCGACCACCCCGCCGACGACGCCGCCCACCACCCCGCCCACCACGGAGCCGACCACGCCTCCGACGACGACGCCGCCCACGGGCTGCGGCTCGCTCCCGGCGTACGTGGCCGGCACGGTCTACACCGCGGGCAACGAGGTCTCCCACAACGGCCGCAAGTACAAGGCCCAGTGGTGGACCCAGAACGAGACGCCGGGCACGACCGGCGAGTGGGGTGTCTGGAAGGACCTGGGCGCCTGCTGAGGCCCTGACCCGCTGATCTCCCGCACCACCTCATGAACCACTGCCCCCGCCCGGAATGTCCCTCCGGCCGGGGGCAGTCCCATGCCCGCACCCGGGCGGGACCGTCTCGGACCCGCGGACCGTCTCGGACCCGCGGGACCGTCTCAGACCCGCAGCGGCTCCACGCCGATCAGCTCGGCGATCCGGTCCGGGGCCACCGCCCGCGAGTACAGCCAGCCCTGCCCCGTGTCGCAGCCGATCCGGCGCAGCCGGGCGGCCTGCCCCGCGGTCTCGACGCACTCGGCGGTCACCGTGAGCCCGAGCCGGTGCGCGAGCTGGACGAGCGCCTCGACGATCAGCTCGTCCGCCGGGTTGGGGTGCTCCTCGTCCTGGAAGCCGCGGACGAAGGAGCCGTCCAGCTTGAGCACCGAGACCGGGAGCCGGCTCAGATAGGCCAGGTTCGAGTAGCCGGTGCCGAAGTCGTCGATCGCGATCCGCACCCCCATGTCGCTGAGCGCCTGGAGCGCCTGGAGCGGCCGCCCGGCCGAGCCCATCACGGCGGACTCGGTCAGTTCCAGCTGGAGCAGGTGCGGGGCGAGCCCGGTCTCGGCAAGGATCCCGGCCACGTCCGCGACCAGGTCGGAGTCCCAGACCTGACGGACCGCCACGTTGACGCTGACGAAGATCGGGCGCTCGCGCGGATGGTCCTTCTGCCACTGCCGGGCCTGCCGGCAGGACGTCCGCAGCACCCACCGCCCGAGCTCGACGATCGAGCCGTCCTCCTCGGCGATGCCGATGAACCGATTCGGCGGGAGCGATCCGAACTGCGGGTGGTTCCAGCGCACCAGCGCCTCCACCCCGCGCACCGCACCGTCCGTCAGGTCGACGAGCGGCTGGTACTCCAGGCCGAACTCACCGCGTTCCACGGCCGGGCGCAGTGTGGAGGAGAGCGCCTGCCGGGTCATCCGGTGCGCGTTGCGCTCCGGGTCGAAGAGGGTCCAGCGGGCCTTGCCGTCGGCCTTGGCCCAGTACAGCGTGGTGTCCGCGGCCTGCATCAGGGCGGTCGCCGTCGTTCCGCGCGCGGTGCGCTCGACGACGCCGATCGAGGCGGAGACCGAGAGTCGCTGGCTCGCCAGGTCGAAGGGCTGCTGGAGCGCGCACAGCACCGAGCGCGCCAGGTCGGCCAGTTGTTCCGTACCGGTGGAGTCCTCGATCAGGATCGCGAACTCGTCACCGCCGAGCCGCGCCACGAGGTGGCCGCCGCTGCGGGTGTAGCCGTCGCGGTCGGCGCACTCGGTCAACCGGGCGGCGACGGCGGCGAGGAGCCGGTCGCCGATGCGGTGGCCGAGGGTGTCGTTGACGGCCTTGAAACCGTCGAGATCGAGGTAGCAGAGGCCGATCCGCCCTGTTCTGCCATACCCGTACGACTCATGTGACTCATGCGACTGGTGTGACTCGTGCGAAGAACCGACCGGCTCACCCTCCGCGCCGGAGCCGCCGGAGCCGCCGGAGTCACCGGGAGCGCCGGCGTTCCCGGCGTCCTGGGCCGCGGCTTCCAGGGCCGCCGAGAGCCGCTCGAAGAACAGGGCCCGGTTGGGCAGTCGGGTCACGGGGTCGTGCATCTGGAGGTGGCGCAGCCGCGCCTGGAGTTCCCGTCGGTCGCTGACGTCCGCGATCGACAGCAGGACGCGTCGGCTGTCCGGTACGGGGGAGACGGTGACCTCGGCCCAGAGGGAGCGCCCATCGGGGTGCTTGAGGCGGCGGGTGCAGCGGAAGCGGGAGCGGCGGCCGCGGAGCACCTCGCGGTACGCGTGCCAGGTGCGGCCGTCGGAGGCGAGGTCGACGAGGTCGGCGGCGGCCTGCTCGCGGAGCGCCCCCGCCTCGGTCCCGAGGAGGGCACCGAAGGAGTCGTTGGCCGTGACGACGACGCCGTCCTGGTCGACGACGGCCATCGCGAGCTGGGCGGCCCCGAAGGCGGCCTGGTAGTCGCGGAGTTCGGCTGCCCGGCGGTCGGGGGCGAGGCCGGGTGCGGGGCCAGGTGCGGGTCCTGGTCCGAGGTGGAGGCCGAGACCGAGGCCCGGTCCTGGTCCGAGGTCGGGGCCGCCTGCGGGGCCGGGGCCGGGGTCGGGCCCGCCTGCGCGGCCGGTGTGGAGGCCGGCGGGGTGCAGGGCGTAGGGCTCGGCGTGACGCTCCGTGACTGCAGGGTCGTTCGGGGGTGTCTCCGGCGGCTCTGGATGCACCGGTCCTTCGGGGGTTCCGCTCACCGCTCGCTCCCGTAGTGCAGTCGGGCCGTTCACATGTGGTCGGGATGGTCGGCCAGGGAAAGTGAGCCGATCATAGAGCCAGGCCGGGCGCCCGTTCCAGCTCCGAGGCGCCCGTGGACGGCTCCGGGCCCTGTGAGGCTCCCCACCGCGACCCTCCGCCCGATCGTTTCTGCGCGGGTCTGACACGGGTCGGTGATGACCTGACCGAATGTGACTTTCCGTGAGCTGATGCCCGCTCGTGTCGCGTCGACCCCATGGCGCTCCCTCACCCGACCGGGGCAGTGGAAACATGCGAAACGCCGCAAATCGTCACAAGGTGGGTGTGGTGTCCCGCTCTAGCGATCCGGAGGTCCACGTGAGGGGTCAGCAGCCACCCGGGGGAGTGGAACGCCCACGCCTGCGCACCGGCGCGGCGGCCTTCACCGCGTTCGCGGCGCTCGCCGCCACCGGGCTCGTCGCGGGCCCCGCCGTCGGCGCGCCCTCGGCGAGTCCCTGCACCCTGCCCCGTACCGGAGCCCATCACTCGCTCGGCCTCGACGCCTGGAACGGCTCCTACCCGCGCCCCACCCGCGCCCTCGACGCGGTCATGATCTTCCTGTCCTTCCCGGACTCCGAACCGCTCACCACCCCCGCCGAACTCGCCGCCGACCACTTCCCGGCCACCAGTGAGTACTTCGACCGGGCCTCCTACGGGCGCTTCGAGCTGCGCCCGCACGCCCGGTCCGACTGGACCCCGATGCCGCGGGAGTCGGGCGCGTACGACATACAGCGGGACTGGGACTCCGGGAAGCGCGCGGCCTACCTGCGCGACGCGATCGCCGCCGTCGACGCGAGGGTCGACTTCTCGCTGTACGACATCGTCTATCTGGTCGCCGACCCGGACGCGCCCGGCGTGGACTCCGACGCGACCAAGGTGGTCAACCTCGAACACCCGCTGGAGGCCGACGGCACCGAGATCAAGCGGGTCGTCACCGTCTTCGAGCGGCACCCGCCCGACCGCAACGTCCTCGCCCACGAGACCGGCCACGTCTTCGACCTGCCCGACCTCTACCACCGCCCCGCCGACGGCAAGGGCGACTGGGACACCCATGTGGGTGACTGGGACGTCATGGGCAGTCAGTTCGGGCTCGCGCCGGACCTCTTCGGCTGGCACAAGTGGAAGCTCGGCTGGCTCTCCCGTGCCCAGGTGACCTGCGTCCAGGGCCCCGCTCAGCTGGTCAGCCTGGAGCCGACCGACGCACCGCCGACGGAGAGCGGTGCTCTCGGCACGCGGCTGGCCGTCGTCAGGACCGGCCCGGACAGCGTCCTGGCGATCGAGGCCCGGGGTGCGACCGGCAACGACGCCGAGACCTGCACCCAGGGCGTGCTCCTCTACCGGGTGCGCAACGGCGCGGCCTCGGGCGACGGCCCGGTCCAGGTCGTCGACGCCCACCCGGACACCCAGGCGTGCGAGGACCGCTCCGTCTACCCGCCGCTCGCGGACGCGCCACTGGGGGAGGGCGAGACCTTCACCGTTCCCGGGACGGGCGTACGGGTCGAGGTCGCGGACCGCACCGAGACGGGCGGCTGGACGGTGAAGATCAGCCCGCCCGTCGTCGACTGACGCCGGGAACGGCCTCTCGGCCCCGGACACGAAGAAGCCCCCCGCTTCCGCGAGGGGCTTCTTCCGTCTGTGCGCCGCCAGGGACTCGAACCCCGGACCCGCTGATTAAGAGTCAGCTGCTCTAACCAACTGAGCTAGCGGCGCCTGCTGACGTCGTAGACATTAGCACCCGGATCGGCGGGAGGAAAAATCGATACCCGCACGTCGGCCGTGGAGGCCGCCCGGACGGCCCGGACGCAGGCCCAGAGCATGACCTCGGGGCCGGGCAGCCAGGGGTGCCGCGTGTCGGGGGCCACCAGCCAGCGGGGCCCGGCGGAGTCGGCCGGGGTGAGCGGCGGCACGGTCACCGCGTCCCCGACCCCGTGACAGAGCGGCCGGGGGACGGCCTCGCCCCACTCCTCCCAGTCGAGCAGGGCCGGTAACCGCTGGGCCGTCCCGGGCGCGGCGAACAGCATCATCCGGCCCCGGTGGACGGCGACGGGACCGGAGCCCGGACCCTCCTCCCACAGCCGGTCCAGCATCCGGCGCCCGAAGACCGGGTCCACGTTGACGACGTCGAAGACCGTCCCGCACGGGAGCGCCGCCGGCGAGGCCGGGGCGGCCTCCCAGCGCGTGAGGGCGGCCCCCGGGCGGCCCCCGGCGGCGGTGGCGAGCCAGGCGGCCCCGTCAGCGGTCACGTGGGCGGTCTGGTGCCGCCCCTCGTCACCCTCCCGCAGGAACCGGAAGATGTCGTGCGGGGTCTCGTCGCGCAGCCAGGTCGTCATACGACCAGATCTACCGGCCGTCACCACGCGATTTCCGAGGGTTGCCGGAATCCCGGACAGGAGGGGTCGGCGGGGAGTATCGTGCGCCCCGCATATGCCACGGGACGCACCGGAGCCCCTACTCCTCCGGCGGACGACCGTTCGACCGGATCAGACCGCGACCGAACTCGATCATCTTCACGGCGTAGTCCTCGGTCCACTCCGCCCGCTCGGCGACATCCGCCGCCGTCAGCCGGTCGAACCGCCGCGGGTCCGCCAGCTGCGCCGCCGCGATCGCCTGGAACTCCGTCGCGCGGTCCGTCGCCGCGCGGAACGCCAGCGTCAGCTCCGTCGCCCGGGTCAGCAGCTCGCGCGGGTCCTCTATCGACTCCAGGTCGAAGAAGTGCTCCGGATCGGCGGTCGCCTCGGCAGGCTCGAAGACCAGCGGTGCCGGCCGAAGCCGTCGCTGCCCACTCCGCTCCGCGGGTTCCGCCATCGTTCTTCTCCTCCTCGCACAGGCACGGCCCGGAATCCCGGGCCGCTTTCCATTGTCCCGTGCCGCGCAAGAGCGTGAGGCTCCCACCGAGCGCCCCCGCTCAGCCCCCGAGCCCCGGTTTGGGACCGGAGGCCCCCCTGACCGGCCGTCCCCGGCTCAGGCCGCGCCCGGGTCCCAGGCCACCCGGTGTTCCGCCAGGTGGGAGAGGACCGCGTGGTTCGCCTCCCAGCCGTCGGGGAACGACACGGCCGCGCCGAGCCGCACCGGCTCCGTCGACGGGTGCTCGTCGAGGAGCTCCGCGACGCCCGCGCGGCAGACCACGACGCAGGCGTGCCGGTGCCGGGAGGCCAGCACGCACAGGCGGCCCGTCTCCAGGTGGAAGGCGGTCGCGTCCGGGCGCCCCGACAGCGGATGGAGGACGACCGTCACGTCGTACTCGCGTCCCTGGAGCCGGTTCGCGGTGTCCACCGTCACGCCCGTCACGCCGAGACCCGCGAGCGCCGCCCGGACCGCCGCCGCCTGGTCGCGGTGCGCGGTGCCGACCGCGACCCGGTCGGGCGTCAGGGGCACCGGCCGCTCGGACCGCTCCGAGACCGCCGCCCCGCCCCGGTCCAGCAGACGGCGTACGAGCAGGGCGACCGCGCCGACCGCCTCCGGGTCGGTGCGCGGGGTGGTGCGGGCCGGCAGTTCGAGCAGCCCCCAGCCCGACTCCGCCGCCTCGTCGAGGACCCGGTCGGGACCCGAGCCGTCCGATGCCACCCCGAAGGAGAGCTTCCGGTCCCCGGGCCCGGTGCCGCTGCGGAACGGCGTGTACGGGTAGAAGGCGTCCGAGACCAGCGGCGCCGCCGAGGCCGGCAGCCGCCACGACACCGGCAGCCGGTGCTGCGGCAGCTCCGGATTGTGCGCGAGCAGGGTGGAGACCGCGGAGGCGGACGGGTCGTACGAGAGCCCCGCCCACTGCTCCGCACCCACCACCGAGAACGGGTCCAGCTGCCCGGGGTCGCCCACGAACAGCGCCCGCTCGAAGAGACCCGCCACGGCGAGGAGCGCGTCCGAACGCATCTGGTACGCCTCGTCGACGATCGCGTGCGCCCACGGCTCGACGTTCTTCACGTGCGCCCACTTGGCGGAGGTGGAGAGGACGACCTGCAGCCCGGCCAGCTCCCCGGGCTTCGCCGACTTCCGTACGTTGGCCAGGTCGTCGAGCGCCTTGTCGTACGGGTCGCTGTCGCTGGAGTGCAGCCGGCCCACCTCCAGGCCGGGCTCCTTCTCGGCGAGCCGCAGCACCAGGTCGTCCACCTGCGCGTTCGTCTGCGCGACGACCATCAGGGAACGCCCGGCGGCAGCCAGTTCGAGGGCGGCCCGGACCACCAGGGTCGACTTCCCGGCCCCCGGAGGCGAGTCCACGACGACACCCCGGGAGGTGCCGTGCAGGGTGTCCGCGAGGATGCCGTCCGTCGCCCGGCCGGCCTCGGCGGACGGATCGAAACGAGGCTCAGGGGTCGTCACAGCACGTCCTCGGGGGTCACGGCGTCGGGCAGTTCGACGGCGTCCGTCCGCGGAGGACCGCCGTGCGTCCAGGGCGTGTCGTCCGGGTCCGGCAGCTTCGGTCCGACCCGCTGCTCGTGCTCGAACAGCGTCCAGGCGATCCGCTCGCCCTTCTCCGGCACCGAACCCTCCGCCGGCTCCTTCGACCGCCCCATCCTGTCCAGGAGCCGCAGGACCATCGAACCGTCCTCCTCGTACCGCACGAACTCCGCCGCCTGCGGCTTCCCGTCGAGCGAGCGGAACACCTTCGCCTTCTCCGCGAGGTGCGGCCGGTCCTCCGTGCGGACCGTGAGGAGCGGGCGCGGCGAAGGCCGCTTCGACTCCGTCCACGCCATCGTCACCTCGACCACCTCCGCCGCGAACGCCTCGCCCGCGAGCCGCCGCCCCGCCAGGACCAGCGGGTCGTCGAGCGCCTCGTGCGCCTCCAGCTGGCCCTGCGCCTGCTCACGGGCCGCGAGCTTCGAGGCCGCCGTCACGGCGTCGTCCCGGCGTGGCTGCGGCGGCTCACCGGCCGTGATCCGGTCCCGGTGACCGGTGAACGACCAGCGGTCGCGGGTCCAGCGGTCCTCGACCCTCGCGCCCTCCGGCAGCTCCCGCAGCAGGTCGAGCGCCTGCCAGATCCCGTCCCAGGTCGGCTTCAGCTGCGAGGCGACGAGGCGCCGGACCTCGCGCTCGGCCCGGTGCAGCTCGCCCAGGCCCCTGTCGGCCGCCTCGCCGTCCTCGGCCGCGCCCAGCGCCTGCCGTGCCCGGTCGTACCGCTCGATCGCGGGCGCGAGGAGCCGGTTGTCGAAAGCCGGATCGGTGGCCGGACCGGCCGGCGGGCAGAGCAGCTGGCCCTGCGCGTCCCGCTCCACCTCGGCCCGCAGCGCCCCCGCCGGACCGGGCTCCCCGTCGTACGGGTCGATCCAGGCGAGCAGCGCGCCCAGGTGCTGGTCCTCCAGGGAGGACTGGCCCGTCGCCCAGTGCCGGTTGAGCAGATCCGTCGCGGCGAGCAGCAGCGAGGAACCGGGCACCCGCGCCCGCTCGCCGAAGTGCGTCAGCCAGCGCCCGAGCAGCGGTACGCGCGGCGGCGCCGGGAACGGCGTCTCCGGGTCCTGCTCGGCCGTCCGCCGGAACCGCGTCGACCGCCCGATCAGCCGTACGTACTCGATGCCCGCCCGGCTCGGCACGATCAGCTGCGGCGCGTCCGCGCACAGCTCGACCTCGACCTTCACCTTCTTGCCGGTCTCGGGATCGACCTCGCTCCGCTCCGCCGCCTCGACGACGTCCGTGAACGAGTCGACGTACGGCAGGACCTCCTCGGCCAGGTCGGCCAGGAACGAGAACCGCAGGTCCCGGTCCCGGGGCTGAGCCACCACCAGGAGCCGGGGCTCCTCGCGGTCGGTGCCGACGAGCGCGCCGAGCGGCGCACCCGCCTCGCCGGCGGTCGTCAGTGGGACGAGGACGAGCGGTCGCGCGGACACGCGCCGGTGGCGGACGGTGGCCAGCGGCTGGGCGCGGCCCGACTCGACGGCCTCCATCCGGGCCAGTGCGGAGATCAGCGACATACGGGGGCCTCCTCGGCCGTGACACGCGGAAGCCAGGTCGGCGGCGGGTTCACTCGGCCGCCTCCCGCGGGAGGCGCGCGGGTGCCGCCGCCAGCGCCTCCTGGCGCAGCGCCCGCGCCCGGCGCAGGGCCACCACCGCCGGGTCCTCCGGGTCCCCGGCCTCGCCGCGCGCCGCCGCCAGGACCGCGCCGACCGTCGTGAGGCCGCCCAGCTCACCCCGTACCGAACGGCCCAGGGTCTCCACCGCGCCCGCGTCCCGGGCGCGCGCCCGGCAGTGGAAGGCCAGCTCACAGGCGGCCAGGCACTCCGGCGCGTACGCGTGGGGCACGGACTCCACGGCCTCCGTCAGCTCCGCCGTCGAGCACCCCTCCACGTCGAAGGTGGTGCCCTCCGGCAGGGCGTCCGCGATCTCGTCGATCCGGGTCAGCCGGGCCAGCTGCCGCCGGGTGACCGACCGCTGCTTGCGGACGTCCACGACCGAGGCCGTCGGCACGTTCGAGAAGTCCTTCGGGCAGACCAGGAGCACCGAGTGCGCGACCCGCGCGCCCTCCGTCACCGCCGCGGTCCGTTCGAGCGCGAGCACGTACACGGCGGCCTGCCGGGCCGCGGCGCCCACCTTCGACGCGTCGGCGGCGCCGTCGATCATCGGGAAGGACTTGATCTCGACGACCGTCCACCGCCCGTCGGGGTCGACCACCACCGCGTCCGGCTCCAGATGGACCGGGGAGCCGGCCACCTCCAGGGCGAGCAGCGGATGGTCGAGCAGCGTCCACGTCCCGGCCCCGGTGGCCTCCCGCAGCGCGAGCGCCGTGCGGGCCGTCCGCCCCTGGGGTCCGGCCGCCGTCAGGTCGGGCACGGAGACCGCGCCGGGCTCCTCGACGCCGAGCAGGCGCAGCAGCTCACGGCCGCCGTCCGCCTTGACCTTCGCCTCGAAGGAGTTGCCCCGCATGATCGCGAACTGCGACTGCCCGAACGGCGCGGGGGAGCCCAGCTTCGAGGCCAGCGCCCCCTTGTCGACCCCGGCGCCGTCGAGCAGCGCGCGCCGTCGGCAGCCCGGATTGGCGGCGAGCGCCGCGAGCGCCCGCGCGTCCAGGGTGCGCGCCGCGACGCCCGGTCCGCGCAGTTCGGCGAGCTTTCCCCACGCTCTCGGGTTCGCTCGGGCAGGGGAGGCCCCCGTCGGAGATGTCGTCTGCGACGGTCGCGGCAGACCGCTGTCCAGGGATGCGCTCACCCGCGGAAGTCTCGCATCCACCACTGACAACCGTCCCGAGGTCGCCCGGACGTCACCCCGAATTCGCGTGGGCGATGATGGGAGAGGCACGCCCGCACCGTGAACCCCTGGAGAGTCCTTCCCATGGCACCGCGCATCCTGCTCGCCCGGCACGGCCAGACCGAGTGGTCACTTCTCGGCCGGCACACCGGCAGGACCGACATCCCGCTGCTCGACGAGGGCCGGCGCGGCGCGAAGCTGCTCGGTGAGCGGCTGCACCGCGGACCCTGGCAGGGGCTGCCCGGCATGGAGGTGCGCACCAGCCCGCTGGTCCGCGCGAGCGAGACCTGCGAGATCGCCGGCTTCGGCGACCGGGCCGAGCCCTGGGACGCGCTGATGGAGTGGGACTACGGGGCGTACGAGGGAATGACCCCGGCCCAGATCCAGGCGATCCGCCCCGGCTGGCTGATCTGGCGTGACGGCGTCCCGGAGGGCGAGTCGCTCGCACAGCTCTCGGACCGCGCCGACGAGGTCGTGGAGTGGGCCCGCTCGGCCGACCGTGACGTCCTGGTCTTCGCCCACGGCCACATCCTGCGCTCGATCGGCGCGCGCTGGCTCGGCGAGGACGTCTCCTTCGCCTCCCGTATCCGCCTCGACCCGACGAGCCTCTCGGTCCTGGGCTGGGCGTACGGCGCCCCGGCGGTCGAGCGCTGGAACGACACCGGGCACCTGGAGTAGGTCCCTCGCCGGACCGGGCCCGCCGTCAGTACGAGGCGAGGACCCGGCTCGTCTCGGCGAGCATCCCGTGGATCCGGGCCGAGGCGATCCCGTCGAGGGACTCCACGACGCGCCTCGCCTCCGCCGCCGCCTCGTCCGGACGCCCGGCGTGCGCCAGGTCCTTGGCCAGGTGGGCGCGGTAGAGCGCGAGGTTCCGGGCGAAGTACGGATTCTGCAGGACCGTGGCCCGGTGGGTGTGGCGGGCTGCGCGGCCCCAGTCGCCGAGGGCCGACCAGCACTGGGCCTCCAGGGCCTCACGCTCCGGCTCGCCGAAGAACGACATCCACTCGGGGTCGCCGTCGGACGGCCCCCGGTCGAAGTGCCCGTGGGCGCGGCCGAGGGCCTGCTCGCAGGCGGACCGGTCACCGAGCCCCGCCCACGCGCCGGCCTCCCGCAGCGAGAGCAGCGAGAGCAGCCGGGCCGAGTCGAGCGGCTGCGCGGCCCGCAGCCCCGCCTGGGCCGCCCGGACGGCCTCGCGGTACTTGCCGGTGTCCCGAGCCAGGAACGACGTGTTGCAGAAGGCGTGCGCCTCCAGGGCCGCGTTCCCCGAGACCCGCGCGGTGGCGAGGGCCTCGGCGTAGTGCGAGCGCGCGTCCTCGTGGCGGCCCGAGTCGTGGGCCAGCCAGCCCACGGAGAGGGACAGCTCGCCGGCGCCCGCGTGCAGCCGGTCCTCGGTCGAGCGGCGGGTCATGGTCCCCGTGTCGAGCAGCGCGTACGCGGTACGGAGCGGCTGTGCGGCGACCTTGTAGAGCCCGTCGGCGCCGTGCCGGTCGTCGAGCAGACGGATCTGCCGTACGGCCTCCTCGACGGCCCGGACCTCGGCCTCGCCGATCCTGTGGGTGCCGCGGGGGGCCGGGATCGCGACGGCGGGGCCGCCGAGTCCCAGCGAGGCGGCCGCCAGGGTGGCGGAGCCGCTCGTCATGAATGCGCGACGCAGCACGTCGCTCTCCTCATCGTTCCGGGTCGAGATGGCGGCGGGAACCGGTACCCCGGCCGGGGCGGCCTGCCGCCGGCCGCGCACCGTCTCCCGCGCGGAGAAGCCCAGGTCGGAGAGGCCGAGGCCGGGGAACATGTGCAGGAAGACCCGCTCGTACGCGTAGTTGGGGCAGCGGATCTCGCCCGCCTCCACGCGCCCGATATAGCGGGCGTCGCACGCGACCTGTTCGCCGATCTCCCGCGCCGCCCGGCGGACAGCCGCGGCGAACTCCGCCGGTGAGAGCTGTCCGCGAAGCCGGCGGAAGACGAGATTGGGAACTGCCCGTGACATCGCCATGGCCGAGCCCTCTCCTGGTGCTGCCGGGTGGTCCGGCGGCAAGAACGTACCTGCTGTGACTGGATGCGTACGCTGAGTTTGGCTACAAATCGGATATCTCGCCTGCGATCTGCCATGAACTGCCATCCTTTGCAGCGGCATGCCGCCGTAGCCGTTGACGCGCACGGGCGTTGAACCGTAAGGGAGAGACGGAACGTGTCTCCTCAGGAGCGAGGAGGGGTCCCATGTCGGAGATCGTTTCGCAGTCGGCCACGTGGCACGCGCCCGCCCCGGACGGCGGCACCCCCCAGCCCCCCGCCGAGCCCTGGGACCTGGTGACCGTGCCGGTCAGGCAGGGCCTCGAAGCCGTCGACATCCTGCGCCGCGGCAGCACCCCGGCCGTCGGCCCGGTGGTGCACGACGGGGCCTGCGACACCCTCGGCTTCCTGGTGCCGCCGGGCACCGCCGCCGCCTGGGACATGCCGGGCAGCGCGTGTACGCGGACCTCGGGGCGCGGCTTCCGCCTCCCCGAGCTGCCGGAACTCCCCGAACCGGCGGGCGACACCCCCCGCCCCGCCGGCTGGCTGCTGCCGCCGGGGGACACCGACCCCGTCACCGACCCGGTGGTGCTGCGCGAGGCGCTCGGCGAGGCGGCCCGGCTGATCGAAGCGGCCGACGGCTGCCACTGACCGCCCGCCCCCCCCCCCGGGCCCATAGGGCGGTTCCGTGACGCGTGCCCCGATAATGGGGCCGTGGCCAGGAACAAGCAGCGCGACCGGGCGGCGTCCGCCGCCTCCGTCGTCGAGACCGTCGACGGCGGGCTCGCCGAACTCATACCCGACCGGGAACGCCCGCGCGCCTGGACACTGCTCATCGACGGCGCCCCGCAGTCCCACGTGGACCTGGACGACCCGGCCCACCTCTCCTTCGAGTACCAGCGGCGCCTCGGCCACATCGCCGACCTCGCCGCCCCGCCGAACCGGCCGCTCCAGGTCGTGCACCTCGGCGGCGGCGCCTTCACCCTCGCCCGGTACGTCGCCGCGACCCGGCCCCGCTCCACGCAGCAGATCGTCGAGATCGACGGACCTCTGGTCCAGTTCGTCCGCCGTGAGCTGCCGCTCGACGCCGGGGCCCGGATCCGGGTCCGCTCCACCGACGCCCGGGCCGGTCTCGCCAAGGTGCAGGACGGCTGGGCGGACCTCGTCATCGCCGACGTCTTCAGCGGAGCCCGTACCCCGGCCCATCTGACCAGCACCGAGTTCCTCGGCGAGGTGCGGCGGGTCCTGCGGCCCGGCGGCTTCTACGCGGCGAACCTCGCCGACGGCCCGCCCCTGACCCATCTGCGCGGCCAGATCGCCACGGCCGCCGCCGTCTTCCCCGAACTGGCGCTGACCGCCGACCCCACGGTGCTGCGCGGCCGCCGCTTCGGCAACGCCGTGCTGCTCGCCTCCGACGGTGAGCTGCCGGTGGCCGAGCTGACCCGCCGGGTCGCCACCGATCCGCACCCGGGCCGGGTCGAGCACGGGCGGGAGCTCGCCGACTTCGCCGGCGGGGCGGCCCCGGTCACCGACGCCGGCGCCAAGCCCTCGCCCGTACCGCCCGCGTCCGTCTTCCGCTGAGGTCTCCCGGGGGCTCTTGCCGACCAGGCCGGGCTCGCCAGGACACCGCCTGGCCTGCCTAGCTCTGCCGGTCCTCGATCTCCACGCGGGGCGCGCTGTCGTGCCACAGGCAGAAGACCGAGAGCTCGCGGCCGTCCTTGGTGAAGGTGACCCGGATCCAGGTCGGCTGCTTCCACACCTGCATCTGCCAGCCGGAGGCGGGCGTCGCCGAGACCAGCTCGGCCGAGGTGTCGCCGAGGTCGAAGGTGACCCGGCCGCCGTCGACCGGGTAGCTCTTCACGGACGACACGGGGGCGGCGGAAGCGGTGGCGGGCGCGGCCGTGGTCGTGGCGGGCGCCGCGGTCGTGGGATCCGGCCGGTCGGAGGGGGTCGCGGCGGCCGTCGAGGAGGGCGCGGTCGTGCGCTCCTCGGGCGGCGTGGACTTCGGGGACGGCCGCGAGGTCGCGGGGGGCTCGGGCCGGCGCGTCGACGACGTCAGCGGATCGCTGCCGGACGTGACCGGCAGCGCGGTGGTGCCGGCCGGGAGGGGCAGCGCCCGCGGAGGGTCGTACACCGTCCCGGACAGCACCGAGTGCACTCCCCACCAGGACAGGGTGACTGCCGCGCCGGTGGCGAGCGACCAGGCCAGGGCGTGAACGAGTCCTCTTCGCACCGGGCCATAGTGCACCACCCCGTGAGGGTGGGGGACGGAGGGTGGACCTCGCTCACCGATTCCCCCGAATGGCGTACGGTGCGGCCCATGGCAAGTGTGCTCGTGGTCGAGGACGACCAGTTCGTGCGCTCCGCCCTCATCCGCCAGCTCTCCGAGGCCTCCCACACGGTACGGAGCGTCGGGACGGCTCTGGAGGCGTTGCGCGAGGTCGCTCATTTCCGTTTCGACGTGGTCATCCTCGACCTCGGCCTGCCCGATCTCGACGGGTCCGAGGCGCTCAAGATGCTGCGCGGAATCACCGACGTACCGGTGATCATCGCGACCGCCCGGGACGACGAGGCCGAGATCGTACGGCTCCTGCACGCCGGGGCGGACGACTACCTCGTGAAGCCCTTCTCGGTGGACCACCTCACGGCCCGGATGGCCGCCGTCCTGCGCCGGGCGCGGGCCGGCGCCGGGGAGCTGCCGCCGTCCCGGGTCATCCGGGTCGGCGGGCTCACCGTCGACCCGCTGCGCCGTCAGGCGGAGCTGGACGGGGCGCCGTTGGACCTGACCCGGCGCGAGTTCGACCTGCTGGCCTTCCTCGCCGGGCGCCCGGGCGTGGTCGTCCCGCGCAAGGAGCTGCTCGCCGAGGTGTGGCAGCAGTCCTACGGCGACGACCAGACCATCGACGTACACCTGTCGTGGCTGCGGCGGAAGCTGGGTGAGACGGCCGCGAGGCCCCGCTACCTGCACACCCTGCGCGGGGTGGGCGTGAAGCTGGAGCCGCCCCGCGAGCCGCAGCCGTGAGGTGGGCGCTCGTCAAGGTGTCGCTGGCCGTCACCGCCATGGTCGTCATCGCCTTCGCCGTACCCCTCGGGCTCGTCGTCAAGGAGATGGCCCGCGACCGGGCCTTCTCCAACGCCGAACGGCGGGCCGCCGGGCTCGCCCCCGTCCTCGCGATCACCACCGACCGCCAGGAGCTGGACAAGGCCGTCGCCACGACCGAGGACGGAGCCGCCGGGCGGCTCGCCGTCCACGTGCCGGCCGCCGAACCGGGCGGGACGGCGGTGGAGATCGGCACCCGCAGGGCCACCGAGGAGTCCCTCGACGCCACCCGCACGCTCGGCCGGGCCTCCATCGCCGAGGTGCCGGGCGGCTTCGCGCTGCTCCAGCCCACCGCGGTCAGCAGCGGCCAGGTCGCCGTCGTCGAACTCTTCGTCCCCGAGGGCGAGGTCACCAACGGGGTCGCCACCGCCTGGCTCGTCCTCGCCGGGGTCGGCATCGCGCTGATCGTCGGCTCCGTCGCCGTCGCCGACCGGCTCGGCGTCCGCATGGTCCGGCCCGCCCAGCGGCTCGCGGGCGCCGCCCACGACCTGGGCGAGGGCAGGCTCGGCGCGAGGGTCCCCGAGGAGGGCCCGCCGGAGCTCAAGTCGGCGGCCGTCGCCTTCAACTCGATGGCCGACCAGGTCGTCCAGCTCCTCGCCAACGAGCGGGAGCTCGCCGCCGACCTCTCCCACCGGCTCCGCACCCCGCTGACCGTGCTGCGGCTCAACGCGGCCTCGCTCGGCTCCGGCCCCGCCGCCGAGCAGACCAGGGCCGCCGTCGAGCAGCTGGAACGCGAGGTCGACATCATCATCCGTACGGCCCGGGACGCGAAGCCGCAGACCCAGGCCACCGGACCCGGCGCGGGCTGCGACGCCGCCGAAGTGGTCCGCGAGCGCATGGACTTCTGGTCGGCCCTCGCGGAGGACGAGGGCAGGCGGGTACGGGTCGCGGGCGTCGAGCGTCCGGTACGCATCCCGGTCGCGCGCCCCGAACTCGTCGCCGCCCTCGACGCCCTCCTCGGCAACGTCTTCCGGCACACCGCCGAGGGCACCGCCTTCTCCATCGACGTCCACAACGGCGACGACGCCGTCATCGTCCTGGTCTCCGACGCGGGCACCGGCATCGCCGACCCCGCCGCCGCCCTGGCCCGCGGCAACAGCGGCGGCCGGCCCGGCTCGACGGGCCTCGGCCTCGACATCGTGCGGCGGATGGCGGAAGCCACCGGGGGAGACGTCGCCATCGGGCACTCCGTGCTCGGCGGCACCGAGGTCCGTGTCTGGATCGGGCTCGACGGGCGCCGCGCGGGCGCCACGGCGGGACGCCGCGGCCACCGCCCGGCCCGCCGCCGACGCGGCGGCGGCACGGGCACCCGGCGCGCCGCCGACGCCTGAGCCGTGGCCGTGGCCGTGGCCGAGGCCGAGGCCGACGCCTGAGCCGCCGCCTGAGCCGTGGCCGAGGCCGTGGGCTGAGTCGTGGCCGTAGCCGTGGTCTGAGCCGTGGCCGTGGCCGTGGTCGGGCGGTGTCGAACCTTTCGTGGTTCCGATGCCTTCCTTAAGCGGAGCGTAAGAATCCCAACCCCGGCCCGCTCATGACCATTTGTCCGTTTCCCAGTCGCTAGCGTGCTGCCGCACCCCACCCCCACCCCCGGCACACAGAGGCAGGCACGCGATGGGCACCAGTTCGCACCGGCGTACGGCGAGCACCAGGACCAAGGTCGTCGGAGCCGTCGTCGCGGCGGCGATCATCGGCGGCACGGCCTTCGCGCTCACGGGCACCGCGCAGGCCGCCGCCGTCGGCGCCGCCTACACCCGGACCAGCGCCTGGACCGGCGGCTACACCGGGCAGTACGTCGTCACCAACGAGACGACCACCGCCCAGACCGACTGGACCCTGGAGTTCGACCTCCCGGCCGGGACGACCGTCGGCTCCCTCTGGAACGGCGAGCACACCGTCTCCGGCCGGCACGTCACCGTGAAGCCCGCGAGCTGGAACAGGCAGCTCGGCCCCGGCCAGTCCGTCACCGTCGGCTTCGTGACCTCGGCGGCGGGCGTGGCCGGCGACCCGACCGGCTGCCTCATCAACGGGGCCGCCTGCTCGGCCGGAGGACCCGCCCCCACCCCCAGTGGCCGCCCCACCGAACAGCCCACCGCGACCGCCTCCCCCTCGGCGACGGCGACGGCCACCGTGAAGCCGACGGCCACGGCGTCCCCCTCGGCCACGGCCACGGCCACCGTTCAGCCGACCCCGACGGCCACCGCGACCGCGACCGCGACCACGGCGCCCACTCCGACCCCCACCGCGACAGCCACCGGCGCCCCCGTCACCGCCGCCAGGTACGCCCCGTACGTCGACACCTCGCTCTACCCCACGTACGACCTGCTCGCGACCGCCGACGCCACCGGCGTGAAGGAGTTCAACCTCGCCTTCATCACCTCCGGCGGCGCCTGCGCCCCGCTCTGGGGCGGGGTCACCGACCTGGCGAACGACAAGGTCGCGGCCCAGATCGGCGCCCTGCGCGCCAAGGGCGGGGACGTCCGCGTCTCCTTCGGCGGCGCCGCAGGTCACGAGCTGGCCCTGAACTGCTCGACCTCCTCGGCGCTCGCCGCCGCGTACGGCAAGGTCATCGACCAGTACAAGCTGACCAAGGTCGACTTCGACGTCGAGGGCGCGGCCCTGCCCGACACGGCCGCCAACACCCGCCGCTCGCAGGCGATCGCCCAGCTCCAGAAGGCCCACCCGGGCCTGAACGTCTCCTTCACGCTGCCGGTCATGCCCGAGGGCCTGACGCAGCCGGGCGTGGCCCTGCTCGCCGACGCGAAGAAGAACGGGGTCCGCGTCGACGCCGTCAACATCATGGCGATGGACTACGGCCCGGCGTACAGCGCGGACATGGGGACGTACGCGATCCAGGCCGCGACCGCGACCCAGGCCCAGGTCAAGGGCGTCCTCGGGCTCTCCGACGCGGCCGCCTGGAAGGCCGTCGCCGTCACCCCGATGATCGGCGTCAACGACGTCACCAGCGAGATCTTCACGGTCGACGACGCCACGCAGCTCGTCGACTTCGCGAAGTCGAAGGGGATCGGCTGGCTCTCGATGTGGTCCTCGACCCGTGACAAGCAGTGCGCGTCCGGCGCCGTGAACTGGGCGGACGCCACCTGCTCCTCGATCCTGCAGCAGCCCCTGGCCTTCACGAAGGCCTTCGCCGCCTACAAGTAGGCAGCGACCCGGCGAGCCGTCCCCGGTGAGCCCCCGCCGTCCCCGGTGAGCCACCCCGGTGAGCCACCCCGTCCCCCCACACCGCGCGCCCCGGCCGAGACACCCCACCCCGGCCGGGGCGCGCACTTCCCTCCGTACCCGCTACCCGCTACGCCTTCGAGACCTTCCACTCCTCCGCGTAGTCCGTGAAGATCGCCCGCAGGTGGTGGCCGATCTTCAGGTAGTCCAGGTCGTCGAGGTTGGCGAGGGAGACGCGTACGGACCATCCGGGGCCGTCGAAGCCGCCGCCGTTGAGGAGGACGACGCTGGTCTGCTCGGCCAGCCGGAACAGCGGGTCCACCGGCTCGTAGTTCTTCTCCAGGAAGGCCGCGAAGTCCTTCCCGTGGACCCGCTCCGCCTCCGCGAGCAGGTCGAGCTCGATGTAGTACCCGGCCCGCTTCGGGTCGTCGGCGATCTTCATCTGGGCGCCTTCGAGGAGCAGGTCGAGGCGCTGGCGCACGATCGCCCGGATCCTCGCCTTGTAGGCCTGGCCCTCCTCCAGCATGTCGAAGAGCGAGAAGAGCGACATCATCACCTGCTGGGGGAGCGAGAGCCCGGCGGTGTGGTTGAGGGCGACCTGCCGGGAGTCGGCGACGAGCCGGTCGATGAACCGGATCTTCTCGGGCTCCAGGCTCAGCGTCCCGTACCGCTTGTTCAGGCGGTCCTTCTCCGCCTGCGGCAGGTTCGCGAGCATCTCGTCGAGGACGTTGTCGTCGTTGAGGCCGATGACGCCGAGCCGGTGGCCGGTGCAGCCGTAGTGCTTGGAGTACGAGTAGACGAGGAGCGTGTTGCGCGGGAGGTCCGCCGCGAGCGAGCGGAAGCCCTCCACGAACGTGCCGTACACGTCGTCCGTGACGATCAGAAGGTTCGGGTTCTGCGTCGCGACGATGTCCTTGATCTGGTCCGCGACCCGCTGGCTCAGCGCGAGCGACGGCGGGTTGGACGGGTTGACGACGCAGACCATCTTCACCGCCGGGTCCGCCAGCTTGGCGACCTCCTCGGCCGGGTAGCGCCACTCGCGCACGCCCGTCTCCGCGAAGAGGCTCGCGTGGACGTTGACGACGTCGAACTCGTACGTGTCGAGCTCGGGGATCTCGATGTACGGGGTGAAGACCGGCACCATCAGGGCGATCTTGTCGCCCTTCTTCAGGATCCCGTTCTTCATGAGCGAGTCGAAGATGTAGCACATGGCGGCCGTGCCGCCCTCGGTCGCGAAGAGCGACATGGTGCCGGCCGGCGGGCGCTTGTCGAACATCTCGTCGTCGACGTAGCCGCGGACGATCCGCTCGGCGTGGGGCAGCATCCGGTCCGGCACCGGGTAGTTGTCGCCGATCGTGCTGTCGGTCAGCTCGTGGACGAAGGCGTCCTTGTCGAAGCCGAAGCGGTCGACCGCGTACGCGACGCAGTCCTGGAGCAGCTCGATGCCGGGCAGGTCCGGGTGCTGCCGCACGAAGGTGTCGAAGCGGGCGCCGGCGCCCGCGCGTTCGGGCATCCCGCCGAGGTTGTCGGCGGTCCAGACCCGGCGCGACTCGGAGAGCGAGAAGTAGCCGAGCGCGTAGAACGCCTCGCGGGGTCCGGTGGCGACCCAGTTCGGGTTGCCGCGGCCCGCGTTGAGCATCTGCGTCTGCGACTTGTCCTTCTGGCCGGGCTTGTCGGCCTGGGCGGCCTGCGCGATCTGGATGAACTTGTCCTTCAGCTCGAACGGCGAGAGCTGCGCGAAGGACTGGATCTCCTCGCGGGTGAACGTGGTCTTGGGCACGACTCGTCCTTACGGGGTGAGGGGTTCGCGTCAGTGGTTGAGGATGACGATCACGGCACCCCAGATGGTCAGCAGGACGTTGCCCACCGCGTAGGGGATCGTGTAACCGAGCGTCGGGATCTGGGACTTGGACTGTTCGTTGATCGCACCGATCGCCGCGGTCGTCGTCTGGCCGCCGGCCAGCACGCCCATCAGGATCGGGAAGCGGATCTTCTGGACGTAGTGGCCGTACAGGAAGCCCACGATCAGCGGGACGACCGTCGCCACCGCGCCCCAGACCAGCAGCCCCCAGCCGGCCGTCGACAGGCCGCTGGTGAAGCTCGGTCCGGCGTTGATGCCGACGACCGCGACGAAGAGGCAGAGGCCGAGGGTGTCCATGAACCACTGGGCGCCGGGCGGCACGTTGCCGTACGTCGGGTACTTGCCGCGGATCCAGCCGAAGACCAGACCCATGATCAGCGCGCCGCCGGAGGTGGAGAGCGAGATCGGCACGCCCGACACCGTCAGCGCCGGGATGCCGATGCAGCCGCCGAGGAAGATGCCGAGGCCCACCCAGAGCATGTCGGTGGCGAAGGAGGTCGGCACGGGCTTGCCGATCGCCTTGCCCGCCGGGTCCACGAGCCGCTTCGGGCCGGTCAGGATGACGGTGTCGCCGCGCTCCAGGGTCGTGGAGAGCCGGTACGGGAACTCCGTACCCGAGCGGTAGATCTTGTCGATGTACACGCCGACCATGAAGGGCTCACGGCGCAGCTCGGCGACCGTCTTGCCGAGCTGCTCCTTGTCCGAGGCGACGACGTGCAGCGACTCGGTCTGGTAGCCGAGCAGCTCGACGTCGTCGGTCTCCGCGCCGATGTGGGTCCGGGCGTCGAACTCGACGAGCGAGCCGCGCAGCGCGCTGACGGCCACGATGTCGCCCTCGCGGAGCACCGTCGCCTGGTCGTGGTCGAGGATCTTCCCGTCGCGCCGCACCCGGGTGAGGTAGATGCGGTGGCCGAGCGCCTGCTGCTGGTTCTCGAAGTCGTCGATCGTGCGGCCGACGAGGTCGGGACGGTCGATGCGGTACGCGCGGAGGACGACCTCGTAGTAGCCCTCGGCCAGGTCGGGGTCGTCGCCCGGGGCGTCCAGCTCCTTGGCGAGCTGCGCCGACTCGGCGGCCAGGTCCCGCTTGTAGAGCTTGGGCAGCACGTTGGCGAGGAGCATCGCGCAGAGGATCGTGCCGAGCGGGTACGTGACGGCGTAGCCGATCGCGACCAGGTTCTCCTCGTTCTTCATCTGGTCGGCGGAGAGCCCCGGCAGGTTGCCGATGGCGTCCTGGGCGACACCGATGACGGCGGACTGCGTGAGCGCGCCGCCGAGGAGGCCGGCCGAGAGCCCGGGGCCGTACCCCAGCATCACGGCGAAGCCCCAGGAGACGAGGAGGCCCGTCACACAGACGATGACCGCGTTGAGGACCTGGGGCAGACCGTCCTTCTTCAGGCCCCGGAAGAACTGCGGGCCGACCTTGTAGCCGAGGGCGAAGAGGAACATGGTGAAGAAGAGGTTCTTCACCGTGCCGTCGATCGTGACCTTGAACTGGGCGCCGAGCAGCAGACCGGCGACGAGGCAGCCGGTGACGGCGCCGAGCGCGATCGCCTTGTAGCGGAGCTTCCCGAAGAGGAAGCCGAGCGCCACGGTGATGAAGATCAGGAGCTCGGGGTGGGGCTGGAAGATGTTCCGGTTGAGGAAGTCGATCATGGCGTCCCTCTCACGCTCCGAGGATGCCGACGAGCAGCGGGCCGGTCAGGGGGAGCAGGAAGTTGGAGAGCGTGTACGTGATCGTGTAGCCGAGCATCGGGACCGAGCTCTGGGCGACCTGGGTGATGGAGGTGATCGCGGGCGTCGAGCACTGCTGGCCCGCGATGGCGCCGATCAGCAGTGGTTTCTCGATCTTCAGCAGCTTGCGGCCGACGATCAGCGAGATCGTCGCCGGTACCAGGACCATCGCGATGCCGGCGAACGGCAGCAGCGCCCCGTACTCCTTGAGGAGGGGCCAGGCCTGCGGGCCGGAGACCAGGCCCGTGCAGGCGATGAAGATCGCGAGGCCCATGTCCTTGAGGGTGGTGGCGGCCTGCGGCGGGAACGCGCCGAAGGTCTGCGTGCGCGAGCGGAACCAGCCGAAGAGCAGGCCGGAGATCAGGCAGCCGCCGCCCGTGCCGAGCGACAGCGGGACGTCGCCGAACTCGACCACGACCTGCCCGAGGAGGGAGCCGCAGACGATGCCGAGCCCCAGGTAGATGAAGTCCGTGGCGTCGTTCTTCACGACCGCGCCGATCTTGGACGTCAGCTTCCCGAGGCCCGAGCGGGAGCCGACCAGGGTGAGCACGTCACCCCGGCTGACGACGGTCTCCGGGGTCGCGGGCAGATGCTGCTCGTTGCGCACCACGTCCGTCACGTACACCCCGCCCGAGGAGAACTCCGGGTGCTCCTTGGCGAGGGTGTCCAGGGACTTGTCGACGACGCTCTTGTCGGTCAGCGAGATCTCGGTGGTGGTGAGCGGGGTGTCCAGGCCGGGGACGGCCGGGGTCTCGGGGCCGATGACCCGACCCGCCTCGATGATGTTCGCCCGCCGGCCGACCGTGAGCACCAGGTCGGAGAGGGTCAGCTCGAAGTCGGGCGGGGGAGGGGTGAGGATCTTGCTGCCCCGCTTCACCGCCTCGAACGTGACCCGCCCGCCGAGCCGCCGCTCCAGTTCGCCGACCTTGGCGCCGTCCGCGAGCGTCACCAGGAACGTCCGGCCGACCATGCCCGGGAGCGCCTCGCGCTCGTCGGACTCCAGACCGCCGCCGGAACCGCGCATCTTCTCCCACAGCTCGCGCGAGGCGTCGCGGAGGTTGATCCGCAGCAGCATCGGCATGATCTGGCTGGTGTAGATGACGATGGTGACGAGGCCGAAGAGGTAGCAGACCGTGTACGCGGTGGCCACATGGCCCTGGTACTCGGTGATCTGCGCCTGCGTCAGGTCGGAGAGGTTGCCGATGGCCTCGGTGGCCGTACCGACGACCGCGGACTCGGTGGCGGCGCCGGCGAGGATGCCGGCGGCGGTGCCGACGTCGAGGTCGAAGGCCTCGGCGAGACCGAGGGCGATGCCGACGACACAGACGACCTCGATGAGGCAGAGGGCGAAGAAGCGCAGGCTCTTCTTGTTGAGGTTGGAGAAGAACTGCGGCCCCGCCATGTAGCCGAGGGAGAAGATGAAGAGTGCGAAGAAGATCGTCTTCACGTCGTCGGAGACGGTGACCTTCGCCCAGGCGCCGAGGAGCAGCGAGACGATCAGGGTGCCGCAGATGCCGCCGAGCGTGATGGGGCCGACCCGGAGCTTGCCGACGAAGTAGCCGGCCGACAGGCAGAGGAAGAGGGCGAGTTCGGGGTTGTCACGCAGGACTCCCATGCGCCGTCACCTCGCCCACGAGGGAGGAAATGTGAGAATCTCGGACATAAAGGGAAGTTAACAGTGGGTCGGGGCGAAATGGATCAACGCCTCGCCCGAACGGGTGAGCCGTTCTCATCCCTTGACCGCACCCCGCATCACCCCGCCCACGATGTGCCGACCGAACAGCGCGAGCACCAGGAGCAGCGGCAACGTCCCGAGCAGCGCCCCCGCCATGACCACCGACTGGTCGGGCACCGAGCCCCGCCCCAGCCCCGTGAGCGCCACCTGCACCGTCGGGTTCCCGGTCTGCGTCAGCGCGAGGACCGGCCAGAAGAAATCGTTCCAGGCCGCCACGAACGACAGCATCCCGAGGACCGCCATCGCCGGGCGCGCCGCCGGCAGCACCACGTGCCACACCGTCCGCACCGTCCCCGCCCCGTCCATCCGGGCGGCCTCCAGCACCTCGTACGGCAGCGCCCGCGTCAGGTGCTGGAGCATGAAGAAGACGCCGAAGGCCGAGACGAGCGACGGCAGGATCACCGCCTGGAGCTCGTCCGTCCACCGAAGCCGCGCGATCAGCAGATAGAGCGGGACGACCCCCAGCTGAGGCGGGATCAGCATCGTCCCGGCCACGACCAGGAGCAGCGTGCCCCGGAAGCGGAACCGCAGCCTGGCGAAGGCGAAGCCGGCGAGCGTCGAGAAGAGCACCGTCCCCGCCGCGACCGCCCCGGCGACCAGCGCGGTGTTCGCCAGGGCCTCGCCGAGCCGGGCGTCGGTCCAGGCGATCTCCAGGTTCCGGGGCAGGTTCCTCCCGAACCGGAAGGGCGGCGGGGTGGCCGCGAGTCGCGTACTCGTCCGGGAGGCGGCGACCGCCGTCCACACCAGCGGGAAGAGGGAGACGGCCGCGAAGAGCGCGAGCAGCGCGTACGTGCCCCAGCCGGGCCGTTCCGTCCTCATGAGGCCTGCTCCCGGCGTGCGAGGCCGCCGCGCAGGAGCCGTACGGCCCCGAACGCCACGACCAGGATCAGGAGCATCGCCCAGGCGATGGCCGCGGCCCGCCCCAGGTGGAGGTTCACCCAGCCCTGCTCGTACAGATAGAGACCCAGCGTCTGGAACTGGTGGTCCGCGCCCCCCGAGGCCCCCGCGCCGCTGGCGAAGAGCAGCGGCTCTCCGAAGAGCTGGGTCGCGCCGATCGTCGAGACCAGCACGGTGAAGAGGACCGCGGGCCACAGCCCCGGCAGCGTCACGTGCAGGAACTGCCGCCACCGGGACGCCCCGTCGAGCGCCGCCGCCTCGTACAGCTCGCGCGGGATCGTCTGCATCGCCGCCAGGTAGATCAGCGCGTTGTAGCCGGTCCAGCGCCAGATCACGATCGACGACACCGCGAACTTCGACGCCCACGGGCCGTTCTGCCAGTCCACCGGGTCGATGCCGACCGTCCCCAGGGCCCAGTTGGCCATCCCGTGGTCCCGCCCGAAGAACAGCGCGAAGACCAGGGTCGCGGCGGCCACCGAGGTGGCGTACGGGGCGAGCGCCACGACCCGGAAGAAGCCGCGGCCCCGCAGCCGGACGTCGAGGAGGTGCGCGACGCCGAGCGCGAGCAGCAACTGGGGGACGGTGGAGAGGACGCCGATGACGACGGTGTTCCCGAGGGCGTTCCAGAAGAACGTGTCGTCGAGCAGGCGGGCGTAGTTGTGCAGCCCCACCCACTCCTGCTCGGCCGGCGCGGTCAGCTCGACCCGGTGGAGCGAGGTCCAGGCGGTCGCGAGCAGCGGGAAGATCCCGAAGGCGCCGAAGAAGAGGAAGAACGGCGCGACGAGGGCGTACGGCGCCCAGCGCGAGCCGACGGGGGTACGGCGGGGGTGACGGCTGCGGTGACGGCTGCGGTGACGGTGGGAGTGACGGCCGCGCCGGGGCGAACGGGCGCCTCGCGCCCGGGTGTCGGCTCCGGTCCCGGCTCCGGTGCGGGGGCCGTTCCGGGGGCCGGCGGCACCGGGTCCGGCGGTCGACGGCTCCGACCGCCCCGACTGCTCCGTCCGTCCGTCCGGGTCCGGCCGCTCCGGCCTTCCGTCAGGCTCCGGCCGCTCCGGGGGCTCCGGCCGTCCGTCAGGCTCCGGCCGCTCCGGGGGCTCCGGCGGCGTCCGTGTCTCGGTCATCTCCGGGTCACCGGTCCAGCGCGTTGTCGATCGCCTTCATCGCCGCGTTCCAGGCCGACTCCGGGGAACGGCCCGTCTGGTCGACCTGGAGCATGCCGACGTCCGCCAGGGTCTGGGCGACGAGGGCGTCCTTCGGGCCGATCGGGGCCCGGGGGACGCCCCGGGCCGCTGCCGCGAAGATCGCACCGACCGGGGCGTCGTCGAAGTACGGGTGCCGGGCGGACACGACCGCCGGGAGCGTGTACGCGGCCGAGGCGCTCGGGAAGCTGCCGCGCCGCTCGAAGACCACCGCCTGCTGGGCGGGCGCGGTCAGCCAGGCCGCGAGCCGGGCCGCCTCCGCGCGGTGCCGTCCGGCCGACGGCACGACGAGGAACGAGCCGCCCCAGCTGCCCGGCCGGGGCGCCGCCGCCACGTCCCACCGGCCGCGCCCCGCCGGGCCCGCCTTGTCCTGGATGTAGCCGAGCATCCAGGCGGGGCAGGCGATCGTGGCGAACGCGCCGTTCGCGAAGGCCTGGTCCCAGCCGGGGGTGAACTGCTGGAGCCGGGCGGTCAGCCCCTGCCGGGCGAACGCGGCCGCGAGGTCCCAGGCCTCCCGTACCGCCGGGTTGACCGCCACGATCAGGTCGCCCTGCTCGTCGTAGTAGCGGAGCGGCGCGCTGCCCGTCACCGCCGCCATCACCCCGGATGCGGAGTCCGTGAACGCCGGGCCCTCCGGGACCCGTTCGCGGTAGCGGACCCCGGCCGCCAGGTACGCGCGCCAGTCCCCGGCCCACAGCCGCCCGACGGCGCCCCGCTCGGTGGGGAGGCCGGCCCGGGCGAAGAGGTCCTTGCGGTAGCAGACGGCCTGCGGCCCGATGTCGGTGCCGAGGGCGAGCGTGCGCCCGTCGGCGGCGGTGCCCTGCGCCCACTTCCACGGCAGGAAGGCGCCCGGGTCGACGCCGGGCGCCGAGCCGAGCTCGTCGAGCCGGTTCCCCTGCGTGGCGAGGACCTCGGCGATGTTGCCGACCTCGACGGCCTGGACGTCGGCGAGGCCGGAGCCGGCGGTGAGATGGGTGAGCAGCTGCGGGTAGTAGACGTCGTTGCGGCTGAGGGAGGTCTGCTGGACCTCGATGTCCGGGTTCAGCCGCATGTACGTGTCGTAGAGCCCGGCCTCCTGGAGGCCGAAGGTGCCGAACACCCCGACGGTGAGCGTGATCCGCCGCCCGCTCCCGTCCACCGTCTCCCGCGCCGGGACGCCCGTCGCGGGCGGCACCGGAGGGTCGGTCGCGCAGCCGCCGGAGAGCGCCGCGCCCAGGAGGAGGGCGAGGGCGAGCCCGCGGACGGGCCCGCGCTTCCGGCTGCCGCTCCTCCTCCCCATGGGCCCCGACCGTAGTGCGGCTCCGTCCGGCCGACGGGGGGCAGCTCGCCGGGCCGCGCGGAACTCGCCGCCCGCACCACCCGCCCGGCCGTACCCGGCGGGTGCGTCGTCGAACGTCTTCGACGACTCCCGGACCTTGACCGTGTTCTGACACCGACTCAATAGTGGGAGCGCTCCCATTCAATCTTCGACGGGATATCCATGCGCAGAACACGCCACCTGCTCGCGGGGCTCGCCCTGACAGCGGGCCTTCTCGTGGCAGCGGCACCCCGTGTCACCGCCGTACCCGCCTCCGCCGTACCCGCCTCCGCCGAGCCCGCCACCACGAGCGATTCGTACACCTGGAAGAACGTCCGTGTCGACGGCGGCGGCTTCGTCCCCGGCATCGTCTTCAACCGGGCCGAGAAGGACCTCGTCTACGCCCGCACCGACATCGGCGGTGTCTACCGCTGGAACCAGGCCGCCTCCTCCTGGACCCCGCTTCTCGACTCCGTCGACTGGGACCACTGGGGCCACACCGGAGTCGTCGGCCTCGCCTCCGACACCGTCGACCCCGACCGGCTGTACGCGGCGGTCGGCACGTACACGAACGACTGGGACCCCGGCAACGGCGCCGTCCTCCGCTCCGCGGACCGGGGCGCCACCTGGCAGCGCACCGACCTCCCCTTCAAGCTCGGCGGCAACATGCCCGGCCGCGGCATGGGCGAACGCCTCGCCGTCGACCCGCACAAGAACAGCGTCCTCTACCTCGGCGCCCCGAGCGGCAACGGCCTCTGGCGCTCCACCGACTCGGGCGTCACCTGGTCGAAGGTCGCCGGCTTCACCAACCCCGGGAACTACCAGCAGGACCCGACCGACACCAGCGGCTACAACTCCGACGAGCAGGGCATCGTCTGGGTCACCTTCGACGAGTCGACCGGCACGGCGGGCAACGCCACGAAGACGATCTACGTCGGCGTCGGCGACAAGGAGAACGCCGTCTACCGCTCCACCGACGCGGGTGCGACCTGGACCCGGCTGCCCGGCCAGCCCACCGGATACCTCGCCCACAAGGGCGTCCTCGACGCGGCGAACGGCTACCTCTACCTCGCGTACAGCGACAAGGCCGGCCCGTACGACGGCGGCAAGGGCCAGGTCTGGCGGTACGCCACCGCCACCGGCGAGTGGAAGAACATCAGCCCCGTCGCGGAGGCCGACACCTACTACGGCTTCAGCGGCCTCACCGTCGACCGCCGGAAGCCCGGCACCGTCATGGTCTCCGGCTACAGCTCCTGGTACCCCGACACCCAGATCTTCCGCTCCACCGACTCCGGCTCCACCTGGACCAAGGCCTGGGACTACACCTCGTACCCCGACCGAGCCAACCGCTACACGATGGACGTCTCCTCCGTGCCCTGGCTCACCTGGGGCGCCAGCCCCGCGCCGCCCGAGCAGACCCCGAAGCTCGGCTGGATGACCGAGGCCCTGGAGATCGACCCCTTCGACTCGAACCGCATGATGTACGGCACGGGCGCCACGGTCTACGGCACCCAGGAGCTCACCAAGTGGGACACGGGCGCGAACTTCACGATCAGGCCCATGGTGAAGGGGCTTGAGGAGACCGCCGTCCTCGACCTGGCCTCCCCGCCCTCCGGCGCCCCGCTGATCAGCGCCCTCGGCGACATCGGCGGCTTCCGCCACACCGACCTCACCACGGTCCCGTCGATGATGTTCACCTCCCCGAACTTCACCTCCACGACCAGCGTCGACTACGCCGAGACCAACCCGAACACCGTCGTCCGCTCGGGCCACCTCGACGGCGGCCCGCGCATCGCCTTCTCCACCGACAACGGCGCCAACTGGTTCGCCGGACAGGAGCCTTCGGGCGTCACCGGCGGCGGCACGGTCGCCGCGGCCGCCGACGGCAGCCGCTTCGTCTGGAGCCCCGACGGCACCGCGGGCGTGCACACGGCCACCGGCTACGGCACGGCGTGGACCGCCTCCACCGGCATCCCCGCCGGCGCGACCGTCGAGTCCGACCGCGTCGACCCGAAGACCTTCTACGGCTTCAAGGACGGCACCTTCTACGCCAGCACGGACGGCGGCGCGACCTTCACGGCCCGTGCCACCGGCCTCCCGGCCAAGGGCGCCGCCCGCTTCAAGGCCGTCCCCGGCAAGAAGGGCGACATCTGGTTCGCCGGCGGCGCCACCGACTCCACCTACGGCCTCTGGCACTCCACCGACGGCGGCGCCACCTTCACCCGGATCGCCGGCGTCGACCAGGCCGACACCGTCGGCTTCGGCAAGGCCGCACCCGGCGCCACCTACCCCGCGCTCTACACGAGCGCGAAGATCGGCGGCGTACGGGGCGTCTTCCGCTCCACCGACGCGGGCGCGAGCTGGGTCCGGATCAACGACGACGCCCACCAGTGGGGCTGGACCGGCGCCGCGATCACCGGCGACCCCCGGGTCTACGGCCGCGTGTACGTCTCCACCAACGGACGCGGCATCATCTACGGCGACACCACGGAGACCGGCGGCGGCACCGACCCCACCGACCCGCCGGACCCCACCGACCCGCCCGCGCCCTCCGGCGCCTGCAAGGTCACCTACAAGGTCACCAACCAGTGGCAGGGCGGCTTCCAGGCCGACGTCACCCTGACCAACACCTCCACCACCGCCTGGACCGGCTGGAAGCTCGGCTGGGAGTACCCCGCCGGGCAGCGCGTCGGCCAGATGTGGAACGCCACCCCTGCCCAGGCCGGCACCGCCGTCACCGCCCAGAACGCGGGCTGGAACGGCCCCGTCGCCGCCGGAGCCTCCGCCTCCTTCGGCTTCACCGGCAGCTGGACCGGCACCAACCCCGTACCCGCCGCCTTCACCCTCGGAGGTGCGACGTGCTCCGTCGCCTGATCGCCGCGGCGGCGGTCCTCGCCGCCGCCCTGACCCCCCTCGCCACCACCCCGGCCGCGGCGGCCGACGCCCCGCTCCGGGACCTCGCCGAGGCCCACGGCCGCTACCTCGGCACCGCCGTCACCGCCGGAAGACTCACGGGCGGATACGCCGACCTGGCCGCCGCCCAGTTCGACTCGATCACCCCCGGCAACGAGATGAAGTGGGGCTCCGTCGAACCCACCCGGGGCACGTACGACTGGACCGGAGCCGACCGGGTCGTCGCCTTCGCCGAGGCCCACGGCCAGCAGGTCCGCGGCCACACCCTCGTCTGGCACAGCCAGCTGCCCGGCTGGGTCTCCGACGGCACCTGGACCGCCGACCGGCTCCGCACCCTGATGACCGACCACATCGCCGCCGAGGCCGGCCGCTACAAGGGCCGGATCGACCACTGGGACGTCGTCAACGAACCCCTGAACGAGGACGGCACCCTCCGGCAGTCCGTCTTCGGGGCGACGCTCGGCGAGTCGTACATCGCCGACGCCTTCCGCGCCGCCCGCGCCGCCGACCCGGCGGCGAAGCTCTACCTCAACGACTACTCCACCGACGCGCTCGGCGCGAAGAGCGACGGCATGTACGCCCTGGTCAAGCGACTCCTCGCGCAGGGCGTCCCGGTCGACGGCGTCGGCTTCCAGGCCCACCTCGTCCTCGGCCAGGTCCCGGCCTCCCTGGAGGCCAACCTGCGCCGCTTCGCCGAGCTCGGCGTGGACGTGGCGATCACCGAGCTCGACATCCGGATGACCCTGCCCGCGACCGAGGCGAAGCTCGCCCAGCAGAAGGCCGACTACGGCTCCGTCCTGCGCGCCTGCCTGGCCGTCACCCGCTGCGCCGGCGTCACGGTCTGGGGCTTCACCGACGCCGACTCCTGGATCCCGGACTTCTTCCCCGGCCAGGGCGCGGCGACCCCGTACGACGAGAACCTCGCCCCGAAGCCCGCCCGCGCCGGGATCGCCGAGGCGCTCGCCCCGGTCACCCCACCCGCCCCGGGTGTGTGCTCCGTCACCTACGCCGTCACGAGCCAGTGGACGGGCGGCTTCACGGCCCAGGTCACCCTCCGCAACACGGGTACGACCCCGCTGAACGGCTGGACCGTCCGCTGGTCCTACCCGGCCGGCCAGCGGATCACCCAGGCCTGGAACACCACGGCGACCCAGACCGGCACGGAGGTGACGGCGACACACCTCTCGTACAACGCGACGATCCCCGCGGGCGGCTCGGTCGCCTTCGGCTTCAACGGCACCTGGTCGGGCACCAACCCGCCTCCGACGGCCCCCGCCTGCTCCTAGGCGCATACGGAGCCTGCTCTCAGGCGCATACGAAAACGACCGAGGCCCCGGTTCTTCCGAACCGGGGCCTCGGCCTTCAGGGTGAGTAACGGGACTCGAACCCGCGACATCCTGGACCACAACCAGGTGCTCTACCATCTGAGCTATACCCACCATGACCGGCGGTTTTCCCGAAGGTTTCCCTGACCGGCCGAGAAGAAGTCTACAGGGTCCCGGGGGGTGCTCGCGCCCGCATTGACGGCGGACGCGAGCGAGCCCTCTGGGAAGGGTCTATTCGGGGGGCAGGGCGTGGCGCGCGGCGATCCGCTTCGCGGTCTCCGAGTCCGGTCCGGGCTGCGGGACGAAGACCGCCTCGCGGTAGTAGCGGAGCTCCGTGATGGAGTCGCGGATGTCGGCGAGCGCCCGGTGGTTGCCGTTCTTCTCCGGACTGTTGAAGTACGCCCTCGGGTACCAGCGGCGGGCCAGCTCCTTGACCGAGGACACATCGACGATCCGGTAGTGCAGGTGGCTCTCCAGGGCAGGCATGTCCCGTGAGAGGAAGCCGCGGTCCGTGGAGACCGAGTTCCCGCACAGCGGCGCCTTGCCGGGTTCCTTGACGTGCTCGCGGATGTACGCGAGGACCTGGGCCTCCGCGTCGGCGAGCGTGGTGCCGCCGGCGAGCTCGTCGAGCAGTCCCGAGGCCGTGTGCATCTGGCGCACGATCTCGGGCATGGTCTCCAGGGCCGCGTCCGGCGGGCGGATCACGATGTCCACCCCGTCGCCGAGCACGTTCAGTTCCGAGTCGGTGACCAGTGCGGCCACCTCGATGAGTGCGTCGTCCGTCAGCGAGAGCCCGGTCATCTCGCAGTCGATCCACACCATGCGATCGTTCATGCGTCCACCTTAGGGCCTGTCCGGCGGATCAAGGCCGGGGTCGCGGCGTGGGTGTTCCTCCCCCGTGGGGAAGCGGCCGACGGGCGCCCGGGGGAGGTGTCCCCGAGCGCCCGTCGGTCCTGCGGTGCGCCGCTTGTGGCCGCGCGAGTCGGTGTCAGGGCCTGGCAGGCCCTGATCCGCCGGACACTCCTACGGCGCGCTGCGCTGGCCCGGCAGGGAGGGGCGGCCGGGAGCGTAGACGTCCGCGTGCGGCTTCCCCGGCTCCAGTGGGGAGCCCGGGCGGCGGATGCCGGCGGAGACCTGGGCGGGCACGATCTGGTCGAGCACCGCCGTGCTGGTCTCGCCCTGCGGCCGCCTGGCCCGGTACGCCGCCCGGTACGCGGCCGGCGAGGAGCCGAGCTGGCGCCGGAAGTGGCCGCGCAGCGCCACCGGGGAGCGGAAGCCGCACCGGCCCGCGACCTCGTCGACCGAGTAGTCGGAGGTCTCGAGCAGCCGCTGCGCCTGCAGCACCCGCTGGGTGATCAGCCACTGGAGGGGGGCCGAACCGGTCAGCGAGCGGAACCTGCGGTCGAAGGTCCGCCGTGACATGTACGCGCGCGCCGCGAGGGTCTCCACGTCGAACTGCTCGTGGAGGTGCTCCAGCGCCCAGGCGACGACCTCGGCCAGCGGGTCGGCGCCGATCTCCTCTGGTAAAGACCTGTCGAGGTAGCGCTCCTGGCCGCCACTGCGCCGCGGCGGGACGACCAGCCGGCGCGCCAGCGCGCCCGCGGCCTCGGTGCCGTGGTCGGTCCGCACGATGTGCAGACACAGATCGATTCCGGCCGCGGTGCCTGCGGAGGTGAGGACGTCCCCGTCGTCGACGAAGAGCTCCCGCGGGTCCACGTGGACCGACGGATAGCGCTTGGCGAGCGTCGGCGCGTACATCCAGTGCGTGGTCGCCGGGCGGCCGTCGAGCAGGCCGGCCGCGGCGAGGACGAAGGCGCCGGTGCAGAGACCGACGATCCTGGCGCCCTCCTCGTGGGCACGGCGCAGCGCTTCGAGCGCCTCCGGCGGTGGCGGCGAGGTGATCGACCGCCAGGCCGGCACGACGACGGTGCCGGCGCGGCTGATCGCCTCCAGGCCGTACGGCGCGGTGAGTTCGAGCCCGCCGGTGGTGCGCAGCGGGCCGTCCTCACCGGCGCATACGAGCAGCCGGTATCGGGGCACGCCGGCGTCCTGCCGGTCGATGCCGAAAACGGAGAGCGGGATGGAGCTCTCGAAGATGGGGCCGCCGCTGAACAGCAGCACCGCGACGACTTCGCGACGGCGGCGCCCGGACAGCTTCCGTGCGACCTCCGGTGCGGCGGAGTCCTGGCTCATGACGCTAAGCCCCCCTCGGTGTTCGCGTCTCCCTGGTCGTGTCGCTCCTGCACGTTTCCCCTCGGTTTTGCACGAGACCCCAGTCTTCGGTACCCATGATCGAATCTACTGTGTTCGGTGACGCCGGCGTGACAAGTTCTCCATCCGGCGGATTGTCGACAAGGCCACTTGGCGCGAAGCGATCGATCGCGAAGCGTTCCACCTGACGGCCCCGAGGGGAAGGGGCCGCACCGTGAACGTGCCCGTGGGCGTGGGGTGCGAGGCCCTGGCGCAAGGGTTTCGGGGCCTTCGGTGCCGGGGTTGGCCAACCGTTCCGCCAAGGACTCGCCGACAGATGGAACTTGGCTGAAAACATATGGGCTCGGGTGTACGAACCTGTCAACTCGAAGGGGGGCGGGGCCGAATTCGGGTCAGTTTCGGTGACTGTTTCGTACGGTTTCGGCCCGTAGTCCGCGCTCCGAGCGGCGCAGCAGCAGCCGGCAGGCCGCCGTCACCGAGACGAGCCCGAGCGCGGTGCCGGCCGCCCCGCCGAGCGAGGTGCCGTAGACGACGAGCACCACGGGGACGAGGGCACAGCAGAAGACCGCCCAGCGGACGACGTCACCGGCCGGGTCGCCCGCTTCCGACCTTCCTCCGGCTCCTCCTCCCGTCCCCTCTCCCGTCCTCTCTCCCCTTCCGGTCCCCCTCTCCCGGTCCGGGGTCACGAGGACCGTCGGGGAGAGGAGCGTCGGGGAGGGGGCGGGCGCCCGGCGGCGGCCGCGGGGCGCGCCGAGCCCGGGGGCCGGGGCGGGGGCCGGGGCGGCGGAGGTCTGACCGGCGGCGGTCGATGGTGCGGGCACGGGCGGTCTCCCTACGACGGTGGGCTGGACCTGTGGCAACGAGGAGCGGAACGTTCCGGTCACTGTGGGCGACGTCCGTTTGGCCCCCCTACGGACGCCTGTAGGGCACAACCGGCATTGCCAGATCGCGAACCGCTCGGGCATGCTCCCTGGAACGCCCCGCGCGAGCGGCGCGCACGCCGGGAGTGGCACGGCGGGCTCTGGGCAGGAGAGGAGTGTCGCCGTACCCTTGGGGGTATGGGCTTGGGAAGATGATTCCCGGACACAGCTCCGCCGCCACCCGTTGTTCCGTCCCCTCCTTTCCCCGTCCCTTCCCACGAGGACTCTCTTCGCCGAGACACCGATGGCCGGTCACGAATTCCCCGAACCCGCGGACCGCAAGCGCGTCGCCGACTCCACGGTCGACCCCCTCGCGGTCGAACAGCCACGCCACTCCTGCGACCCGGCCTTCCGGCACGGGGTGGTCGTCGGTTTCGACGGCTCCACGTCCAGTGAGCGAGCCCTCGCGTACGCCATCGGCATGGCCCGCCGCTCCGGGTCGGGCCTGATCATCGTGCACGTGGCCAACCGGCTGCCCACCACGGTGTGGGCCGGCTGCGAGCCGCCGGTCTTCGTCGACGTACCGGATCACCGCACCGAGGTCCTCGGCCTCGAGCTCGCCTGTGCCGAGCACCTCGCCGAGGTGCCGTGGATCCTCGTCGAGCGCGGCGGGGACATCTGCCACGAGCTGGAGGAGGTCGGCCGCGAGTACTCGGCCGACGCGATCGTGGTCGGCTCGACGCACGGGATCGTCGGGCGGATCTTCGGCTCGGTGGCCGGCCGCCTCGCGCGCCGCGCCAAGCGGCCCGTGATCGTCATCCCGTAAGCGTCCCGGAAGCCGGTGATCCGGCGACCCCGCTCCCGCTTCGCGATCCCCAACTGGCGTTCCCCGGCCATAAATTCGGCCTTCCTCAGGTGAATTGTGCGCTTGTGAAGGGTAGATAAGGGTCACCGGATCACAGCAGCTCACGCAGCACGACTGCACTCCTGAAGGGAGCCCGCCGTGGACAACGAAGTCGCCGCGGGAAACAGCACCTCCACTCTCGGCAACCTCGCACTCGGACTGACCCTGCTGGCCTTCGGGCTGGGCGGGACGGGTGTCATCGACAACGTCGCGGCAGCGGATGCCGCGGGCCTCGCCACCTGGGTAGGCGGCGTGGCGCTCTTCCTCGTCGGACTGATCGCCCTGCGTGGCGGCAGCACCGGTGAGGGCACGGCGTACACGGCGCTCGGCGCCTTCTGGTTCACCTGGGGCACCGCCGTCGGCGGTGGGGCCTCCGCGGACGCCGTGGGGCTCTTCATGCTCCTGTGGGCGCTCCTCGCGCTCACGCTGACGATGGCGGCCTCGGGCAGCGGTCTGTTCGGACAGGGCGTGTACGGGCTGCTGTTCGTCGCGCTGCTGCTGATCGGCATCGGCGCGCTGACCGACACCGGCGGTCTCGCGAAGGCGGGCGGCTGGGTGGCCGCCGTCGCCGGCCTGGTCGCCTGGTACGGCGCCACGGCCGCGGTGGCGGGCTGGCCGATGGCCCTCCGGCGTACGGCGGGCACGAGCGCGCCGGCCGCGGGGTGACCACGAGCGCCGGCGAGTGAGCCGAAGGGGCGCGCGGCTGTCGAGAGGGAGAGCGCGCGGAGGTCCCGAGGAACGAGGGATCGAGCACGGTCGACCGTCGACGGTCGCACCGGCGCCCCGGAGGCGAACCGAGCCCCGAAAATGAGAACGGTCCTTGCCGCACCTGGGTGTGCGGCAAGGACCTTTCTCGTGTCCGGTCGAACCGCCGGGGGACAGGCCCGGCGGCGCGGGTCGGGGGGACAGGCCCCGACCGGCTGCTACTCGACCGTGACGGACTTGGCCAGGTTGCGCGGCTTGTCGATGTCGCGACCCATGGCGAGCGCCGTGTGGTAGGCGAGGAGCTGGAGCGGGATGCCCATGAGGATCGGGTCCAGCTCGTCCTCGTTCTTCGGCACGATGATGGTGTGGTCGGCCTTCGCCTGCGGCTGGTGCGCGACCGCGAGGATGCGGCCGCTGCGGGCCTTGATCTCCTCGAGGGCGGCGCGGTTCTTCTCCAGCAGGTCGTCGTCGGGGACGATCGCGACCGTCGGCAGGGCCGGCTCGATGAGGGCGAGCGGGCCGTGCTTCAGCTCGGAGGCCGGGTAGGCCTCGGCGTGGATGTAGGAGATCTCCTTCAGCTTGAGGGAGGCCTCCAGGGCGACGGGGTAGCCGCGCACCCGGCCGATGAACATCATCGACTGGGCGCCCGCGTACTCCTCGGCGATCTTCTTGATCTCGTCCTCGGTCTCGAGGATCTCGCTGATCTGCGCGGGCAGCTTGCGCAGGCCCGCGATGATCCGCTTGCCGTCGGTGACGGACAGGTCGCGGATACGGCCCAGGTGCAGGGCGAGCAGCGCGAACGCGGTGACCGTGTTGGTGAAGCACTTGGTGGAGACGACGCAGACCTCGGGGCCGGCGTGGACGTACACGCCGCCGTCGGCCTCACGGGCGATGGCGGAGCCGACCACGTTGACCACGCCGAGGACGCGGGCGCCCTTGCGCTTGAGCTCCTGGACGGCGGCCAGCACGTCGTACGTCTCGCCGGACTGGGAGACGGCGATGTAGAGGGTGTCGGGGTCCACGACCGGGTTGCGGTAGCGGAACTCCGAGGCCGGCTCGGCGTCGGCGGGGATGCGGGCCAGGGACTCGATGAGCCCGGCGCCGATGAGGCCGGCGTGGTACGAGGTGCCGCAGCCGAGGATCTTGATCCGGCGGATGGTGCGGGCCTCGCGGGCGTCGAGGTTCAGGCCGCCGAGGTGCACGGTGGAGAAGCGGTCGTCGATCCGGCCGCGCAGCACGCGGTCGACCGCGTCGGGCTGCTCGGAGATCTCCTTGTGCATGTACGTGTCGTGGCCGCCCATGTCGTAGGAGGCGGCCTCCCACTCCACGGTCTCCGGGGTGGCCGTGGTGGTCGTCCCGGAGGTCGTGTAGGTGCGGAAGTCGTCGGCCTTGAGCGTGGCCATCTCGCCGTCGTCGAGGGTGACGACCTGGCGGGTGTGGGCGATCAGGGCGGCGACGTCGGAGGCGACGAGCATCTCCTTCTCGCCGATGCCGAGGATGACCGGGGAGCCGTTGCGGGCCACCACGATGCGGTCGTTGAAGTCGGCGTGCATCACGGCGATGCCGTAGGTGCCCTCGATGACCTTGAGCGCCTCGCGGACCTTCTCCTCGAGCGTCTCGGCCTGGGAGCGGGCGATGAGGTGGGTGATGACCTCGGTGTCCGTCTCGGAGGCGAAGACGACGCCGTCGGCCTCCAGCTTCGCGCGCAGCTCCTGGGCGTTGTCGACGATGCCGTTGTGGACGACCGCGACCTTGTTCTCGGGGTCCAGGTGCGGGTGCGAGTTCACGTCGCTGGGGACGCCGTGGGTGGCCCAGCGGGTGTGGGCGATGCCGGTGGTGCCGGTGAAGCGCTTGGGGACGCGGGCCTCCAGGTCACGGACCCGGCCCTTGGCCTTGACCATCTTCAGGCCGGAGGCCTTCGGGCTGGTGATGACCATGCCGGCGGAGTCGTATCCCCGGTACTCGAGCCGCTGCAGGCCTTCCAGCAGCAGCGGGGCGACGTCACGCTTTCCGATGTAACCGACAATTCCGCACATAAAGGTGAAACCCCTCCAGGTCTGTGATGGTGCTTCTCGGTCGCCGACGCGGGCTCAGCCGTAGACGATGCGGCGCAGCTGTCGGAGCGAGAGCTCCGGTGGCGCCACGGCCCGGTGTGGCAGCTCGGCCGAGATCCGCTCGAAGATCTCGGCGTTCACGGCCCCGCCGGACTGCAGCTCGCGGTGGCGGCGGCGGACGAACTCCTCGGTCGTCTCGTCGAAGTACGCCAGCACGTCGAGCACCACCCGGGCGGCCTCACCGCGCTGGAGCGCGGTGCTGCGGACCAGATGGTCGACGAGGTCGTCATGCGACGGGCGGCGTTCGAGCACCCGTGAATACTGAGGGGTACTCGGGGGTCTATGCAAGAATCCTGCCCGAAATCGGGCAAGGTCTTCATGATCATCACGAAAAACCGGCGGATTGGTCCAGACCTTGACCCCGAAGGGTGGCGGTACGCATGGTGGTCGACTGGATATACAGAAC
The DNA here is from genome assembly GCF_026343125.1 of Streptomyces sp. NBC_00094. Lineage (NCBI taxonomy): Bacteria > Bacillati > Actinomycetota > Actinomycetes > Kitasatosporales > Streptomycetaceae > Streptomyces > Streptomyces sp. NBC_00094. The sequence goes on along the minus strand of NZ_JAPEMB010000001.1, from coordinate 2,934,042 downwards.
GGCAGAGCGGCAGAACGACAGAACGACGCCGTGACGACCCGAAGGGGACCATGCCCGTGAGTCAGCGCCGAAGGATTCCGCACCTGATCGGATCGCTCCTCCTGGTCGCCGCCGCCGGGGTGGGCTGCGGCGAGGCCAGCGCCGACAGCGGCGCCGGCGCCGAACCCGAGGTCCGCCCCCTCGGCCGCATCGTGCCCGTACCCGCCTCCGTCACCCCCGAGGGCGAGCCGTACGCCCTCACCCGTGACACCCGCATCGGCGTCGACACGAGCTCCCGCGCGTCCAAGGCGGTCGGCCGCTACCTTGCCGGACTCCTCCGCCCCGCCACCGGCTTCCCGCTGCCCGTCGTCGACGAGGAGGCCGCCGACGGCGGCGTCCGGCTCCGGCTCGACCCCGACGACGGCGCACTCGGCGACGAGGGGTACCGGCTCCACTCCGCACCCGAAGGCGTCACCCTCACCGCCCGCGAACCCGCCGGCCTCTTCCGCGGCGTCCAGACCCTGCGCCAGCAGCTGCCCTCCGCCGTCGAGCACGACTCCGTCCAGCCCGGCCCCTGGAACATCGCCGGCGGCACCATCACCGACACCCCGCGCTACGCCTACCGGGGCGCGATGCTCGACGTCTCCCGTCACTTCTTCACCGTCGACGAGGTGAAGCGCTACATCGACCAGCTCGCCCTCTACAAGATCAACACGCTCCACCTGCACCTCTCCGACGACCAGGGCTGGCGCATCGCCGTCGACTCCTGGCCCCGGCTCACCACCCACGGCGGTTCCACCGAGGTCGGAGGCACCCCCGGCGGCTTCTACACGAAGGCCCAGTACAAGGAGATCGTCCGGTACGCGGCCTCCCGCTACCAGGAGGTCATCCCCGAGATCGACATGCCGGGCCACACCTTCGCGGCCCTCTCCTCCTACCCCGAGCTCAACTGCGACGGCATCGCCCCGCCCCTCTACACCGGCGTCAAGGTCGGCAAGAGCTCCCTGTGCGTACCCAAGGCCGTCACGTACGACTTCGTCGACGACGTGATCCGCGAGATCGCCGAGCTCACCCCCGGCCGCTACCTCCACATCGGCGGCGACGAGGCCCACTCCACCAGCCACGCCGACTACGTGACCTTCATGGACAAGGTGCAGCCGGTCGTCGCCAAGTACGGCAAGACGGTCGTCGGCTGGCACCAGCTGACCGGCGCCACGCCCGCGAAGGACGCCCTCGTCCAGTACTGGGGCCTGGACCGCACCCCCGCCGCCGAGAAGGAGCGGGTCGCCGCCGCCGCACGGAACGGCACCGGCCTGATCCTCTCGCCCGCCGACCGCGCCTACCTCGACATGAAGTACGCGAACGACACCACGCTCGGCCTCACCTGGGCCGGCTACGTCGAGGTCCGGAGGTCGTACGACTGGGACCCCGCGACCTACCTCCCGGGCGCGCCCGAGAGCGCCGTCCGCGGCGTCGAGGCACCGCTGTGGACGGAGACCCTGTCCACCACGGACGACCTCGACGTGATGGCCTTCCCGCGCCTGCCGGGCCTCGCGGAACTGGGCTGGTCCCCGGCGTCCACCCACGACTGGGACACGTACAAGGTCCGCCTCGCGGAACAGGCCCCCCGCTTCGCCGCACTGGGCATCGACTACTACCGCTCACCGCAGGTGCCCTGGCCGGGCGAGTAGCCGGTCCGCACGCGCGGAACGCCCGGCCGGGGAGACCTGGCCGGGCGTTCCGTGTGCGTGGGGAGGTCAGGCGCCGCCGAACCCGCCGTCCTTGACACCGGCCACGAAGGCGGCGAACGCGGTGGCGGGCAGGTTGAGGGTGGGGCCGGTGGGCCGCTTGGAGTCACGGACGGGGACGATGCCGTGGGGGGTGACGAGATTGGTGGCGACCTCGACGCACTCGCCGCCGCCGGAGCTGTAGGAGGACTTGTACCAACGGGGGGAAGAGGTCGTCACGACATGCCCTTTCGTGCCTGCACGATCAAGGCCACGGAGTCTGCCTGAGAGAGGCATTCGGCCTGGAGTTGATGGTAGGCCGTCAGGATGGACACCGCGGCGGTGCGCTCACGGTCCACATATCCCCGCATATGCGTCTCGGCGTACGCGACCATCGAACGGTCGGCCAGAGTGAGTAGATTGACCGGCAGATCGAACGGGCGGCGCTCGCCTATCTCGTACGGCGTCACCTGAAGCACGCTATTCGGAAGCTCGGCGAACTTGACCAGCCGATCCAACTGCGCCTCCATGACCGCAGATCCACCGACCGGGCGGCGGATGCAGCTCTCGTCCATCACCACGAGCAGCATGGGAGGGCGGTCCCGCACCAACGCCGCCTGCCGTCCCATGAGGAACGCGACGCGTTCGTCGGCCTGTTGTTGCGTGATGGAGCCTCGCCGCACATCGCCGTTGGCGAGCGCCTGCGCGTACTCCGGCGTCTGCAACAGCCCTGGAATGATCCCGATGTGGAACGACCGGATCTCAACGGCACGCCCTTCGTACCCGACGTACTCCGGGAAGCCCTCCCGCAGGCTGCCGTATCGCATCTCGTTCCACAGGCGTTCGAGCGAGTCGGCCGTCCCGGCCGTCCCGAGAGCCTGATCGGCCTCCCGCGAGAACGGAAGGGTCGGCGGTTTCCGAGCAGTTTCCACCGCCGAGATGTGCTGACTGGAATAGCTCGTCTGCGCCGCCAGGTCGTCCTGGGTCCAACCTCGGCGCTCCCGCAGCCTGCGTAGATGTGCGCCGTAGGCCGCGTGTGGACTGTCCTCCGGGCGTAATTCCTTGCGATTGACCACAACTCTTCCTTCGGAAGTGCCCAGTTGAAGGGTTCTCGACTCTACGCCACGCTGACGACCCCTGGTAGTGGATCCGCTACGGAGAGGAGTGACCATGTCCGTGCATCAACCCGCCGCCGGCGCGTACGTGGCCGATACCGGCAACGGAACGACCCGGCTCGGCAGGGTGTCGCGCAGTCAGGCCGGGAGTGTCTACCTGCGCCCGCCGGGCGGCGGTGCGGAGTGGGCCGCGTCGCCCGAGGACCTGCGTGCGCCGACCGAGGGCGAGTGGTCGCGCATCCGTACCCTCACCACCCCCGTACCTCCCGCCCTCGTCCTCTCCGCCGACCACGGGCTCCGGCCCCGGCCCGAGCCGGTTCCGGACTGCACGCCGTGCGCGTACCTGGTGCGGTGGTTCGACCGCTACATGGGTACGGGGCCGCAGCGCGACGAATCCGCCGCCGTGGACTGCGTGGTGGAGATCCGTAACCACCCGCACGACCCGCCGAAGATGAGGATCGTGAAGCCGTGACGCGTCGGATGGGGCCGCACCCGCAGGGGGAGGCGGTCGCGACGGCGTGCTGCATGGATGGCGGCTGCGTAGGGGAGGCGCAGCCGACGCCTGAACCCCCGGGCGTGAACGTCGAATGCCTGGCGCACGCCGTCGCCGCCGGGGCGCGACACCTTTGCCGTCACGGTCGAGTACGTCGCTCTTGTGGCCGGCCCCCGGTGAGGCGCCGCGCCGTGGCCGTCACTCGGTGACGTGCTGCGCGAGGATCTGCTCGGCGAGTTCCCGCGCGGATGCGGCAGGGTTGGTGTCGGGACGGGTCGCTCCCGCCGCCATGACGCCGTCGATGAGCAGCAGGAGCTGGTCGCCGGCGTGGGCGGGTCGTGGATGGCCGAGTCTGGCGAGTTCACCTGCCAGGAGTCGGCTCACGCGCTCACGGTAGTGGCGGGTGATGGCGTGTCCCGGATGGTCGGGGTCGGCCAGGGCGAGGTCGGCGGCGAGATAGCGGCAGCCTCGGAAGTCCGGCTCGGCGATGATCGTGGCGAGCTTGTCGAAGACCGCCAGTAGGCGTTCGCGCGGATCGTCGCCCGCCGCGCGCATGGTCTGCTCATAGCCGGCCTCGTCTTCGGCGGTGCTGCGCCGCAGGACCTCCGTGATCAGGCCGTCCTTTCCGCCGAAGTGCTCGTAGAGGGACCGGCGGGCCACGTTCGCGTTCTTGAGCAAGGCGTCCACGCCCACTCCGACGCCATGGCTGTAGGTCAGTTCTTTTGCTGCCTCCAGTAGGCGCTCGCGTGGTCCTGGCTTCGTGCTGGTGCTCATGGCGCCAGCCTGCCAGGGGTTGACCGGTAGATCAATCGGTCTATACGGTCCGGATAGACCGATCGTTCTATCTATCTATCTATCGAAGGAGTGGCTATGCCGCCTCGCACGACCGCCGCTGTCATCGACCGGTTCAACCACGCGTTCGCCCACCACGAGCCCGACGCTCTCGACGACCTGGTGGGCGAGGGCTGTGTCATGGAGGCGATCCAGCCGGCGCCGGACGGTGAGCGCTACGAAGGGCGGGACGCGTGTCTCGCCTTCTGGCGGGCGCTCGCAGCAGACCGCACCACCCAGTTCACGACCGAGGACGTCGCCGTCGCGGGCGACCGGGCGACGATCCGCTGGCGCTACCGCTTCGGCGACGACCCCAGCGCATCCGTGCGCGGCGTGAACCTCATGCGCGTCGAGGGGGGCCGGATCGTGGAGGCCCTCGGCTACAGCAAGACCGCCGGTGAAGTCCCGTTGGCCGCAGAGGCGGGCGGGGGCGAGTGAGAGGCGGCGGAGCGGGACGCGAGGAAGGGGTGGAACTCCATGCGTAGTTACCACGTCGACAGTGGCGCCGGGATCGACGGTCTGGCGATCCGCGAGCACGAGGACCCGTCCCCGGCCCGGGCCGGGTCCTGGTCGCGATTCGGGCCGCCGCCTTGAGTTACCGCGACCTGATGGTGCTGCGCGGCGACTACGTCCTTCCGGTCGAACCCGATGTCGTCCCCGTGGCGGACGGAGCCGGCCAGGTGGTCGCGCTCGGCCCTGGCGTCACGGCTGTGCGGGTCGGAGAGCGAGTGGCCGGTACCGTCTTCCCGAGCTGGCAGGACGGCCCGTTCGGCCTCCGGCACCTGCCGCAACTCGGAGGCTCGCTGGACGGCATGCTCACCGAGCTCGCCCTGGTCGACGAGACCGCCCTGGTGCACGTGCACCTGTCCTTCGAGGAAGCCGTGACACTGCCCTGTGCCGCGGTCACCGCATGGAACGCCCTGACCGGTGACGGTCACGGCCTGCGCCCCGGGCAGTCGAGCAAAGTGGCACATGCGCCGCTGTGACCGCGCGAGGGCGGCCTGTCCCTCCCGTCACTCCTGGCAAACCATTCCCATGAGATGTGAGCCCCGGCGGAGGACCGTACTCCGGCGGGGCTCACATCGGTTCGGGGAGGCGTCAGGCGAAGCGGGCTATCGGGTTCACCAGGTCGCCGACGAGCTGGAGGGCCGCCGACGGGTCCGCCAGGTCGACCATCTGCTTGTTGTTGCGGAGCTGGAGGCGGTTGAGGGCCGACAGGGCGAAGGTCTCCTCGAACATGTCGTACTGCGCGAAGCGGTCCGCCAGTTCCGGCTTCGCGGACTGGTAGCCGTGGACGCATTCCGCGACCGTCCGCCAGAAGGCCTCCTCGTCCAGGACGCCCTCCGTCGCCAGCGTCGCCGCCAGGAAGCGGAAGAAGCAGTCGAAGACGTCCGTGAAGACCGAGAGGAGCTTCATGTCCTCGGGGACCTCCGCGCGGACCCGCTCCACCGCCGGCGGCAGGACCGCCGTCGGGTCCATGACGACGATCTCCTCGGCGATGTCCTTGAAGATCGCGCGGGAGACCCCGCCCTGCTCGTCGAGGACGAGGATCACGTTCTCGCCGTGCGGCATGAACGCCAGGTCGTAGGCGTAGAAGCTGTGCAGGACCGGGAGGAGGTAGGCGTCCAGGTACCGGCGGAGCCAGACCGTCGGTTCGACGCCCGACTCCTTGATCAGGGCGCCCGCGAAGGACGCGCCCGCGTGGTCCACGTGGAGGAGGGAGGCCATCGTCGCCAGGCGCTCGCCCTCGGCGAGGGTCGGGACCGGCGACTCGCGCCAGAGCGCGGCCAGCATCTTGCGGTACGGGGAGTAGCGGTCGGTCGCCGCCTCGTACTCCATGTGCCGGTAGCCGACCGCCGCCCGCTCCCGGATGATCGAGAAGTCGGCCGCCTTGAAGGTCGGGTCCGACTCGATCAGGGTGTGCAGCCAGTCGTTGATGGCCGGCGTCGCCTCCATGTACGCGGCCGACAGGCCCCGCATGAAGCCCATGTTGAGGACCGAGAGGGCCGTCTTCACGTAGTGCTTGGCCGGGTCCGAGGTGTTGAAGAAGGTACGGATCGACTGCTGCGCCAGGTACGTGTCGTCGCCCTCGCCCAGGTAGACGAGGCGCTGCTGCGCCACCTCGGCCGCGAAGGTGACGGACAGCTTGTTCCACCACTGCCAGGGGTGGCACGGCATGAGGAGGTAGTCGGTCGGGTTCAGGCCCCGGGACGCCAGGGTCGCGGCGAAGGCGTCCACCGTCGCGTCGCCCAGCTCGGCGCGGATGAACGTCTCGTACGCGATGTCCGCACCCGCCGTGAACGCGGCGCGGTCGCGGTGCGCGGCCAGCCAGATCAGGTGGATGTCGCTCGCGGCCTCGGGGGCGTACGCACGGAACTCGTCGACGCCGAAGCCGAGCCGGCCGTTGTTGGCGACGAAGCAGGGGTGGCCCTCGGTCATCCCGGTCTCGATCGCCTGGAAGCCGGCCTGCGCCAGCTCGGCGGAGGTGACGGGCGGCTTGGTCGCCTTGTAGGCCGTACCGGCGAGGGTGGAGGAGATCTCCTCCAGGTAGACCGGCAGGATCTCGTCGCTGAGGCCGAGGGCGCCGCGCAGCTCGGTGATGAACTGCAGCGCGTCCAGCGGGAGCTGCTCGTCACCGCGGTGGCGGCTGATCGACTCGGGGTAGACCTGCCAGTGGTCGAGCGCGAACCGGTCCGCCGTGAAGCGGTACTCGGTCGTGCCGTCGTCGGCGAGGACCTTGTAGCGGCTCTCGCCCAACTCCTGCGGGTCGAGGAGCCGCTCGTGGGCGAACTCGGCGAGGCCCTTGCGGATCAGCGCGCGGTTGGCGTCGGCCCAGCGCTCGGGGGTGAGGTGGGCGACGGGGTCGACACGGTCGGTCGTGCTCATATCGACACCGCCACGGCCGCCTCGAACTGCTCCCGGGTGCAGAAGCTCAGCAGCGCCTTCTTCTCCGGCTTCCGGATCTCGCGCTCCGGGACGAAGCCGACGGCCTCGTTGAGCGCGTGGACGGCCTTGTTGGCCACGTCGGGCTCGACGACCACGCGGGCGGTCGCCGGGTCGGCGAAGAGCTCCGCCATCACGGCGGTGATCACGCGGCGGGTGAAGCCGTGCACCGGGGTGTCGCTCGGGGCCACGAGGAAGTGCATGCCGACGTCGCCGGGGAGCGGGTCGTAGAGGCCGACCAGCTCCAGCTGGGACGGGTCGTAGCGCTCCATGAGGATGGCGGGGACCTCGTCGACCAGGCCGATGAAGGCCTGGTGGTGCGGGTTGGCGGCGAAGCCCGTGTACTCGCGCTCGACGTCCTCCAGTTTCGCGTCCTGCATCATCCAGAAGGCGGCCTTGGGGTGGGTGACCCAGGGGTGGATCAGCTCCGCGTCCTTGAGGGGATCGAGCGGGCGGAAGCGGACGGTCATGCGGCGAACTCCTGGAAAGCGATGGTCTTCTCTACGGGGTAGTACTCGGAGCCCAGCATCTCCCCGATGATGTACGCGTTGCGATACGCCCCCATGCCCAGGTCGGGCGAGGTGATCGAGTGGGTGTGCACGGAGGCGTTCTGCAGGAAGACCCCGCGGCCCGTCGTGTCGATCGAGTAGTTGCGGGCCACGTCGAAGCGGCCCTGGGCGTCCCAGTTGAAGCGGTCGCGGACCGGCTCCAGGAAGGCGGGGACGGCGTACTTGTAGCCGGTGGCGAGGATCAGGCCCTCGGTCTCCAGGGTGAAGTCCTTGTCCTGCTCCTCCTGGCGGAAGCCGAGCGTGTACGTGCCGGTGGTGTCGTCGTACGCGGCGGCGTGGAGCGCGGAGTTGGTGAGCAGCCGGGTGGGGACGGGGCCGTTCAGGTTCTTCTGGTAGAGCAGGTCGAAGATGGCGTCGATGAGCTCGCCGTCGATGCCCTTGAAGAGGCCCTTCTGCTGGGTCTCCAGGCGGTAGCGGGTCTGCTCGGGGAGCGCGTGGAAGTAGTCCACGTACTCGGGGGAGGTCATCTCCAGGGTGAGCTTGGTGTATTCGAGCGGGAAGAAGCGGGGGGAGCGGGTCACCCAGTTGAGCTTGTAGCCGTGGACGTCGATCTCGGAGAGCAGGTCGTAGTAGATCTCCGCCGCGCTCTGGCCGCTGCCGACCAGGGTGATCGACTTCTTCTTCTGGAGCTCCTCCTTGTTCGGGAGGTAGCGCGAGTTGTGGATCAGGTCGCCGCCGAGGTCCTGGCAGGTCTCGGGGACGTACGGCGGGGTGCCGGTGCCGAGGACGAGCCGGCGGGCGCGGAAGGTCTCGCCGGACTCGGTGGTGACGACGTACACCTCGGTGTTCTCGTCGTACGCGACGGAGGCGACCGTCGTGGACCAGCGGACGGAGGTGAGCTTCCCGGCGGCCCAGCGGCAGTAGTCGTTGTACTCGGTCCGCAGCGGGTAGAAGTTCTCGCGGATGTAGAACGAGTAGAGCCGGCCCTTCTCCTTCAGGTAGTTGAGGAAGGAGAACGCGGACGTCGGGTCGGCCATGGTGACCAGGTCCGACATGAACGGCGTCTGCAGGTGGGCGCCTTCGAGGAACATGCCCGAGTGCCACTCGAAGTCCGGCTTGGACTCCAGGAAGAGACCGTCGAGGTGGTCGATGGGCTCGGCCAGGCAGGCGAGTCCGAGGTTGAACGGGCCGAGCCCGATGCCGATGAAGTCGTACGTCTCGGGCGTCTCAGGCGTGGACAAGGGTCTCTCCCAGGTACTGCTCGGCGTGGCCGGCTATCAGGTCGAGGACGGCGGCGATGTCGGCCGCGGTCGTCTCGGGGTTGAGCAGGGTGAACTTCAGGTACTGGCGGCCGTCGACCGTGGTGCCCGCGACGACGGCCTCGCCGGAGGCGAACAGGGCCTTGCGGGCGTAGAGGTTGGCCCGGTCGATCTCGGCGGGCGAGGTGACGGCCTCGGGGATGTAGCGGTAGACGAGGGTGGAGAGCTGCGGCTCGACCACGACGTCGTAGCGCGGGTCGGCGGCGAGCAGCGCGAAGCCCTCGCGGGCCAGGTCGCAGACCTCGTCGAAGAGCTCGCCGATGCCGTCGGCGCCCATCACGCGCAGGGTCATCCAGAGCTTGAGCGCGTCGAAGCGGCGAGTCGTCTGGAGCGACTTGTCGACCTGGTTCGGAATCTGCTCGGCGACCGTGCGACGGGGGTTGAGGTAGTCCGCGTGGTACGTCGCGTGGCGCAGGGTGGCGCCGTCGCGGACCAGGAGGGCGGAGGAACTCACCGGCTGGAAGAAGGACTTGTGGTAGTCGACGGTGACCGAGTCGGCCCGCTCGATGCCGTCCAGGAGGTGGCGGCGGGTGCGGGAGGTGAGCAGTCCGCAGCCGTAGGCCGCGTCGACGTGCATCCAGGCGCCGTACTCGTCGGCGAGGGCCGCGATCTCGGGCAGCGGGTCGATGGAGCCGAAGTCGGTGGTGCCGGCGGTGGCGACGATCGCCATGGGGACGAGGCCCTCGGCGCGGCAGGCCTCCAGCTCGGCGGCGAGGACGACGGACTGCAGGCGCTTGGTCCGGTCGACCGGGATGGAGACGACGGCGTCGGCGCCGAGACCGAGGAGGGTGGCCGACTTCTGGACGCTGAAGTGGCTGCACTCGGAGGAGAAGATGCGGAGCTTGGACAGGTCGTCCGTCTTGGCCTCCTCGCGGGCGAGGAGCAGCGCCTGGAGGTTGGACTGCGTGCCGCCGCTGGTGAACACGCCGTCGGCGGCGGGGCCGAGGCCGATCCGGCCGGTCGTCCAGTCGATGAGCTTCCGCTCGATGAGGGTGGCGCCGGCGCTCTGGTCCCAGGTGTCGAGGGAGGAGTTGACGGCCGAGAGGACGGCCTCGCCGAGGACGGCGGGGATGACGACCGGGCAGTTGAGGTGGCCCAGGTAGCGGGGGTGGTGGAAGTAGACGGCGTCGCGGAGGTAGACGTTCTCGAGCTCGTCGAGGGCCGCGGAGGAGTCGCCGAGCGGCCGGTCGAGGTCGACGGCGTCGATGACGGGGGCCAGCTCGGCGGGGGTGACACCGGTGAACGGGCGGCGCGTCGAGGCGAGTTTGTCCGCCACCCGCTCGACTCCTTCGGTGACGGAGCGTCGATAGCTCTCCGCCGTGGCGTCGTTGAGCAGGTGGGAGCGCATGTGGGGGCCCTTTCGGGAGGAACGCTGAGGACGGCGTGCAGAAGTAAGGTTAGCCTAACCTAATTTTGCAGTGCAATGGCCCCCCGATTCCGAAGAATTGGGGGGCCATTGCGTGAAGAGCCGGTGGAGCGAAGGGCCGAGCGAAGGGTGAGGGAAGGGCCGGGCGAGGAGTTGCGCGCGGAGTTACGCGTCTTCCTGCGTCTCGTCCGGCACCTCGCGCAGGGCGTCCTCCGAAAGACCCTTGCGCCAGTAGCCCACGAACGTCACCCGGCGGCGGTCGAGTGCGCGCTCGCGCACGAAGTGGCGGCGCAGCGCCTTCACCGCGCCGGACTCGCCCGCGATCCAGACGTACGGAGCCTCGCCGGGCAGCTCGGCACCGCGTACCGCGTCGACGGCGGACGGCGCCCCCTCCTCCCGTACGAGCCAGGTGACCGTGGCGTCCGCCTCGGTCACGAGGTCCATGCGGTCGCCGGAGTACGGCACTTCGAGGAACACCTGCGCGCGGGTCTCCGCCGGCAGCCACTCCAGGATCGCCGAGGCGGCCGGCAGGGCCGTCTCGTCCGCCCAGATCAGTACGGAGTCGGCGTCCTCGGGCAGCTGGAAGCGGACGCCCGTGTTCGCGGCGACCGCCGGACCGAGGACGACCACGCGGTCACCCGGCTCGGCGCGCGCGGCCCAGCGGCAGGCGGGGCCGCCGTCCTCGTGGATCGCGAAGTCGATGTCGACCTCGGGCGTGGGTTCCGTGCGCTGCTCGCGGACCGTGTACGAGCGCATCACGGCCCGCTCGTCGTCCGGCATCGCCCGCCACGCGCCCAGGATCGCGTACATGTCCGGGTTGTCGAGCGGCGGCAGGACGGGCGCCTCCTGGCCGGGGTGCGGCAGGAAGAGGGAGAGCGACTGGTCGCGGCCCCCGGCGGCGAACCTCTTCAGGTCCTCGCCGACGAAGGTGACGCGGACCAGGGACGGGCCGAGCCGCCGCGTCCGGTCGACCTGGAGGGAGAAGAACTGGAACGGGGCGGTCTCGGCGGTCGTCATGGGTCAGGACACCTTCTTCGCGTTCTCCAGGGCCTTCGCCAGGTCCTCCAGGAGCGGGGCGCACTTGGCGTAGGAGTAGATGGGCTCGGTCACGCGCGGGATGACCTGGCCGGCCTTGACGGCGGGCAGCGCGGCCCAGGTCGGCTTGGCCTTCAGCTGCTCCGGCTGGAGGGTGCCGGTGCGGTTGTCGAGCATGATGACGTCGGCCTGGTACTTGTCGACGTTCTCCCAGCTGAGGCCCTCGAACCAGCCTCCCTGGTCCAGCTTGGTCGGGACGACCAGGTTGACGCCGAGCTCCTTGAAGAAGAGCGTGTCGGTCGGGCGGACCGGGGTGGAGACGTAGAACAGGTCGGGGGAGCCCGAGCCGATCAGGACCTTGATGTCCTTCTTGCCCTGGGCGGCCTTGCGGACGCGCTCGGCGGCGGCCTCGAAGCGGGTCTTGTCGGCCTTGATCGCGGCCGTCTGGACGTCGGCGCCGAGCGAGGCGGCGAGGTCGGCGTGGCGCTGGAGGACGGCCGGCATCGACAGGTCCGCGGCCCACAGGGCGACGCTCGGGGCGATCTTGAGGATCTTGTCCTTCTGCTCCGCCGGGACGTACCAGAGGTCGTTCTTCTCCCACATGTCCGTGATGAGGACCTCGGGGTTGAGCTTGAGGTACTCCTCGATCTTGAACTCGCCCCAGACGTTGCCGATGACCTTGACCTTGGTGATGTCGAGGTCGCCCGCCTGGACGTCCGGCTTCTTCTCCTTGGTCTTCGGGTCCTCGACGTAGGTCGGGCCGAAGACGCCGACGACCTCGACGCCGAAGTCGTGCAGGGCGGCGGCCGTGCCGGTGAAGGCGACGATCCGCTTCGGGGTGGACTTCGCCTTCACGGCCAGACCGCGGTCGTCCTTGAACTCCCAGGAGCCGGACTTCGCCGCGGCGGAGGGGGCGGTGGAGCCGCCGTCCTTCTTGGTGTCGCTGCCGCAGGCGGCGAGCGCGGCACCGAGTCCGAGTGCGCCGCCCGCGGCCAGCAGGCCGCGACGGGTGAGACGGGTGACGCGGGCGTTGCTGGGCATGGCGGAGTCGCTTTCGGTACGAGCCGGTGTCGGCCGGGGTAAGTCGAAGGTAGGTTAGCCTAACCAAATGTCGATCAGTAGGGGTGGGGTCACGAGGCGTGGATCACACGCCGGAGCCCGCCGCCCCCGAGGGGGACGACGGGCTCCGAAGGGGACGCGGGGGATCAGGCCGGGAGGCCCAACTCCCGGGCGATCAGCATCCGCTGGACCTCGCTGGTGCCCTCGCCGATCTCCAGGATCTTCGAGTCGCGCCACATGCGGGCCACCGGGTACTCGTTCATGAAGCCGTAGCCGCCGTGGATCTGGGTCGCCTCACGGGCGTTGTCCACCGCCACCGTGGAGGAGTACAGCTTCGCGATCGCCGCCTCCTTCTTGAACGGCTCGCCCATGACCAGCCGTGAGGCCGCGTCACGCCAGCCGATCCGGGACATGTGAGCCTTCGTCTCCATGTCGGCGATCTTGAACTGGATGGCCTGGTTGTCGGCGATCGGGCGGCCGAAGGCGTGGCGCTCGTGCGCGTACTTCACCGACTCGTCCACACAGCCCTGCGCGAGACCGGTCCCCAGCGCCGCGATCGCGACCCGGCCCTCGTCCAGGATCCGCAGGAACTGCGCGTAGCCGCGGCCCTCTTCGCCGAGCAGGTTCTCCACCGGGACGCGGACGTCGTCGAAGGAGAGCTCCCGGGTGTCCGAGGCGTTCCAGCCGACCTTGGAGTACGGGGCGGCGACCGTGAAGCCCGGCGTGCCCGAGGGGACGATGATCGAGGAGATCAGCGGGCGGCCGTCGGGCTTGCGGCCGGTGACCGCCGTGACCGTGACCAGACCCGTGATGTCCGTACCGGAGTTGGTGATGAAGCACTTCGAGCCGTTGATGACCCAGTGGTCGCCGTCGCGGACGGCGGTCGTGCGGGTGCCGCCGGCGTCGCTGCCCGCGCCCGGCTCGGTCAGGCCGAAGGCGCCGAGCATCTCGCCCGAGCAGAGCCGCGGCAGCCACTCCCGCTTCTGCTCCTCCGTGCCGAAGCGGAAGACCGGCATGGCGCCGAGGGAGACGCCCGCCTCCAGGGTGATCGCGACGGAGGAGTCGACCCGGGCGAGCTCCTCCAGGGCGATGCCGAGCGCGAGGTAGTCACCGCCCATGCCGCCGTACTCCTCGGGGAACGGCAGCCCGAACAGGCCCATGCGGCCCATCTCGCGGACGATCTCGTACGGGAATTCGTGCCGCTCGTAGTAGTCGCCGATCTTCGGGGCGACGACGTCGTGCGCGAAGGCCTCGACGGTACGGCGGAGTTCCTGGTGCTCTTCGGAGAGCCGGTGGTCGAGCGACATGACTGTCGTCACTCCTTGTGGGAGAGGGCGCGGACGGTACGGGAGGGGCTGGGTCGGCCCAGTTGTTCGGCCATCCACCCGCTCGTGGCGGTGAGGGCGGCCAGATCGACGCCGGTCTCGATGCCGAGACCGTCGAGCATCCACACGAGGTCCTCGGTGGCGAGGTTCCCGGTCGCGCTCTTCGCGTACGGGCAGCCGCCGAGGCCGCCGGCGGAGGCGTCGACCGTCGTCACCCCGTGCCGCAGCGCGGCGAGGGTGTTGGACAGGGCCTGCCCGTACGTGTCGTGGAAGTGCACGGCGATACGGGAGGTGGGGACCCCGGCCTCGTTCAGCGCGGTCAGGAGCGCCTGGACGTGGCCCGGGGTGGCGACGCCGATGGTGTCGCCGAGGCTCAGCTCGTCGCAGCCCATCTCGGCGAGGGCCTTCGTGACCCGGACGACCTGCTCGACGGGGACGGCGCCCTCCCAGGGGTCGCCGAAGCACATCGAGAGGTAGCCGCGGACCTTCAGTCCCGCCTCTATGGCGCGGATGACCGTCGGGGCGAAGAGTTCGAGCGCCTCGTCGACGGTCCGGTTGAGGTTGGCCTTGGCGAAGGACTCGGTGGCGGAGGCGAAGACCGCGATCTCCCGGGCCCCGAGGGCGAGAGCGCGGTCGAGGCCGCGCTCGTTCGGCACGAGGACGGGGAGACGGACCGGCAGGTCGCGGACGAGGGGGAACAGCTCCTCCGCGTCGGCCAGCTGGGGCACCCACTTCGGGTGCACGAAGCTGGTCGCCTCGACCGTGTCCAGGCCGGCGTCGGCGAGCCGCCGGACGAACTCGGCCTTCACGGCGGTCGGGACGGCCGTCTTCTCGTTCTGCAGCCCGTCGCGGGGACCGACCTCGTGGATCCGGACCCTCGCCGGGAGCGTGGGGTCGGGGACGGTCATGGGCAGACCCGCGGTCATGCTTCCTCCCGGGGGGCGACGACGGCCAGGATCTGGTCCATGGCGACGGTGGAGCCGGGCGTGACGTCGAGCTCGGTGACGGTGCCGGCGTGCGGGGCGGAGATGACGTGCTCCATCTTCATGGCCTCGACGACGAGCAGGCTCTGCCCGGCCTCGACCTCGTCCCCGACGGCCACCTTGACGACGGTGACGGTGCCGGGCATCGGCGCGGCGAGCGTGTCGGCCCCCCCGTGCTTCGCACCGCTGAGCGCGGCCTCGACGGGGTCGTGGTCGAGCACGTGCCAGGAGTCGCCGTCACGGCCCAACCAGTTGCCGCTGCGGTGGAAGTGATGGGTGATGCCGTCCACCGTGACCGTCACCGAGGTGTCCGTGACCCGGGCGCCGCCCGGCGCCTCGACCACGACGGGCTCGTGTCCCGGTACGCGTACGGGGAAGGGCAGCGGGGCCGGCCGGCCGCCGAGCCGCCAGCCGCTCGGCGCCGAGAAGGGGTCGGCCCAGCCGTCCCGCGTCACCGGCGTGAGACCCGCGAGCCGTACGGCCGCGGCCGCCGCGTACACCTCGTCCGGTACGCCCTCCGGGACCAGGCTCTCCGCGTCCCGTTCCACCAGGCCCGTGTCCAGGGCGCCCGCCACCACGTCCTCGTGGGCGAGGAGCCTGCGCAGGAAGCCCGCGTTCGTCGGGACGCCGAGGGTGACCGTGTCGGCGAGGGCGGCGCGCAGCTTGCGCAGGGCCGTGGGGCGGTCCTTCGCGTGGACGATGACCTTCGACAGCATGGGGTCGTAGAGGGACGAGACCTCCGTGCCCTGCAGGAGGCCGGAGTCCGTGCGGACGCCGGGCCCCTGAGGCTCGTTCAGGGCGAGGACCGTGCCGCCCGACGGGAGGAAGCCCCGCGAGGGGTCCTCCGCGCAGATGCGGGCCTCGATCGCCCAGCCGTCGAGACGGATGTCGTCCTGCGCGAAGGGGAGCGGCTCGCCCGCCGCCACTCTCAGCTGCCACTCCACCAGGTCGACGCCGGTGATCAGCTCCGTCACCGGGTGCTCGACCTGGAGACGGGTGTTCATCTCCATGAAGTAGTACGCCGACGGGTCGCCGCCCGGCACGATGAACTCGACCGTGCCCGCGCCCACATAGCCGCAGGAGCGCGCCGCCTCGACCGCCGCCGCGCCCATCGACGCCCGGATCTCCGGGGTGAGGAGGACCGAGGGGGCCTCCTCGATGATCTTCTGGTGGCGGCGCTGCAGCGAGCACTCGCGCTCGCCGAGGTGCACCACGTTCCCGTGGGTGTCGGCGAGGACCTGGATCTCGATGTGCCGGGGGCGGTCGATCCACCGCTCCACCAGCAGCGTGTCGTCGCCGAACGAGGAGCGGGCCTCGCGGCGGGCCGCCGCGATCTCCTCGTCCAGGACCGCCAGGTCCCGGACGAGCCGCATGCCCTTGCCGCCGCCGCCGGCGGACGGCTTGAGCAGGACGGGAGCGCCCAGCTCGCGGGCGGCGGAGGCCAGTTCGGGGTCGGCGGCGCCGGGGACGACCGGCACGCCCGCCGCCTTCACGGTCGCCTTCGCCCGGATCTTGTCGCCCATGAGGGAGATCGCCGAGGCGGTGGGGCCGATGAAGACCAGGCCCGCGTCCGCGCAGGCCTGCGCGAAGCCGGCGTTCTCCGCGAGGAAGCCGTAGCCGGGGTGCACGGCCTGCGCCCCGGTGCGGGCCGCGGCGTCGAGGAGGGCCGGGACGGACAGGTACGACTCGGCGGCCGCCGGCGGACCGATCCGTACCGCCGTGTCCGCCTCCCGTACGTGCCGGGCGTCGGCGTCCGCGTCGCTGTACACGGCCACCGAACGCACACCCAGCGCCCGCAGGGTACGGATCACCCGGACGGCGATCTCGCCCCGGTTGGCCACGAGCACGGTGTCGAACATGCTGTGCATCTCCTTGGGGCCCTTCACATCCGGAAGACGCCGAACTGGGGGTCACCCAGCGGCGCGTTGGCACAGGCGGTCAGGGCGAGGCCGAGGACCTGCCGGGTCTCCATCGGGTCGATGACCCCGTCGTCCCACAGCCGGGCGCTCGCGTAGTAGGCACTGCCCTGGGTCTCGTACTGCTCGCGGATCGGGGCCTTGAAGGCCTCCTCGTCGTCCGCGCTCCACGCGTCGCCGAGCTGGTCCCGCTTGACCGTCGCGAGGACGGACGCGGCCTGCTCGCCGCCCATGACCGAGATCTTGGCGTTGGGCCACATCCACAGGAAGCGGGGCGAGTACGCCCGGCCGCACATGGAGTAGTTGCCCGCGCCGTACGAGCCGCCGACGACGACCGTCAGCTTCGGGACGCGGGTGGTGGCCACGGCCGTGACCATCTTGGCGCCGTGCTTGGCGATGCCGCCGTGCTCGTACGCCTTGCCGACCATGAAGCCGGTGATGTTCTGCAGGAAGACGAGCGGGATGCCGCGCTGGTCGCACAGCTCGATGAAGTGCGCGCCCTTCTGGGCCGACTCGGCGAACAGGATGCCGTTGTTGGCGACGATCCCGACCGGGTGGCCGTGGATGCGGGCGAAGCCGGTGATCAGCGTCTGCCCGTACTCGCTCTTGAACTCCTGGAAGCGGGAGCCGTCCACGACCCGGGCGATCACCTCGCGCACGTCGTACGGGGTGCGGGAGTCCACCGGCACCGCGCCGTAAAGACCCGCCGGGTCGACCTTCGGCTCCTCGGCCGGCTCGACCGACCAGGGGAGCGGGCCGCGCTCGGGGAGGGTGGCGACGATGTTCCGGACGATCCGCAGCGCGTGGGCGTCGTCCTCGGCCAGGTGGTCGGTGACGCCGGAGATCCGCGAGTGGACCTCGCCGCCGCCCAGCTCCTCCGCCGTGACGACCTCGCCGGTCGCCGCCTTCACCAGCGGCGGACCGCCCAGGAAGATCGTGCCCTGGTTCCGTACGATCACGGCCTCGTCGCTCATCGCCGGGACGTACGCGCCACCGGCCGTGCACGAGCCGAGGACGGCCGCGATCTGCGGGATGCCCGCGCCGGACATCCGGGCCTGGTTGTAGAAGATCCGGCCGAAGTGCTCCCGGTCCGGGAAGACCTCGTCCTGCATCGGCAGGAAGGCACCGCCGGAGTCGACCAGGTAGAGGCAGGGGAGACGGTTCTCCAGTGCCACCTCCTGCGCCCGCAGGTGCTTCTTCACCGTCATCGGGTAGTAGGTGCCGCCCTTGACCGTCGCGTCGTTGGCGACGATCACGCACTCGCGGCCCGAGACCCGGCCGATGCCCGCGATGACGCCGGCCGCCGGGGCCTGGTCGCCGTACATCCCGTTCGCCGCGAGCGGGGCCAGCTCCAGGAAGGGCGAGCCCGGGTCGAGGAGGGTGTCCACCCGGTCCCGGGGGAGCAGCTTGCCGCGCGCGGTGTGCCGGGCCCGGGACTTCTCACCGCCGCCCAGGGCGGCCGCCGCGAGCTTGGCGCGCAGGGTCGCGGCCAGCTCGTGGTGTGCGGCCTCATTGGCCTGCCAGGCCGCGGACGCGGGGTCCGCCGCGCTCGTCAGCACAGGTGCCTGCTGCATCCCTCGAGCTCCCTTGCTCGGTTAATGAGCGTTAACGTATGTCGTTCAGGTTAACGATCGCTAACCGGGTTGTCTAGAATCGAATCCATGACCACCAGCGCCAGGACCGACGCCCCGACGCGACGCGAGCAGATCCTCAAGGAGGCCGCCCGTCTCTTCGCCGAGCGCGGCTTCCACGGGGTGGGCGTGGACGAGATAGGAGCGGCCGTCGGAATCAGCGGCCCCGGGCTCTACCGTCACTTCCCCGGCAAGGACGCGATGCTCGCCGAGCTCCTCGTCGGGATCAGCGATCGGCTCCTCACCGGCGGCCGGATCCGGATCGGCGAGACCAGCGGCGACGCCGAGGCCGTACTCGCCTCCCTCGTCGACGGGCACATCGACTTCGCCCTCGACGACCGGCCGCTGATCACGCTGCACGACCGGGAGCTCGACCGGCTCAAGGACGCGGACCGCAAGCGGGTACGGCAGCTCCAGCGCCAGTACGTCGAGCTGTGGGTGCCGGTCGTGCGCGAGCTGTACCCGGACTCCTCCGAGGGAGAGGCGCGGACGGCGGTGCACGCGGTCTTCGGCCTGCTGAACTCGACCCCGCACCTGGCGGAGCTCGGCCGCCAGTCCATGGAGGAGCTGCTGCGGCGCTTGGCGCACGGGGCGTTCGGGGCCCTCCGCGGCTGACCCCCGGGGTGTCGGGCCAGGGGAGCGGAGGCACCCGCAGGGGTCCCGTCCCAGGTGCCCACCCTCCCCCGGACCTCGTCCGGGGACCCCCGGCCCTGCGGGACGATTTGCCCACATGGGCGCGAGGTGCTGCCGGGCGCCCGGCAGAATGACCCCCATGCCGATACTCAGCCGCCCCGCCCTTGTCGAGCACCTCGTCCGCACCCGGATCGCGGGAGACGTCGCCACACCGCGCGACAACAACCTCTCCCACTACAGAAAGCTCGCCAACGGCGACCGGCACTACTGGCTCGGCCTGGAGCTCGGCGACCGCTGGGTCGACGAGCAGGACGTCCTCGCCGTCATGGCCGAGCGCTGCGGTGTCGTCGACGACCCGGCCCACCGGACCGGCCAGGACACCATCGACCCCGAGCTGACCGTCGACGGACTCGACCGGATGGCCGCCCGGCTGCGCAAGGCCGCCGCCGGCAAGGAGCGGGTCCTCTTCGCGACCGGTCACCCCGGCGCGCTCATCGACGTCCACAGCCGGGTCGCCGCCGCGCTGCGCGCCCAGGGCTGCGACATCGTCCGCATCCCCGGCGGGCTGATCGCCGACGAGGGGTACGTCGTGCAGTTCGCCGACGTCGCCGTCTTCGAGCGCGGCGCCTCCCTCTGGCACACCCACTCCCCGGAGCCGATGAACGCGATCCTCGACGCGCTCGGCGAGGACGGGCGCCCCGACCTGGTGATCGCGGACCACGGCTGGGCCGGGCGCGCGGGCCAGCGGGGCATCGACTCCGTCGGGTACGCGGACTGCAACGACCCCGCCCTCTTCATCGGCGAGGCCGAGGGCACGATGCAGGTCACGATCCCGCTCGACGACCACGTCGTCGACCCCCGCTTCTACGAGCCGATGACGGCCTACACGCTGGACGCGGCGGGCCTGTCCTGACGCTCGTCCCCCTCGGCGGAAACACGATCAACTCGCACAACCATCAACCCTCTTCGCATGTCTGATCGAGCGGTACGCGTCGCCGTGCGCGTACCGCTCGCCGCATCAGGAGGGACTTCCTTGGCTTCCGCACGCACCACCCGTCGCCGTCTCGTCGCCGCCGTCGCCACCGTTCTGGCCGTGACGGCCGGTGCCGGCGTCCTGGCCTCCCCCGGGGCCGTGGCCGCGCCCGTCTCCACGCCGGCCGCCGCCGCGGCCGCCGAGGCGAACCTGCCCGTGGACGCCGAGATCGCCGGCACCGGCGACACCGGCTACCTCACGTCCCGGAAGGACGACGCCGGCAACACCGTCCTGGAGTGGCACACGTACGCCGACGGCTCGGTGACGCCGATCAACACGGGCACCATGGGCCACGACAGCAACTCGGACTTCGTCGTGACCAGCAACGGCGGCAGCTCGGTCTTCATACGGGACATGAAGGCGGGCTCCACCTGGTCCACGTACTTCGACATCATGTCCGAGTTCAAGCCCGGGGCGAAGCTCGTCGGCGTGGTCGCCGACAACCTCTACGTACGCGTCCCGACCACCGGGGACTACCACGAACTGTGGTCGCTCGCCCGGGTCAACGGCATCACCAAGAAGACGAAGCTCACGTCCAGCTTCTACGGCCTGGACTACAAGGTCGTCGCCTCCACGGGGCGCAACCTGCTGGTCCTGGGCAGTGAGCGGGTGCACACGCACACGGGCCCCCGGACCGACACCTGGGGGGCGCTCACGAGCGTCGGCAGCGGCACGGTCATCGACTGGGAGGGCAGGTGGGGCGCCGGCACGTGGAACCAGGACTCCTCGGGCGCCCTCACCGCCGACTACAGGGCGTGGGTCGAGAACAAGGCCGGGGCCGTCGAGTTCGTCGTGAGCGGGCCGTTCACCAGGCGACTGCCCATGACCGGCGCCATGAGCGGCGCCGTCATCGCCGGCATCACCGGGGACACGCTGCTGTACGGGATTCCGGGCCAGGCGGCCGACGAGTCGCGGAGCCCGCTGTACGCCCTCGACCTCAGCGTCCCCACCGCCGTGCCGTACAAGCTCCTGGAGGACTACTCCAGCGTGGCCCACGCGCCGGACGGCAGCATGCTCGTGCGGGGCGCGACGGCCGCGGCCGACGGGCTGTTCCGGATCCGGGAGGGCGCCGACGGCGCCCCGAGCGCCACGCTCGTGGCCGACACGGGCCTGATCAGGGCCGTCGAGATCACCGCGTCGAACGTCCCCACCGCGGTGAGCCTGGAGAAGCCGGGCAGCACGGTCCCGATGGCGTGGACCCTGTCCCGGGGGAACGCCACCGTGGCGCTCACGCTCACGCACGCGGCCACCGGCAGGAAGCTCACCCGGAGCCTGCCGCAACCCGCCTCCGCCGACAGTCCCTTCACCTTCACCTGGGACGGCGTGCTGGACGGCGTCAGCGCCCCGAACGGCGGCTACACCTGGAGCGTCACCGCCACCCCCACCGACGGCGTCGGCGGCCCGGCGACCGCCTCGGGCGGCTTCCAGGTCTCGCGCCAGGCCAACCCGCACGACTACAACGACAACGGCTCGACGGACGTCCTCGCGCGGGACGCCGCCGGCGTGCTGTGGCGGGACGACCTCTTCGACTGGCCGTCGGGCGGCAAGGTCACCACCGCCAAGCGGACGAGGCTCGGCGCCGGCTGGCAGGTGTACAACCAGATCGAGGCCGCGGGGAACCTCGCGGGCGCCCCGGCGGGCGATCTCCTCGCCCGCGACGGCGCGGGCGTCCTCTGGTCGTACCTGGGCAAGGGCGACGGCACCTTCGCGACCCGCATCAGGATCGGCCCCGGCTGGCAGATCTACAACAAGCTCGCCGCCGGCAGCGACGTCACCGGCGACGGCCGCTCCGACCTCCTGGCCACCGACACCTCCGGCGTCCTGTGGCTCTACAAGGGCACCGGCAGCTGGTCCGCCCCCTTCACCGGACGCACCCGGGTCGGCGCCGGCTGGCAGGGCTACCACCAGATCACGGCCGTCGGCAACGTCGCCGGCGGCGCGGCCGGCGACCTCGTCGCCCGCGACGCCGCGGGCGTCCTCTGGCTCTACCAGGGCAACGGCGCGGGCAACTTCACCACCCGGGTCAGGATCGGCGCCGGCTGGAACGGCTTCACCCACCTCGTGGGCGGCGGCGACGTCACCGGCGACGGCCGCCCGGACCTGATCGCCTACGGCCCGAACGGCGCGGCCGTCTACCGCGCGACCGGTTCGACGACGACCCCGTTCGCGGCCCAGGCGACCACCCTGTACGCGGGCGAGGGCGCCAAGTTCAACAGCGTCGCCTAGGCCGGGTCCTGCGGCTTCTCCCGACGCTGGGTCCGGTGCTGGTCCAGGCCCGGCGTCGGGTCCAGGTAGACCCGGCGGATCGCCGGGAAGCGCTCGCGGAGCTGGGCCTCGGCGTCCTCGCAGGCCCACTCGACCTGCTCCGCCGAGGCCACGTCCCGGAAGTCGACCTTCGCGGCGACCAGGACCTCCGAGGGGCCCTGGATGAGGGTGGTGAGGTCCATGACGTCCACGATGTGCGGGACGGTGAGCAGCTCCTCGCGGACCTCGTCCCGCATGTACCGGGGCAGGGGGCGGCCGATGAGGAGTTCGGCGTTGGAGCGGCCGAGCACCCAGGCCACGTACACGAGCAGGAAGCCGATGAGGATCGAGGCGACGCCGTCCCAGACGCCGGAGCCGGTGATCTGGGCGCCGAGGAGGCCGCCGGCCGCCAGCATCAGTCCGGCCAGGGCGGCGGAGTCCTCCATGACCACGGCCTTGACGGTGGTGTCGGCGGTGAACCGCAGGTAGCGGGTGAGAGGGGCCTTCATCCGTTCCGCCTCGGCCTGGACCTGCTTGACGCCGGTCCGCAGGGAGTAGCCCTCCAGGAGGAACGAGACCCCGAGGACGATGTACGAGACGAGCGGGTCGCCCAGCTCCTCGCCGTGGACGAGGGTGTGGATGCCGTCGTAGATCGAGAAGACCGCACCGCCGACGAAGGTCGCGACGGCCGCCAGCATCGCCCACACGTACCGCTCGCCCGCGTATCCGACGGGATGGTCCTCGTCGGCCGGCTTCTCGCTCCGTTTGAGCGCGGTGAGCAGCATGACCTCGGTGACGGTGTCGGCGACCGAGTGCGCGGCCTCCGACAGCATCGCGCTGGACCCGCTGATGACACCCGCGACGGCCTTGGCGACGGCGATCCCGAGGTTCGCCGCCGCCGCCACGATCACCGTGAAGGTGCTTTCGCCGTTCTCCGCCATGATCGGACGGTATGTCCGATCATCAGCGCGGGACGCGAACGACACCCTCCTGGATGACGGAGATCGCCAGCTTCCCGTCCCGCGTCCAGATCCGGGCCTGGCCGAGGCCGCGTCCGCCGGAGGCGGAGGGGGACTCCTGGTCGTACAGGAGCCATTCGTCGGCCCGGAAGGGCCGGTGGAACCACATCGCGTGGTCGAGGGAGGCCCCGACGACGTCCCCGACGGCCCAGCCGCCCCGCCCGTGCGCGAGCAGGACGGAGTCGAGCAGCGTCATGTCGGAGACGTAGGTCGCCAGGCAGACGTGCAGCAGGGGGTCGTCGGCCAGTTTGCCGTTCGTACGGAACCACACCTGCGAGCGCGGTTCGCGCGGCTCCCCGACGGAGCCCCACGGCGGGGTCTCGGCGTACCGCAGGTCCACCGCGGCCCGCGCCTCGACCAGCCGGTTCGCGACCTCCGCCGGCAGGTGCCGGGGGAGCATCTCGGCGGCCGTCGGCAGCGACTCCGGGTCCGGCGCGGCCGGCATGTCCGCCTGGTGGTCGAGCCCCTCCTCGTACGCCTGGAAGGAGGCGGAGAGGTGGAAGATCGGCTGCCCGTGCTGGACGGCGACGACCCGGCGGGTGGTGAAGGAGCGGCCGTCGCGGATCCGGTCGACCGTGTAGACGATCGGCGCGCCCGGGTCCCCGGGGCGCAGGAAGTACGCGTGCAGGGAGTGTGCGAGCCGGTCGTCCGGTACGGTCCGGCCCGCCGCGAGCAGCGCCTGGGCGGCCACCTGGCCGCCGAAGACGCGGGGCACGACGGCGGAGCGGGACTGTCCCCGGAAGATGTCCCGCTCGATCTGCTCCAGGTCGAGCAGATCGAGCAGGGCATCAAGGGGGTCGTGCGTTTCGGGCACCTGGACTACAGGCCCATCGACTTCGCGATGATCGTCTTCATGACCTCGCTGGTGCCGCCGTAGATGCGGTTGACGCGGTTGTCCGCGTACAGGCGGGCGATCGGGTACTCGTTCATGTAGCCGTAGCCGCCGTGCAGCTGGAGGCAGCGGTCGATCACGCGGTGGGCGACCTCGGTGCAGAAGAGCTTGGCGCTCGCGGCCTCGGCCGGGGAGAGCTCGCCCGCGTCCAGGGCCTCCAGGGCGCGGTCGGCGACGGCCTCGGCCGCGTCCACCTCGGCCTGGCAGGCGGCCAGCTCGAACTTGGTGTTCTGGAAGGAGGCGACCGTCTTGCCGAAGACCGTGCGGTCCGTGACGTACTCCTGGGCGAACCGGATCGCGGCCTTGGCCTGCGCGTAGGCGCCGAAGGCGATGCCCCAGCGCTCGGACGGCAGGTTCTGACCGAGGTAGTGGAAGCCCTTGTTCTCCTCGCCGAGCAGGTCCTCGACCGGGACCTTGACGTCGACGAAGGCCAGCTCGGCCGTGTCGGAGGTGCGCAGGCCCAGCTTGTCCAGCTTGCGGCCGATGGAGTAGCCCTCGGACTTGGTGTCCACGGCGAAGAGGGAGATGCCGAAGCGGCGGTCCTCGGCCGAGGGGGCGGACGTACGGGCGCAGACGATCACGCGGTCGGCGTGCACGCCACCGGTGATGAAGGTCTTCGAGCCGTTGAGGACGTAGTGCGTGCCGTCCTCGGAGAGCTTGGCGGTGGTCTTCATGCCCGCGACGTCGGAGCCGGTGCCCGGCTCGGTCATCGCCAGCGCCCACATCTCCTCGCCGGTGACGAACTTCGGCAGGTAGCGCTTCTTCTGCTCGTCGGTGGAGAGCATCTTGATGTAGGGGAGGGCGAGCAGCACGTGCACGCCGGAGCCGCCGAAGGCCACGCCCGCGCGCGAGGTCTCCTCGTACAGGACGGCCTCGAACTTGTGGGTGTCCAGACCGGCGCCGCCGAACTCCTCGGGCACGTTGATGCCGAAGATGCCCAGCTCACCGAGCTTGTCGTAGAACTCGCGGGGCGCCTGGCCCGCCGCGAACCACTCGTCGTAGACGGGGACGACCTCGGCCTCGATGAAGGCGCGGATGGTCTCCCGGAACGCCTCGTGGTCCTCGTTGAATACGGTACGGCGCACGGTGCGTCTCCTCCGGTGTGCGGGCGGGCCCAGTTGTCTAAGCGCTTGCTCAGTCTGTCTTCAACGAAGTTACCCACCGGTCACCCACCCTGTCCAGACTCCTCGCCTGTGATCCAGGCCCGCCCCACGGAGTCGTACCCGTACACGGGCCGCCCCTTCGCCCCGCTCGTCCGAAAGGGCACGCCGTCCTCGTCCCCGATCCGGACCGTGCCCCGGCGCCCCTCCGAGCTCCACTCCAGCTCCAGGTACCAGCGGCAGTCGCACCCCGCCGCCCCCGCCGAGACCAGCAGCTCCTCCGGCTCGGCGGCGCTGACCGCGTACGGGAAGGAGACCGCCGGGAGCGTCCGGCCCTCCTCCCCGGAGGCGTCGTACCCGTCCAGCGCCCGCGCCACCGGCCGCGGCCGGTCCAGGTCCACCTCGAAACGGCGCGGCGTCACCGCCCCGCCGCACCCGTCGTCCATCCGGTACGCCGCCCACGGCAGCGGCGCGCCCCGCTCCACCACCCGCACGTGCAGCGCCTGGAGTACCACCGCCGCCGCGCCCTTCCCCTGCACCGACACCCGCACCAGCGTCTCCCCGCCGTCCACGGCCCCCTGCGCCGCCGCCCAGCTCCGCGCGTCGGCCGCCTCCGGCGGGGGAGAGGGCGTCCGCTCCACGAGGTAGGTGTGCCCGCACCCGTTCTTCCAGAGGTCCGAGGCGACCGTCCACGTCAGCGGCGCCGGTGGTTCGGCGGCCCGCTCCCGGGTCTTCCCGGGCAGGAGTACGGCTCCGAGCGTCACCGTCCCCACGACCGCCAGCGCCCCGCCGACCACGCCCACCCACCCCCACCGGCGCCTCCGCCGCTCGGACGGGAGGCCCGGCACGCGCGCGTGCACGGGTTCCAGCTCGGGCTCGGACGCGGGCTCCGGGGCCGGCTCGGACGCGGGCTCCGGGGCCGGCTCGGGCTCCGGCGCCGGCTCGGGCTCCGGCGCCGGCTTCGGTTCCGGGCCGGGCTCCGGCACCGCATCGGGCTCGGGCTCCGCGTCGGGCTCCGGCACCGGAGGGCGACGGGTGCGGTCCGCGCGGCTCCAGGCCATCTCCAGGGCCCGCCGCTGCTCCTCGTCCGCCCCGCACAGCAGGGCGAGGCGGTCGACCACGGCGAACTCCTCCGGGACGGTCGCGCCCGAGCAGTAGCGGTGGAGGGTGGACGCGCTGACGCTCAGGCGCCGGCCCAGCGCCTCGTAACTGCGCCCGTCCCGCGCCTTCAGCGCGCGCACGAGCCGCGCGAACTCCTCGACGGCGGCGTCCTTCGGCATTCCATCCCCCTCGACCCTGCGTCCCACGCTTCATGTCCTTGCACGTCAGCGGGGGTGGGATGGTTCCGGGACGGGTGGAGGGCGCGTCGCCGTTGCCCGGGGCGGGCGGGGGCCCGACGCTGGTGGAAGCACTGACCGAACGACCCGACGGGGGATCCACCACCATGAACAAGCTCCGTACCGCATGCGCCGCCACCGCCGCTGCCGCCCTGGGCCTCGCCGCCCTCGCCACCGCCCCGGCGCAGGCCGCTGTCCAGCCCGCCTTCCTCGCCGCCTCCCAGATGCCGCCGTCGTCGACGCCGTGGACCGCCACCCAGGTCTTCACCGGCATCCCGGAGAACGGCGGCGCCCTCTGCGCCCCGTACAAGATCCCGGCGCAGAACACCCGCTACCGCGAGTTCAGCACCGAGCTCGACACCAACGGCGTCCAGATCACCACCGTCGCCCGCACCGAGGCCGACGCCGTGAAGCTGGTCGACACCCTCCGCAAGGCCCTCGCCGGCTGCGGGCCCCTGCTGGAGCGGCAGAACCCGGGCCTGCACGCCGTCAGCGCCTCCCACGGGAAGCTCGCCGTCGAGGAGGGCGCCTGGGTCTACAGCCTGGACACCGCCGACCCGCAGATCGGCATCACCGACATCCACCTCTTCTCCGTCGGCCGCGACGGCCGCACCGTCACCCTCGTCCGCTGGGGTCAGATGGGCGACTTCAAGGACGCCCCGCTGACCGCCTTCCGCACGACGACGAAGACCGCCGTCAACAAGCTCTACTGACCCGGGGGCTCCCCCAAGGGCTGACCACGGCTCCGCAGCGGCGAGGCCGGAACCTGGGCGCGCCGCTGTCGTGCCCACGGATCCGGTTCCGGGCTACACCGTGCCGAGGGCGAACCACAGCTCCATCCGGACGTCCGGGTCGTCCAGGTCCCGGTCCAGGAGCCGGGCGCAGCGGGCGATCCGCTGCCGGACGGTGTTGCGGTGGATGTCCATCGCCGCCGCCGTCCGGTCCCAGCTGCCGTGCAGGGAGAGCCAGACGCGCAGGGTCTCGGTGAGCGGTTCGGCGAGCGGGGCGAGGAGGGTGCGGGCGTACGCGGCGGCCTCCGCCGGGTCCACGAGCCCCGCGAAACCGGCGGGGCGATGCCGGGCCAGGGGAGTACGGGACGCCTCCGCGCGCCGCAGGGCCCGGGCCGCGCCGGTGTCGGCCGCGGCGAGCTCCCGGGCGTCGGCGGGGGCGGAGACCCCGAGCGTCCACCCGGACCGGGGCTCCGGGGCGGGCGCGGAGGCGGGCAGGAGGAGCCGTACGGTCCGGCCGGCCCCGGGTGCGGCCGCCGCCCCGGCGTCCGTCGCGCCCGCCCCCGCGCCCGTTCCTGAGCTCGTCCCCGCGCCCGTGTCCACCAGCGGTGTGCCGAGCGCCGCCGCCAGTGCCGCCGCCGCGAACGGGGTGCCGTCGCCGCCGCGTGCGTGGACCACGGTCCACGGGCCCGCGCCCAGCGCCTCCGCGACCTCCGCAGGGGCCGCGCCCAGGAGCAGCCGGACCAGGGACCCGTCCCGTACCGTCGCGTCCGCGCCCCGGTGCGGGGCCGTCAGGAGCGAGAGCAGGACCACCGCGACGCCCGCGATCGTGTGGTCGCCGGGCCCGCGCCGCTCCGTCGCCACCCCGAGCGCCAGACCGTCCCCGCCGCCCAGCGCGTACGCGGCGAGCCGCCGCCCGCCGCCGTCCCCGCTCGCCGAGGCCGGGCCCCCGGGGACGAGGACCCCCACGAGCTCGCGCAGCGCCCGCGCCGCCTCCGCCGGGACCTCCCGGCCGGCCGCCGCCGACTCCGTACCGTCCGCCCCGAACAGCACCGCCCGCCCGCCGAGCCGGGACGCCAGCGCGCCGAGCACCGCCGGGACCGGGGACGGCCGGGCCGCGGCCGTCGCCAGGGCCTGCTGGGCCTCCGTCACCCGGCGCAGCTCGTGCAGCCGGGCCTCCGCCATCAGCCGCCACAGCGCCCGCGCCACCGCCGTGAACGGGGTCCGCGGCGGCACCTCGACCAGCGGGAGACCGTGGAGCGCGCACGCCTCGACGAGCTCCTCCGGGACCGTGTCGTACACCGGCGTCACGCCGAAGCCGAGCGCCGCCGCCCCCGCCTCCACCACCCGCTCGACGTACCGCGCCGGGTCGGTGAGCTGGACGCCCGCCGTCATCAGCAGCTCACCACCGAGGAGGTACGGGTACGGGTCGGCCATCTCCGAGGTGTGCACCCAGTGGAGGGAGACGTCGTCCGGGCCCGCCAGGAGGCGCAGGCCCAGCTCCTTGCGGGCGAGCAGCGCGGCGAGCGGGACCGGCGGCGCGGGAGGGGTGGAGGTGGCCTCCGGTACGGACACGGCGATGGACCCTTCGTACACCCCCGTGCCGAACAGTGGAGGAAACGTACACTTCAACGGTGGTCTCCGGCCACCTACTGTCGAGAGCACCGGGGCCACGGGCGGACCCCGACCGATCCACCTCAGGAGGACCCGACCATGAGCAGCAGCGACACGAACACCCCGCGCGGCCCGATCGACTCGTCCCGCATCCCGCGGTACGCCGGTCCCGCGACGTTCGCGCGGCTGCCGCGGCTCGACGAGGTCGGCACCGCCGACGTCGCCGTGGTCGGCGTCCCCTTCGACAGCGGCGTCTCCTACCGCCCCGGCGCCCGCTTCGGCGGCAACGCGATCCGCGAGGCCTCCCGCCTCCTGCGCCCCTACAACCCGGCGCAGGACGCCTCCCCGTTCGCCCTCGCCCAGGTCGCGGACGCCGGTGACATCGCCGCCAACCCGTTCAACATCAACGAGGCCGTCGAGACGATCGAGGCCGCGGCGGACGACCTGCTCGGCTCCGGCGCCCGCATGATGACCCTCGGCGGCGACCACACCATCGCCCTGCCGCTGCTGCGCTCCGTCGCCAAGAAGCACGGCCCCGTCGCCCTGCTCCACTTCGACGCGCACCTCGACACCTGGGACACGTACTTCGGCGCCGAGTACACCCACGGCACCCCGTTCCGCCGGGCCGTCGAGGAGGGCATCCTCGACACCGAGGCGCTCTCCCACGTCGGCACCCGCGGCCCGCTCTACGGCAAGCAGGACCTGACCGACGACGAGAAGATGGGCTTCGGCATCGTCACCTCGGCCGACATCTACCGCCGCGGCGCCGACGAGGTCGCCGACCAGCTGCGCCAGCGCATCGGCGACCGCCCGCTGTACATCTCCATCGACATCGACTGCCTCGACCCGGCACACGCGCCCGGCACCGGCACCCCCGAGGCCGGCGGCATGACCTCCCGCGAGCTCCTGGAGATCCTGCGCGGCCTCTCCTCCTGCAACCTGGTCTCCGCCGACGTCGTCGAGGTCGCCCCGGCCTACGACCACGCCGAGATCACCGCCGTCGCCGCCTCGCACACGGCGTACGAGCTGACGACGATCATGTCCCGCCAGATCGCCGCGAGCCGCACGGCAAACTGACCCCGGTGGGTTGTGCCCACCCGTTCCGCCGGGGCGGAACGGGTGGGCACAACCCACCCACCGGGCCGCACCCGCCCACCGAGCCACGCCCAAGGGGACCTGTTCATGACCCACGACCACGACCTGGTCCTGCGCCCCACGCCGGCGCAGACCGAGGCCGCCCTGAACCCGCCCCCCGGGCGGATCGGTGGCGACCTCGTCGTCGAGACGCTCGCCGGGCTCGGCGCGACCACCGTCTTCGGCCTGCCCGGCCAGCACGCCCTCGGCATGTTCGACGCGCTGCGCCGTTCCTCCCTGCGGTACGTCGGGCTGCGCGTCGAGAACAACGCGGGCTTCGCCGCCGACGCGTACGGCCGGATCACCGGCGAGGCCGCCCCGCTGCTGCTCTCCACCGGCCCCGGCGCGCTCATGTCGCTCGCCGCGCTCCAGGAGGCGGCCGCCGCGTCCGCGCCGGTCCTCGCGATCGGCAGTCAGATCCCCGTCGCCGGGCTCGGCGGCGGCCGGCACGGCTACCTCCACGAGCTCCGCGACCAGCAGGCCTCCTTCCGGGACGTCGTGAAGTCCGTCCACACGGCCCGTACGCAGTCCCAGATCCCGTCCGCGATCGCGGCGGCCTGGGAGTCGGCGCTCACCGCGCCGCACGGCCCCGTCTGGGTCGAGATCCCGCAGGACGTGCTCCTCGCCGGGACGAGCCTGCCGGTGGTCACCGCCATGGACGCGACGCCCGAGGAGGCCGCCCCGCGCCCCGAACTCACCGCGGTCGCCGCCGACCTGCTGGCGAAGGCCGCCCGGCCCGCGATCATCGCGGGCGGCGGAGTCGTACGCTCCGACGCCTCCGGCAAGCTCCGGGCGCTCGCCGAGCGGATCGACGCGCCCGTCGTCACCACCTTCGGCGGCAAGGGCGCCTTCCCCTGGACCCACCCGCTCTCGCTCCAGTCCTGGCTGGAGGACCGGCACACCACCGACTTCCTGGAGGACGCCGACGTCCTCCTCGTCGTCGGCTCGGGCCTCGGCGAACTCTCCTCGAACTACCACACGTTCGCCCCGCGCGGCCGGGTGATCCAGATCGAGGCCGACGCGGGCAAGCTGGAGTCCAACCACCCGGCACTCGGCATCCACGCGGACGCCCGCCTCGCCCTGCAGGCGCTCCTGGAGACGGTCGACGAGCGCCGGGACACGACCGCCCCCGAGCGGGTCTCGGCCGTCCTCACCAAGGTGCGGGACCGGATCGCGGCCCAGGACCTCGGACTTGAGCAGCGGATCGTCGCCGCGGTGCGCGAGGCGCTCCCGGACCGCGCCCCGAGCTTCTGGGACATGACGATCCTCGCGTACTGGGCGTGGTCGGCCTTCGACGCCCGGCACCCCAACACCATGCACTCCGCGCAGGGCGCCGGCGGCCTCGGCTACGCCTTCCCCGCCGCCCTCGGCGCGGCCGTCGCGGACCCGTCCCAGCCGGTCCTCGCGGTCTCCGGCGACGGCGGCGCGATGTACTCGATCGCGGAGCTGGCCACGGCGCGGCAGTACGACCTGGACGTGACCTGGCTGATCGTCGACGACGGCGGCTACGGCATCCTCCGCGAGTACATGACGGACGCCTTCGGCGAGACCACCGGCACCGAGCTCACCCGCCCGGACTTCGTCGCCCTCGCCGAGTCCTTCGGCGTCCCGGCGACCGGTACGACCCCGGAGACCCTCGCCGCCGACCTCGCGAAGGCCCTCGCCACCCCCGGCCCGTCGGTGGTGGTCCTCCCGGCCCTCCTGCGGATGTTCGAACCGACGCACCTCTGACGGGGGAGGGGCCACCCGGCCGTCCGCTACGCACCGTGACCGACGGTGGCCCTTTGC
This sequence comes from Streptomyces sp. NBC_00094, assembly GCF_026343125.1. Taxonomy (NCBI): domain Bacteria; kingdom Bacillati; phylum Actinomycetota; class Actinomycetes; order Kitasatosporales; family Streptomycetaceae; genus Streptomyces; species Streptomyces sp. NBC_00094. The sequence continues at coordinate 2,902,289 of NZ_JAPEMB010000001.1, read as the reverse complement.
CCCTTGTTGACCGCCTCGCGCGGGCATATTCTGTGGACATCTGTGGTAGTTCGCGGAAAGTGGCGCATTCCACGTGACTCCATTCCGTCACCTTTCCGAGGTGAAACCTCATGCGACGCCATTCCTTCCTCCTCGTGCCCGCCTCCGTGGCACTCGGCATCGTGGGCTTCCTCGCCCCGAGCGCCGGAGCCGTGAGCGCGCACTTCGTCGGCACTCCGACCGTGACCACCTCGGGCAGCAGCCTGACGGTCAAGGGCAAGGAGGCCGGCCTGGGGAACCAGCAGTCCGTGAACATCTCCGTCACCGCCGACGCCCAGTGCATCAACCGCGGTGGCAACAACCCCGACGCCGGCAACAAGCAGGCCACCGGTGGCGGCGGCACCTTCCCCGTCCAGAACGGCAAGGCCAACTTCTCCGTGACCGTCACCGCCAACTTCCAGCCCAAGTGCAGTCCTCCGATGACCCTGGTGTGGAGCAACGTGGTCGTCACGGACACCGGCAACGGCATCTCCGTGACCCTGTCCGGTCCCTTCTAGTCCCTTCCCTTCTCTCCGGCCCCTTCCGGCCACCATCCCTCTCCGGCCCGGCGCCCCGTGACCCCGGGCCGGAATTGTTGCGGCGGGATGAAATCGCACGTCGCCCGTGTTGGGCCTTCCGGTAGAGCAGGACGAACGGGAGGCCACTCGTGGCGGCGGTCGGGGAGAATCAGCAGGGCTGGGCGCGCAGGCTCACCGGGTACGCCTGGCGGTACAAGACCAACGTGGTGCTCGCGCTCGGGTCGTCACTCGTCGGCATGGCCGTCCTCGCCCTCGTGCCGCTCGTCACCAAGGTGATCATCGACGACGTCATCGGGACGAAGACCCGGGACCTCGGCGTCTGGACCGGGCTCCTCATCGGCGCCGCCGTCCTCGTGTACGTCCTCACCTACGTACGCCGCTACTACGGCGGCCGCCTCGCCCTCGACGTCCAGCACGACCTCCGCAACGACATGTACGGGACGATCACCCGGCTCGACGGGCGGCGGCAGGACGAGCTGTCCACCGGGCAGGTCGTGGGGCGGGCCACGAGCGACCTGCAACTCATCCAAGGTCTTCTCTTCATGCTCCCGATGACGATCGGGAACATCCTGCTCTTCGTCATCTCGCTGGCCGTCATGGCCTGGCTCTCGATCCCGCTCACCCTCGTCGCGCTCGCCGTCGCCCCCGCCCTCTGGTTCATCGCCAAGCGCAGCCGCACCCGTCTCCACCCGGCCACCTGGCACGCGCAGCAGCAGGCCGCCGCCGTCGCCGGGGTCGTCGACGGGGCCGTGACCGGCGTCCGGGTCGTCAAGGGCTTCGGCCAGGAGGACCAGGAGACCGGCAAGATCCGCGAGGCCGGGCGGAAGCTCTTCGCCGGCCGACTGCGGACGATCCGGCTGAACTCGAAGTACACCCCCGCCCTCCAGGCCGTGCCCGCCCTCGGCCAGGTCGCGGTCCTCGCCCTCGGCGGCTGGCTCGCCTACCGGGGCCAGATCACCCTCGGCACCTTCGTCGCCTTCTCCGCCTACCTGGCCTCCCTCGTCGGCCCGGTCCGAATGCTCGCGATGGTCCTCACCGTCGGCCAGCAGGCCCGCGCGGGCGTCGAGCGGGTCCTCGACCTCGTCGACACCGAGCCGGTCATCCAGGACGGGACGAAGGAGCTCCCGGCCGACGCCCCGGCGACCGTCGAGTTCGACGAGGTGAGCTTCTCCTACCAGGACGGACGCCCCGTCCTCGACGGTTTCTCCCTGGAGATCCGCTCAGGCGAGACCGTCGCCGTCGTCGGCTCCTCCGGCTCCGGCAAGTCGACCGTCTCCCTCCTCCTGCCGCGCTTCTACGACGTCACGCACGGCGCCGTCCTCGTCGGCGGCCACGACGTCCGCGAGCTCACCCTCGACTCGCTGCGCGCCGCGATCGGGCTCGTCCCCGAGGACTCCTTCCTCTTCTCCGACACGGTCCGCGCGAACATCGCGTACGGCGCCCCCGACGCCACCCAGGAGCAGATCGAGACCGCCGCCCGCGCCGCCCAGGCCGACCGGTTCATCGCCGAGCTGCCCGAGGGGTACGACACCAAGGTCGGCGAGCACGGCCTCACCCTCTCCGGCGGCCAGCGCCAGCGCGTCGCGCTCGCCCGCGCGATCCTCACCGACCCCCGGCTCCTCCTCCTCGACGACGCGACCTCCGCCGTCGACGCCAAGGTCGAGCACGAGATCCACGAGGCCCTGAAGTCGGTCATGGCGGGCCGTACGACCCTGCTCATCGCCCACCGCCGCTCCACCCTCGGCCTCGCCGACCGCATCGCCGTCCTCGACGGCGGGCGGCTCTCCGACATCGGCACCCACGAGGAGCTGGAGGAGCGCTCCGCGCTCTACCGGCGCCTCCTCACCGACCCCGACGAGCTGGGCGCCGTCTCGCCCGGCCACGTGACCCCGGCCGAGCTCCCCGAGGACGCGACGCTGCGGGCCGAGCTCGACGCCGAGTTCGACGCCGAGCGGGGCATCACCCCGACCCTGTGGGTACGGGACGCGAGCGCCGCCGAGGAGAGCCCCGAGCCCGGGGCCACCCCCGAACTGCTCGCCGCCGTCGAGGCCCTGCCGCCCGCGAACGACACCCCCGGCATCGACGAGGCCCGCGCGGTCTCGCCCGAGGACACGTACGGGCTGCGCCGTCTGCTCCGCGGCTTCGGTGCCCCGCTGCTCATCAGCCTCGGCCTGGTCGCGCTCGACGCGGGCGCAGGCCTGCTGCTGCCGGTCCTGATCCGGCACGGCATCGACGAGGGCGTGAACCGGCTCGCGATCGGCGCCGTCTGGGCGGCCTCCGCGCTGGCCCTGGTCACCGTGCTCGTCCAGTGGGTCGCGCAGACCGCCGAGACCCGGATGACGGGCCGTACCGGCGAGCGGGTCCTCTACGCCCTGCGCCTGAAGATCTTCGCCCAGCTCCAGCGGCTCGGCCTGGACTACTACGAGCGCGAGCTCACCGGCCGGATCATGACCCGGATGACCACGGACGTGGACGCCCTGTCCACCTTCCTTCAGACGGGTCTCGTCACCGCCTTCGTCTCGGTCGTGACCTTCTTCGGGATCATGGTCGCGCTGCTCGTGCTCGACCTCCAGCTGGCCCTGGTGGTCTTCGCGACCCTGCCCGTCCTCGCCGTCGCCACCTACTACTTCCGCCGGTCGAGCGTGAAGGCGTACGAGCTGGCGCGCGAGCGGATCAGCGTCGTCAACGCCGACCTCCAGGAGTCCGTCGCCGGGCTGCGGATCGTGCAGGCCTTCCGCCGCGAGCGCTCGGGCGCGGACCGGTTCGCCGAGCGCAGTGGCGAGTACCGCGAGGCGCGCGTCCGCGGCCAGTGGCTGATCTCGATCTACTTCCCCTTCGTCACCATGCTCTCCTCGGTGGCCGCCGCGGCCGTCATGATCGTCGGCGCGAACCGCATCGAGGCCGGCACCCTCACCACCGGCGCCCTCGTCGCGTACCTCCTCTACATCGACCTGTTCTTCGCCCCCGTGCAGCAGCTCTCCCAGGTCTTCGACGGGTACCAGCAGGCCGCGGTCTCGCTGAAGCGGATGCAGGAGCTGCTCCAGGAGCCGACGTCGACGGCCGCCGCCGACGTGCCCCGGGACGTGCGGTCGCTGCGCGGCGAGATCGCCTTCGAGGACGTGTCGTTCGCGTACGGCGCCGACGTCCGCGACGGGGAGGACACGGCCCTCAGCGGCATCGACCTGCGCATCCCGGCCGGGCAGACCGTCGCCTTCGTCGGCGAGACCGGCGCGGGCAAGTCGACCCTGGTCAAGCTGGTCGCGCGGTTCTACGACCCGACGGGCGGCCGGGTCACCGCCGACGGCACCGACCTGCGGGAGCTCGACCTCACCGCGTACCGCCACCGGCTCGGGGTCGTCCCCCAGGAGGCGTACCTCTTCGCCGGGACGGTCCGTGACGCCATCGCGTACGGCCGCCCCGAGGCGAGCGACGCCGAGGTCGAGGCGGCGGCCCGCGCGGTCGGCGCGCACGACATGATCGCCACGCTCGACGGCGGCTACCTCCACGAGGTCGCCGAGCGCGGGCGGAACCTGTCGGCCGGTCAGCGCCAGCTCATCGCGCTCGCCCGCGCCGAGCTCGTCGACCCGGACGTCCTGCTCCTCGACGAGGCCACGGCGGCCCTGGACCTCGCCACCGAGGCGCAGGTCAACCAGGCCACCGACCGGCTCGCGGGCCGCCGGACGACCCTCGTCGTCGCCCACCGCCTGACCACGGCGGCGCGCGCCGACCGGGTGGTCGTGATGGACCACGGCCGGGTCGTGGAGGACGGCACCCACGACGAGCTGCTCGCCCTGGGCGGCAGGTACGCGTCTCTGTGGAACACGTTCGTCGGGGAGGCGGAGGCGGAGCCCGAGCGGGTGTGAGCACCTCCCGCGCCGACGTCCGCCGGGCGGCGCTGTGGACCCGGCCCGGTGCCGAGGCCGCCTTCCTGCTGTTCGTCCTCACGACGTTCGCGTAGGTCGCCGCAGACTCCCGGAAGCAACCATTCCGGCGGCTGGCGCGTCGTACGCCCGTACGCATGAATCTCCGTACGTCCGTACGCCTGTACGTTCGCATGGCGACTCGCTCGGGAGGGGACCGCATGGCCACGGACATGCCGACGGACACGCCGCACGCACCACGCCGCCGCCACCGGCGGCTGCTCGCGCGCGCCCTCGTCCCGTTCCTCGCCGCCCTCGCCCTGCTCCTGACCCCCTGGCCCGGCCCGGGCGGCGCCACCGCCGACGCCGCCTCCGTCTGCCAGGGCCGCCCGACCAAGACCTACCGCTTCGCCACCGGCGAGCTGCGCCTCTACCGGACCCGGCACTACGCCTGCGCCGTCACCGTCGCCAAGCGGCCCGGCGCCGCCCGTCCGATGACCGTCTCCCTCCAGCCGCGCGGCGGCCGTCCCGCGGTGAAGGCCGGCCGGTTCGGCCGGCAGGCCGGTCCCGTCACCGTCCACGCCCTCAACCGCTGCGTCCGCGCCTACGGTTCGGTGGCCGGACAGGGCAAGTCCACGGGCTGGGTCCTGTGCTGACGTCCCGCTTCCTCTGCTGATGCACAGGAAAGTCCAACGGTAAGGAGCAACTGGGTCTGGCGGTCCACACGTTCCCCCCGCTAGGTTCACGACACCGTTGTGAACCAAGGGGAGGACGAATGCGCAAGTCGCTCAGATGGCTGGTGTCGCTTTCGGTGCTCATAGGCACCGTCGGCTCCACGGGCGTGGCTACCGCCGCGGACACGGAGACCGACGCCACGTCCGTCGCCGACTCGCAGAGCGCGGACGCTCAGAGCGCGGATATCAAGGACCGCATCCTGGCGATCCCCGGGATGAGCCTGATCGAGGAGAAGCCCTACGCCGGCTACCGCTACTTCGTCCTGGAGTACGTCCAGCCGATCGACCACCACCGCCCGTGGGCGGGCACCTTCAAGCAGCGGCTCTCGGTCCTCCACAAGGACACGAGCCGCCCCACCGTCTTCCGCACCAGCGGCTACGGGCTGAGCACCACCCCCAGTCGCGCCGAGCCGACCCGGATCATCGACGGCAACCAGGTCTCCATGGAGTACCGCTTCTTCACGCCGTCCCGTCCGCAGCCCGCCGACTGGTCCAAGCTCGACATCTGGCAGGCGGCCAGCGACCAGCACCGGATCTTCACCGCCCTGAAGAAGATCTACGGCGAGAACTGGCTCTCCACCGGCGGCTCGAAGGGCGGCATGACCGCCACCTACTACGAGCGCTTCTACCCGCGTGACATGGACGGTGTCGTCGCGTACGTCGCCCCGAACGACGTCGTGAACAAGGAGGACTCGGCCTACGACCGGTTCTTCGCGAACGTCGGCACCAAGGAGTGCCGCGACCGCCTGAACAACATGCAGCGCGAGGCCCTCGTCCGCCGCGACTCGCTGCAGAAGAAGTTCAAGGAGAAGTCCGACGCCGACGGCGCGACCTTCAACACGGTCGGCACCGTCGACAAGGCCTACGAGGCCGTCGTCCTCGACTTCGTCTGGGGCTTCTGGCAGTACTACGGCGAGGACGTCTGCGACCAGATCCCGGACGCGGCGACCGCGAGCGACGACACCGTCTACGAGACGATCGACGCCTACTCCGGCTGGGCCGCCTACACCGACCAGGGCCTGGACTACTACACGCCGTACTACTACCAGGCGGCCACCCAGCTCGGCTCGCCCACCATCCAGCAGCCGCACCTCGCGGGCCTGAGCCGCTACGGCTACCAGCCGGCCCGTAACTTCGTGCCGAGCTCGATCCCGATGAAGTTCCAGCCGCAGGCCATGCGGGACGTCGACAACTGGGTCCGCCGGAACGCGAACCAGATGCTCTTCGTCTACGGCGGCAACGACCCGTGGGGCGCCGAGCCGTTCCACCTCGGCAAGGGCGCGCGCGACAGCTACGTCTACACGGCGCCGGGCGCGAACCACGGCGCGAACGTCGCCGGGCTCGTCGACGCCGAGCGTGAGAACGCCACCGCCCGCATCCTGGCCTGGGCCGGCGTCTCCGCCCCGGCCGTCCAGGCGGCGCAGCCGCTGGCCCGCTTCGACGCCCGCCTCGACAAGGCGGTCGACGAGGACGTGACGCGGGAGCACGGGCTGCGCCCGTAACCTCCGCCGTTCCGCGCGGGTGTGCCCGGTGGTCCTCCGAGGACCACCGGGCACACCTGTGTCCGTCCCTCTCCTCGTCCCCCTAGCGGTACGACAGGCCGTGCCCGACCGGGTACAGCACCAGGGACGCGTCGTCCGCGCTCTGCACCGGGACGGGCAGCCGCCCCTGCGGACGGGCGCGGCCGGCCAGGACCCGGACGGCGGCCCGGAGTTCGACGTCGGTCCAGGAGTAGGAGGCGAGGGTCGCCCGCTGGCCGTCGATCCTGGCGATGTCGTACGGGTTGCGGATCGCGATCGTCACGACGGGCACGCCGGTCGCGACGAGCCGCGCGACGAGCGTGCGCTGCGGGCTGGTCGCGGTGACGTTGTACGTGCCCACGACGACCACGTCCTGGCCGGCCGCCGCCGCCACCGCCTCCTCGATCCTGGCCGCCGTCGGGGTGATCCCGGTGGAGAGCGCGGTCGCGGTGAAGCCGAGCTCCCCGAGCGCCGTCGCGAGGGTGGTGGTGGGCGGCCCGGTGGTGCCGGACGGCGAGGCGGGGTCGGCGCCGACGACGAGGACCCTGCCGTGGCCGGTGGGGCTCAGCGGCAGGAAACCGTCCTCGTTGAGGAGCAGGGTCGTGGTCCGCTCGGCGATCCGGTCGGCGTGGGCGAGGTGCGCCGCGGTGCCGACCACCCGGTCGACGCCCGCCCGGGTCACGTACGGCTGCCGGAGGAGCCCCAGCTTCGCCTTGAGCCGCAGGATCCGCAGGATCGATTCGTCGAGCCGGCTCTCCGTCAGCTCGCCGTCCTTGACCGCCTTCAGGACCGCGTTCCAGGCCACGTCGAGCTTCGGCGGGTTGAGGAGCTGGTCCACCCCGGCCTTGAGCGCGAGGACCGGGACGCGTTCGTCGCCGTACTTGGTGCGCACGCCCTCCATGCCGAGGGCGTCGGTGACCACCACGCCGTCGTAGCCGAGCCGCTCGCGCAGGATGCCGGTGAGGATGGGCCGGGAGAGGGTCGCCGGGTCCTCGCTGGGGTCGAGCGCGGGCACCACGATGTGCGCGGTCATGATCGAGTCGATGCCGGCGGCGATCGCCGACTCGAAGGGCGGGGCGTCGAGCTCGGCCCACTGGGCCCGGGTGTGGGTGATCGTCGGCAGCCCGTAGTGGCTGTCGACGGCGGTGTCGCCGTGCCCCGGGAAGTGCTTGGAGGTGGCCGCGACCCCGGCCCGCTGGTACCCCTTGACCTGCGCGGCGACCAGGCCGGCGACCGCCTGCGGGTCGGAGCCGAAGGAGCGGACGCCGATGACCGGGTTGGCGGCGTTGACGTTGACGTCCGCGACCGGGGCGTAGTTCTGCCGGATGCCGACGGCGGCGAGCTCGGCGCCCGCGATCTGGGCGGCCTTACGGGCGTCCGCGTGCGAACCGCCCGCGCCGAGGGCCATCGCCCCGGGCACCAGGGTGGCGGGCTCGCCGACGCGGCAGACGATGCCGTGCTCCTGGTCGGTGGAGATCAGCAGGGGGATCGGGTTCGGCTGGGCGAGAGCGGCCTGCTGGATGCCGTTGGAGAGCTCGGCGATCTGGTGCGGGTCACGGGTGTTGTGGGCCCAGGAGAAGTAGATGACACCGCCCACGCGGTAGCGCGCGACCAGCTCGGCGGCGGTGCGGACGCCGATCTCCTTGAGGTTGGCGTCGACGTCGGCCTGGTCGGGGGCGGTCGCGGAGTGGCCGTACACCCGCATGACGAAGAGCTGGCCGACCTTCTCCTCCAGGGACATCCCGTCGATGATCCGCTGGAGCTTCCGGTCGTCGGTCTCCGCGTGGGCGACGGGGGCGGTGACCCCCGTGACGGCGGCCGCGGCGGCTGCGGCGGTCATCGTGAGAAGGGTGCGTCGGGAGGGGGACGGGGCGGGGGAGGGGGAGGAGGACGCGGAGGGGGACGGGGCGGGGGCGCGGTGGTGCACTGATGCTCCTTCCGGCCGTGCGAGATTGAAGGAAACTTCCAAGGGGACACGGATAGCCCGAAAGTAACTGCCAGGTCAAGGACCCGCGCAGGAATGACCTGCGGAAGCGACCTCGGGCCAGAGCTCCTGGAGCGTACGGACGGCCTCCCGGATCGCCGGGCGCCGCGCCGCCCCCGTCCTCCACATGGCGTGCAGCCGACGTGTCGGCACCGGGTCGAGACGGACCGGCGTCACCTCCGGCGGCAGCTCTCCGCGGCCGAGTCGAGGGGCGAGCGCGATGCCCAGACCGGCCGCCACCAGGGCGACCTGGGTGTGGTTCTCCTCCGCCTGATGGACGATCAGCGGCTCGGACCCCGTCGCCCGCAGCGTCCGGGTCAGCCACGTGTGGCAGACCGTCCCCGGCGGCTGCGAGATCCACCGCTCGGCCGTCAACTCCTCCCGGCGCACCGACTCCCGTACCGCCAGCGGGTGGTCCCGGTGGACCAGGACGTCGCACAGGTCGTCGCCGACCGCCGCCCGCTCGACACCCGGCGGCGTCGCCAGCGGGGCGATGTCCCAGTCGTGCACCACGGCCAGATCGATCATGCCCCGCGCGACCAGATCGATCGAGAGGTGCGGGTCCACCTCCGACAGGCGGGCGTCGAGGTCGGGGTGGCACCGGGCCAGCTCCGCGAGCGCCCGGGGCATCAGGCCACGCGCCGCACTCGCGAAGCAGCCGATGGTCAGCCGCCCGGACGGCAGCCCGCGCCGCTCCTCGATCCGTACCTCCGCCTCCTCCACGAGGGCCAGCAACTTCTGTGCGGTGTCCGCGAGTTGCAGGGCCTCGTCGGTGAGCCGGATACCACGGCCACTGCGTTCGAGCAGGGTCGTACGGGTCTCGCGCTCCAGCTTCGCGATCTGCTGCGAGACCGCGGACGGGGTGTAGCCGAGGGCGGTGGCGGCGGCGCCGACACTGCCGTGGACGGCGACGGCGTGGAGGGCGCGCAGACGGCCGAGGTCCAGCACGGAGGGCTCCCGTCGAGGGCGAGGAGGATGAAGAGTTGCTTCATCCCATCATGAAGGAATCCGTGCTGGTGCTACACGATCGCCGGCCGCATGCTCGACACCATGAGCCCCGCCCCCTCCGCCGCCACCCGCATCGCCCCGGCCCACCTCGCCCTCGCCGCCCTCGTCGCGGCCGTCTGGGGCGTCAACTTCGTCGTCATCGAGATCGGCCTCGACCACTTCCCGCCGCTGCTCTTCTCCGCCCTCCGGTTCCTCGCCGCCGCCCTGCCGGCCGTCTTCCTGGTGGGCCGCCCCACCGTGGCCTGGAAGTGGATCGTCGGCGTCGGACTCGTCCTGGGCGTGGCCAAGTTCGGGCTGCTCTTCACCGGCATGGACCTCGGCGCCCCGGCCGGGCTCTCCTCCCTCGTCCTCCAGATCCAGGCGGTCTTCACCGCCCTCTTCGCCTTCGCCGCCCTCGGTGAACGCCCCGGCCGTCGCAAGGTGGCGGGCATGGCCGTCGCCCTCGCGGGCATCGGCGTGGCGGCCGTCGACGAGGGTGCGTTCGACGGGGGTACGGCGGGGGCGCTCACGGGCTTCGCCCTGGTGGTCGCGGCGGCGGCCTGCTGGGGCGTCTCCAACGTCCTGACCCGCAAGGCCTCCCCGCCCGACGCCCTCAACTTCATGGTCTGGGTCAGCACCGTGCCCGTCCTGCCGCTGCTCGCCCTCTCCCTCCTCCTGGAGGGCCCGGAGCGCGACCTCGCGGCCCTGCGCGGACTCGACTGGACGGGCGTCGGCGTCATCGTCTACGTCGCCTGGATCACGACCGTCTTCGGCTTCGGCGCCTGGGGATGGCTGCTCCGCCGCTATCCCGCCTCGTCCGTCGCGCCCTTCTCGCTCCTCGTCCCCGTCTTCGGCATGTCCTCGGCCGCCCTGTTCCTCGGCGAGGGCGTCAGCCCGCTCCGCTGGTGCGCGGCGGCGCTGCTCGTCGGGGGAGTTGCGCTCACGTCCCTGGCGCCGGGCGGCCGTCCGGCTCCCGCGCCCGTACCGCCGGGGAATTCCCTGGCGTCCCGCGAGCCCGTGAACGTATCGTCGTCGCGTCCCACCAGCGAGGAAAGGCCGGCATGACCTTCGAGCACATCGCCGTCGACGCCCCCGAGCCCGCCTCGGGCGCCGTCCTGCTCGCCGGCATCCCCGGCAGCGGCAAGTCGACCGTCGCGGCGGCCCTCGCGGCCCGCTTCGCCCGCTCCGCGCACATCGAGGTCGACGACCTCCAGGAGCTGATCGTCCAGGGCTGCCACTGGCCCACCCCGGACGGAGACCCGGAGGCCGACCGCCAGATCCTGCTGCGCGCCCGCAACGCCTGCCTCCTCGCGGACAGTTTCGCCTCGGCCGGCTTCCTGCCGGTCCTCGACGACGTCGTCGTACGCCGCTCCCACCTGGACTTCTACCGCGCCCAGGCCAAGGCGGTCCCGCTCCACGTGGTGATCCTGGCCCCCGGCCCCGAGAAGGCCTGGGAACGCAACAACGCCCGGCACAAGAAGCTCACGACCAACTGGGCCTTCCTGGACGAGGCCATGCGCGAGGAACTCTCCGGCGAGGGCGTCTGGATCGACAACGCGCACCAGACGGTCGAGGAGACGGTGGACGCGGTCCTGACGGCGACGGGCCTGACGCCGGAGAAGTAGATCAGCCTTCGGAACGCGGGAACCCGTCCGTCTTCACGACGATCTCCCGCCCTTCGAGGGAGAGGAGCAGGTCCTCGCCAAAGGCGATCTGCTCCTGGTCCACGTAGACGCCGGTGCGGGTGGGGTTGCTGTGGATGGTGCAGGTGTCGTCCGACGGGTCGATGATCACGTAGACCGGGATGGCGCACTCGGCGTACATCCGGAACTTCTTCGTGAAGTCGTTGTCCCGTGTGCTCTTCGAGACGACCTCGATGACGGCCTCAAGGCTGTGCCACTCGAAGCGGCCACGGCTGTTCCGCTCGGAGCCGGGTGCGACGACGGTCAGGTCAGGGGCGTATCCGTAGAGGTGCGACGGGAAGTCGATCATGACGTCCGTCAGCAGCTTGCCCTGCCCGGCGAGCTGCTTCTTGATCTGAGGCGCGGCCTCCAGAAGGATGTCCGACCGGCTCTCGCCCTGCGGCGTCATGATGATCTTCCCGTCCGTGATCTCGACGTGGTAGCCGCGAGGCAGGTTGACGCCGTCCAGGGCGTCCCAGGCGCTGGGAAGGTCCATCAGTATGGTCGCCATGCGATCCTCCGTGTGCCGTTCGTCACCACGATAGCGCCCCGCTACCCCCGCGGCCGGGCCGTCGATCCCCTGAGCAGCAGTTCCCCCGGGACCGTCACCGAACCCCCCGCCGGAGGCTCCTCCGCGCCCATCGCCAGGCGGCCCGCCCTGACCCCCGCCTCGTGCAGCGGCAGTCGTACGGTCGTGAGGGCCGGGACCGCGTCGACCGAGAAGGGCAGGTCGTCGAAGCCCGCCACCGAGACGTCGCCGGGGATGGACAGGCCCCGTTCCCGCAGTGCCGCGCAGACGCCGAGCGCGACCGTGTCGTTGGCGGCGACGACCGCCGTGAGGTCCGGGTCGCGGGTGAGGAGCTCGGCGGTCGCCTCGTAGCCGGACCGGCGGTCGTACGGGCCGTGGACCGTCGGCCCCTCGGCGATCCCCGCCGCCGCGAGCGCCGCCCGGTGGCCTTCGAGCCGGTGCCGGGTCGTCGTCCGGTCGGCCGGCCCCGCCACGTACCCGATGCGCCGGTGGCCGAGCTCCAGCAGGTGCTCGGTCAGGCGCCGCGCGCCGGTGCGGTTGTCGAAGACGAGGGCCGCCGTGTTCGCGTCGCCGGGCACCGGCGGGCGCCCGCACAGCACCACCCGGGTCCCCGCCTCCGCCAGCTTGGCCAGCTTGCCCGCCGTCGCCGCCAGGTGCCCGGGGTCCTCCAGCGAGCCGCCCATGAGGATCACGGCCGCGGCCCGCTGCCGCTGGAGCAGCGTGAGGTAGGTCAGTTCGCGCGCGGGGGAGCCGCCCGTGTTGCAGACGACGGCGAGCTTCTCGCCCCCGGCCCGCCCCGACGCACCCTCCCCGATCGCGCTCTGCGCCGCGCTCGCCATGATCCCGAAGAACGGGTCGGCGATGTCGTTGACCAGCACGCCGACCAGGTCGGACGTGGCGGCGGCCAGCGAGCTGGCGGGGCCGTTGAGGACGTAGTCCAGTTCGTCCACGGCCCGCAGCACCCGTTCGCGGGTCGAGGCGGCGACCGGGTAGTTGCCGTTCAGGACGCGGGAGACGGTCGCGGGGGAGACCCGGGCGCGGGCGGCCACGTCCGCCAGGGTGACGGTCATCGTGTGCGTACCTCCGAGGCCCTTGTCCGGCGTGATGTCGGCAGGTTAGCTTCCTCCCAGACAGAAAGCGCTTTCTATCGAGGCGCGGAATTGCCGGGGAGAGGAAGATTTCGTGACACGCAGGACAGTCCGCATCGCCATGAACGGTGTCACGGGGCGCATGGGCTACCGCCAGCACCTCGTCCGCTCGATCCTCGCCCTGCGCGAACAGGGCGGCCTCGACCTGGGCAACGGCGAGACCCTCTGGCCCGAGCCCGTCCTCGTCGGCCGCCGCGAGCCCGCCCTGCGCGCGCTCGCCGAGCGCCACGGCCTCACCGAGTGGTCCACCGACCTCGACGCCGTCCTCGCCGACGACAGCATCGACATCTACTTCGACGCCCAGGTCACCTCCGCCCGCGTCGACGCGCTCACCAAGGCCATCGCGGCCGGCAAGCACATCTACACCGAGAAGCCCACCGCCGCCGACCTCGCCGGCGCCCTGGAACTGGCGAGGCTCGCCTCGGAGAAGGGCATCAAGCACGGCGTCGTCCAGGACAAGCTGTTCCTGCCGGGCCTGCTCAAGCTCAAGCGGCTCATCGACGGCGGCTTCTTCGGCGAGATCCTGTCCGTGCGCGGCGAGTTCGGCTACTGGGTCTTCGAGGGCGACTGGCAGGACGCCCAGCGCCCGAGCTGGAACTACCGCGCGGAGGACGGCGGCGGCATCGTCGTCGACATGTTCCCGCACTGGGAGTACGTGCTCCACGAGCTCTTCGGCCGGGTCACCTCCGTCACCGCGCACGTCGCCACCCACGTCCCGCGCCGCTGGGACGAGCAGGGCAAGCCCTACGAGGCCACCGCCGACGACGCCGCGTACGGCATCTTCCGGCTGGAGGGCGGCGCGATCGCCCAGATCAACTCCTCCTGGACGGTCCGCGTCAACCGCGACGAGCTCGTCGAGTTCCAGGTGGACGGGACCCACGGCTCCGCCGTCGCCGGACTGCGCGGCTGCCGCGTCCAGCACCGCTCGGCCACCCCGAAGCCCGTGTGGAACCCCGACATCCCGGTCACCGAGTCCTTCCGCGACCAGTGGCAGGAGGTCCCCGACAACGCCGAGTTCAACAACGGCTTCAAGGCGCAGTGGGAGCTCTTCCTGCGGCACGTCACGCTCGGCGAGCCGTACCACTGGGACCTGCTCGCGGGCGCGCGCGGCGTGCAACTCGCCGAGCTGGGCCTGAAGTCGGCCGCCGAGGGCCGTCGCCTCGACGTCCCGGAGGTCTCCCTGTGATCCGCCTCCCGCAGACGGGCGGCGGCGTCCGGGCGTACGAGCCCCGCACCGCCCCCCGCCCCGCCGCCCTCCCCCTCGCCGGTGCCGCGCCGACCTCCCGTACGGTCTTCTCCGCCGCGCACGTCGTCGCCGACCCGTACGCCGACACCTCGCCCGACTCGCCCGCCGCCGTCGACTGGGACGCCACCCTCGCCTTCCGCCGCCACCTCTGGGCCCACGGCCTCGGGGTCGCCGAGGCCATGGACACCGCCCAGCGCGGGATGGGCCTCGACTGGGACGGGGCCGCCGAACTGATCCGCCGCTCCGCCGCCGAGGCGAAGGCCGTCGGCGGCCTCATCGCCTGCGGCGTCGGCACCGACCAGCTCACCGGCCCCGCCGATCTCGCGACGGTCCGCAAGGCGTACGAGGAGCAGCTCGCCCTCGTCGAGGAGACCGGCTCCCAGGCGATCCTCATGGCCTCCCGGGCCCTCGCCGCGGCGGCCGAGACCCCGGACGACTACCTCGACACGTACGGCCATCTGCTCCGCCAGGCGAGCGAGCCCGTGATCCTGCACTGGCTCGGCCCCATGTTCGACCCGGCACTCGACGGGTACTGGGGCTCCAGCGACCTCGACGCCGCGACCGAGACCTTCCTGGAGGTCATCGCCGCCCACCCCGACAAGGTCGACGGCATCAAGGTCTCCCTCCTCGACGCCCGCCGCGAGGTCGAGCTGCGCCGCCGCCTCCCGGACGGCGTCCGCTGCTACACGGGCGACGACTTCCACTACCCGGAGCTGATCGCGGGTGACGAACAGGGCTTCAGCCACGCCCTGCTGGGCATCTTCGACCCCCTCGCCCCGCTCGCGGCCGAGGCGGTCCTGACCCTCGACACCGGCGACGTCGAGGGCTTCCGCGCGATCCTCGACCCGACCGTCGAGCTCTCCCGGCACCTCTTCGAGGCCCCGACGCGCTACTACAAGACGGGCGTCGTCCTCCTCGCCTGGCTCGCCGGCCACCAGGACCACTTCACGATGGTCGGCGGCCTCCAGTCCGCCCGCTCGCTCCCGCACCTCGCCCGGGCCTACGAACTCGCCGACGGACTCGGCCTGTTCCCCGACCCGGCCCTCGCCGAGGCCCGGATGCGATCCCTGCTCACGGTCCACGGAGTACCCCGGTGAACCTCGACCGCTTCAGCGTCAACCAGATGACCGTCAAGCAGCTGACCCTGCCCGAACTGGTCTCCCACTGCGTCCGCCTCGGCATCCCCGGCGTGGGCCTGTGGCGCGCCCCCGTCCAGGAGTACGGAACCGAGGCCGCCGCCGACCTCGTACGGGACGCGGGCCTGACCGTCACCACCCTCTGCCGGGGCGGCTTCTTCACCGCCGACGGATGGGAGGAGGACAACCGCGCGGCGATCGACGAGGCCGTCACGCTCGGCACCGACACCCTCGTCCTGGTCTCCGGCGGCCTCACCCCCGCCTGCCCCGACCTGCCCTCCGCCCGGGCCCGCATCGCCGAGGCCATCGGCGCCCTCGCCCCGTACGCGGGGGAGCGGGGCGTCCGGCTCGCCATCGAGCCGCTGCACCCGATGTACGCCTCCGACCGCTGCGCCGTCTCCACCCTCGACCAGGCCCTGGACATCGCGGAGCGGTTCCCGGCCGACCAGGTGGGCGTCACGGTCGACACGTACCACCTCTGGTGGGACGACCGCGCCCCGGCGGCGGTGGAACGCGCGGGCGCGGCAGGGCGGATCCACTCCTTCCAGCTCGCCGACTGGACCACCCCGCTCCCGGCCGGCGTCCTCAACGGCCGGGGCCAGCTGGGCACGGGCGTGATCGACCTCCGGGCCTGGGCGGACCTGGTCGAGAAGGCCGGCTACACCGGCCCGGTCGAGGTGGAGCTCTTCAACGACGAGCTGTGGGCGCGGGACGGCGTGGAGGTCCTGGAGGAGACCCTGGAACGCTTCCTGGCGGTCTGAGAAGCTGCCCGGCCCCGGTGCGGCGGGGCCGCGGCGAGGCCGCCCGGCCGTGCGGGGCCGGGCGGCCGTGGTCCCCGCGGGGCGCGGGGCCCCGGCCCGGTGGGGTTACTTCTTCGGCTGCGTACCGCCGCCCAGGAGGTCGCCCAGGCCGCCGCCCTTCTTCGTGGCGGCGCGCTTGGTGAGGGCGGCGATGACCACCGGGACCAGGATGTCGACGGCGCGGTCGACCGTGGCCGGCGGGAGACCGGTGCGCTTGGCGACCGCGTTCGCCGCCGGCCGGGCCAGCTTGGCGAGCACGCCGGCCATCAGGCCACCGGCGGCCAGACCGCCGAGCGTGGCGACGCCCTGGAGCGGCGGCTCGGCCGAGGCCACCTCGTCGACGGCGGCCCGCACCTCGTCCGCGCTGCTCGGCTCGGCCGCCGCCTGCCGCAGCTCCCCGGAGAGCTCCGCGACCGAACTGCCCACGAGCTCCCGCGCCCCGGTGTCGTCGGTGCCGACCAGCCCGGCGATCTCCTGGAGCCGGTCGTCCCCGAGCTCGCTCAGCACGTCGTCCTGGAAAGATCCGTCACTCATGCGGACAACGCTATGACGGCCGTTGTGCGTCGGCATGTCGAGAACGTGAGCGACTCCGGGCGGGACGGCACCCGCACCCGACGCGGACGCACGGGTACAGGTAGGCCGTACCGCCTTCCGTAGAATCGGCCATCCGGGTCGGCAGGTCGTCCCCTGCCCTGGTTCCGCCCTCAGGACCGAGCGAACGGACAACGACTCCCATGTACGTCAGCAGGATCCACATCGAGAACATCAAGTCGTTCCACGGTCCCCGCACGGTCGATCTGACGCTGACCCGGCCCGACGGCGGTCATGCCGGCTGGACGGTGCTCGCGGGCCGCAACGGATCGGGCAAGACGACGTTGCTGCGCGCGCTCGCGCTGGCGCTGAGCGGGCCGGTGGCGGCGCGCGGACTCGTCCAGGGCTTCGAGAACTGGATCGCGCGGGGCACTGAGTTCGGCAGCGCCGAGGCCGAGGTCGTGCGCGACAGGACCTTCGACAGGTTCAGCGCCGGCGGAAGGACCGTTGACGAGTTCTGGACGGGAGTCAGGTGGACCGCTCCGGGCGAGGCGAGCGGCCACCGCCGGGGCGCGCAGCCCGCATTGGACGAGATCCGATACGGAAAGGCGCGGGCGACCAGTGCCAGTCCGGCCAGGCGCGGCCCCTGGGCAGACAACCCGGCGGGCTGGTTCTGTGCCGCGTACGGGCCGTTCCGGCGCATGGCGGGCGGTTCCGGAGACGTGCAGCGACTGATGCTGGCCTCCGGCCCGGTCGCACGCCAGGCCAGCCTCTTCCACGAGGACGCCTCCCTCGCCGAGGGCGTCGCCTGGCTGATCGAGCAGCACCTGCGCGCGCTGGAGGGCAAGGAAGGCGCCGAGGCCCTGAAGCGCGCGGCCCTGTCCGTCCTGGGCGACGGACTCCTGCCGGACGGATACCGCGTGGACGACGTGGACTCCGAAGGGCTCTGGGTCACCCGCGACGGACAGCGCTTCCCCCTGCGGGAGATGAGCGACGGCTTCCGTACCGTCGCCTCCCTCGTCGTCGACCTGCTCAAGCAGATCCACGACGCGTTCGGTGACGCGGTGTTCGTCAAGGACGACGAGGGGCCTCGGCTGCTCCGCGTGCCCGGAGTCGTGATCATCGACGAGATCGACGCCCACCTTCACATCACCTGGCAGCGCCGCATCGGCCCGTGGCTGACCTCGCACTTCCCGAACATCCAGTTCATCGTCACCACGCACAGCCCGTACATCTGCCAGGCCGCCGACCCCGGCGGCCTGATCCGCCTCCCCGGCGTCGACGAGGACGCCGCCCCGGAGGTCGTGTCGAAGGACCTGTACGAGCGGGTGGTCTTCGGCAGCGGCGACGACGCCGTCCTCTCGGAGCTGTTCGGCCTGGACACCCCGTATTCCGAACGGGCCGAGCTGCTCCGCGCCGAGTTCGTGGAGATTGAGGGGCGCGTGTACGACGGCGACGCGTCGCAGGACACCCTCGCCCGCTACAAGGAGCTGAAGAGTCTGCTCACGAGCTCGCCGTCGGCCCGTCTCGACGAGATGTCGGCCCGACTCCGGCGAATTTCGCAGGAGTTCGAGGCCGGTGGGGCGGAATGATCCGGCTTTCGCGCGTCGATCTGCCACAGGAGACGACGACGCTGCTGGGGAAGTACACCAAGGAGATAGCGGCACAGGCGACGGAGCAGGCCCGGAAAGACAAGGCCAAGAACCTCTGGGCCGGCCGGCGGACCGTCCGCCCCGCGCTCCTCGCCGCCCTCACCGAGATGGCGCCCGGCCACGCACGCTGCATGTACTGCGGGGACAGCGAGGGCACCGACATCGACCACTTCGATCCGAAGCACCGCACCCCGCTGCGTACCTTCGACTGGCTCAACCATCTCCTCTCCTGCTCGTACTGCAACAGCGGCCGGAAGGGGAGTCGGTTCCCCCTCGACGCCGACGGCGCCCCGCTTCTCGTCGACCCGACCCTGCTGGACCCGCTGGACCACCTGCGCCTCGTTCTGCCCCTCGGGGAGTACCAGGCGAGGACGCCTCAGGGCCAGGCGTGCATCGATGTGTTCGGGCTGAACAGCAGACCCGTCCTGGTCAAGGGACGGGTGGACGCGTACGTGACGGCGCACGGAGCCCTGTTGCACTGGCGTCACGTCACGGACAAGGGGCAGCACGACAAGGCACGGGAGATCGTCCGGGTCTCCTGGGACCGCCCGCTCGTCGACGTGATCGTCGCGATGTTCCACCAGTCCGAGCACGCTGCAGCCGAGGCGCTCTTCGCGGGTGAGGAGGACGTACTGACCCTCCTGCGCGACCCGGAGCTACGGGAAGGGTTCTTGAGCCGGGCGTGACCCTCTCACCGCTGCCTTCCGGGCCGGGGACCCGGAAGGGGTCAGCCGGAGAAGCGGCCGTCCTTGACGGCGGCGACAAAGGCGGACCAACCGTCGGCCGAGAAGACGACAGCGGGGCCGGTCACGGCCTTGCTGTCGCGGACGGGCACGCCGACGTGACCACGGGCCAGCTCAAGGCACTCGCCCTGATCGCCGCCGCTGTAGCTGGACTTGTACCACCCGGTGAGGGAGGACGAGTCGGACACGGTGTGCTCACTGTGGACCATGTGCGTATTCCTCTGCTGCTGCCCTCACGAGGGCCAGTGACTCCTGTCGCGACAGCGCATCGCTCAGAGCCAGAGCGTAGGCCGTGCGACTGACGTTCACCAGGGAGGGATCATCCATCAGGTTGCCCGTGAGGAATGCTTCTACGTAGGCGACCGGGGCGGCGTCCTCGAAGCTCATGAGGGTGAGCAGACTCTGCTGGAGCGCGTGAGCACCGGCGCTGTTCGGCAGCACGTGCAGTCGGATCCGTCCCGCCTCGGCCAAGTCGGCGATCCTGTGAAGCTGTTCAGCCATCACCTGCCGTCCCCCGACCTCGCGCCGAAGCACGGCCTCGTCGAGCAGTGTCCAGACGACAGGATGCGTCGGCCCGTCGAGAAGTCGGGCACGCCTTGTTCGGATGACAACGGCCTCGTCAAGTTCCTCCGCCGTGTGGTTCGGCCGGTACGCCCGGAACAGAGCGCGCGCGTACTCAGGGGTCTGGAGCACGCCGGGAACCAGCGACAGGGCGAACTGCTCGATCGTCGTGGCCTGTAGTTCCAGCTCGGCGGCAGCCGCGAAGTGGTCGGCGTACTTGGACTCCAGGTCCTCCAGCCACCGTTCGAAGAACCCGCCCGTCCCCAGCGCCCGGTCGATCCGCCGCGCGTCATCGGGTTTCGGAAGCCGTCTCCCGGCCTCGAAGTGGCTGATCAGCGTGGGCGAACACACGACTTGGTCGCCCAGCTCCTCCTGAGTGAGGCCGGCCGCGATCCGCCGCAGCCTCAACTCCTCCCCGTACTTCTGGCGCGGTGTGCGCGGCTTTCGACGCTGCTCCATGCGGCCAACTCCCCAACCTGACGAGTGTCCTGTCAAGCTCCCGGTACTGGAAGCGTAGCCAGCCCCGACCCCACTCTGTGAGGAGATCGCCACATAGCGCGACGAAAGAAGGCAGGTTGTCATGACATCTCATCTCTCCCGTCTCCGAGGGGCGTTCGCGTGGTTCCTCCCCTCCCGGTGGCGGCGGAACCCGCGCTCGCGGCAGGCCGCGTACCGCCCCACGTACCCGTACTCCTGCGCCTACGTCGGAGGACCGACCGCGCACCACATCGGAAGCCGTCCGCCGCGAGGCGAGGACAGCCCGCTGGTGCGTCCGTACCTCCTCGCCGACGAGCGGCGGACGGTCGCCCGGCGCGCCTTGCGGATCGTGGGACCGAGCGTGGACATCCGTACGCTGCCGGCCCTCCCCGTCGGGGCGGCGTCGTGACCGCCGGACGGCTGCTGCCCTGGACCGGGGAGGGAGGCCGTCCCTGTTATCTGCTGGGCGACGGGTCGGGCCGGGTGTCACGGCTCGCCGACGACATCGAGGGCATCCAGCTCGGAATGGCCGGCGGACTCCTCGGCCATGCCGCCGAGCTGCTCGCGGACCGGCGGGTGACCGAGAGCGAGCTGCACTACCTCGCCAGTCGGCTCAGCGAGTCCCTGCGGGACGTGAAGCGGGTCGCGGACAGCCGTGGGGCACGGCTGGAACAGCGGGAATCCTGAAGGGTTTCCACAGGCGGTGTCCGAACTGTCCGAGGTCTTCGCTACCTTCGGGGCATGTCCAACGAAGATCGCGGGCCGGGGTCGGCAGTGCTCGAAGGGGTTCTGGAGCGGACCCCACCTCACCAAATCAATGTGATCTGGACCACTCAAGGGTTCAGGCGGGGTCGCCGCTGTGCCCGAAGACGAGCGCGGCTTTGACCGTGTCGACATGGTCGGGGCACGAGAGGTAGGCCTTCCGCTTCCTGAACAGTCCCCGTGAGGTGGACACCCGGTGTGTGGCCCATGCCAGCCCTTTGTGGAACGAGGCTGTCTCAGGGTCCACGTAGGTGCAGCCCTTGATGTCACAGGCGGGCGGGTCGGTCTGGAACGGGTCGATCATGTGCCAGCCCATTTGCAGCACATCACGTGTGGAGATGCCGCCGAGCCTCATCTGCTCGGAAGTCATGTAGCGGACCTCTTGGGTGACGACCGTGCGGCCGTGGATGAGCTCTTGGTTGGCAGGCATGGGCGGACCCTACTCACAGGGCGAGCGCTCACGGAACAGGATCTCCTCTGTCGGTGGCGGGCGATAGCCTCCCTGGCATCGGAGACGTAGGAAGCCAGGTGGGGCATGCCCGGTAGGGGAGTTGAGTCGCAGCAAGGCAGCCGCCAGGGTGTTTGTGAAGTGACTGGGGTCCTGGAGCGGATCACCTATGCCAACGAGGAGAGCGGGTACACGGTCGCCCGGGTCGACACCGGGCGCGGGGCCGGGGACCTGCTCACCGTGGTCGGTTCGCTGCTCGGCGCGCAGCCGGGGGAGTCGCTGCGGATGGAGGGGCGCTGGGGCTCCCACCCGCAGTACGGCAAACAGTTCACCGTCGACAACTACACGACGGTCCTGCCCGCCACGATCCAGGGCATCCGCCGCTATCTCGGCTCCGGCCTGGTCAAGGGCATCGGCCCCGTCTTCGCCGACCGCATCACGCAGCACTTCGGCCTGGACACCCTCGACATCCTCGAAGAGTCCCCCGCGCGGCTGATCGAGGTCCCGGGCCTGGGCCCCAAGCGCACCGGGAACATCACGGCGGCCTGGGAGGAGCAGAAGGCGATCAAGGAGGTGATGGTCTTCCTCCAGGGCGTCGGCGTCTCCACCTCCATCGCCGTGCGCATCTACAAGAAGTACGGGGACGCCTCCATCTCCGTCGTGCGGAACCAGCCCTACCGGCTCGCCGCCGACGTCTGGGGCATCGGCTTCCTCACCGCCGACCGCATCGCCCAGGCCGTCGGCATCCCGCACGACAGCCCGGACCGGGTGAAGGCCGGCCTCCAGTACGCCCTGTCGCAGTCCACCGACCAGGGCCACTGCTTCCTGCCCGAGGAGCGGCTGATCGCCGACGCGGTCAAGCTCCTCCAGGTCGACACGGGGCTCGTCATCGAGTGCCTGGCCGAGCTCGCGGAGGACCCCGAGGGGGTCGTACGGGAGTCGGTGCCCGGCCCCGAGGGCGCGCCGGTCACCGCTGTCTACCTGGTCCCCTTCCACCGTGCCGAGCTGTCGCTGGCCGGGCAGCTCGGCCGGCTGCTGCGGACCGACGAGGACCGGATGCCCGCCTTCCGGGACGTGGCCTGGGACAAGGCGCTGGCCTGGCTCGCCGATCGCACCGGGGCCACCCTCGCGCCGGAGCAGGAGGAGGCGGTGCGGCTCGCCCTGACCCGCAAGGTCGCGGTCCTGACGGGCGGCCCGGGCTGCGGCAAGTCCTTCACGGTCCGCTCGATCGTGGAGCTGGCCCGCGCCAAGCGGGCCAAGGTGGTGCTCGCCGCGCCCACCGGGCGGGCCGCCAAGCGGCTCGCCGAGCTGACCGGCGCCGAGGCCTCCACCGTCCACCGGCTCCTGGAGCTCAAGCCGGGCGGGGACGCGGCCTACGACCGGGACCGGCCGCTCGACGCCGACCTGGTCGTGGTCGACGAGGCCTCCATGCTCGACCTGCTCCTGGCGAACAAGCTGGTCAAGGCGGTGGCACCCGGTGCCCATCTGCTCCTCGTGGGGGACGTGGACCAGCTTCCCTCGGTCGGCGCCGGCGAGGTCCTCGGCGATCTGCTGGCCCCCGGCAGCCCCGTACCCGCCGTGCGGCTGACCCGGATCTTCCGTCAGGCCCAGCAGTCCGGGGTGGTCACCAACGCGCACCGGATCAACGCCGGGACCCCGCCCCTCACGCAGGGCCTGCCGGACTTCTTCCTCTTCGTCGAGGAGGAGACGGAGGACGCCGCCCGGGTCGCCGTGGACGTCGCGGCCCGGCGGATTCCGGCCAAGTTCGGCCTCGACCCGCGCCGGGACGTCCAGGTCCTGGCCCCCATGCACCGGGGTCCGGCGGGTGCCGGCTCGCTCAACGGACTGCTCCAGCAGGCGATCACCCCGGCCCGCCCCGACCTGCCGGAGAAGCGGTTCGGCGGCCGGGTCTTCCGGGTCGGCGACAAGGTCACCCAGATCCGCAACAACTACGACAAGGGAACCAACGGGGTCTTCAACGGCACGGTCGGCGTCGTCACCGCCTTGGACGCCGTCGAGCAGCGGCTCACGGTGCGGACGGACGAGGATGAGGAGGTGCCGTACGACTTCGACGAGCTGGACGAACTCGCCCACGCGTACGCGGTCACCATCCACCGTTCGCAGGGCAGTGAGTATCCGGCGGTGGTGATCCCGGTCACGATGAGTGCCTGGATGATGCTGCAGAGGAACCTGCTGTACACGGCGGTGACCCGCGCCAAGAAGCTCGTCGTCCTGGTCGGCTCCCGTCGGGCGATCGCCCAGGCGGTCCGTACGGTCTCGGCGGGCAGGCGCTTTACCGCACTGGCCCATCGGCTCACAGGTGGCGCCCTCGTGTGAAAGATCACGGAGGACTACCGGAACCGGGGCGAAGGGGGCAGGATATGAAGGTTGGCGGCACTGAGTGCCGCCGATTGGCCCAATGGTCGACCCCGAGTGCACTCTCCTGAGCCAAATGGGGGATGGTAGAGACAGTCAGGGCACCTCGAAGAAGAGGCACTACGTCGGTGAGGGATGACGTGAGCGACAACTCTGTAGTACTGCGGTACGCGGACGGTGAATACACCTACCCGGTGGTCGAGAGCACCGTCGGCGACATGGGCTTCGACATCGGGAAACTCCGAGCCCAGACCGGTCTGGTCACCCTGGACAGCGGATACGGCAACACCGCCGCCTATAAATCCGCGATCACCTACCTCGATGGTGAGCAGGGGATTCTGCGGTACCGCGGCTACCCCATCGAGCAGCTGGCCGAGCGCTCCACCTTCCTTGAGGTGGCGTACCTGCTGATCAACGGTGAGCTTCCCAAGGTCGACGAGCTGTCGACCTTCAAGAACGAGATCACGCAGCACACGCTGGTCCACGAGGACGTCAAGAACTTCTTCCGCGGTTTCCCGCGGGACGCCCACCCGATGGCGATGCTGTCGTCGGTGGTCTCCGCGCTGTCCACCTTCTACCAGGACAGCCACAACCCGTTCGACGAGAAGCAGCGCCACCTCTCCACGATCCGGCTGCTCGCCAAGCTGCCGACGATCGCGGCGTACGCGTACAAGAAGTCGATCGGCCACCCCTTCGTCTACCCGCGCAACGACCTCGGCTACGTCGAGAACTTCCTGCGCATGACCTTCTCGGTCCCGGCGCAGGAGTACGACCTCGACCCGGTCGTCGTCGCCGCGCTCGACAAGTTGCTGATCCTGCACGCGGACCACGAGCAGAACTGTTCGACCTCCACCGTGCGTCTGGTCGGCTCCTCGCAGGCGAACATGTTCGCCTCGATCTCCGCCGGCATCTCGGCCCTGTGGGGCCCGCTGCACGGTGGCGCCAACCAGTCGGTCCTGGAGATGCTGGAAGGCATCCAGGCCAACGGTGGCGATGTCGACGCCTTCATCCGCAAGGTGAAGAACAAGGAGGACGGCGTCCGCCTGATGGGCTTCGGCCACCGGGTGTACAAGTCCTTCGACCCCCGCGCCAAGATCATCAAGGCGGCGGCGCACGATGTCCTCTCGGCGCTCGGCAAGGACGACGCGCTGCTGGACATCGCGCTCAAGCTGGAGGAGCACGCGCTCTCCGACGAGTACTTCGTCTCGCGCAACCTCTACCCGAACGTGGACTTCTACACGGGCCTGATCTACCGCGCCATGGGCTTCCCGACCGAGATGTTCACCGTGCTCTTCGCGATCGGCCGTCTGCCGGGCTGGATCGCCCAGTGGCACGAGATGATCAAGGAGCCGGGTTCCCGCATCGGCCGCCCGCGCCAGATCTACACGGGCGAGGTCCTCCGCGACTTCGTCCCGGTCGAGGCCCGCTAGTCCTTCGCCGGACCTGACGTGACCTCGGCGAGTGAGCCGAAGGGGCGCGTCGGTGTCGAGAGGGCAGGGGGGTACCTCCCTGCTCGAGCGAAGTCGAGAGCTTGGGGGAGCGCGGAGGGCCCGACGTAGGAGGGCCGAGCACGATCGCCCTCTCGACACCGACTGGAGCGCCCCGGAGGCGAACCGAGCCTCAAGAAGTACAGAGAAGCGCCCCGCCGCCGATCCCCCCACGGGTCGACGGTCGGGGCGCTTCCCGTTTTCCCGGTGCGGATTCCCCCCACGGGATCCGGGCCGGGCGTCTGCCTGCGTCAGCAGTCGCTGCGCGGGTCGGGCAGAGCGGCGGTCTGCCGGGGTCCGTACGGGAGGGCCGCTCAAAGCTCCCCGGTGCACGTCCCCCGGCCAACGCTTGCCTAGGGACGTCCCCCAAGACATCCCATGAACGTCCCCCAAGACGTTCTCGGCATCGCCCACTTAGACTCGCGAACAGCCCAGATGGTTACCCCCCAATATCTGTGATCTGGATCTCTTTGTGAAGGTCCTGTGCGTCACGTGGAGGTGAATTCACGTGAACCGGCGCAGCCGCAGACTGTTGGATACGACGAAGACGGACGAAAAGGCCATCGCGAGGCCGGCGATCATCGGGTTGAGGAGTCCGGCCGCGGCCAGCGGCAGCGCCGCCACGTTGTAGCCGAAGGCCCAGGCGAGGTTGCCCTTGATCGTCGCGAGGGTCCGGCGGGAGAGCCGGATGGCGTCCGCCGCGACCCGCAGGTCCCCCCGTACCAGGGTCAGATCGCTCGCTTCGATCGCCGCGTCCGTGCCCGTGCCCATCGCCAGGCCGAGGTCCGCCGTGGCCAGGGCGGCGGCGTCGTTGACCCCGTCGCCGACCATCGCGACCGTCCGGCCCTCCTCCTGGAGCCGCCGGATCACCCCGGCCTTCTCCTCGGGCAGCACGTCGGCGACGACCTCGTCGATGCCGACCTCCGCCGCCACGGCCTCGGCGACCGCCCGGTGGTCCCCGGTGAGCAGTACCGGCCGCAGGCCCAGGCCGCGCAGCAGGGCGACCGCCTCGGCGCTGGTGTCCTTGACGGTGTCGGCGACGGTGAGGGTGCCCCGGGCGACTCCGTCCCAGGCGACGTGGACGGCGCCGGGCTCGGGGGCCCCGGGCACCTCGACGCCCTCCGCGGCGAGGAGGGCGGCGCGTCCGACGAGGACCAGCCGGCCGTCGACGGAGCCGCGCACCCCGAGCCCGGGGACGTTCTCGAAGGCCTTCGGTACGGGGAGCTCTCCGCACCGCTCGGCGGCGGCCGCCGCGACCGCGCGGGCGACCGGGTGCTCGGAGGAGTGCTCCAGGGCGCCCGCGAGCCGCAGCAGCTCGGTCTCGTCGGTGGCCTCGGTGCCGTACCTGCCTCCGTACACGCGGACGCCGGTCAGCCGCATCCGGCCCGTGGTCACCGTCCCCGTCTTGTCGAGGACGACGGTGTCGACGCGGCGGGTGGACTCCAGGACCTCGGGGCCCTTGATCAGGATGCCGAGCTGGGCGCCGCGGCCGGTGCCGACCATGAGCGCGGTCGGCGTCGCGAGGCCCAGGGCGCAGGGGCAGGCGATGATCAGGACGGCGACGGCGGCGGTGAACGAGGCGGTCGGGTCGTCCGTCAGCAGGAGCCAGGTGACGAGGGTGCCGAGGGCGATGAGGAGCACCACGGGGACGAAGACGGCGGAGATCCGGTCGGCGAGCCGCTGCACCTCGGCCTTGCCGTTCTGGGCGTCCTCGACGAGCTTCGCCATCCGGGCGAGCCGGGTGTCGGCGCCGACGGAACCGGCCCGGACGAGGAGCCGGCCGGAGACGTTGACGCAGCCGCCGGTCACCTCGGAGCCCTCGGTGACGTCCAGCGGCATCGACTCGCCGGTGAGCAGGGAGGCGTCGACGGCGGACGCGCCCTCGGTGACGGTGCCGTCGGTGGCGATCTTCTCCCCGGGGCGTACGACGAAGAGGTCGCCGGCCCGCAGCTCCGCGACCGGGATCCGTACCTCCGTGGTCCCGCGCAGGACGGCCACGTCCTTGGCGCCGAGCTCCATCAGGGCCCGTAGCGCGGCGCCCGCCTTCCGCTTGGCGCGGGCCTCCAGGTAGCGGCCGAGGAGGATGAAGGTGACGACTCCGGCCGCGACCTCCAGGTAGATGGTGGAGGTGCCGTGGGCGCGGTCCACGGTGAGGTCGAAGTCGTGGCGCATCCCGGGCATGCCCGCGTCGCCGAGGAAGAGTGCCCAGAGCGACCAGCCGTAGGCGGCGAGGGTGCCGACCGAGACGAGGGTGTCCATGGTGGCGGCGCCGTGCCGGAGGTTGGTCCAGGCGGCCCGGTGGAAGGGGAGTCCGCCCCAGACGACGACGGGGGAGGCCAGGGTGAGCGAGAGCCACTGCCAGTTGTCGAACTGGAGCGCCGGGACCATGGCGAGCAGGATCACGGGCGCGGCGAGGACGGCGGAGACGGTCAGCCGCTGCCGGAGGGAGGCGAGCTCGGGGTCCTCCGGCGCCTCGTGCGCGGGGCTCGGTTCGGGCTCCGGTGGCGGGGGTTCCTCGGCGGTGTAGCCGGTCTTCACCACGGTGGCGATCAGCGCGTCGGCCCCGACCTCCGGCGGGTGCTCGATCCGCGCCTTCTCGGTGGCGTAGTTGACGGTGGCCGTCACGCCGTCCATGCGGTTGAGCTTCTTCTCGACGCGGGCCGCGCAGGAGGCGCAGGTCATCCCGCCGATCGTCAGCTCGGTGACGGTGACGGGAGCCCCGGAGGCGAGGGCGGGGGCGTCGGTGGGCGTGGAGGTCATGTGCGGTTCCAAAGGGGAGCAGGGCCGTACCCCGGTAACGGTACGGCCCTGCGAGACGTCGGCTGCGGGGGTGGGTCAGACCAGCTCGTAGCCGGCCTCGTCCACGGCGGCGCGCACGGCGGCCTCGTCGAGCGGGGCGTCGGAGACGACGGTGACCTGGCCGGTGGAGGCGACGGCCGTGACGGAGGAGACGCCGGGGAGCTCGGAGATCTCGCTGGAGACGGCACCTTCGCAGTGGCCGCAGGTCATGCCCTTGACCTGGTAGACGGTGGTGAGTTCGGTCTTCGTCTCAGCGGTCATGGCGTTCTCCTTCGGGGGTTCAGAGTCGTACAGAACCGAGCTTATACCCCTAGGGGGTATGAATTCCACCACCGGGGGGCTCGCGCCGCGCGAGCGAGCGCAGCCAGGCGAGGCCGGCCAGGGTCACCAGGACGAGCCCGCCCACCGAGAAGAGGGTGAAGAGGTGCTCCTGCTGGGAGGTGGGTTCCGGGAGGTACCCCTGGGCGAAGAGTGAACGGTCGAGGTCGGTGGCGGTCATCCGGACCACCAGCCAGAGCGCGATGCCGTGCATCGAGTCCCACAGCGCGTGCAGTACCGCGACGCCGAGGTAGGTGCCGATGACGGGCCCGGCGAAGCGGAACCGGCCGTCGGGGCGGCGGAAGGCGAGCAGGACCGCGCCGGCGATCGCCGTCCACAGGCCGTGCCCGAAGGGGGCGAGGATCCCGCGCAGGATCTCGGTCTCCAGGAGCGAGCGCAGGTCGATGCCGTCCATCGTGACGGCGGCGTTGAAGGCGTACCCGGCGCTCTCGAAGGCGGCGAAGCCGAAGCCGACCGAGCCGCCGAGGACGAGTCCGGCGCGGATGCCCCGCAGCTGCGGGTAGCGGCGCACGACGAACATCAGCGCCGCCAGCTTCACCGCCTCCTCGATCAGTCCGACGCCCAGGAACATCCACAGGGAGGGGTGGAGCAGGTAGTACTCCATGACCGAGGCCCCGAGCACGCCGAGGATGCCGCCGGTGAGGAAGCACCCCAGGATCACCGGCACACCGAAGTCCTGGCCGTGCCGCTCGTACGCCCAGAGCACGAAGACCGCGGGGACGAGGAAGCTGCCGAGCAGGATGAGGGTGGGGAGCAGGGTGGTGTTCTCGGTGGCGTACGTGACGACCGCCGTCAGGACCCACAGCGCCAGGCCGCCCCACAGGCAGCGCTTCCACAATCCGGGGCGCGGCTGCGGGGTCGGCGGGGCCGAGGGGGGCGGAGGTGTCTGTGTGGTGGGTGGGTACTCGTGCACGACGGAGACCTCCAAGTCCCTGCACGGGGCGGACATCTGAGCGGAGCTTATGGTAAATACCCCTTATGTCGCATTCGGGGAGCACGCTCATCCTGATCATGGTGATCGCCGTCCTGGCGCCGCTGCTCGCCTATGCGGTGGGGCGCAAGCTCCCCGTCCCCCTCGTCATCTTCGAGATCCTGCTCGGCATCGTCATCGGCCCCGACGTCCTGGGCTGGGCCCACCCCGACGAGGTCATCGACGCGCTCTCGGAGCTCGGGCTCACCATGCTGATCTTCCTCGCGGGGTACGAGATCGAGTTCGGCAAGGTCCGTGGCGACACCCTCAAGCGCGCGGTCTGGGCCTGGGTCGCCGCCCTCGCCCTCGGCCTCGGCACCGGGATCCTGCTGGGCGGCGGCTATGCCAAGGGCGTCTTCATCGGAGTGGCGCTGACCAGCACCGCGCTCGGCACCGTGCTGCCCGTCCTGCGGGACGCGGGCGAGCTCCACGGCCGGTTCGGCTCCGTCGTCATGGCCTTCGGCGCGGTGGGCGAGTTCGGCCCCATCATCGCGATGGCGCTGCTGCTCAGCGGACGCGCCGCGGCCGAGTCGACCGTGCTCCTCGCCGTCTTCGCCGCGCTCACGGCCGCCGCCGTCTTCTGGGCGCTGCGCCCGCGCCCGCCGTGGTTCTCCCGGATCATCGCCAAGACCCTGCACAGCAGCGGCCAGTTCGCCGTCCGGTTCGTCTTCCTGCTGCTCGCCCTCATGCTGGGGGCCTCGCAGGCCCTCGGCCTCGACGTGCTGCTCGGCGCCTTCGCGGCCGGGCTCATCACCCGGCTCGTGCTGACCGGGGCCGCGCCCCAGGCGGGCCCGGAGATCCTGGAGAAGGTCGAGGGCGTCGGATTCGGCTTCCTCGTCCCGGTGTTCTTCGTCGTCACCGGGATCGAGTTCGACCTGGACTCGCTGCTCTCCGGCGGCCGGACCCTGATCCTGCTGCCGGTCTTCCTGGCGCTGTTCCTGGTCGTGCGCGGCGGGCCGATCTGGTTCCTCGCCCCGCGCGACCTCGACCGCAAGGACCGGGGCGGGCTCGTCCTCTACGGCTCCACGGCGCTGCCGCTCGTCGTCGCGATCACGACCATCGGCGTGGACGACCACGAGCTGACGGCGGGCGACGCGGCGGCGCTCGTCGGGGCCGGCATGGTGTCGGTCCTCGTCTTCCCGCTGCTCGCGCTGAAACTGCGGGCGCGGGCGGGGGAGAAGGCGCTGCCGTCCGAGGCGGTCAGGGGGTCCGAGGCGTGGTGAGCGCGGAGTGGGGGCCGGGGCCGACGCAGGTGCCGGTGCCGATGACGGGGTCGAGATAGCGCAGGAGGGCCCGCTTCAGCTCGACGATCACGGCGGCCCGCTCGGCACCCTCGGGGGCGGCGAGGATCAGCGTGAGGCCGCTCTTGAAGATCGCGAAGGTCATGTCGGCGACCCGGACGCACTCCTCGGGCGGGCTGTCCGGGAGGTAGTGGGAGATCAGGAGCCGGACGCGGTCGATCAGCGAGGCGTGCAGCGCGTCGTGCTCCTCGGCTATCCGGCCGGGGACCTCGGAGCCGTGCATCAGGGCGAGGAAGGCCGGGTTGGCGCAGTTGAACTCGATCAGCGGGTCGACGACCGCGTCGAGCAGCTCGGGCAGCGGCAGGGCGAGGTTCTCCGGAGTGAAGGCCTGGCCGTGGGCCTCGCGCATCTCGTGCATGAGACGGCCGCCGAGCTCGACGGCGATCGCCTCCTTGTTCGGGAAGTACTGGTAGAGCGTGCCGGGCGAGACGTGCGCCTCGCGGGCGATCGCGTTGGTGCTGGCCGCCGTGTATCCGTTCGCGCAGAAGACGTTCGCGGCCGCCTGGAGCAGCTGCGCGATACGACGCTCGCCCCGCGCCTGGCGGCGGCGCGGCTTCGGTTCCTCGGACATGACTGAGCCCGGCCCTCCTCGACGCGATTGACAAACACGAGAGGTCGCTCGCATTCTTGGGTAACGCGAGTGATCACTCGTGTTTGTCATTCTATGGCAATGGGCGACCCCTGTGACCTGCCGGGAAGCGTGCACAGGGGTCAGGTGAAGGGGACACCGGGTCATGGCCGAAGTCAAGAAATCAACGCCGGACGGGGGCCGGGCGTCCGGCGGCCGGGTCTCCGGGGGTCGGCCCTCCGGGGGTACGGGCGGCGGGTGGACGCGGTTCGTCACCGCCCGGCCGCGTCTCACGCTCCTCGTGGCGCTCGTGATCACCGCCCTCGCCGTCCTGGCGGGCGGCGGGGTGGCCGACCGGATGGGCAGCGGCGGCTGGGAGGACCCGGCCGCCGAGTCCACGTACGCGACCGAGGCACTGGCCCGGGAGTTCCCCGGCTCCCAGCCCAACCTGCTCCTGCTCGTCGACGCCGGAGCCGCCGGAGCCGCCGGGGTCGACGCCCCGGCCGCCGCCGCCGAGGCCCGGAAGCTCGCCGAGCGGCTCGACGCCGAGCCGGGCGTCGACGGAGTCGGCTCCTACTGGTCCACCGGCTCGCCCGCCCTCCGCTCCGAGGACGGCCGCCAGGCGGTGATCGCCGCCCGGATCGCCGGCGAGGAGAAGGACGCCGCCGCCATCCTCGACCGGATCGCCCCCGAGTACCGGGGCACGCACGGCCCCGTCGAGGTCACCCTCGGCGGCGGCCTCGCCGTACGCCACGAGATGCAGGTGGTCATCCAGGAGGACCTGCTGCGGGCCGAGCTCATCGCCCTGCCCCTCACCCTCGTGCTGCTCGTCATGGTCTTCGGCAGCGCCGTCGCCGCCCTGCTGCCGCTCGGCGTCGGCATCGTCGCCATCCTCGGCACCAACGCCGTCCTGCGGGGCATCACGGAGTTCACGGACGTCTCGGTCTTCGCGCAGAACCTGACGACCGCGCTCGGCCTCGGACTCGCCATCGACTACGCCCTGTTCGTCGTCCGCCGGTACCGCGAGGAGCTCGCGGCCGGCGCCGACACGTACACCGCCGTCCGTACGACCCTGCGCACGGCGGGGCGGACCGTGCTGTTCTCCGCGCTGACCGTCGCCGTCTCGCTCTCCGCGATGCTCGTCTTCCCGCAGTACTTCCTGCGCTCCTTCGCCTACGCCGGCATCGCGGTCGTCGTCCTCGCCGCGACCGCCGCGCTCACCCTGCTCCCGGCGGCCCTCGTGCTGCTCGGCGACCGGGTCAACGCCCTGGACCTGCGGCGCCTCCTCCGGCGCGGCCGCCCGGCCCGCGAGGACACCTCCGGGGCCGGCTGGGCCAGGGCCGCCGACCTCGTGATGCGCAGGGCGCCGGTCTTCGCCGTCGCCACCGCGGCCGGGCTCGTCCTCCTCGGACTGCCCTTCCTCGGCGTCAAGTTCGGCACCGCCGACGACCGCCAGCTCCCCGTCACCGCCTCCTCCCGGGTCGTCCAGGACCAGCTGCGCGAGGGCTTCCCCGGCAACCCCGGCGGCGGGCTCACCGTCCTCGCCGAGGGCCCCGCCACCCCCTCCCAGTACGCGGCCTACCGCGAGCGGATCGCGGCCCTCGACGGCGTCGAACGCGCCGACGGCCCCGTGACCGCGGGCGCGGCGGCCGGCCACGCCTACTTCACCGTCGTACCCGAAGGGGAGACCGTCGGCGCCGGCGCCCAGCGGGTCGTGGGCGAACTGCGGGCCGCACCCGCCCCCTTCGATACCTCCGTCACCGGACAGGCCGCCGTCCTCGTCGACTCCAAGGACGCCCTAGGCGAGCGACTGCCCTGGGCGGCGGCGATCGTCGTCCTCGCCACCCTGCTCCTCGTCTTCCTGCTCACCGGCAGCGTGATCATCCCCGTCCAGGCCGTCGTCCTCAACGCCCTCAGCCTCACGGCGATGTTCGGCGCGGTCGTCTGGGTCTTCCAGGAGGGCCACCTCGCCGGACTCCTCGGCTTCACCGCCACCGGGGACATCGAGACCACCCTGCCCGTGCTCATGTTCTGCGTGGCCTTCGGACTCTCCATGGACTACGGCGTCTTCCTGCTCTCCCGCGTCAAGGAGGAGTACGACGCCACCGGGGACCACGAGCACTCCGTCCGCTTCGGCCTGCGCAGGACCGGCGGCCTGATCACCGCGGCCGCCGTGATCCTCGCCGTCGTCATGGTCGCCATCGGCACCTCCCGGGTCACCAACACCAAGATGCTCGGCCTCGGCGTCGCCCTCGCCGTCCTCATGGACGCGATGGTGGTCCGCAGCCTCCTCGTCCCCTCCGTGATGAAGCTGACCGGCCGCCTCACCTGGTGGGCGCCGGCGCCGCTGCGCCGCTTCCACGACCGCTTCGGCGTCAGCGAGTCGGACGGGCCGGGGCCGCTGCCGTCCCCGGTCGGCACGGAGCCGGCCACCGAGGCCGCCACCGAGGCGGCCGAGGAGCGGCGGGAGAGTACCCCCGCCCGTACGTGAACCCCGACCCCGTACGCCAGGACGCCGGGCCCCGGAGTGTTCCGGGGCCCGGCGTCCTCGTCCGACGGGGGAGCGCGGGCGACGGTCAGTCGCGGCGGGCCCGGTTGCCGGGGCGGCCGGCGACCCAGACGCGGATCGTGTCCGCGTACCAGTAGGGCTTGCCCGACTCGACCTGGTCGGGCGGAGGCAGGAGGCCGTGCTTCCGGTAGGAGCGCACCGTGTCCGGCTGGACCCGGATGTGCGCGGCGATGTCCTTGTACGACCAGAGCCTTCGGTCCGTCATGCCTGGTACCTCCCTGCGCACCGCGCAGCGGCGGCAGGGGGTGCCGTTCGGGGGCGCTGCGGGCGGGCGATGGTGATCACTGAGCCTCTGCCCGGTGAACGACCCCCGCCGACAGGAGGAGAACGGCTGTCGAGCGCCTGTGACGGAAAACCCGCGTAACGGAGACATGCGTGACGCCAAGGGGACTTGTGTGACGGAAGTGACGCACACACACGCGCAAGGACGGCGGTGTGTCCGCGTGCGTCACCCCTGGTCAGACAGGTATGCGCCGGTCACACGCCGCAGGAACGCAGGAAGCGCCGGGTGCGCAGCGCGATCGGGTACGGAGTGTCCGGCTCGCACGGGTACATGTCCTGCTCGACGATCGCGAACAGGTCCACGTCCAGGGCCTGCGCCGCGGCGAGCACCGGCTCCAGGGCCGGCACCCCGGACGGCGGCTCGCACATCACGCCCCGCGCCACCGCCGGGCCGAACGGCACCTCCTCGGCCACCACCCGGGCCAGCACCTCCGGGTCGACCTGCTTGAGGTGGAGGTAGCCGATCCGCTCCCCGTAGCTCTCGATCAGCTTGACGCTGTCCCCTCCCGCGTACGCGTAGTGCCCGGTGTCCAGGCAGAGCGCGACGGCCTCCGGGTCGGTGGCGTCGAGGAAGCGCGTCACGCTCTCCTCGCCGTCGAGATGGGTGTCGGCGTGCGGATGCACGACGAGCCGCAGCCCGTACCGCTCCCGCACCTCCCGCCCCAGGCGCTCCGTCAGACGGGTCAGATCCCGCCACTGCCCGGCGGTCAGCGTGCGCTCCTCCAGGACCTCGCCCGTCTTGTCGTCCCGCCAGAAGGACGGGATGACGACGAGATGGCCGGCGCCCACGGCCTGGGCGAGCGCCGCGTTCTCGGCGACATGCGCCCAGGTGCGGTCCCAGACGGCAGGACCGTGGTGCAGCCCGGTGAAGACCGTCCCCGCCGAGACCCGCAGCCCGCGCCGCGCGGTCTCCTCCGCGAGGACCGCGGGATCCGTGGGCAGATAGCCGTACGGTCCCAGCTCGATCCACTCGTACCCCGCGCCGGACACCTCGTCGAGGAAGCGCTGCCACGGCACCTGCCGGGGATCGTCGGGGAACCACACCCCCCAGGAGTCCGGGGCGGAGCCGATACGGATACGGGACGGACGCGACGGCGGCGGGGGCAACGACGGCAACGACAACGACGGCTTCGGCGGCTTCGTCATGCCAGCCACCTTGGCCGGGGCCCGAGAGCAGCGTCAAGCGGGCGGGGCGTCCGAATGTCCGGACATGTCGTTGACACGCCTTCGGGCGGACGACTAGACCTGGGAGCGGGGCCGGAGGCGAAAGGTGGCGCGTGGAGACGGAGCCGTACGACCTGATCACCATGGGGCGCCTCGGCGTGGACCTGTACCCGCTCCAGAGCGGCGTCGGGCTCGACCACGTCGAGACGTATCGCAGGTTCCTGGGCGGCTCCCCGGCCAACGTCGCCGTCGCCGCAGCCCGCCTCGGCCGCCGTACCGCGCTCGTCTCCCGCACCGGGGCCGACCCCTTCGGCGCCGCCCTCCACCGCGACCTCAAGGGCTTCGGCGTGGACGACCGCTGGGTGACCGAGGTCGCCGCCTACCCGACCCCCGTCACCTTCTGCGAGCTCTTCCCGCCCGACGACTTCCCGCTCTACTTCTACCGCCGCCCCAAGGCCCCCGACCTGGAGATCCACCCCCACGAGCTCGACCTCGACGCGATCCGCGCCGCCCGGGTCCTCTGGGTGACCGGCACCGGCCTGTGCGCCGAACCGAGCCGCTCCGCCACCCTGGAGGCGCTGCGCGCCCGGGCCGGCCGGGAGGTGACCGTCCTCGATCTGGACTGGCGGCCCGCGTTCTGGACGGACCCGGCCGAGGCCCGCCCGTACTACGCCGAGGCCCTGCGCCACGCGACCGTCGCCGTCGGCAACCTCGACGAGTGCGAGGTCGCGACGGGGGAGCGCGAGCCGTACGCCGCCGCCCGCGCCCTGCTCGCCACCGGCGCGGTCCGGCTGGCCGTCGTCAAGCGGGGCCCCGAGGGCGTCCTCGCGCTCGCCGCCGACGGCACCGCCGTCGAGGTGCCGCCGCTGCCGGTGGAGGTCGTCAACGGGCTGGGCGCGGGCGACGCGTTCGGCGGGGCGCTCGTCCACGGCCTCCTCGCCGGCCACGACCTGGAACGGACCCTGCGCCACGCCAACGCCGCCGGCGCGATCGTCGCGGGCCGCCTCGCCTGCTCGTCCTCCATGCCGTACGCGGAGGAGATCGCCGAGGCGCTCGCGGCGGGCACGGGAACGATCCCGGAGAAGGGGTAGGGATCCGGTCATGAACCCCGCCCTCGCTCGCCCCGAGCGTCTCCACCTGCCCGCCGGGTCCACCGCCCGGGGGCCCTACGCGCTCCGCATCGACCCCGGCACGGCCGGCTGGGAGCATTCCGCCCTCCGGGTCCTCGCCCTCGGACCGGGCGAGATCCACCTCTTCGAGAGCGGGGATTCCGAATGGGTCGTGCTTCCCCTCGCCGGTGCCTGTAGCGTGCGCGTCGACGGCGAAGTAATCGAACTCCTGGGCCGCGACAGCGTGTTCGCGGGAGTGACCGACTTCGCCTACGTACCGCGCGACACCCACGCCCAGATCGCCTCCGGCGCGGGAGGCCGCTTCGCTTTGGCAGGAGCGAAGTGCGAGCGACGACTCCCCGCCCGCTACGGCCCCGCGCCGGAGGTTCCCGTCGAGACACGGGGCAGCGGCAACCGCACCCGCCAGGTGCGGAACTTCGCCGCGGCCGCCCCCGCCGGAGGCGATGACGGACACGGCTTCGACTGCGACCGGCTGATCGCCGTCGAGGTCGTCACCCCCGGCGGCAACTGGTCCTCCTACCCGCCGCACAAGCACGACGAGCACCGCCCGGGCGCCGAATCCGTCCTGGAGGAGATCTACTACTACGAGATCGCCGGCCCGCACGGCCTCGCCTACCAGCGGATCTCGCCCTCCAGACCCGGCGGCGCCGAGCTCCTCGCCGAGGTCAGGGACGGCGACGCCGTCCTCGTACCGGACGGCTGGCACGGGCCGTCGATCGCCCAGCCGGGTCACGACCTCTACTACCTCAACGTCATGGCGGGCCCCGGAGCGGAGCGGGAGTGGAAGATCTCCTTCCACCCGGACCACACGGAGGGATACGCATGACCATCCGGCTGACCGTCGCCCAGGCGCTCGTCCGCTTCCTCGCCGCCCAGTACACGGAGCGCGACGGGGCCCGGCAGCGGCTGATCGCCGCCACCTGGGGCGTCTTCGGCCACGGGAACGTCGCCGGGATCGGCCAGGCGCTGGTCGAAGAGGCCGAGTCGATGCCCTTCCACCAGGGCCGTAACGAACAGGCCATGGTCCACGCCGCCGTCGGCTACGCCCGCCAGTCGAACCGGCTCTCCGCGCACGCCGTCACCACCTCCATCGGCCCCGGCGCCACCAACCTCGTCACCGGCGCCGCCCTCGCCACGATCAACCACCTGCCGGTCCTGCTCCTCCCCGGCGACACCTTCGCCACCCGCCCCGCCGACCCCGTGCTCCAGCAGCTCCAACTCCCGTACGCCGGCGACGTGTCGGTCAACGACTGCCTGCGGCCCGTCTCCCGCTACTTCGACCGGATCGGCCGCCCCGAGGCGCTGATCCCGGCCGCCCTCGCCGCCATGCGGGTCCTCACCGACCCCGTGGAGACCGGCGCCGTCACCCTCTCCCTTCCCCAGGACGTCCAGGCGGAGGCGTACGACTGGCCGGCGGAGTTCTTCGCCGAGCGGGTCTGGCGGGTCCGCCGCCCCTCCCCGGACGAGGACGAACTGGACGCGGCGGTCGCGGCGATCGGTCAGGCCACCCGTCCGCTGATCGTCGCCGGCGGCGGCGTCCGGTACAGCGGGGCCGAGGAGGTGCTCCACGACTTCGCCGCGCTGACCGGCATCCCGGTCGCCTTCACCCAGGCCGGCAAGGGGGTCCTGCCGCACGGTCACCCCCAGGACGTCGGCGGCATCGGCCACACCGGCACCGCCGTCGCCGACCACCTGGCCCGCACCGCCGACGTGGTCATCGGCGTCGGCACCCGCTGGACCGACTTCACCACCGCCTCCGGAACGCTCTTCGGTCACCCCTCCGTACGGTTCGTCAACCTCAACATCGCCGCCTTCGACTCCCACAAGATGGCCGCGCTCCCGCTCGTGGCGGACGCCCGCGAAGGCCTGGAACAACTCCACACGCTCCTGGAGCCGCACCACGTCGCCGCGCACTACGTGCACGAGTACGCCGAGGAGAGGCTCCGCTGGCAGACCCGCGTCGACGCGGCCTACGCCGTCCCCGACGAGGACGCCCGGCCCACCCAGGCCCAGGTCCTCGGCGTACTCGACACTCTGGTCGACGGCAGCGACATCCTGATCAACGCCGCGGGCTCGCTCCCCGGCGACCTCCACAAGCTCTGGCGCACCCGCTCCACGGACCAGTACCACGTCGAGTACGGCTACTCCTGCATGGGTTACGAGATCCCCGCGGCCATCGGCGTCCTGCTCGCCGCGCCCGGCCGGCCCGTCTGGGCGCTCGTCGGCGACGGTACGTACCTGATGAACCCCACCGAAATCGTCACCGCCGTGCAGGAGCGCCTGCCCCTCCGGCTGATCGTCCTGCAGAACCACGGCTACGCCTCCATCGGCGGTCTCTCGGAGGCGGTCGGCGCCGAGCGCTACGGCACCGACTACCGCCACCGGGACGCGGCGGGCGGTTTCACCGGCGCGCCGCTCCCGGTCGACCTCGGAGCCAACGCCGCCTCCCTCGGTATGTGCGTGCTACGCCCACGTACCGTGCGTGACCTGCGGGAAGCCCTCGCGGAGGCGCGGATCGCGACGGTTCCCACATGTGTCTACGTCGAGACCGAAACGGCAGACACAGTGTCGGGCCCGCCCCCGGCCCAGGCATGGTGGGATGTGCCCGTGGCCGCGACGTCGACCCGCCCGTCGGCGGTCAAGGCCCGCGAGGAGTACGACCGGCACGTCACCGCCCGACGCCGCCATCTCTGAAGGAGCATTTCGTCATGACGAACACCGTCAAGACCGTCGACCACTGGATCGGTGGCAAGGCCGTCGAGGGCACGTCGGGCAACTGGGGCCCCGTCACCGACCCGGCCACCGGCGCCGTGACCACCCGTGTCGCGCTCGCCTCCGTCGAGGAGGTGGACGCCGCCGTCGCCGCCGCCAAGGACGCCTTCGCGACCTGGGGCACCTCGTCCCTCGCGCAGCGCACCACGATCCTCTTCAAGTTCCGCGCGCTGCTCGACGCCAACCGCGACGCGATCGCCGAGCTGATCGTCGCCGAGCACGGCAAGGTCCACTCGGACGCGCTCGGCGAGGTCGCCCGCGGTCTGGAGATCGTCGACCTGGCCTGCGGCATCACCGTCCAGCTCAAGGGCGAGCTCTCCACCCAGGTCTCGAACCGCGTGGACGTGGCCTCGATCCGCCAGCCCGTCGGCGTCGTCGCGGGCATCACGCCCTTCAACTTCCCGGCCATGGTGCCGATGTGGATGTTCCCGATCGCCATCGCGACCGGCAACACCTTCATCCTCAAGCCGAGCGAGAAGGACCCGTCGCCGGCCCTGAAGATCGCCGAGCTGCTCGCCGAGGCGGGTCTCCCGGACGGTGTCTTCAACGTCCTGAACGGCGACAAGGTCTCCGTGGACCGCCTCCTGGAGCACCCGGACGTCGCCGCGATCTCCTTCGTGGGCTCGACCCCGATCGCCCGCCACATCCACACCACCGCCTCCGCCAACGGCAAGCGCGTCCAGGCGCTCGGCGGCGCGAAGAACCACATGCTGGTCCTCCCGGACGCCGACCTCGACGCGGCCGCCGACGCGGCCGTCTCGGCGGCGTACGGCTCCGCCGGCGAGCGCTGCATGGCGATCTCGGCGGTCGTCGCCGTCGGCTCCATCGGCGACCAGCTCGTCGACAAGATCCGCGAGCGCGCCGAGAAGATCAAGATCGGCCCCGGCAACGACCCGACCTCCGAGATGGGCCCGCTCATCACGGCCGTCCACCGCGACAAGGTGGCCTCCTACGTCACCGGCGCGGCGGCCGAGGGCTGCGAGGTCGTCCTCGACGGGACCGGCTACACGGTCGAGGGCCACGAGGACGGTCACTGGATCGGCCTGTCCCTCCTGGACCACGTGCCGACCACGGCCGCGGCCTACCAGGACGAGATCTTCGGCCCGGTGCTCTGCGTGCTGCGCGCCGAGACGTACGAGGAGGGCCTCGCCCTCATCAACGGCTCGCGCTTCGGCAACGGCACCGCGATCTTCACCCGTGACGGCGGTGCGGCCCGCCGCTTCCAGATGGAGGTCGAGGCCGGCATGGTCGGCGTCAACGTGCCGATCCCGGTGCCGGTGGGCTACCACTCCTTCGGTGGCTGGAAGGACTCGCTCTTCGGCGACCACCACATCTACGGCAACGACGGCGTGCACTTCTACACGCGCGGCAAGGTCGTCACCACCCGCTGGCCGGACCCGTCCGACGCCCCGTCGGGCGTGGACCTGGGCTTCCCCCGCAACCACTGACACCACTGCACCACTGACACCGCCCTGACCGAGTACGGCCCCCGGAGCGCGCACGACACCGCGCCCCGGGGGCCGTCCTCATGCGCCCGTACCGGGGGGGCGTCTTGGGCGCGGGGCGACCCGCGCATACCGCGTCGGGTGTACGCGACGGCCGCCCGTACGACTCCAGGAGGTCGGACGCCTCCCCCTCCGGGCAGCCGTGCCGCACAGCGAGGCCGCCTAGGCTCGACCCATGCGACTCCGACTTCCCCGGTGGGCCGCGGTCACCGCCGTCCTCGCCGTCCTCGCGGGTGCCGGCACTTGGACCGCCGTCGCCTCGGACGAACCGCCACCCGTGCAGCGCACGGACAAGGCGCTCGACATCGACGGTGTACGGCTCGACACCTCGTTCTTCACGAGCGGCGGTGGGGAGCGCCGCCCCGCCGTCCTCCTCGGTCACGGCTTCGGCGGCTCCAAGAACGACGTCCGGGCGCAGGCGGAACAGCTCGCCCGCGACGGCTACGCCGTCCTCACCTGGTCCGCCCGCGGTTTCGGCGCCTCCACCGGCGAGATCGGACTCAACGACCCCGACCACGAGGTCGCGGACGTCCGGGAGCTGATCGACTGGCTCGCGGCCCGTCCCGAGGTGCTCCTCGACAAGCCCGGAGACCCGCGCGTCGGCGTCACCGGCGCCTCCTACGGCGGCGCGATCTCCCTGCTCGCCGCCGGACACGACGCGCGCGTCGACGCCGTCGCCCCCCAGATCACCTACTGGAACCTCGCCGACGCCCTCTTCCCGAACGGCGTCTTCAAGAAGCTCTGGGCGGGGATCTTCTTCTCGGCGGGGGACCAGCAGGGCGCGGCTGCGGCTGCGGCTGCGACCGGGACTGGGACTGGGACTGGGGCTGCGACTGGGGCTGAGGGGGCTGGGGCCACGACCACGACCCCCTCCGCCTCCGCGACAGCGGCCCCGGCGAACGGCTGCGGCCGCTTCACCGCCGACATCTGCTCCCTCTACCAGCGCGTCGCCGTCGCCGGAAAGCCCGACGCCGCCGCCCGCGCGCTCCTCGAAGCCCGCAGTCCCTCCGCCGTCGGCGCCCGCATCAAGGTGCCCGCGCTCATCGTCCAGGGCCAGTCCGACTCCCTCTTCACCCTCGACCAGTCCGACGCGATGGCCCGCACCCTCGGCGCCAACGGCGCCCCCGTCGCCGTCGACTGGATCGCCGGCGGTCACGACGGCGGCGACCGCGAGACCGAGCGCGTCGAGCGCCGCATCAGCACCTGGTTCGACCGCTGGCTGAAGCGCGACACCTCCGTCGACACCGGCCCCGCCTTCCGCGTCAGCCGCACCGGCGGCGTCGACTCCACCGACGGACAGGCCACCCTGCGCGCCGCGACCGCCGACCGCTACCCCGGCCTCACCGCCGCCACCGGCACGTTCGCCCTCTCCGGGCCGCCGCAGACCTTCGCCAACCCGGCCGGCGCCGCACCGCCCGCCATCTCCGCCGTCCCCGGCCTCGGCGGCGGCCTCTCCGGCCTCTCCTCCCTCGGCGTCGGACTCTCCCTCGACTTCCCCGGCCAGTACGCCCGCTTCGACGCGAAGCCGCTGACCGGGGCCGTCCGGATCACCGGCAGCCCGACCGTCCGCGTCAAGGTCACCTCGACCGCCGCCGACGGCTCCGCCGTCCTCTTCGCCAAGGTGTACGACGTCGGGCCCGACGGACGGCAGCAGGTGCTGCCCTCCCAGCTCGTCACCCCCGTCCGCGTCGAGGACGCCAAGGCCGGCCGTGGCCTCACCCTGACCCTGCCCGCGATCGACCACGAGGTGGAGGCCGGGCACCGGCTGCGGCTCGTCCTCGCCGCCACCGACCTCGGCTACGCCTCCCCGACGGTCCCCGCCGGCTACACCGTCGCCGTCGAGGGCCCCCTCACCGTCCCGACCGCGCCCGGCCTCGACACCCAGGCCACCGCCCTGCCCTGGTGGGTCTGGGGCCTGCCGCTCCTCGGCCTGGCCGCCGCCGCGGCCCTCCTGCTGACGGCCCGCCGCCGGACCGCCGCCCCCGCGCCGGACCCGGAACTCGCCTCCGTACCCCTCCAGATCACCGGACTCTCCAAGAAGTACGCGGGCGGCGACAGGTACAGCGTCCGGGACCTCTCCTTCCGCGTCGAACAGGGCCAGGTCCTCGGCCTCCTCGGACCGAACGGAGCGGGCAAGACCACCACCCTGCGCATGCTGATGGGCCTCATCCGGCCCGACGAGGGGGAGATCCGGGTCTTCGGCCAGGCCATCCGCCCCGGTGCCCCGGTCCTCTCCCGGGTCGGCGCCTTCGTCGAGGGCGCCGGCTTCCTGCCGCACCTCTCCGGCCGGGAGAACCTGGAGCTGTACTGGAAGGCCACCGGCCGCCCCGCCGAGGACGCCCACGTCGACGAGGCCCTGCGGATCGCGAACCTGGGCGGTGCCCTCGAACGCGCCGTACGCACCTACTCGCAGGGCATGAGGCAGCGCCTCGCCATCGCGCAGGCCATGCTCGGCCTGCCGGACCTGCTGATCCTCGACGAGCCGACCAACGGCCTCGACCCGCCGCAGATCCGCGAGATGCGGGAGGTGATGATCCGGTACGCGGCCGAGGGCCGGACCGTCATCGTCTCCAGCCACCTCCTGGCGGAGGTCGAACAGTCCTGCACCCACCTCGTCGTCATGGACCGGGGACAGCTCGTCCAGGCCGGACCCGTCGCCGAGATCACCGGCTCCGGTTCCACCCTGCTCGTGACCACGGCCGGGGACGTCGACGACCCGCTCGTCGAGAAGATCGGCGCCCTCCCGGGCGTCGGCTCGGCCGCCCGCACGGACGGCGGGCTCCTCGTCCATCTCGACGGCACGGACGCGACCGCCCTCATCGGCGACCTCGTCCGGCTCGACGTACCGCTGACCGGGGTCGGACCGCACCGGCGCCTGGAAGACGCCTTCCTGACCCTGATCGGAGGAGGATCCGCATGAGCGGGCCGACCACCACCACGGCCACCGCGCCCCCGGCCGAGACCGCCGCCCCCGGCTACCGGGCCGGCCGCACCCTGCCGCTGCGCGTCGAGGCCCTGCGCCAGTGGAAGCGGCGCCGCACCCTGATCATGGGCGGCATCCTCGTCGCCCTGCCCTTCGTCCTGATCGCCGCCTTCGCCATCGGCGGCTCCGGGGACGGCGACCGCAACGGCCGCATCACCCTGATGGACACGGCGACGGCCTCCGGCGCCAACTTCGCCGCGACCTGCCTCTTCGTCTCGGCCGGCTTCCTCCTCGTCATCCCCGTCGCACTCTTCTGCGGCGACACGGTCGCCTCCGAGGCGAGCTGGTCCTCGCTGCGCTACCTCCTGGCCGCGCCCGTACCCCGCTCCCGGCTCCTCGCC
Organism: Streptomyces sp. NBC_00094; assembly: GCF_026343125.1. Taxonomy (NCBI): domain Bacteria; kingdom Bacillati; phylum Actinomycetota; class Actinomycetes; order Kitasatosporales; family Streptomycetaceae; genus Streptomyces; species Streptomyces sp. NBC_00094. Next base: position 2,858,346 of record NZ_JAPEMB010000001.1, on the reverse strand, counting down.
TCCAAGCTCGCGGTGGCGCTCGGCTACAGCGCGGCCGCGATGGTCCTGCTGCCGCTCGTGGCGCTGGCCGTGGGCACGGTCGCCTACGGCTGGGGGCCGCTCCGGCTGCCGACCGGCGGTGCGGTGCCCGCCACGGACGCGATGCTCCGCATCGGTATCGCCGTCGCCTTCGTGTTCGTCTCCCAACTGGTCACCGCCGGGCTCGCCTTCTGGCTCTCCACCCGCACCGACGCCCCGCTCGGCGCGGTGGGCGGCGCCGTCGGCCTGACCATCGTCGGCAACGTCCTGGACGCGGTCACGGCGCTCGGCGACTGGCGCGACTTCCTGCCCGCGCACTGGCAGTTCGCCTGGATCGACGCACTCCAGCCGCAGCTGGAGTGGGGCGGCATGGTGAAGGGCGCGGCGATCTCGGTGACGTACGCCGTGATCCTCTTCGCTCTCGCCTTCCGCGGCTTCGCCCGCAAGGACATCGTGTCGTAGGAGCACTCCGGTCCGGGACGATCACACCCACCCCCTCCGAGCCGCTTCCGCACCCGCGCGGAAGCGGCTCGTCGTGCCGAGGGCCGCCATCAGCTCGCCGACCCGACGGCTGTACGTCCGCGCCGACATGCCGAGCCTGGCCGACGCCGTCTCGTCCGTGAGCCCCGACAGGAGGGCGTCGAGGACCGGCCGCAGCTGCGGCGGGAGGCCGCACGGCGGAAGCGGGGGCGGGGGTACGTACGTGAGCTCCTCGGCCGCCGCCCAGCAGGCGTGATGAGCCCGGACGAGGGCCTGCACGACCACCGGGTCGCGGATCAGCAACAGGCCGTTGTAGAGCAGCTCCAGGTCGAGCGGGACCGCCGCCACCGTCCGGTCCACGACGATCAGCTTGAACGGGATCGCGTCCGCGAGCCGCGCCCGGCCGGGGAGCGGGAGCCCGTCCTCCAGCCGGGGCAGGGCGTGCCTCGGCACGATCCGCCGGACCTCGTCGGCCCGCTCCGCCGCGGCCCGCATGCACGCGCCCGCCAGCTCCAGGAACGGCCCGGGGATCGCGAAGCCCGCCGAGGCCACGGGGTCGTCGAAGGTCAGCAGCTCGTGCCGGGTGGAGGCGGCCAGCCCGGCGAGCGCGGCGCTGATCCGCCGCGCGCCCCGGACCGGGCGCCCCGCAGGCCGCTGTCCCTCGGTCGCGGCCCGGTTCATCGCCGAACGGGCGAGCATCACGGAGCCCGCGCTCTCTGCCACCGCTGACCACCCCCGCCCGATCGATGTCCACTCCATGTACGCATGCGACTGCACACGGTGACAAGCCCTGTTGAGGAGGATGGCGAATCCATGCCACCCTCGTCCACCCCGGTCGCCGTTGCCACATCGAGATCCATCCGCAACTCCTTCGACTGCTCCGTTCGGCCCCTTCATTCGTCACATTCACAAGTGCCGCACCATGAGGGGGAGATGACATGAGTCGACGGAGAGTGACAGTGGACGGGCGCCGTGGAGCCCGGTTCGGGGCCGTGATCGCGGGGGTGCTCGTCGCCGGGCTTGCCGTCGGAGGCTGCGGCGCGTCGGGCGGGAGCCACGACGCGTCGCGCGCCGACGGCCCCGGCCGCACCGCACCGGGCACCTCCGGCGGCGGGTCCGGGAAGCCGGGGTACGTCGCCCCCGGAACGGCGACCCCGGGAGCCGACGCGGCCGCGCCCGAGGAGGGCGAGCAGCGCACCCGGCCCCCCGCCCCCGACTACCTCTCCACCTTCGCCCTCGACGTGGACACCGCCTCGTACGGCTACGCCCGCCGGGCGCTGTCCGAGGGCCGGCTGCCCGAACCGGCGACCGTCCGCCCCGAGGAGTTCGTCAACAGCTTCCGCCCCGACTACCCGCGCCCCGCGGACAACGGCTTCGGCGTGAGCCTCGACGGGGCCCGCACCGGGCAGGACGGCTGGTCCCTGGTCCGGGTGGGGCTCGCCACCCGCGGCGCCGACCGGAGTGGCGCCCGCCCGCCCGCCGCCCTCACCTTCGTCGTCGACATCTCCGGCTCGATGGACGAGCCCGGCCGTCTCGACCTCGTCAAGGAGTCCCTCGGGCTGCTCACCGACGAGCTCCGCGACGACGACTCGATCGCCCTCGTCACCTTCAGCGACGAGGCCGAGACCCGGCTGCCCATGACCCGCGTCGGAGACTCCCGGGGCCGGATCCGCGAGGTCGTGGACTCCCTGGCGACGACCTCGTCCACCAACGTCGAGGCCGGCGTCCGCACCGGCTACGACGTCGCCGTCGAAGGCCGCCGCGAGGGCGCCACCAACCGGGTCGTGCTGCTCTCCGACGCCCTCGCCAACACCGGTGAGACCGACGCGGACGCGATCCTCCGCCGCATCGACGAGGAGCGCAGGCTCCACGGGATCACGCTCTTCGGTGTCGGAGTCGGCAGTGAGTACGGCGACGACTTCATGGAGCGGCTCGCCGACAAGGGCGACGGCCACACGACGTACGTCTCCACCTCCGAGCAGGCCCGCAAGGTCTTCGTCGACCAGCTGCCCGCCCATGTCGAGCTGCGCGCCCGTGACGCCAAGGCGCAGGTCGCCTTCGACCGGGGGACCGTCGAGAACTTCCGGCTGATCGGGTACGAGAACCGGGAGGTCGCCGACGAGGACTTCCGGAACGACGGGGTGGACGGCGGCGAGGTCGGCGCGGGTCACACCGTCACCGCGCTGTACGCCGTGAAGACCCGGCCCGGGGCGAAGGGCCGCGTCGCCACCGCCACGGTCCGCTGGCTCGACCCGAAGACCCGGGCGCCGCACGAGCGTTCCGGCACGGTCGCGGTCGAGGCGCTCTCCGCCGGAGTCTGGGACGGCGGCCACGACAGCCTCCAACTCACGGCGATCACGGCCTACTTCGCGGACGCCCTGCGCGGCGGCGACCTGCCGGGCGACCCCGGGCTCGCGACGCTCGCGCAGCGCGCCGAGGCGATCGCCGGACGGTCGGGATCGGCGGTGGTCCGGGAGCTCGCCGAGGCCGTCCGGCAGGCCGAGCGGCTGCTCGGGCCGACCGCGGAGCCGGGCGAAAGCGCTTCCGGGGACGGCGAGTTGAAGTCGGGAGACCCGTACAGCTGACGCGGGAGGCGGGCAGCGGGCCAGAATGGCCGCATGGCCACCCTGCTGCTCGCCCTCGCCGTCGGATGCACCGGCCTCTACGCCGGTTTCATGTTGATCTTCCAGACCGGGATCATGCCCGCGCTCGGCCGTCTGACGGACGCCGAGTTCGTCACGGCGATGCGCCGGATCAACGAATGCGTCCCGAGGGCCGTGTTCCTGCTCGTCTTCTTCGGGGTCGTCGCCTTCCCCGTCGCCGCGTTCCTCGTCCCGGTCGACGGGCGGACGGACACCCAGAAGTGGCTGGTCCTGGCCGGGCTCGTGGCCGCGGCCCTCAACCACCTCGTCACCGTCGGCGGCAACGTCCCGCTGAACGTGGCGCTCGCCGCCTCGGAGCGTCCGGGCGGCGAGGACCCGTCGACGGTCCGGGCCGCGTTCGAGAAGCGGTGGAACGGCTTCCACCTGGTCCGTACGGCTCTGATCACGGTCTCGTTCGGAGCGCTCACCGCCGCTGCGGTCCTCTGACGGACCCAGGGCCTGTCCGGCGGGGCGCGTCTTGCGGATCAGGCGAGACGCCCCTGGTGCCGACCGCCTGCCGGCCGCCTGCCGACCGCCTGCCGACCTGCTCGCCGGCCGCCTGCCGACCCGCTTGCCGGCCGCCCGGCCGGCCTGCTCGCCGACGGCCCGTCGACCGCCCGGCGGCCCCCGAGGGAGCCGCCCGGCGGTCCTTCGGCGATCCCTCCCGGGCCGTCCGCGGGAGCCCTTCCGGCGGAACCGACCAGCCCGGCGGTTTCTGGCGTGAAATCGCGGTTGACCACCCCTTCGGCATCCTCAAGGACCCTGCGAAAGCGTACCCCCGGGTCCTGAAACAGTCTTTCGGGAGCCAAAGGTCTGCGCCAGTGACGAAAATCTGCTGCAGAAATATCCCCTCAAATGGGGTGAAGCAGCCCGATATCACAGGCCGTCATTCCATACCCCGCGGTTTCTTATTGACATGCCTGCGGGGGTCTTTTCTAATCAACGAGTGTCATCCAGCGCGCAGACACCGCACAGGCACTGAGGGGGCAAGATGGACGTCCGAATCCTGGGGGGGCTTTCGGTACGGGAGAACGGCGCGTCGATCACTCCGACGGCAGCCGCCCCGCGACAGCTGCTCGCCCTGCTCACCGCCAGCGCCGACCAGCTCGTCCCCGTGACGGTCCTGACCGAGGAGCTCTGGCCCTCCGGCGCCCCGCGCGGCGCCCGCGCCGAACTCCAGTCCCACATAGCGGAATTGCGGACCCTCATCGCGAGCGCACTCCGTGGCGCCGACGCGGCGGAGCCCCGCCCCGGCTGGTCGGACCGGCGCACCGCGGACGCGATCCTCGTCTCCCAGCCGGGCGGTTACCGCCTCGACACCGGCGGCGGCGTCAACGACGTCTGGCAGTTCGAGCGGGCGGCCGGCGCCGGCTACCGGGCCATGGAGGCCGGCGACCTCGCGCGCGCCGCGCTCCGGCTCGGCGAGGCCCTCGCCCTCTGGCGCGGCGAGCCCTACGCGGGCGTGGCGGCCGGGCCCCGGCTCCGCTGCGAGATCGAACGCCTGGAGGCGTCCCGGCTCAGCGTGCTCGACCAGTGGATCGAGGCGCAGCTCGGCCTGGGCCGGCACGCCGAGCTCCTCTCCGAACTCTCCGGACTCGTCGCCCGCTACCGCACCAGCGAGCCCCTGCACGCCCACTACATGATCGCGCTGCTGCGCTGCGGCCACCACGACGAGGCCCTCACCGCGTACGAGCGGCTGCGCGCCGCCCTCCTGGGGGAGAACGGCATGGAGCCCTCGGCGCGGCTGCGCCGGCTCCAGAGCTCGGTCCTCGCCGTGCGGCACATCCCGGCCCGCTCCCTCCTCGGCGCCCATGTGCCCGTCCAGTACACCCCGGGCGGCCGGACGGCCAGGCCCGTCCCCGTGGGCTCGCTCGTCTGAGGACCCGCCCGGCCGCGCCCGCGGGAACGAAGCGCGCCGGGGCGGCGTTGGATCGTGGCAGATCCTGTGTTGACCGGCTCCCGAAGCCGAATTAGTTTCGGCGAGCAGGACGGGTTTCCTCCAAGGCACCCGATTTCGCTCTATTTACGGGAGTGGGGCCATGACCTCGCACGGCGCGGACGCAGCCGGCGGTGCCGACGCGCTGCTCGCGGTCCTCGAACTGATCGCCCGCCAGGCCCCGCCCGCACGTTTCGACGAACTCCTCGACGAGGCCCGCCTGGGCGGTCTCACCGGCGACGGACTCGACCGCCTGGAGCGGGCCGTGAAGCTCGCCGCCGAGGTCCGCTCCGGACACGAGGACGCCGCGCGCCGCGAGGCCGGACTCGCCGCCCTCACCGACACCGCGCGCGATCTGACCTTCTCGTACGACCTCGACAGCCTGCTTCGCGTCGTCATCCGCCGCGCCCGCCGGCTCCTCGGCCTCGACCTGGCGTTCGTGACGCTGCGGGGCCCGCACGGCAGCTGCCACGTCCACACGATCGAGGGCGCCCGCGCCGGGCTCGACACCGGCCCCGGCCGGACGACCGGACCGCACCTCGCCGCCGGGCTCAGGATCGCCGAGGGGTACGGACTCGGCGGCGCGGTCCAGCTCCACGACGAGCCCGTCTGGACCGCGGACTACCTCGCCGACGAGCGCTTCGCCCCCTCCGGCTCCCTCGACGCGGGCGTCCACGCGCCGGCCTTCGACGAGGCGGCCGAGGCGGCCCTGCGCGCCGAGGACGTGCACGCCATCATGGCCGCGCCGCTGCGCAGCGGGGAGACCGTCATCGGCGTGCTCTACGGCGCGGACCGGCGCGTCCGCGACCACACCTCCGAGGAGATCGGCCTCCTCACCGCGCTCGCCGACCTCGCCGCCCTCGCCGTGGAGAAGGCCGGACTCCTCGACCGGACCCGCGCCGAGGTCTCCGAACTGGAGCGCGACAGCTCCCGTGTACGGACCAGCCTCACCCGGATGCGGCATGTCAGCGAGGCCCACAGCCGCATCATGAACCTCGTCCTCGCCGGCGGTGACCTGGGCAACGTGGCCAAGGCCGCGGGGGACGCCCTCGACGCCACCGTCCTCATCCACGACCAGGGCGGCCGCTGCCTCGCCGGCGGGGAGATCCCCGGCCTGGACGAGAAGACCGTCAAGAAGGCCTCGCTCGACGCGCACGCCCGCCGCCGTCCGGTCCTGGCCGACGAGGACACCTGGGTCGCCCCGGTCATCGCGGGCTCCGAGGACCTCGGCGGCCTGGTGATCCGTGCCGCGAGCGGGCTCACCGGCGAGGACGAGCGGCTTCTCGAACTCGCCGCCCAGGCCGTCGCCTTCCTCCTCCTGATGCGGCGCTCCACGGCCGTCGCCGAGGGGCCCGTACGCGACGAACTCCTCGACGACCTCATCGCCGACCCGCCGCACGCGCCGCAGCAGATCGGGCAGCGGGCCCGCCGCCTCGGCGTCGACCTGCGCCGACCGCACGTCCTCGTGGTGGCCCGGCCGGAGGGCGGCGAGCAGGGCCGGGCGGTCGTGTGGGCGTCCTCGTACGCGTACCGCCTCTCCGGCCTCAAGACCGTGCAGGGCGGCTGCATCGTGCTGCTGCTCCCCGGCATCGACGCCTCCGCCGCCGCCCAGGCCGTCGCCGCGGAGCTCTCCCCGCTGCTCGGCCACCCCGTCTCGGTCGCCGCCTCGGGACCCGGTCAGAGCCCGGACGGCGTCGGGCGGATGTACCTGGAGGCCGTGCGGTGCCTCGACGCGATGAGCGCGCTGGGCGGCACCGGTTCGGCGGCCTCCGTGCAGGACCTCGGCTTCCTGGGGCTGCTGCTCTCCGACGACCACGACGTGGAGGGCTTCGTCGAGGGCGCGATCGGGCCCGTACTCGACTACGACGCCGAGCGGTTCACCGACCTCACGCGCACCCTGGAGGCGTACTTCGCCTCCGGCGCCAGCCCGACCAACGCGGCCGAGGCGCTGCACGTCCACCCCAACACGGTCTCACGCCGCCTGGAGCGGATCGGCGAACTCCTCGGCCCGGAATGGCAGAAGCCGGGCCAGGTCCTGGAGGTCCAGCTCGCCCTGCGCCTCCAGCGCACCCGCGAGGTCCTGTCCCGAGGCCGTGGCACCACGGACCCGACGCGACCGACGACCCCCTAGGGGGACTTGGGGGGTCTCGCGGGCTTTCGGGCTTTCCGGGTGTCCTGCCGGTCGGGCCGGGCCTGGGCCCGGCCCGGTGGTCAGCTCGCCGTGCGGCCCGTCGCGTAGCCGGAGCCGTAGGACGTGTCCCACTCCGCTGCCAGGACCGTCGCCGCGTGGGCCGCCGAGGCCAGCGTGATGTGCCGGTGCCAGCCGCGGAACGAGCGGCCCACGAAGTCCCGCAGTCCCGCACCCTCGCCGACCTCCACGAAGTCACGCTCCACGCGGCGCGCCAGCTTCGTCAGCCGCAGCAGCGAGCCGACGGGGGAGTGGGTCAGATCGCTGATCCACACCCGGGCCGGGCCGCGCCGCGGGTCGTCCCACTCGCCGAGCAGGACCAGGGGCCGCATCCGCTCGCCGCCGGGCGTCGGCAGCGCGACCCGTACGGCCGTGGCGAGCGAGGTCCGCGAGGTCCGCGCGCCGGCCACCGTGTCCACCCAGCTCACCGGCCTGCGCAGGCCCTTGAGCGATTCCAGGATCTGATGCGCCGACAGCGGCCCCGCGCCGAAGCCCGGCAGCGAACGGTCCGCGATCGCCATGCGGGACCCCGGGCCGATCCGGGCCACGACCGGCACCCCGGCCCCGGCGAGCCGGGTGAGCGCCGCCCGGCCCGCGCCGCCGCGGATGTCCAGGAGCACCGGCTTGCGGGTGACGTCGGACCAGCGGGCCGTGTCGAGCGCCGCGGCGACCGCGCACTCCTCCAGCGTCTCCTCGCCGGCCTCCTGGGGGACCTCCGCGCGGTCGCGCCGCGTGCGGTCGTTCACCCAGGGGTCCGGCAGGAACAGCCGCCAGTTGACGGGAACGCTCAGCTCGTCGCTGGCGAACCACACCCCGAACGCCTGCTGGCCGTGGAAGACCTGGCCGCGCTCCGGGTCGAAACGCCGGTCCACGCCCACCGAGTGCTCACCGGCCTTCGGGATCGGCATGGGCCGGACCACCCAGGCCTGCGGGCAGCTGTTCCGCTCCAGGTAGCGGGCGAGCGCGGCCCGCATCGGCTGCCAGTCCCAGGTGGAGCTGGAGACGAAGTGGTGCAGGCTCTGCTCGGCCGCCGGCCCCCCTATCTGGGCGGCGATGTTCCGGATCGACTTGCGGCCCTGCGCGGTGAGCAGGCCGTGCAGGTACTGCTCGGCCTTCAGGCGCTGGTCGCGGCGCGGGAAACCGGAGAAGAGCGCGGAGCACAGCTCGGCGTAGACCTCCTCGCCCGAACCGGCCGCAGCGGCCGCACCGACGGGCCTGGCGACGCCCAGGGGAACCGTCAAGGACGAGACGGCCCCGGTGGTGGCCCTGCGCTTGGTTGCGACGGATGTACTCACGACACTCCTGCCCGAAGGTTGCGCAGCGCTCCCTCCCGCTGCTCCACCACCGTCGCCCGTGGGGGCCCTCCGGGACGAGGTGTACCCGGCACCCGAATCGGCCGCCGAATGGTGACCGGACCACCTCCCCTACCGTTACCGCAGGTCACAGCGGTATCAGGGGTCACGTCCCCGACCCCCACCCCTGCGTTCCGGAATACCCCGCGGGGGATCTGACAGACTCGCGCGCCCCGCTTTGACCCGTCGCAAGGCGTGGCCGGACCATCACAGAGCGAGGTTGCACGGGCCCGGATCCCGGTTAATGCCCCAGGCCGGGAACCGTGCCTGTGCGCCTCGCCCCGACGCCCGCCGTAGCCTGATGGCCATGGAACTGCGCGCGCAGCTGCCGGCCGTCGGGGCCGTCGCCGCCGGCGGCGCCCTCGGCGCGGTCGCCCGCTACGGCGCGTCGCTCGCCTGGCCCACGCCGGCCCACGCCTTCCCCTGGACCACCTTCACGGTGAACGCGGCCGGCTGCGCCGCGCTCGGCGTCCTCATGGTCCTCGTCACCGAGCCCCCTGTGAGGGAGGCTCATCCGGCGGAGGCTCATCCGGCGGAGGCTCGTACGGGGGAGCCCCGCACCGCCCCGCACCCGCTCCTCCGGCCGTTCCTCGGCACGGGGTTCTGCGGCGGGTTCACCACCTTCTCGACGTACACCCTCGACACGCAGCGGCTGCTGAGCGCCGGCGAACCGGCGCGCGGGCTGCTCTACCTGGGTGCGACCGCGCTCACCGCACTGGCCGCCGTGTGGGCCGGGGTCACCCTGACCCGGGCGGTACGGACGCGGGTGGTGAGGGCCGGGTGAACTGGCTGCTCGTCGTCGTGGGCGCCGCCGTCGGCGCGCCCCTGCGGTACCTCACCGACCGCGCGGCCCGCGCCCGGTACGGCTCCGCCTTCCCCTGGGGCACGCTCGCGGTGAACGTCGTCGGCTCGTTCGTGCTCGGGCTGCTCACCGGCGTCGCCTCCGCCCGCTTGCACCTGCTGCTCGGGGTGGGCCTGTGCGGGGCGCTGACGACGTACTCGACCTTCTCGTACGAGACGCTGAAGCTGTACGAGGGCGGGGCGAAGGGGTACGCGGCGCTGAACGTGACCGGGAGCCTGGCCGCAGGACTCGGAGCCGTATGGCTGGGAGTGGAGACGGCCGGGCTGTGGTGATCCGGAGCCTCAAGCTCGGCGGGCCGGGAACACCTTCGTCTCGACGACCGGCAGGCCCTTGACCCACCAGTGGTCGTAGCGCCGGTAGACCAGCGGGTCCCGGTCGGCCAGGAACGCCCCGAGAGCCTCGGCCTCCACGGCCGACTCCTCCCAGACGCGCGCCGGGAGCCGGTGGAACGCCGAGACCTCGACGCCGCCGTCCACGGGCCGCCAGACCCCGGCGACGTACCCGTCGACGAGCAGCGTCGGCAGCACGTCGCCGTTCACGCGGATCACGGACTTCCGGTACTCGGGCGGGATGACGCGGCCGCGGTCGGCGTAGGCCAGCAGGACGCTGTCCCACATCGCCATCAGCCGCGGCGGGGCGGGCACGTCCTCGTCGGGCAGGGCCGCCCCGGGGACGTCGTACAGGACCGTCCCGCCGGGCCCCTCGCATCGGTCGAGCCGGCCGTCGAGCGTCCCCAACACCTCCCGTATCCGCTTCTGTTGCGTCATCGAGAACTGCGCCATGTCCGCCACGGAAGCGGGCCCGAAGCCCTCCAGGTAGCGCAGGACCAGGGCGGCCAGGCCCGCGGCGGACGCGTCCGGATCGCCGAGCCGCGGCCGGGAGTCGGCCGTGACGAAGGACTGCGCGGTCCCGTACGACCACGGCGGCCCCGTCGGGGCGTGCCAGAGCGGCGCGTACTGCCGGATCATCCGCCAGGCCACGGGCTCCACCGGGCCGCCCCGGCTCTCCTCGATCAGGGCCCGCATCTCGGCCCCGGACCGGGGCCGTTCGGCGTACGCGAGGAGGCCGGGCAGCAGCGCGTCGGCGTCGGCCGGCGTGAACCCCGCCGCCCTGAACCGGTGGTCACCGAGCCGCGAACCGCGCAGCGTCGGCTCCATGCCCTCCCGGAACGCCCGGTAGTCCTCCGCGTGGACGAGGTGCAGGGTGAGCCGCATCAGCGTCGACCGCACCGCCCGGAACCCGTCCACGGCCCCGTCGAGCCGGCCCGGGTCGAAGCCCGCGACCCGGTTCCACAGGGCGACGTACGGCGAACCCGGCTGCTGCGCCTGGAGCGCGACGACCCGCCGCAGGGCCTCCTCGACGTCGACCGGCGCGCGTTCGAGCAGCAACTGACGGGCGAGGGTGGCGCGGTTGAGGGCGCGTGTGGTGATCACCATGGCGTGATTCTGCCTCCGGGGCGGAGGGAACGCGTACCGTCCCGATCACGGGACCGCCCTCGGACGCCGCAGGCGGGGCGTGGCCCTCGGGCGGCGGCTTCCCGACGCCGCCGGTTCACCGGCCCCACGCCCCGGAGTCACGCGGTCCTCACCCGCCCTCGTGACGATCAACGGCATGACCTTCACCTCGCGGGCCTCGCGCCCCGCCGCCGCCGGTTCGGCGATCGCCCTCACCGTCGCCGTCGCGCTCCTCGCCCCGACCTCGCCGGCGTACGCCGCCGCCAACGCCGTACCGACGTACGAGGTGAAGATCAACCTCACCACCGCCGCGCTGGACTCGGCCTTCGCCCCGAGCGCGGCGGTCAAGTCGGCGTTCGGCATCACCGGTTCCGCCAAGGCCCGCTCGTACAGCTACTACGACACCGACGCCCTGGCCCTCGACGCCGAGGGGTGGAGCGTCCGCCTCCGCCACAAGAGCGGCTCGTCCTTCGAGGAGACGTACAAGAAGCGTTTCCCCGTGACGAACGGCGACATCGCCGCCGCCCTCACCACGGCCAACGCCGCGGGCTTCGACAGCGGCGACACCAACTACGACGCCGAGGTCGACTGGGGCTACGCCAAGCAGACGCTGAGCTTCAGCACCGAGAAGAGCCACAGCGCCAGCGGCTACTCGGGCACGGCGATGCCGTCGAGCACGACCGGCCGCACCTGGCTCGTCAACGACATCCCCGGCAAGCTGCAGGACTGGGGCAGCGCCGGCTGGGGCAAGAACACGCTCCAGCTCTCCCGCGCGCACGGGCCGGTGACCGCCAAGGTGTACGGCGGCGCCTGGGGCCCCTCGGACGACGCGAGCATCGAGGTGCTGCCGGTCGTCGGAGCGGGCGGCACGGGTACGGAGTACGTCGTCGAGCTGTCGTTCAAGACGGACTCGTACGCCGACGCGGCCGACCTCCACGAGGACGCCATCGCCGTCGCCGAGGCCAACGGCTGGCTCTTCCACGGCGACATCCTCAAGACGCAGCTGATCCTCGACCGCTACTGACAGGTAGGGCCACGGAGACGCGCGTTCACCCAGGACTCGCCCTGCCGTCGCACACCCGTAGTCCGGCGTTGTGCGCGGAAACGGACCATGAGCCCGCCCTCACCGGCGACTTTCCATGTGTGTGTCCCCAGGGAGTTCAGATGAATCCGCGTCTCCTGCGCCGGCCCGCCGCCGTCGTGCTTCCCCTCTCCACCGCCCTCGCGCTCTCGGTGGTGGTGGGCACGGCCGACGCGACGCCGGCGCACCACGACGCCACCGCGCGGGTCGTCTCCACCGCGACGCTGCCCGACATCCCGCTGGCCGCCTTCAGCAACGGCCTGCCGGCCGGCAGCGTCGCCGACGACCGGGGAGTCGACCTCGGCGGCATAGGCAGCGACCTGTTCCCGGCCGAACGGCCCGGCGAGTACTGGACCGTCACCGACCGCGGCCCCAACGGCCAGATCTCCGTGGGCAAGGACAAGCGCCGCACGTTCCCCGTGCCCGGCTTCGACCCGGCCATCGTGAAGATCCGCGCGGTCGGCGGCCGCATCCAGGTCCTGCGCTCCATCCCGCTCACCACGGCGTCCGGTGCCCCCGTCACCGGCCTGCCCAACCAGCCCGGCCGCGACGAGGCCCCGTACACGTACGACGCCTCCACCCCGCTCTCGTACAACCCCAACGGCCTGGACACCGAAGGCATCGTGCGGGACCGGGACGGCGGCTTCTGGCTGGTCGACGAGTACGGCCCCTCGCTCGTGCACGTCTCCCCGCGCGGCCGGATCCTCGCCCGCCACGTCCCGAAGGGCCTCGGCCTGACGGGCGCCGACTACCCGGTGATCGAGTCGCTGCCGTCGATCTTCCTGCAGCGCAAGATCAACCGCGGCTTCGAGGGTCTCGCGCTGCTCCCCGGCGGCGACCTGGTGATGGCGCTGCAGAGCCCGCTGCTCAACCCCGACAAGGCGGCAGGGGAGAGCTCCCGCACCACGCGCCTGCTGCGCTTCTCGACCCGCACGCACGAGGTCACCGCCGAGTACGCGTACCGCTTCGACCCGGTCGAGGTCGTCGAGCCCGGCCAGACCAAGACCTCCGAGCTCAAGATCTCCGCCCTCGTCGCGCTCGGCGGCAACCGCCTCCTCGTCCAGGAGCGCACCGACAAGGCCTCACGCGTGTACGAGGTGAACCTCCGCCGCGGCACGGACATCCTCGGCACCACCTGGGACACCGCCGCCGGCCCGACCCTGGAGCAGCTCGACGACACGGCGTCGGCGGAGGTCCCGGTCCTGGACAAGCGCCTGGTCCTCGACCTGAACACGGTCGAGGGCGTCCCCGGCAAGATCGAGGGCATCGCGCTCGAAGGCTCCTCGACCCTCGCCCTGATCAACGACAACGACTTCGGCATGACCGACGGCCCCGCGGCCTTCGACGCGGCCGGCCGCCTGGTCGACAGCGGCGTCGAGACGACCCTGGTCCGCGTGAGACTGACCCACCCGATCCGCTGACCCCGGACCGAGCTCCTCGGCGCGGCCGTGCCGAGGAGCGTCACGTGCCCGTGCCCGTGCCCGTGCCGGAGCCGTGAGAGGTGGCCGACGACCGGCTCCATCCGGGCAGGCTGTCGGCCCTTCCGGCATCCCACCCACGTGCACGAGGCGAGGGCTACGCCACGTCGACGCCGTATCCACGGACGAGGGACTCCAAGCCACGGTCGTAGCCCTGGCCGACGGCGCGGAAGCGCCACCGCGAGTCCCGACAGTAGATCTCGGCGAGGAGCAGGGTGCGTTCGCTGGTGGCGGCGTCCAGAGTGGCCTGGGCCGCGGCCGGAGCATCGACGCCCGGTGCGAGGGTGATCTGGACCGCTCCGATGTCCCCGAAAGTGGCCGCACCGTCGATGGCGGCGGCGATCGCGATCCGGTGGGCGGCGGGAGGCAGCGCCGCGAGATCGACGGCGATGGTCTGCTCGGTCGGACCGTCGCAGAGGAGACGGGTGGCTCCGTCGGGGCTTTCCGGCGCGCTGTAGAAGACGAAGTCCCCATCGGAGGAGACCTGCTCGTCCTCGTCGAGGACGAAGGCGACGACGTCGATCTCGCAGTTCGTCTGCTGCGCCCAGGAGGCACTCACGTGCCAGTGGCCGGCGGTGTGAAGCGTGGGGAGATCGATGACTCCGCCGCGCGGGAGAACGTCGGGCGTCGCGTCGTTCCGGGTGGGGACGTCGGCCGGCTCGGAGGTGGGGGATCCGAGCCATCCGTGCGCGTGGACCGGAAGTTCCAACGCGGTGATGCGGGCCATGCGGCGGTCGAGTTCACCTCCGGGGAAGAGGACGACGTCGGTGACGCTCGCGGAGAGGTTGATCGCGGCGGCCCCGCCCAGTTCGACGACCCTGGCCCGGGCGGCGGATGCCTCTTCGTGGGTGCCGCCCAGAATCAGGACCCGTCGACGGCCGAACGGCTTGGCGGAATGCGGGGACTCGGGCCGCCTGAGCGCCGGTACGTCCGCGACGGCTGCGGTCGCAGCAGGGGACGGCGTCGGCGTGGGCATCGTGGGCGGCGTGGCCGGGGTCGTCGCTTCCGGGGTCGTCGCTTCCGGGGTCTTCCTCGGTGTCTGACTCTCGTGCGGTGTTCCGGGGCGCACCTCTCCCAGCAGCTTGAGGAAGGTGTGCTCGTCGATGACCGTGACGCCTTCGGCGATCGCGCGCTGCGCCTTCGCCGAGCCCGAAGCCCCGTCGTTGGTGACGAGAGCGCTGGTGTGCCGGCTGACCGACGACATGATGTTCAGGCCGGCTGCGACGGCCCGGGCCACCAGCTCGGCCCGGGAGGTCGCGGTCTCGCCCGTGATGGCGATCTTCATGCCTTGGACGAGCGGACCGCCGAGCGCCGGACGGCCAGGGTTCCGGTAGGCGCACGGGGTCTTCGGCGGATTCGGCGCGAACTGCGGATCCTGTCGGGGAGGGCAGGGCACCAGTGGCAGCGGGACGTCCAGCCGCGCGGCTTCGGAGAGGGACGACCGGAAGATCCCCGCGAGGACGCGCGTGTCGTCCAGCGCGTCATGGGCTTTGGTCTGCAGCACGCCGTAGTGAGCGGCCAGTGACGCCAGGCTGAGGTCGGCGACGGGCGGTTCCACTCGCCGGTTCAGGGCCAGGGTGCACAGGCGCTGGGTGACGGGGAGATGGAGCCGGGCGCGCGCGAACTCATGGGCCAGGAAGTCGTAGTCGAACTGTGCGTTGTGGGCCACCATGACGCGGTCCTGCAGGAGCGCTCCGATCCGTCCGGCCACTTGCTCGAAGGCCGGGGCGCCGCTCAGCCGTTCCGCGGTCAGGCCGTGGATGTGCACCGGGCCGGGGTCGCAGCCTGGGTTCAGCAGGGTGGAGTACTCGCCGGTCTGGATCCCGTCCGGCCCGAAGGTCAGCACCGCGATCGAGAGGATCCGGTCACGCCGGGCGATCAGACCGGACGTCTCGACGTCGATCAGGGCCCAGTCGTACGCGTAGTCGGGCAGGCGTGACACGTCGAGCGCGGCGGCGAGGGACATGGCAGTAAGGATGATCCGGACGCGATCGCGTCTTCAACCCGAATGCCGATTTGTCCCCTCGGTCTTACCGGGAGCCGCCTCGAACCTTCGGGCTGATTTCGGGCCGAAGGGCCGCCGGAGGCCACTACCGGCCGTCCGAGAGTCTCTCCCGGACACCCCCACCCCCGATCGAAAACCGGCCATGACCAGCAAAAAGACCCTCCCGAAGGAGGGTCTTCCGTCGTGCGCCCCCGGCAGGACTCGAACCTGCGGCCAAGTGCTTAGAAGGCACCTGCTCTATCCACTGAGCTACGGGGGCCGGATGGTGGCCGTGTGGCCAGGAGACCCTGGTGGGTGGGGTGTGGCCTTGCCGGGACAAGGATAGGGCTCCGATCGCCTTGGCCCGGTTGCTTCACCTGCGTGGCACGATGTGGAGGTTCGGTGAAGCGGAACGATAATCGCAGGCAGGTGCGATTCGCGCAGCGCTTTTCACGCCACTGGGGGCGGGTGTTGTGCACTCGTTATGCCTGCCGCCCCGGTCGCCCTTCCTCTCCCTCGGCGCGCAGGGCGCTTATACGCTTCAAAAACACTCATAAATTGGGCATTCTTCGCATGTGGTGACCTTGGACGAACGGCCTCAGCTGATCGACGCACTCTCCGCCCTGCGCGACCGTGTCGCTGCCGTGCGTCTCCCACTCCCTCTCCCCGGCGCTTCACGCGCCCGGCAGACCCGGGCCGAGCTCCTCGCTCAGCTCGACGACTATCTGGTGCCCCGCCTGAAGGATCCCGACGCCCCCCTCCTCGCCGTCGTCGGCGGATCCACCGGGGCCGGGAAGTCCACGCTCGTCAACTCCCTTGTCGGGCGGCGCGTCAGCGAGTCGGGGGTGCTCAGGCCCACCACCCGGACTCCCGTCCTCGTGTGCCACCCCGAGGACCACCACTGGTTCGCCGGAATGCGCGTCCTCCCGCAGCTCACCCGCGTCTGGCTGCCGCAGGCCGACGAGGAGCACTCCACCGAGGAGCCGCCCGAGGAGAACGCCCTCAGGGTCGAGACGGCCGCCTCCCTGCCCCGGGGGCTCGCCCTCCTCGACGCCCCCGACATCGACTCCCTCGTCGTCGAGAACCGGCTTCTCGCCGCCGAGTTGATCTGCGCCGCCGACATCTGGGTGATGGTCACCACCGCCTCGCGGTACGCCGACGCCGTGCCCTGGCACCTTCTTCGTACCGCCAAGGAGTACGACGCCACCCTCGTCACCGTCCTCGACCGCGTCCCGCACCAGGTCATCGGCGAGGTCTCCCGCCAGTACGAGGCCCTCCTCGACAAGGCGGGGCTCGGCGACGTGCCCCGCTTCACCATCCCCGAGCTCCCCGAGTCCGCCGGCGGCGGCAGCGGGCTGCTGCCCGACAGTGCCGTCGCCCCGCTCCGCGGCTGGCTCGCCCACCGCGCCGAGGACCCGGCCGCCCGCCAGCAGGCCGTCTCCCGGACCGCCACCGGCGTCATCGACTCCCTCGACGCCCGGCTCCCCGAACTCGCCGGCGCGGTCGCGGCCCAGTACGCCTCCGCCGTCCGGCTCGGCGGCGTCGTCGTGACCGCCTACCGCGATCAGGCCAAGCGGGTACGCAAGGAGCTGGGCCGCGGCGCCGTCCTCTCCGGCGACGCCCGCACCCGCTGGCGCGGCTACCCCCGCGACAGCACCGCCGACGAACTGCTCGACGCCCTCGCCGAGTCCCTCGCCGCCCTGCTGCACTGCGCGGTGGCCGCCGCCGAGGAGCGCGTACGGGACACCTGGCACCGCGACCCCGCCTCCGGCGCCCTGGGCCCTCCGCGGACCGGCGGAGACCGGGAGGCGGGGGAGCGGATCGGTGTGGAGGTACGCCGCTGGCGCCGCGTACTCGAAGAACTGGCCGAGGAGGAGGTCCGGAACATCGAGCGCCCTGCCGGCTCCCGGGCCTCCCGGGCCTCCCGCGCTTCCCGCGCCGCCGTCCCCGAGGCCGACACCGTCGCCGCCCTCCTCGCCGCCTCCCTCCTCGGCGGCCGGCGCGCCCGGGCGGCGGGCGACCGGCTCGCCGAACTCCTCGGCGCCCAGGCCGCCCTGCGCCTGCGCGACAAGGGCGGCGAGCTGGTCCTCTCGTGCGTCGACCGCGTCCTCCACGCCGAGCGCGACCGGCGCCTCGCCCCTCTCGACGGGCTCGCCATGACCCCCGAGCCGCAGGCGGAGCTCATCGCCGCGCTCTCCGTACTGCAGAAGGAGAAGTGACGTGGTGGACGACACCCGTGGGAGTGGGAGTGGGAGTGGGAGTGGGAGTGGCCGTGGTCGCGAACGGGGGCGTGAGCGCTGGGACGACGGGCTGATCGCTCGGCGCGCCGGCGAGCGGGCCCCCGACGTGGTGGCGGACGGAGAGCGCGAAGCGCCGGAGGAGGACACGCTTCCGCCCCTCGGCGGGAACTACGGCGGTCCCCTCCGTACCCGCCTCGACGCCCTCCACGAGCTCGTCGGGCTCTCCCGTACGCGTGTCGAGAGCGCGGCCCTCGCCGAGGCGGGTCGCGTCCTCGACGAGGCGGCCGCCCGCCAGCGGCTCTCCTCCCGGCACACCGTGATCGCCCTCGCCGGCGCCACCGGCAGCGGCAAGTCCACCCTCTTCAACGCCCTCGCCGGCGTCCCCGTCTCCGAGACCGGGCTGCGCCGCCCCACCACCTCCGCGCCCATCGCGCTCAGCTGGTCCGAGGGCGCCGCCGGCCTGCTCGACCGGCTCGCCGTCCCCAGCCGACTGCGCCGCCGCCCCCTCGCCGGCGGCGCCGCCGACGCCGACCTCCAGGGCCTCGTCCTCATCGACCTGCCCGACCACGACTCGGCGGTCACCGCCCACCGCGACCAGGTCGACCGCGTCCTCGGCCTCGTCGACGCCGTCATCTGGGTCGTCGACCCCGAGAAGTACGCGGACGCCGCCCTCCACGAGCGCTACCTCCGCCCGCTCGCCGGCCACGCCGAGGTCACCTTCGTCGTCCTCAACCAGATCGACCGGCTCGGCACCGACGCCGCCGACCTCGTCCTCGACGACCTGCGCCGCCTCCTCGACGAGGACGGCGTGGCCCTCGGCGAACACGGCGAGCCCGGCGCCACCGTCCTCGCCGTCTCCGCGCTCAGCGGCGAAGGGGTTCCCGAACTCCGCGAACTCGTCGGCCGGTTCGTCCAGGAACGGACCGCGCCCGAACGCAGGCTCGCCGCCGACATCGACGCCGCCGCCGTCCGGCTGCGCCCGGCGTACCTCGCCGACGGCCGTTCCGGCCTCGACGAGCGCGCCCGGGAGGACTTCGCGGACCGGCTCGCGATCGCCGTCGGCGCCCATGCCGCCGGGGAGGCCGCCGAACGCGTCTGGCGCCGGGGAGCCATCCGCGCCTGCGGTACGCCCTGGCTGCGGCTCTACCGCTGGTACGAGCGGCTGCGCGCGCACGGTTCCACCGACCCGCGCCTCGCCTCCCCCGCCGAGGACGAACTGACGGCCCGCCAGCGCGTCGAGCAGGCCGTCAGGATCGTCGCCGACGAGGCCTCGCGAGGGCTCCCCACCTCTTGGGCGCAGGCGGTACGCGAGGCCGCGGCGCGCGGGGCCGACGGGTTGCCGGAGGCCCTGGACGAGCTGACGGCGAGCATGGGTGACCCGGCCGCCCGGCCGCCGCGCCCCGCCTGGTGGCCCGCCGCCGTCCTCGCCCAGGTGGTGATGACGCTCCTGCAGCTCTTCGGCGCGCTGTGGCTGGTGGGCCAGATCGTCGGCGTCGTACAGCCCGGTCTGCTCCCGCCGGTCCTCGTGATGATCGGCGGCATCGTCGGCGGGCCGTTCGTCGAATGGGCCTGCGAGGGCGCCGTGAAGGGCCCGGCCCGGCGGTACGGACAGGAGGCCGAGCGCCGCCTGCGGGAGGCGGCCGCCGCCTGCGGCCGGGCCCGGGTGCTCGACCCGGTGTCGGCGGAGTTGATGCGCTACCGGGAGGTGCGCGAGCAGTACGCGACGGTGGTGGGCACCCGCCCCTCGGCCCGCGTCGTCGGCGGCGGCGGCCGCTTCGGTACGACGCGGATGGGGGCGACGAGGGCAGGGGTGCGGGGGAGGTAGCGGGGGGAGGCGTCGGGGGAGGGGTGTCGGCGGCGCTGCCCGTCGTGACCCGGGCTCGCCTCAGCTCCTCCCAGGGCCCGTCTCCCGACGCGTTTCCCCCTTCCGGGTGAGGGAGTTGTCCCCACCCCTCGGGTCGCCCACAGGCGACTGCGGGATCTCCCCGACCGCCCCCACCCTGGTGCCTACCGAGAACAACGCACAGGTGGGGGCGGGACCATGAACGACACGACCGTGACGCTCGTCGGCAACGTGGCGACGGCGGTGGAGTACCGGGACACGGCGGCCGGCGGGGTGGCCCGGTTCCGTTTCGCGGTGACCGCGCGCCGCTGGGACCGGGAGCGGGGGCTCTGGTCCGACGGGAACACCAGCTTCTATACGGTGTCGGCCTGGCGGTCGCTGGGGGCCAACCTCGCGGCCTCGGTCTCCGTGGGTGAACCGCTCGTGGTGCACGGGCGGCTGAGGGTGCGGGAGGACGAGCGCGACGGTCAGCGCAAGACCTTCGTGGACGTCGACGCGCTGGCCGTGGGCCACGATCTGACGCGGGGTACGGCGGCCTTCCGGCGCGCGGCCAGGACGGAGCCGGGGACCCGGCCGGAGTCGGAACCGACCCTCGGGCAGGAGTCGGATCAGGACCCCTGGACGGAGGCCACGCAGCGCCTGGTGACCGTTCCCTGACCATGTGTCGTGGGGATTTGTCGACCAACTCGCCGTGGGGATAACGATTCCGAGACGGAATGGTTATCTGAACGTATGGCCGGGCACCCGGGGGTTCCACGTCCCTAGGATTCCCGAGTACTCATGTGGCACATGAGCCCATCGAGTCCGTGAGTCTGCTGGCGTGCGCTCCCCCCACGCGAATCAACCGTGTTCGCGGAGTGACGCGCCCGGAGGGGAATGCAATGTATTCAGTTCGTGGGCGTGGCGCTGCCCGTCTGGCCGCCGCGACCCTGGTCTCCGGCCTCGTCGCGGCCGGAGCGATAGCGACCGCCGCTCCTGCCCTGGCCGCCGACGACGCCCCGGGTACGGGTGGCGCGACGGCGAAGCTCGGCACCATCGTCGAGGGTGGCGACGTCAAGATCGTCGAGAAGGACGGCACGGAGCGGCCGAACCCGGTCGGTGGCGGCCTCTTCACGATGGAGGTCGAGGGTGGGGGAACCCTCTCGACCTACTGCATCGACTTCCACACCGAGGCGCGGCACGAGTACCGCTACAAGGAGGTGGGCTGGAGCGAGTCGTCCCTGCACAACAACGAGAACGCGGGCAAGATCCTCTGGATCCTCGAGAACGCCTACCCGAAGTTCTCCGTCGAGGCGCTCGGCCAGAAGCTCGGTGTCGACCTCTCCAAGGACGAGGCCGCGGCGGGTACGCAGGCCGCGATCTGGGCCTTCTCCGACGGTGTCACGGCGACGCCGGTGGAGCAGGACGCCAAGAAGCTGACCGACTACCTGGTCGCGAACGTGGTCGACCTCGAGGAGCCGACGGCCTCCCTGAGCCTGTCCCCGTCCTCCGTCGCCGGCAAGGCCGGCGGGCGCATCGGCCCGATCACCGTCTCCACCAACTCCACCAACGACGAGCCCACGATCTCGGTCGCCCCGGGCGCCCCTGAGGGCGTCAAGATCGTCGACGGCACCGGCAACCTCGTCACCAAGGCCAAGAACGGCGACCAGGTCTACTTCGACGTCCCCGCCGGTACCCCCGACGGCGCCGCCGAGCTGAAGGCCGAGTCCACCACCACGGTCCCGCGCGGCCGCGCCTTCGTCTCCATCGACGGCCCCTCGCAGACCCTGATCCTGGCCGACTCCACCAACTCCACCGTCACCGCCAAGGCGACCGCGAGCTGGGCGAAGACGGGTGCCGTCCCGGCCGTCACGGTCGCGAAGGACTGCGCCAAGGGCGGCCTGGAGGTCGTCGCCTCCAACGCGGGCGACGAGCCCTGGACCTTCGACCTGAAGGGCACCTCGCACACGATCGCCCCGGGTGAGACGAAGACCGTGGCGGTCCCGCTCGCCGAGGACGAGGCGTACGACTTCACGATCACCGGTCCGAACGGCTTCAAGAAGACCTTCGAAGGCGTCCTCGACTGCAAGACGGCCACCCCGGGCCCGCAGCCCTCGGAGACCCCCTCCACCGAGCCGTCCACCGAGCCCTCGACGGAGCCCACCCCGTCGACGTCCCCGTCGACCCCGGGCACCACCACCGGTGACACCACGGGCGGCACCACCGGCACCACCGGCGGCGGCGACCTCGCCGAGACCGGCAGCTCCAACGCCACCCCGATGATCGCCGGCATCGCCGCCGCGCTCGTCGTGATCGGCGGCGGCGCGGTGTTCTTCCTCCGCAAGAAGAAGACCGCCGGTAACTGACGGCTCCCCCGGTGCCGGCTTCGCGTCGGCACCGGACGCCCGACCTCGCAGAGTGATCCGCGCCGGACGCGCCTCGCTCCGTGAGACCCAGCACGGCCCCGGACCGCACCCGCGCCCGGGGCCGTCGCATGTTCCGACCCCTTCTCGGTCCACAGGAAGGCCCCCGGCGGTTGGCCGGCTGGGGGGACGCGCCGTGAGGACGGCGGGGCTGTCCCAGGGACCTCCGAGGCAGCCCCGCCGTCCGGAACGACTGGAAGCAGACAGCGTGAAATTCGACGTATTCCACATCAGTGCAAGCCTTGTGACTGTCGCCTTGACGGCACTCTCGGCGACCGCCTGCGGGGCGAGTAAACCCTCCTACGTCTCTCCGAAGACCGTGCATCATTCCGAATTGGTCGGCCGATGGGACGGGGATCAGGAGTGTGAGTCGCCGCTTCCGTTCATTCGGCTGCGTGATGACTACACATTTGTTGCCAAGGATTACCCCATCGAGTGGGGAGGCCCCGGTGAGCAGGTGAAACGTACGTCAGCCGGCGGAAAATGGCATGCGGTCATCAACGACCCCGGCCTGCCGCCCTATGTGGTGCTTCGTTTCGAGAATCGGAACGGCACCGAGCTTCTCACGCTTACCTTGGAGCAGGGGGAGATGCAGATGAATGGGGGTGTCCAGGCGGATGGGGGAGATCCGTATGTTCGCTCGTGTCACTACAAGCGCAGTTCCATCGACCCTGAATTCGGCCGATAGCGGGTCTGCCAAGCGAACGGCCCTCCCCGGGCCGTCTGCGGGCCGTGCGAGGGGGCTCGGAGGTGACCGGTGGCGACCGGCAGTGACAGGGGCGCTCCGAGGGTGATCCCGGAAGCCGCAGGTCAGCGGGTACCTCGCCTACTGGTTCGCCCCCGGGGGTGGCGGTCAGGCAAGATGGGGTGTATCTGCCCACTCACTCCTAGCCGGACGGTTTCTCTTGGCTGAGTACATCTACACGATGCGCAAGACGCGCAAGGCGCACGGCGACAAGGTCATCCTCGATGACGTGACGCTGAGCTTCCTGCCGGGTGCGAAGATCGGTGTGGTCGGCCCGAACGGTGCCGGTAAGTCCACCGTTCTGAAGATCATGGCGGGCCTGGAGCAGCCGTCCAACGGTGACGCGTTCCTGTCCCCGGGCTTCAGCGTCGGCATCCTCATGCAGGAGCCGAAGCTGGACGAGGCCAAGACGGTCCTGGAGAACGTCCAGGACGGCGCCGCCGAGATCATGGGGAAGCTCAAGCGCTTCAACGAGGTCGCCGAGCTCATGGCGACCGACTACTCGGACGCGCTGATGGACGAGATGGGCAAGCTCCAGGAGGACCTGGACCACGCCAACGCCTGGGACCTCGACGCGCAGCTTGAGCAGGCCATGGACGCGCTGGGCTGCCCGCCCGGCGACTGGCCGGTCACCAACCTCTCCGGTGGCGAGAAGCGCCGCGTGGCGCTCTGCAAGCTGCTGATCGAGGCCCCGGACCTGCTCCTCCTCGACGAGCCCACCAACCACCTCGACGCCGAGTCGGTGAACTGGCTGGAGCAGCACCTCTCGAAGTACGCGGGCGCCGTCGTCGCCGTCACGCACGACCGGTACTTCCTGAACAACGTCGCCGAGTGGATCCTCGAGCTCGACCGCGGCCGCGCGATCCCCTACGAGGGCAACTACTCCACGTACCTGGAGAAGAAGGCCACGCGTCTCAAGGTCGAGGGCCGCAAGGACGAGAAGCGC
Organism: Streptomyces sp. NBC_00094; assembly: GCF_026343125.1. Lineage (NCBI taxonomy): Bacteria > Bacillati > Actinomycetota > Actinomycetes > Kitasatosporales > Streptomycetaceae > Streptomyces > Streptomyces sp. NBC_00094. The sequence continues at coordinate 2,834,695 of NZ_JAPEMB010000001.1, read as the reverse complement.
GCCAAGCGCCTCAAGGAAGAGCTGGAGTGGGTCCGCTCCAACGCCAAGGGCCGGCAGACCAAGTCCAAGGCGCGCCTCGCCCGCTACGAGGAGATGGCGGCCGAGGCCGACAAGATGCGGAAGCTGGACTTCGAGGAGATCCAGATCCCGCCGGGCCCGCGTCTGGGCTCCATCGTCGTCGAGGTCAACAACCTCTCCAAGGCGTTCGGCGACAAGGTCCTCGTCGACGACCTGTCCTTCACGCTGCCCCGTAACGGCATCGTCGGCATCATCGGCCCGAACGGCGCCGGCAAGACCACGCTGTTCAAGATGATCCAGGGCCTTGAGGCCCCGGACTCGGGCACGGTCAAGATCGGCGAGACCGTCAAGATCAGCTACGTCGACCAGACCCGTTCCAACATCGACCCCAAGAAGACCCTCTGGGCCGTCGTGTCGGACGAGCTGGACTACATCAACGTCGGCCACGTCGAGATGCCGTCGCGCGCGTACGTCAGCGCCTTCGGCTTCAAGGGCCCGGACCAGCAGAAGCCCGCCGGTGTCCTCTCCGGTGGTGAGCGCAACCGCCTGAACCTGGCGCTCACGCTCAAGGAGGGCGGCAACCTGCTGCTCCTCGACGAGCCCACCAACGACCTCGACGTCGAGACCCTCTCCTCGCTCGAGAACGCGCTGCTCGAGTTCCCCGGTGCGGCCGTGGTCATCTCCCACGACCGTTGGTTCCTGGACCGGGTGGCGACGCACATCCTCGCGTACGAGGGTGAGTCGAAGTGGTACTGGTTCGAGGGCAACTTCGAGTCGTACGAGAAGAACAAGGTCGAGCGTCTCGGACCGGACGCGGCCCGTCCGCACCGTGCCACGTACAAGAAGCTGACCCGAGGCTGAGTCCAGTGTCCAGGCACATATACAGCTGTCCCCTGCGTTGGTCGGACATGGACGCCTTCGGGCACGTCAACAACGTCGTCTTCCTGCGGTACCTGGAAGAGGCGCGGATCGACTTCATGTTCCGGCTCGCGCCGGGGGACGGTTCCCCGTCGTTCTCCGGCGGGTCCGTCGTGGCCCGGCACGAGATCGACTACAAGCGGCCGCTGGTCCACCGGCACGAGCCGGTGACCATCGAGTCGTGGGTCACGAAGATCGGCGCGGCGTCGCTGACGATCGCGTACGAGGTCAAGGACGCGGACGTCGTGTACGTCCGGGCGTCCACGGTCGTCGTGCCCTTCGACCTGGAGGCCCAGCGCCCGCGGCGGATCACCGCCGAGGAGCGGAGCTTCCTGGAGGAGTACGTGGACGACGGGATGAACTCCGCCGCATGACCGTCCTCGCTCCGCTGCACTTCGCCGACGCCCGGGAGGCGGCGGCCCTCGCCGCCTTCCTGGGCCGGCTGGTCCACTACGACCGGGCCGCCGCCGTCCGCCTCCAGGCGGGTGGCGGGGCGCTGGCCGTCTTCGGGCGGCCGTCGTCCTTCGAGGTGCTCGCGATCCGTACGGCCCGGCTCGTCGACGCCGTGGACCTGGACGTCACCGTCTCCGCCGGCGAACTCCTCGAAGGCATCGAGGAGTCGGCCGGCAAGGCGGTCGTCCCGGACTCCGTCACCGGCCCGCCCTGGGCGGGCGTCCTGCCGCCCCGGTCCGGCTGGAAGCCCGTCGCCGGGCTGCCGTCCGCCGCCGAGATGCGGGGCGCGGTCGCCGCGGCCGTCGCCGAATTCCGGGCGCGTGACGAGGAGCTGCCCGAGGAGCGGCGGACCAGGGCCGAGCGCGACCACCTCGGCCGCGAGATCTGGTCCCGGACCCTCGGCACCACCGGGCTCCCGCTGCGGGCCGTGCACGCCGCGCAGTCGCTCGGCTTCCTGCCGCCCATGCCGGAGCCCGCGCCGGAGCCCGTGCCCGAGCCCGTGCGGGAGCCCGCACAGGGGCCCGCACCGGCGTCGCCCGAAGGGACCCCGGTCGCGCTGTTCGCCTCCGGGCCGTGGCTTCGGCTGCGTACCCCGTACGGCTCCATAGCCCTCCGTACCGTGCCGATGTCCCTCGGCGTCACCCCCAGATGAGGCCGGACACGGACATCCAGGTCGACGGGCCCCTCACCGGGGACGAGCTCAACACGCTCTTCCACGCCGCCTGGCCCGGGCACCAGGACGCCGACTTCGGTCCCGTCCTCGCCCGGAGCCTGCTCCGGGCCACGGCCCGTCGCGCCGGACGGCTCGTCGGATACGTGAACGTCGTCGGGGACGGCGGCGTGCACGCCTTCCTCCTCGACACGACCGTCCACCCCGACGAGCGCCGCACCGGTCTCGGAGTCGCCCTCGTCCGCGCCGCCGCCGACGCGGCCCGGGAGCGCGGCGCCCACTGGCTGCACGTGGACTACGAGCCGCACCTCGCCGACTTCCACGAGCGGTGCGGCTTCCGGCCCACGGCCGCCGGACTCATGGCGCTGAACGACGAGCCGGCGGACACCGCCTAAGAGCTGCGGTCCTGCGCCTCGTCCGGCCAGACCCCGATGTGGTCCTGCTCCAGCTCCAGAGCCACCCGGTGCTCCATCCCGAGCGCCTGCGTGTACTCGGACGGGAGCTGAAGCCGGCCGGCGCGGTCGAGCATCGCGTACTCCCGTGCCACCAGCGACTCCTGACCCTGGTCGTCGACCTCCGTGCGGCGCAGCACCTCCGAGGAGGTGCGGCCGTCGCGGATGGCGACCGTGCGCCGCACCTCGGAGGCGACCGCCTGGTCGTGGGTGACGATCACGATCGTCGTGCCCAGCTCCTCGTTGGCGCGCCGGAAGGCCGCGAAGACCTGCTCACCGGTGGCCGAGTCCAGTTCGCCGGTCGGCTCGTCGGCGAGCAGCACCGCCGGGTTGTTGGCGAGGGCGACCGCGATCGCCACCCGCTGCTGCTGGCCGCCGGAGAGCTGGTGCGGCCGCCGGTCGCGGGCGTCCGCGATGCCCAGCATCGAGAGGAGCTCCTCGGCCCGCTCGGCCTTCCGCTTCGTACGGCCCCGCAACTGCATGGGCAGCGCCACGTTCTGGGCTGCCGTCAGGTACGGGAGGAGGTTGCGGGCGGTCTGCTGCCAGACGAAGCCGACGACCTCGCGGCGATAGCGCAGCCGCGCCTTGCCGTCCATCGCGAGCAGGTCGGACCCGGCCACCCGGGCCGCGCCGGCCGTCGGCACGTCCAGGCCCGCCAGGATGTTCATCAGCGTCGACTTTCCGGAACCCGAGGCCCCGACCAGCGCCATCAACTCACCCTCCTTCACCAGGAGATCGAGGCCCTGGAGCGCCTGCACCTCCACCCCGTCCGTGGTGAAGATCCGGACCAGGCGGTCGCAGGCGATGAGCGCGTCGTGCCCGTACGAGGGCCGGTCGCGCCGCGCCGCCGCCCGCTGCTCCAGCTCCGCCAGCGTGGTGCCCGGAGCGGTGTCGTCGAGGGTCGTGCCGGTCTTCGTCATCGTGCGTCTCCTGCCCTCAGTTCCTTGATCGAGCCCCTGCGCCCCGCCCACCAGGCCTGCCCGGCCGCCGCCGCCCCCGTCAGGAGGACCACGGCCAGCGCGGGCAGCACCAGCGACCACGGGTCCGCCCGCAGCGGGGCGCTGTCCAGCGGCGCCAGACCCGGTGACGTCGCGAGCGCCAGCCGGAACAGGTCGATGCCCGGGGCGAGCAGCGGCACCGTCGCCCAGCCGACCAGCATCCCGCCGAGCGCAGCGAGGAACGCCTGCGGCAGCGCCTCGAGGCCGAGCAGCCGCCGTCCCTGCTTCCGGGTCAGTCCCATCGTCCGCAGCCGCGCGAGGAGCGTGGTCCGCTCCGGCGCGCTCTGCATCAGGGAGAGCAGCACGGCCACGACCGCGAAGCCGGCGCCCGCGCCGATCGCTCCCGCGTAGATCCGCTCGGCGCCCGACTGGAGCGGCGAGTTCACATAGGTGGACCGCTGTTCGGCGCGGAGCGTCACGGTGAAGTCGTCGGACTTCGCCGTCACGACGGCGCGCAGGGCCGCCCCGTCCACCGACGGCCCGGTGACGAGCAGCGCGGTGGGCCGCGCGTGGACCAGGTCGGCGGCGTTGACGAGCAGGAAGTCGGCGCCCGTCAGGGCCGGGGTGGTCGACCGGACGGCGACCACCTTCACCCGGAACACCCCGGCCGCCGCCACGATCTCCAGCGGCTCACGGCCCAGCCGTTCGGCGACGGAGGGCGAGGCGATCGCGGGCAGCACCCGGTCGGTGTCGGCCACGGCGTCCTTGCCGCCCGTCCCGGTCGACGCGAGCAGCGCGGCCGGGAACGGGCCGAAGCCGGTCCGCTTCGCGAGCCGCGTGTACGAGTCCGGTTCGACGCCCACGAGCGGCGCGCTCATCGGCAGGGCGGAGGTCCCCTCGTGGGACGGCAGGGCCACCCCGTACTCGACCTGTACGGGGGCCAGGTCCCGTACCCCCGCGGTACCGCGCACGGACTCGGTGAGTCCGTCCGGCAGCGGGGTCCACTCGACCGAGCCGTCGATCCGGGCGTCCGCGCCGGTCGCCAGGAGCGCGGCCCGGTCGCGGGCGTCGGCGACGCCGGCGAGGACCGAACCGCCGAACGCGGCCGTGGTCAGTGCGAGGACCAACGCGAGCAGCGGCAGCGCGCCCGTCGAGGACGAGCGCCCGGCCCTGGCCAGGGCCAGCGGGCCGACGACCCCGCGCAGCCGGCGGGCCGGACGGGCCAGCCACCGCAGCGGCAGCGGATAGATCCGTACGAGGACGAGTGCGGCGATCACGCCGACGAGCACCGGGGCGGCGCTCACCAGATGGTCGCCGGAGTCGCCGGTGCCGCGCAGCCGCAGCGAGGCGACGGCGCCCACGGCGAGGACGAGCAGGGTGAGTTCGGTGACCGTACGGCGCCGGGAGGGGCGGGCGGTGAGCAGGTCGTCGCGTCCGCCGTGCAGACGCGGGCGACGGTGCAGGACGACCGCCCGCAGCGGCAGGACCAGCATCGCGAGGGCCGCGACGACGACGGCGGCGAGGACGGAGGGCGCGAGGGGGATGCCGCCGGCGAATCCGGACAGGACCCCGGACCCGGCCGCCGTAGCGCTTCCCGTTCCCGTTGCCGTGCCGGTCGTGGCACCGGCCGGTCCTCGTACCGTCGCCACGGCGGCGGCGAGGCCGAGCGCGGCGGCCGGCACGGCCACCGCCGAGGTCTCGCCCAGCAGCCGCAGACCGATGCCGGTCAGCGAGGCGCCGCGCGAGCGGAGCAGCGCCAGCTCGCCGTCCCGCCGGGAGGCGAAGAGGCCACCCGTCATCGCGAGGACGACGGCGGCGACCGCACCGATCCCGAAGACGGCGACGGCCACGACCGGGTTGATCGCCTCGCGCATCGAACGGAACGAGTCGACGATCGCGTCGAGTTCGGTGACGAAGGTGCCGGTGGGCCCCATGACCTGGCGCATCTTGACCAGGTCGGGCCCGCCGTCCGCCGCGTCGAGGGCGGTGTCGAGCCGGGCGAGGTCCTGTCCGGTGAGATGGCCGGCCGTGGGCATGAACCGCCAGTAGAGCTCCGGGTCGCCGGTGGTGGAGATCAGCACGGGCGCCGAGGCGGGGGAGAGGAGTAGGGCCCCCTGCCAGTAGTACTTGAGCTCGGAGCTGACGATCGCGGCGAGCGCCGGGGTGTGCAGCAGTGGCTCCACCGCCCAGTACGCGGACTCGGTGCCGAGCGGTTCGACGATGCCGGTGACCGTCACGGCGATCGGTTCCTCGCCGGACCGGCGGGGCACGTGCACGACCGCGCCGGGCTTGATGCCCAGGGCCTTGGCGGTCGCCGTGGTGACGACCGCCTCCGGCCGGCTCTTGTCGCCGGCGGCGGGCCTGCCCTGCCGCAGGGTCGCGTGGGCGGTCAGGTCGGACGGCGAGGAGAGCACGAACTCGGTGGGGATGCCGTCGGGCTTGGGCAGCCACGGGTCGAGGCCTGTGACCCGCTTGACCGTACGGACGCCGTAGACGGTCTGGCGGGGGTCGTCCCGCAGCGGCTCGGGGAGCCGCGCGCGCAGCGCGTCCCGCTTCCTCAGGAGGACGGCGGGCGCGAGCCCGGCCTCACGCCTGTCCTGGTCCAGGTCCAGGCCGGGCGGCTCGACGGTCAGGTCCAGGACGGTGTTGCGGGGCGCGGCGGTCTCGATCTCGTGCCGCAGGCCCTCCGTCTCGTACGCGGCGACGGACCGCGGCAGCGCGGCGGCGAGGTACGCGGTGACCAGGACGAGCAGCGCGAGGAAGCAGGCCGCCCCGGGTGCGGTCCGCAGCCGGGTCCGCACCCAGGGGGCCACGGCGCGGGCGGGCCTGCCGGACCGGGCGGGCGTGTCCGGCTGGACGGGCGTGTCCTGCTGGGCGGGCTCGTCGGACCGGGGCCGGGGCATGTCGGGGCTCTCCCTGCGTGCGGCGGACATCAGTGCTCCCCTTGGTGGCGCAGGGTCACGGCCGGGTCGGTGCGGCGCAGTGCGATCACCGCGATGATCGTCAGCGGCAGCGCCGCGACCCCGGCGAGCAGCAGTGCCACCTGGCCGAGGGGCAGCTCCACCAGGACCGGGGGGACGGGCCGGGCGGCCTGGCCGGTGAGGACGACGAGCGGGACGACGGCCCTGGCCAGGACCGCGCCGAGGCCGACGCCGACGAGCAGGCCGACGGCGATGAGGACGCCCTGTTCGGCGGCGATCAGCCGGGCGAGGCGGCGTTGCGGGGTGCCGAGCGCACGCAACACCCCGAACTCGTCGGACCGTTCCCGCATCGAACCGGCCGAACCGACCGCGAAGCCGACCGCGGCGAGTGCCGCCGCGGCCGCGGCCACCGCCATGAGGGCGGCGTTGGGGCCCGCGCCGAGCGGATCGCCGAGCAGGTCGGCGGCGGTCTCGTCGCGTACGAGGACCTGCTTCGGGTCCGCGTTCGGGCGGGCGCGCAGGGCCGCGGCGACGTCGTCCGCCCGGCCGGGCGCGACGGACAGCCACCACTCGGTGGCGGGGACGGTCGCGGTCCTGTCGGCCCGCAGGTACCGGTTGACCGAGGCCAGGTCGACGAGGATCGCGCCGCCGTCCGCCGGGACGGTGAGGGGCGAGGAGGCGGAGACGCTCGCGGCGCCCGCACCCGTGGTCGGCAGCTCCTCGACCACCCGGCCGACGGTGACGCGGATCCGCGCACCGCCGAGGGCGACCTCGACCTGGTCGCCGAGCTTGGCGCCGCTCGCCGCCATGTAGGCCTCGGTGGCCACGGCCGACAGCCGCTTCGGCACCTTCGGCGCGGGCGAGGACAGCCGCAGGGTGTACTCCTCGGTGCCCCAGTAGGGGTCCCCGGGGGTCTTGCCGATGAGTCTGTACGAGACGGAGTACGGCGCCGGGCGCCCGGTGGGCGTCGCGGAGCCGGAGCCCGTCGCGGAGCCCGAGCCGGAGCCGGTTGCCGAGCCGGGTCCGCCCTTCAGCGGGAGGGAGGGCTGCAGGTCGCCGCCCACGGTCTGCTGGGAGGCGGAGGCCCAGCCGGCGAGGACCTGCCCCGAGGCGTGCGTCCGCGGGGTGCCGTCCGGCCCGACGGTGGTGAGGCGTTCGACGTGCAGGCTCTGCTGCTGGTCGAGGCCGTCCTCGATGCGGCCGCTGACCTCCAGACCGGTGAGCGTGAGCCGGCCGCCGGAGCCGGCGTCACTCCCCGCGCCGGTGCCCGTGCCGAGACCGGACGTCAGGGCGCCGAGGTCGAGGGTCAGCCGATGGGTCCGGCCGTCGTGCGGCAGCATCCCCAGGGCCTGCCAGTACGGGATGCCGTTCGGGTCCTCGAGGACGGCCGTGACCCGGGCCTCGGGGGTGCCGGCCGGCGCGACGCCGCGCAGTTCGACGGCGAGCGTCCGGGTGCCGGCGGGCAGCGGGATCCCGGCGCGGGTCCCGGTCTCGGCGGCGAGCGGGGTGAGGACGGAGGAGGCGGGGGCGCCGGCGAGGTCGGGGCGCAGCAGCAGCGCGCCCACGGCCGTGCGGGCGTCCACGGCCAGGACGGTCGCGTTCTTCCCCGCGACGTCCACCGTGCCGCGGTGCACCGGGGCCGCGGCCGTGACGCCCGGCACGTGGGCCAGCTGTTCGGTCTGCGTCGGCTCGCCGGGGCCTGCGCCGAGGACGCGGACGGCCGCGCCGACCCGGAAGTCCGCCTGGTCCCGCTGCGACCGTTCCCACGAGTTGCTCTGCGCGATGGCGAGCATGCCCATCGCCACGGCGAGGACGAGGAGGAGGACGGGACCCGCGCCGCGCAGCGGCCGGCGGCTGAACTGCCAGCCGGCCAGGGCGGCGGAGAGACCGCGCCCGCTCGCCGCCCGCCGCTCGGCCAGCTTGGCGGCGGGGGGCAGCAGACGCAGCGTCAGGACGGTCCCGGCGAGCAGGGCGAGGGCGGGCGCGGCGACGAGCACCGGGTCCACGGAACTCCCACCGGACTCGCCCGTGCCGAGGGTCGCGCCGGCGGCGGCGGGCCGCTGGAGCTGCCAGAACGCGACGGCGGCCACGGCGAGGAGGCCGATGTCCGCCCCGGCGCGCACGGGCGCGGGCAGCGACCCCGCACGGGCCTTGCGCAGCGAGACGACGGAACCGTCCCCGGCGGCCAGCGCGGGCGCCACGACGGCCGCCGCGCAGCACAGCGCCACCGTGACGGCGACCAGCCACACCTGGAGGGAGGGCGTCGTGTCGAGCCGTACCCCCAGCTCGGAGAGCGCGGACCGCTCGGCGAAGAGCCGGGTCAGCGGACCGGTCAGGAGCGGGGCGGCGATCGCCGCGGGGAGCGCGAGCAACAGCGCCTCGGCGGCGGCGAGCCCGGTGATCCGGCGCCGTGAACCGCCGCGGGCCCGCAGCAGCGCCGTCTCCCCGGAGCGCTCGGTGCTGAGCAGCCGGGTGACGAGCAGCAGCGCGTACGCGGCGAGGAGCACCAGCTGCACGGCCACGATCAGCACGGTCGAGCGCGAGACGACCAGCGCCCGCTGGGTCTGCTCCAGGACGGTCGGGAGCGCGGTGGACGCGAAGACCGTCGTCCCGAACCGGTCGCTCTCCGCCGACAGCGCCTTCGGGCCCTCGATCGCCGCGGCGCGCAGGGCGTCCATCCGGTCGGTGGTGAGGCCGCTGAAGTCGGCGGTGCCGAGCCAGGACGTCTCGCCGGAGCTCAGCGCGCCGGAGGCGGACAGGGCCGGGTCGACGAGGAGCGGCCCGTACGTCGTGAACGCGACCGACCGGACACCGCGGCCGCCGGCCGGGTCGAGCTGCCAGTACGGGTCACCGGTGTCGACGGGCCGGTAGACGCCGGTGATCCGGGTCTTCACCTGACCGTCGCCTATTCGGTCGTCGAGGGTGAGTACGGTTCCGGGCGCGATCCGCAGCCGGCGGGCCGCCTCCTCGGGGAGCGCCGCCTCCACCACGCCGCCGGGGCGGGCGGCCGAGGGCCAGGCGCCCCGGACGAGCGAGAGGCGCGAGCGGTCGAGCGCGGCGAAGTGGGTGAGGTCGGGGTCGCCGGAGCGGGCGGCGGGCGGCTGGAGGCTGCGGGGCAGCGCGTACGGGCCGGAGCGTTCGAGGCGCCGTACGGTCACCGGCAGTCCCGCGAAGGTCTTCCGGGCTCCTTCGCGCAGGGCCTCCTCGGCGTCTGCCCGCTGCCCGGGGGGCACCTGGCCGGTCACGATCAGCGCGGCGGCGGGTGCGGAACGGCCCTGGAGACCGGCCTGGAGCGCCGCGTCCCCCACGGAGGCGGAGAACGCGGCGAGCGTGGCCAGCACGGTGGTGGTCAGCAGGACGGCGAGCAGCGCCGCGGACAGCAGTAGCCGGTGAGCCCTGACACGCAGGAATACGAACCCCGTCACCCATCCCCCTGGAAACCCTGGAAACCCCCGGACTTCCTCGGATGCTTTCAGAGTGCACGGGCCACTGGAAACCGCTTACGGACCGACCTTGATGGGATCGTGACCGTTATTCGGCGCTCCGTCTCCGGAATGTGTCCGTCCAGGGGTGGAGGTGTCGCCGTGAGTGAGCGGGGGACGGGGCAGGGGTGACGGGCCGTCAGCCGGCCGTGTTCACCATGGAGGCCGCCGCGTAGGTGAGGTAGCGCCACAGCTCCGCCTCGTGCTCGGGGGCGAGGGCGAGGTCGTCCAGGGCGTCGCGCATGTGCCGGAGCCAGGCGTCGTGCGCCTCCTGGTTCACGGTGAACGGGGCGTGCCGCATCCGCAGGCGGGGATGGCCCCGGTGGTCGCTGTACGTGCGGGGGCCGCCCCAGTACTGCATCAGGAAGAGCACGAGACGCTCCTCCGCCGGACCGAGGTCCTCCTCGGGGTACATCGGGCGCAGCAGCGGGTCCTCCGCGACGCCCTCGTAGAAGCGGCGGACCAGGCGGCGGAAGGTCTCCTCGCCGCCGACCAGCTCGTAGAAGGTCTGCTCCTGCGTCGTTTCCCCGGGAATCTCGTTCACCGTTCCATCGTCTCAGATGACCCGGCCGAGGACCGGAGGCTTAGGACCCCCCGTACGAACACCCTTGCGAGCCCCCTTGCCGGCACCCCTACGGACACCCGGGCACCCAGGCACCCGGACGGCCGCTCGCCCGCGCGCCCGGGCAGCGGGAGAGTGGAGACATGGGTGAGCCGCGGGACGAGTTCGCCGAGGCCGGCGCGCGGGAGCGGCGGGCGCTCGTGCGGGAGATCGAGGCGGACGGCGTGCTGTCCGACCCCGCCTGGCACGCCGCCTTCGCCGAGGTCCCGCGCCATCTCTTCGTCCCGTACTACTACGTCTCCGGGACCGGCGGCTACGAGCGGCTCTGGTCCGGCGACCCCGACCCCGTGCGGCGGGCGCGCTGGCTGCGCGGGGCCTACGCGGACACGGCGATCGCCACCCGCGTACGGGACGGGGAGCTGCTCTCCTCCGCCAGCCAGCCCTCTCTGATGGCGCTCATGCTCCGGGCCCTGGACGTACGCGACGGCGACGACGTCCTGGAGATCGGCGCCGGGACCGGGTACCACGCGGCCCTGCTCTGCCACCGGCTCGGCGAGGAGCACGTCACCACGATCGACCTGGAGGAGGAGATCGCCGAGTCCGCCCGGACCCATCTCGCCGCCGCCGGGTACCGGCCCGCGGTGCTCGCCGCCGACGGCGCCCGGGGCTGCCCCGAGCGGGCCCCCTACGACCGGATCGTGGCGACCTGCGCGGTGCCGGCGGTCCCGTACCCCTGGCTCGCCCAGTGCCGGCCCGGCGCGCTGGTCCTCGCCCCGCTCTCCACCGGGCTGGTCCTGCTGAGGGTGCGCGACGGTACGCACGCGGAGGGGCGGTTCCTGGAGACCTCGGCGTACTTCGTGGCGCTGCGGGGCGTCGCCGCCCACGCCTCGGAGAGCCGCGGCCCGCGCCACGGCCCCGCCGGGGACGAACGCTTCCGCTTCCTGAACGGTCTCGTCACCGAGACCCTGGACAGACGCGAAGCGCTCTCGCTCTGGCTGCGCGAGGGGCGGCCGGATCGGGAGCGCTTCGGGGTGACGGTCAGCGGCGACCGGCAGTGGGCCTGGCTGGACGAGCCCGGAGGGCCGTACGCCTGGCCACTGCCGGTGGCCTGATCGCGCGGGTGTTTCAGGGCCTGTCCGGCGGATCATGGCCGGGGTCGCGGGGCCTGGCACGGCACCTCGCCGCGTTGCCGAAACGCCCCCATAACTCCGTTATGAGGGCGCTCCGGCGCCTTGCGATGCACCGCACCAGACCCCGCGACCTATCCGACCCTGATCCGCCGGACAGGCCCTAGTGTCCTGAGTCGGAGATTCGTCGGCAGTAGGCGGCGACTTTGTCGAGGATCTCGTCGGCGGTTTTCGTCCAGACGAAGGGCCGGGGGTGGTCGTTCCACTCGGCGAGCCAGGACCGGATGTCGCGTTCGAGGGCCTGGACGGAGCGGTGGACGCCACGGCGGAGCTTCTTCGTGGTGAGTTCGGCGAACCATCGCTCGACCAGGTTCAGCCAGGACGAGCCGGTCGGGGTGAAGTGCAGGTGGAAACGAGGATGCGCCAGCAGCCATGTCTTGACGGCCGGGACCTTGTGCGTGACGTAGTTGTCCAGGATCAGGTGGACCTCGAGGTCTGCGGGCACTTCTTTGTCGAGCTTGACCAGGAACTTCTTGAACTCCACCGTGCGATGGCGGCGGTGGAGCGAGCCGATGACCTTGCCGGTCGCGGTGTCGAGTGCGGCGAAGAGAGTGGTGGTGCCCGCGCGCACGTAGTCGTGACTGCGGCGTTCGGGCACTCCCGGCATCATCGGCAGGACCGGCTGGGACCGGTCCAGCGCCTGGATCTGCGACTTCTCGTCCACGCAGAGCACCAGGGCCCGCTCCGGCGGATCGAGATACAGCCCGACCACGTCACGGACCTTGTCGATGAACAGAGGGTCCTTGGACAGTTTGAACGTCTCGGCCCGGTGCGGCTGGAGGGCGAAGGCCCGCCAGATCCGTGAGATCGCCGACTGCGACATCCCGGTCGCCGCGGCCATCGACCGGGTCGACCAGTGCGTGGCGTCCTTCGGGGTCTCCTCCAGCGTCTTGACGATGACGCGTTCGACATCGGCGTCGGTGATCTTCCGCGGAACACCGGGCCGCGGTTCATCGCACAGGCCGTCGAGCCGGCGTTCCAGGAAGCGCCGCCGCCAGGCCCGGACAGTGTCCGTGGTGATGCCCAGCCGCCGGGCGACCTCCGCGATCGCGTGTCCGTCCGCGCTCTCCAGGACGATCCGTGACCGCAGCGCCAACGACTGGGCACTCGAACGACGACGCACCCACGACTGCAACATCTGCCGCTCGGCATCGGACAACACCACCGGCGGGATCTTCGGTCCAGGACGACTCACACCAGACCAACGACGAATCTACGACTCAGGACACTAGCTGTATTGACCCGGAACGTTGTTGACGCGGCTGATGGGCGGGTGCCCGTTGAGTGCGGTGTGGCAGCGGTGGTGGTTGTAGGTGTGGAGGAAGTCTGTCAGGGCTGCGCTCCGCTGTTCGTTGCTCGTGTAGGGCCGTAGGTAGGCCCACTCGTCGAGCAGGGTGCGGTTGAAGCGTTCGACCTTGCCATTGGTCTGCGGCCGGTAGGCCCGGGTCAGCTTTCCTGTGGCGCCGAGGGCGGCCAGGGCGGCCTTCCAGGCCAGGCCCTTGCGGTAGGCCCAGGCGTTGTCGGTCAGGACCCGTTCGATCCGCTCGATGCCATGAGCGCGGTAGAACGCGGCGGCGCGGGTGAGGAAGCCCGCGCAGGTCGCGACCTTCTCGTCCGGGTGGATCTCGCTGTAGGCGAGGCGGGTGTGGTCGTCGACCGCGGAGTGGATGTAGTCGAAGCCCATGCCGCGGATCGGCCGGCCCGCGTCGCGGCCCAGGACTCGGTGGCCGCCGCCGTCGGGGATCCGGCCGAGTTTCTTCACGTCGACGTGGACGAGTTCGCCGGGCCGGTCGCGTTCGTAGCGGCGGATCACGCTGCCGGTCGGACGGTCGAACCAGGACAGCCGATTCAGACCGTGCCGGGTCAGGATGCGGTGGACGGTCGAGGCGGGCAGCCCCAGGACCGGGCCAATGCGGGCGGGGCCCAGTTTGCGGGCCCGACGCAGGTCACAGACTCGCGCCTCGACGTCGGCCGGGGTCCGGTGCGGTGTCGTGCGAGGCCGGCTGGACCGGTCGTGCAGCCCCGCCTCGCCTTCGGTCCGCCAGCGACGGATCCACTTGTGGGCGGTGGCCCGCGATATCCCCATCTCGGCGGCCACATGCGCGACCGGGCGGCCCGAGCAGACGCGTTCGACCAGCAGGCGCCTACCGAAGACGGTCAGCCGGGCATTACGGTGGGACACGAAGACCTCCGTGCGGTGAGTTCCTAGACAGCTCCCACCACACCGGAGGTCTTCGCCATGTTCAAGACCTACCGCATGTCAACAACGCTCGTGATCAATACACCTAGCCCCGGCGGATGGTGATCGTCGTCCAGGCGCCGACGTGCACCCGGTCGCCCTCCTGGAGCTGGACGGGGACGTAGGGCTGGATCGGCTCCTCGCCGCCGTTGACCGTGGTGCCGTTGGTGGAGTTCTGGTCCACCACCGCCCACGAGCCGTCCGGCTGCTGCACGAGCACGGCGTGCTGGTGCGAGACGCCCGGGTCCTCCGGCGGCACCGACAGGTCGATGTCGGGGGACTCGCCGGTGGAGTGCCGGCGGCGGCCGATGGAGATCTGGTTGCCCTGGAGCGGCAGGTGCTTGTCCGGCGAGTACGCGGGCAGGTTGAGGCCCGAGGCCTCGGGCCCGCTGCGGTGCATCATCGCCATGAAGTACTCACGGTCCGGGCCGATGACCGCGGTCCAGCCCAACGGCTGCTGCGGCGGCTGGAACTGCTGCTGCGGCGGCGCCTGATGGTGCTGCTGGTGCGGGGGCGGCGGAGGGGCCTGGTGTTGCTGCTGCTGGAACTGCTGCTGCTGCTGCGGAGGCGGCGGGGCCTGGTGCTGCGGCGGCTGCGGCTGGGCCGGCGGCGGCAGGAGCCAGTCGTCGTCCGCGCGGGGCTGCGGCGGCGCGGGCGGCGCCGGGGCCTGGGCCGGTGCCTGGGCCTGCGGCGGAGCCTGGAGGTACGCGGGCGGAGCCTGCGGCTGCTGTACGGGCGGCTGCGGGGGCTGCTGTACGGGCGGCTGCTGCATCGGCGGGCGCTGCGGCGGAGCCTGGTGGTGCGTGGGCTCGGCGCCCAGCGGCTCGGCCGGACGGTTCACCTGCGACGGCCGCGAACCCTGGTAACCGAAGGGGTCGTGCGGCTGCTGCTGCGGAGGGGCCGGCGGCGGCGACTGGAAGCCGGGCGGCAGGTTCAGGCCGGGCGGCGGCCCGGACTGCTGCGGGGCCAGCGGCGTGTACGAGGTGGCCGTGTTCGTGAGGAAGTTCCAGCGGCACTCCTCGCAGAACGGCGCCATGTGCTCACGCGGGGTACGGCACTGCGGGCAGAGCTCCGCCTGCGCGGTCGCGTTCGGGTCACCCCCGGGACCGAAGCCACCGGGAGCACCATGGCCACCGGGAGCACCGTGTCCACCGGGACCGAAGTCACCGGGAGCGCCGGGCGGCGGGCCCATCGGCGGCTGACCGGGGCCGCCGGGCCCCGGGTATCCGTACGCGGGCGGCGGCGGGGGAGGCGGCGGAACGGCACCCGCAGGCGCGCCCGCCCCGGCCATGCGGTGGCCGCAGACCTCGCACCAGTCGTCGGAGACCGACTGGTGTCCGTTCGGGCAGGTCGGCATGTCGGTGCTTCCCCCTCTCGTCGTCCGGCCCGGCGGGCCGGGCTACCTCTTGACGCGAACGGTCTTGGTGGAGCGCGTTTCGAGTGTCATCTCGTCCGCTTCCGCGACCTTCGCCTTCAAACGCACAGTACCTGTCGCCGCGTCGACGACGTCGACCACCTTCGAAAGCAATTTCGCCGTATCCGCGTTGCCGGAGGCCGCCGCGAGCTGGACCGCGCGGCCCAGTTTGGCGGTCGCGCCGTCACGATCGCCCGATTTGCGGGCATCGAGACCCTGCTGGATGACGTCCGCGAGCTCCGCCTGCCCCGTGTAGTGGGCGACCTGCGGGTTGATCGAGGTCGACATCGCCAGGTCGTCCGTCCACACCGCCCGTACCAGCCCTTGAGACAGCGGCCGCGGGTCGCCGCCCGCCGGGTCCGGCGCGATCAGGGACACCCGGGCGGCGAGCATCTCCTGGCCGATCGAGGCCCGCGGGACGCGCACGCTCACGTGGTAGTCGCGGGACTCGTCGCCCCACGAGCCCGTCGGGTAGTCCCCGGCGCGCGGACCGGCCTCGGTACGCCGGTGCGTCAGGTCCTCGACCGTCGGCGCCACCTGCTTCACGTACCCGATCTCCACTCCGACCGGCGTCCACAGGCGCAGCACGACGTCCGCCACGCCCTTGCCCATCGCGTTTTCCATCATCGTCGTGAAGTCGGCGGCGAGCCCGGCCGGGTCGGCGACGATGTCGGCGGTGCCGAGGAGCGCGGAGGCGATGCCGGTGACCTCCTTGACCTCCCAGTCGGTGCCGACCCCGCGCGCGTCACAGGTGAAGCGGCCCGCGCAGGCGTCGAGCGCGGCCCGCAGCTCCTCCGGCGCCTCGTGCTCGTTGCGGCCGTCGGTGAGCAGGATGCCGTGCCGGATGGAGAGGTCGGCGGAGGAGAGCAGCCGGTCCGCGAGGCGCAGCCAGGTGCCGATCGCCGTGCCGCCACCCGCGGTCAGACCGCGCAGCGCCTCCTTGGCCTCGGCCCGGGTCCGGGGGTCGGCGACGGCGAGGCGGCCGTTCCCCGGGTAGACCTCCTTGGCCACGTGCGTGCCGGCGACGACGGCGAAGGAGGTGCCGTCGCGCAGGGTGTCGACGGCGGCGGCGGTCGCCTCCCGCGCGCCGCGCATCTTGGTGGCCGGGTAGTCCATCGAGCCGGAGCAGTCGACCATGATCACGACACCGGCCGTGCCGCCGCCCGCGAAGCCCGCGAACCCGCCGCTGGTGCCGCCGCCGGTCGAGGTGACCGTGACGATGGCACTGACCTCGCGGCCGCCCTCCGGCAGGAACTCGTTCTGGTACACGTCCACGGAGAACTGCGGCGCGGTCGGCTTGGAGAAGTTCGCCATCTGTTTCGGCTCCTCGGGCGACGACGGGGAAAGGGAGAAGGGGGAGGGGGGACCGACGGCCGCGCTCAGGCGGATCCTGCCCCTGGGGAGGTGAAGGTGAACGGCAGCAGCGCGACCGTGATGTTGTCGTGGCCTCCGCCGTCGAGGGCGTGGCCGACGAGGACCTGCGCGCCGTGCAGCGGGCGGTCCGCCGCGTCCGGGGGGACGACCCGCGCCATGTCCTCGGCGCCCTCCGCGTAGTTCCAGAGCCCGTCCGTGCACACCACGACCACTCCGGACCGGTCCGGCTTGAACGCGGCCGTGTGCGGGTCCAGTTCGTACGCGTCGGCGCCGAGCCAGCCGGTGATCGCGTGGGCGCGCTCGTCCGCGTGCGCCTCGGCCTCGCTCATGAGCCCCGCCGCGACCATCTGGGCGGCCCACGAGTCGTCCTCGGTGAGCCGGACGGACGGGGTGGTGCGGTCGTCCGGCACCCAGTAGACGCGGCTGTCCCCGACCCAGCCGACGATGAGCAGGCCGTCGGCGACGACGGAGCCGACGATGGTGCAGGCGGGGGAGTTGCGGTGCGGATCGTGCTCCGCGCCGCCCTGACCAGGCTCCTCCGCGAGGGAGTTGACGGCCTCGGAGGCGGCGACGATCGCCTCGTGCATCGCCTGCTGCGGGTGGATGCCGCGGGGCAGCGCGGCGAGCAGCGAGGCGCCGGCCGCCTGCGCGGCGGCGGCGGAGGCCTCGTCGGGGCGGGTCGCCGAGGAGACGCCGTCGCAGACGATCGCGAGGGCGGCGGGGGAGCCGTCGGGGAGGGTGGTCGCCGAGACGGCGAACGCGTCCTCGTTACGGTGGTGGCGCAGGCCCCGGTCGCTGACGGCGGCGACGGTGTCCAGCTCCCGCTCCATGTGGTCCCGCTCGCGGGGCTGCGCGTGCCCGCAGTTCTCGCAGTAGCCGTCGTCGTCCACCCGCCCGGCCCGGCAGGCCACGCACAGGTGTGCGGCAGCCGCGGCGGAGGCGGCCGCCGGCACGGGTGCCGGTGCCGGTGCCTGGGCCTGGACCGGCGCCTGAGTCTGAGCCTGGACCGGATCCACCTGGACCGCCGTACGGGGGTCGGGGGCGGCGAGCTCGAAGTCTCCGCCGGTCCCGCCGGCCGGGGGCGTGCCCGCACCCGGTGGCACCGGTCCGTCCGTGCGCACCGCCATCGTGGGCAGGTCACGGCCACCGGAGTCGGTGCCCGGCAGGTCGCCGGGGTGCTGGGTCATCGTCGAGAGCGAACCGGCCTCCCGTGGCGGGGCGGCCGGCCAGACCACGGGGGTGCCGATCGCCACGGTCGGGCGGTCCGGCTCCACCTCGGCCGCCGGGACGGCCGACAGGTCGTAGCCGCACGCCCCGCAGAACCGGTCACCCGACTCCAGCGGCTCCGCGCAGCCCGGGCAGGCGGCGATTCCGTGCGACGGCTTCGGCTTCTGGGACATCCTCACACCCACGTCCGGGGGCGGAAGCGGTTGGCCCGCTCCACCAGTTCGATCCTCTCCTCGCCCCGCTGGGCGAGCCGGGCCAGCACCCGGTACGAGCGTTCCAGGCCGAAGCGCAGTCCGCGCTCGTCCAGTTCACTCCCGAGCAGCAGTGCGCCGCCGCCCGGTGCCGCACCGGGACTCCCGGAGAGTACCCAGTCGAGGGCCGTTCCGAGGACCTCCGTCGACAACTGCTCCCGGCGCACGGGGTCGAGACCGAAGCCCTGGAGCGCGGAGACCTGCGCCGCGGCGGCCGTCAGTTCGGTGCCGAGCGCTTCGTGCGCCGGGCGCCGCCGCAGCCGCGCCCGCACGGACGCGACCCGGGCCGCCGTGTAGTGGATCGAGGCCTCCGGTACGGACTCCAGCGTCCGAACGGCTCCGGCGCGGTCGCCCGCCGCGAGCCGCACCCGGGCGAGCCCGAAGGCCGCGCTGACGAAGCTCGGGTCGGTGGCCCACACCAGGCGGTAGTACTCGGCGGCGTTGTCCAGCTGACCGAGGACCTCGGCGCAGATCCCGAGGGCCAGCTTCGGCGCCGGCTCCCCGGGGAAGGCGTCGTAGATCGCGTCGAAGGCCAGCGCCGCGTGTTCGTGGTCCCCGGTCACCAACGAGGCCACGCCCCGGTACCAGACCACCCGCCAGTCGTCCGGGTCCCGCTCCTCCAGCGCGGCGAGCGTCCGTACGGCGGTGGGCAGGTCGCCCAGCTCCAGATGGGCCCGCAGGGTCCGCAGCCGCAGCTCGGCGGAGGGCGCCGGCGCGGCCTGGAGCGCGCCGAGCAGCTCGGCGGGGGCGGCGGCCGACAGCCCGGCGAGGAAGCCGGCGTTGGGGTCGCCCCCGTCGACGCGCGGCACGGGCAGCGCGAGCGCGGTGGCGGGCGTGTCGAGCGCGGCGAGCAGCCACCCGAGCCCGGGCCCGGCGGCGGGAGGAACACCAGGAGCAGCGGCAGGAGCAGCACCCGGAGCGGTCCCGGGCCCGGCAACCGCACCCGCCCCGGCAACCGCAACCGCGCCGGCCCCCGCACCGGCGGCAGGCAGGGCCCGCCGCCCGCCGCCCCGCTTCCCGGCACCCTTCCGGGCCCCCAGCAGCGAGACGTCCTCCGTCAGCTCGGCGAACAGCACGGTGTCCGTCACCCGGACCTCCGCGCCGAAGAGCGTCGACAGCGCGGGGCGGGGCCGCCCCGACTGGAGCGCCACGACCTCCCGCAGGACGCCCGTCAGCTGCTCCGCCATCTCCTGCGCGGAGGAGAACCGCCGCGCCGGGTCCGGGTCCGTGGCGCGGATCAGGAAGCGGTAGAACGACTCGTACGTCCGGAAGACCGCGATGTGCTCCGGGTCGGGCAGCGAGTCCACGAACACGTTCGTGTAGCCCTGGAAGTCGAAGGTCATCACGGCCAGCGTCCGCGCCACCGTGTACAGGTCGCTGGCGACCGACGGGCCGACCTCGGCCACCTCCGGCGCCTGGTAGCCGACCGTGCCGTAGATCGCCGACTCCTCGTCGTCCATCCGCCGGACCGCGCCCATGTCGATGAGCTTCAGCTGGTCCTCGGACTGGATGGCGTTGTCGACCTTGAAGTCGCAGTACAGCAGGTTCCGGCTGTGCAGATGGCCGAGCGCCTCCAGGGCCTCGATCCCGTACGCGCAGGCCTGCTCCACCGGCAGCGGGTCGCGCCGGCCGTCCGGGGTGCGCCGGTCGTTGGCGATCTCCTTGAGCGACTTGCCGCCGACGTACTCCATGACGATGTAGCCGTCCATGGAACCGGTGCGCTGGTCGAGGTGCTCGACGAAGTTGTAGATCCGGACGATGTTGGAGTGCTCGATCTCGGCGAGGAAGCGGCGCTCCGAGATGGCCGCGGCCATCGCGTCCTGGTCGCCGGTGTCGAGCAGGCCCTTGAGCACGACCCAGCGGTCGGAGACGGCCCGGTCGACGGCGAGGTAGACCCAGCCGAGCCCGCCGTGCGCGAGGCAGCCCGCGACCTCGTACTGGCCGTGGACGATGTCCCCGCCCCGCAGCTTCGGCACGAAGGAGTACGGGTGCCCGCACTTGGTGCAGAAGCCCTCCGTACGGCCCGGCCGGTCACCGCGCGAACGGCCCACCGGGGCCCCGCAGTCGGAGCGGGAGCAGAAACGCTTCCGCTCGGGAACCTCCGGGTTCTCCATGACCGCACCGCGCGGGTCGGGACGCGGCACCTCCGGGATCGTCACCAGGCCGGCGCCCAGCCGGTTCCGGGCGGACTGTCCGGTCGACGCACCCGAGCTGCGCACCGACACCGAGCGGCCGCCGGTGTTCCCGGAGAGCGAGCGCGAGAGGCGGCCGGAGACCGAGCGGCGGGAGGTAGACGAGCGGGACGAGGCGCGCGAGGACGCCCGCGAACTGCTCCGCGAGGAGCTCGAATCGGGCCCGCCGACCCCGGCTCCGACCCCGGTTCCGATCCCGGAGCCGCGCCCCGAGCCGAGTCCCGTGCCGGTGCCCCTGCCGGGCACGGCGATGCCGGTCGGCGTCGAACCGATCAGCCCGCCGGGCGCGACGACCGGCGCGAGCCCGCAGGTGTCGCAGTACAGCTCACCGCCGCCCATGTCCTCGTACGAGCCCTCGCACGAGGGACGCTGACAGCTCCCCACACCCGTCTCCCCGCTCACCACTGTCGTCCTCCGGCATCTCTCGGGCCGGACAGTACGTCCGCCGCGGCCCGCTGGTAGCGCAGCACGGCCTGCTCCGCGGCCCGCAGGTCGCAGGGCGCGCTCCACAGCATCCGGCGCGCCGTGTCGTACCGCTCGATGAGCAGCGGGTCCTCCGCCGCTCCGAGCCGTGCCACCTTCGCCTTGTACGCGTCGAGCCGGCCGCGCAGCTCGGCCCGGACCGCGAGCGGCGCCGTGACCGCGGTCAGCGACTCCCTGGCCCGCAGCAACTCGTCCTCCGCCTCCCGCTCCAGGGACTCCAGGAGGGGGGACAGCCGGTGCCACTGGGCGTGCCTGCGGTACTCGGCGGCGGCCGCGAGCCGCTCCTGGAGGGCCGTCGGCGGACCGCTGACGGCCGGCACCTCGGAGGCGGCGATCTTCGCGAGGACCTCGCCGCGCGCGGACCGCGCCTCGGCCAGCGTCCGGTCCGCGCGGGACAGCACGTCCCGCAGCCGCAGCAGCCGGTCCTCGGAGTCCTGCCGGACCGCGAGGACCGCCTCGATCTCGCGCCGGATGTCCTCCAGGGCCAGGGCCGCCCGGTCGTACCGCGCGGTGTCGGGCCGGCCCCCGCCGGGCGCCGAACTGCCCACCGCGGGGCGCCAGAAGGCGAGCGGATCGGTCACGACCTGGGAGCGCAGCGCGGTCAGCTCGGCCGTGATGTCCTCCAGCTCGTCCCCGGCCGGGTGCTCCCCGGGCCGCACGCCGACCGAGTGCGCCAGCGAACGCGTCCGGCCCAGCTCCGCGGCGAGCAGGTCTATCCGGGCCGGCAGCGCCGACCAGACGGCGTCGGCGGTGACGACCACGTCGAGCGAGGAGGCGTACAGCTCGTTCATCCGCCGGACGAGCCCTTCGAGCGTGAACCGCTCGGAGAGCAGCCCCCGCTCGCCGGCCCCTCCCGCGACGAGCACGCTCTCGCCGCGCAGCCGGTCGGTCAGCTCCACGAGCTCGTCCCGGCCGGGCCAGCGGCGCCGCCCGCGCACCTCACCGGCGTCCCGCAGGGCGCCCGTGTACACGTCGAAGCAGGTCCAGAGCAGGGTGATGGTCCGCTCGGCCGCCGCCCAGCGGTCCCGGGTCGTGCCGGTCAGCTCGGCCCCTTCGAGCAGCCTGCGGCCCGCGTGGTCCTGGAGGGCGAGGAGCGAGTCCTCGACCGCCTTGTGCTCGGCGCCGAGCCGCGCCAGCGCACGGTCCACCTCGTCCCGGTCCATCACCGGCCCAGGAGGTCCCGTGACGCCCATCGTTCACCTCTTCCGCCGCGTGTACAGGGGCTGCTTGCCGGGGCTGTCGGCCGGGTCACTTGTACAGGGGTGCGGGCGGCCCGGTTATCCCGGGCAGGTCCGCCTTGAGCCAGTGCGTGTACGCGGCCTGCCAGGGGCCGTTCCGGTACGCCACGAGGACCTGGTTGACCCGGCGGACCAGGTCGTCGTTCCCGAGCTTGGCGGCCACCCCGTAGTACTCCGTGGTGAACGGTCTGCCCTTGAGCTCGACCGCCGGGTCCTGCGCGGCCTGGCCGGCCGCGAGCGCGTTGTCGGTGACGACCGCGTCGACCTCGCCCAGCTGCAGCCGGGCCAGGCAGTCCAGCTGGTTGGGGACGGTCAGCAGGTCCTTGTCGTCCTTGGTGCCGTCGCCCTCGTCCTTGAACACCGCGCCGAAGGAGTTCTCCTCCAGCGCCTCGTAGGCCGTGGAGCCCTCGGCGGTGCAGACCCGCTTGCCGCGCAGCGAGGAGTCGTAGCCCGTGATGGACTCGGCGCGCTTGGGCGCGAGGACCTGCTGACCCGCCTGGAAGTAGGCGGTGGAGAAGGCGACCTGCTGGATCCGCTTGCAGTTGATCGTCATCGTGCGCACGACGAGGTCGACCTTGCCGCTGTCCAGGGCGGCGATCCGCTGGTTCGTCGGGATCGTCCGGAAGATGACGGCGTTCTCGTCGCCGAGGATGTCCCGGGCGATGGCCCGGGCCAGATCGATGTCGAACCCCTCCAGCGTGCCCTTCTCCGGATTCCGGTAGCCCCAGCGGTAACTGGACTGGTCGACGCCGACGACCAGCTTCCCCCGGTCCTTGATCGCCTGGATCGAGGGGCCGTCCGCCGACGAGGGCCGCAGCGAGGCCTCCGGGTTCTCGCAGGTGTCCGCCTTCGCCGGGAGCCCGACCTGGATCCCGGTACCCACACCGGGGCCGGGTCCGGTCGTCCCGGGAGCCGCCTCGGCGTCGCTCCCGTCGTGCGCCAGCGGCAGGAGGGTCAGTGAGGCGGTGAGCCCACAGGCCACGGCCATGGCGGCGACCCCGCCCCAGCCCCGCAGGCGCTTCGCGGCCCACCGCACCAGCGGGTCCGTGCCGTTCGGCATCCCGCCCCCTCTCACCGGTACTCCGACAGTCTGCGGTTGATGCCGAGCACGGCGCCGGCCGCGCCCAGGATCCCGAGGGCCAGCGCGCCCAGCGGCAGTGCCTTCAGCGCGTCCCTGGCGTCCCCGGCGGAGCGGGTGAACTCGGCCTGCTCGTGGCCGAGGGCCCGCTCCAGGGCCGCGTCGACCTGGTCGAAGGACTGGCCCGTCGTCTGCTTCGAGCCGACGATCCGGCCCAGCGCGCCCTCGAAGTTGCCGGCCTCGTCCTCGGCGCGGGCCTCCTTGTGGCGCTTCTGCCACTCGCCCGTACGCGACGCCGCCTCGTCCACAGGGCCGCGCCCCGCGTCGTCGTCGGCGAGCTCCCGCGCCGCGGCGAGGGCCTCGGTCAGGGCGGTCATGCTCGCCGCGTAGTCCGCCTCGTACTTGTCGCTCTTGCCGTCCTCGGTGAGGACGGAGCCCCGGGCGACCAGGGTCAGGTTCTCGTTGGCGCGGGCCGTGAGCGAGCTGATCCGGGCCTCGTTGAGCACCTGGAGCGACTCCTGGCCGTGGGCCCTGGCCGCGCTCAGCTCCGACCGCGCGAGCGTGTGCGCGGCGAGCAGCCACACCAGCACGACCAGCGCGGCGGCGGTGGCGGCGAGGAGGCCCTGGTTGAACACCCGGTGCGTACGGGCGTAGTTGCGGCGCTGCGCCCAGACGAGCACCGCGAGGGCGAGCAGGCCGAGCGCGAGGGAGAGGAAGGGCCAGGTGCGGGCGGAGTCGTCGTCCCCGTGGAGCCGTGAGGTCTCCGCCGCGTACAGCCGCTCGGCGGCCGGCAGCAGTTCACTGGTCATCTGCTGGTTCGCGTAGCGCAGGTAGGCCCCGCCGAGCGGCAGGCCCTGCCGGTTGGCCGCCCGGGCGCGCTCGATCAGGCCCGTGTAGCGCGGCAGCTGCTCGTTGAGCGTGGCGATCTCGCGGGCCGACTCGCTCGAACCGTCCGTGTTCGCCGCGGCCTTGACCAGGAGCCGGGCCGCGGTGGTGATGTCCCGCTGGTACCGCTCCCGGGACTCCTCGGGCTCCAGGGTGCCCGCGAGGAAGCCGCTGGCGGCGGTCGTGTCCGCGTCGGCGAGGGAGCGGTAGACGGCGGCGGCGTCGGCGCTCAGCGGCTGGCTGCGGCTGACCACGTCGTCGGCGGCGGCGGAGCGGTCGGCCACCTCGAAGGCGGTGACCGCCCCGAACGCGACGACGAGCAGCGCGAGGACGGCCCCCAGGATCTGGAGCCGGCCGGGCTCGGTGGTCGCGGCCTCGTGGAGCCGCTCCCGGCCCACGGCCCAGGCCCCACGTCCCGCGGGCGGGCCGCCGGCGGGCGCGGCCGACGGCTGCGCGGGCACCGTGCCCGGGCGCGCCGACGTGGGCGCCGTGCCCTGCGCCGCCGGGTCGGCGGGCGCGGTCGACGGGTATGTCACTTGACCTCCCCCTGGGTCGCTGACGTCGGTCCGTCCGGCCAGCAGTATGGCCTCAGGGGCCCGCCCGCACACCGGGATTGACTCGATCTTGTTCCTATCGTGCCCCATGCCCCCGGCACATCCGCAGGCGAACCCCCTTCACGTGGAATACGCCGCCCGGCCGGAATCGGTTCCGCTCCACCCCGCACATCCCTCGAACAGGTGAACAGATCCGCAGGAGGGCACGCGGATCCCCGGACGGGATCCGCAGGAAGGCGCGCGGATCCCCGGACGGACGGCAGCGCGGGGCGCCCCGGTCACGACGACCGGGACGCCCCGCGCCACGACGCTCAGGCCCCGTAGTGCTCCCGCAGCCGGGCCGCCGCCTCCGGGACCGCCGCCACCTCGTCCAGCGCGAGCAGCCCGGCGCCGAGGACCGGCGGGGCGGTGACGAAGTCGATCGACGCCTTCGGCGCCCGGACGCCGAGGAGTTCGACGATCCGTGCCTCCAGCTGTGGATGGCGCGCGGCGAGGACGCTGCCGCCCAGCATCACCGGAGCCTCCTCGTCGAGCAGCCCGAGCCGCCCGAGCGCCACCGCCGACAGGGCGACGACCTCCTCGGCGAGCCGGTGCACGAGCGCCAGCGCGACCGGGTCGCCCTCCGCGCTCACCCGGAACAGCACGGGCGTCAGCTCGTGCCGCCGCTCGAACGGGATCCGGCCCAGGTGCAGCGCCTCGATCAGCGCGTACATCGTCTTCAGGCCGAAGTGCGCGGGCAGCGCGCGCGCCAGCTCGGTCGGCTCGCCGCGCCCGTCCTCGGCACGGGCGGCGAACCAGAGCGCCTCCTCGGCCATGCCGCTGCCGCCGCCCCAGTCGCCGGAGATCTTCCCGATCGCGGGGAAGCGCGCGGTCCGTCCGTCGGGGGTCATCCCGACGCAGTTGATCCCGGCCCCGCACACCACCGCCACGCCCCGCGGCTCGTCGAGCCCGGCCCGCAGTATGGCGAAGGTGTCGTTGTGCACCCGCACGGACCGGCTCCAGGCCCGCGCCACGAGCGCGGCCCGCAGGCCGTCCTCCTCGACGGGCAGGTCCGCGTTGGCGAGACAGGCCGTCACATGCGCGAAGACGGGCGGAAGGCCCGCGTCCGCGCACGCCCGGCCGACGATCTCCGCGAGCGCGTCGACCGCCGCCTCCACCCCCACCAGCGGAGGCTGGAAGCCGCCGCCGCGCGCCGCGCCGAGGACCGTACCGTCCGCGGCGAGGACGGCGACGTCGGTCTTGCTGTTGCCGGCGTCGACGGCCAGCAGCGTTCCGTTCAGGCCCACGCGAGGTGCTCCCGGTTGTGCGCGATCAGCCGGTCCGTGAGGCCCTCGGCGTACGCGTACTGTCCGACCAGCGGGTGCGCGAGCAGTGCCTTGAACACCCGGTCGCGGCCGCCGCGCAGCGCCGCGTCGAGGGCCAGGTCCTCGTAGGCGGTGACGTTCGCGATCAGACCGGCGTACAGCGGGTCCACCGGTGCGACCGGCAGTGGTACCGCGCCCGCGGGCCCGACCGCGGCCTGTGTCTCGATGACGGCGTCGTCCGGGAGGAACGGCAGTGTGCCGTTGTTGTACGTGTTCACCACCTGGTACGGCGATCCTCCGCCGCCCAGCAGGGACGCGGCCAGGTCCACGGCGGCCTCGGAGTAGAAGGCGCCGCCGCGCTTGCCGAGCAGTGCCGGCTTCTCGTCGAGCGCCGGGTCCCCGTACATCCCCAGGAGTTCCTTCTCCATCGCCGCGACCTCGGCGGCCCGCGAGGGCTTGGTGCCGAGCTCGCGCACCACCTCGTCGTGCGCGTAGAAGTACCGCAGGTAGTACGAGGGGACGACGCCGAAGCGGTCCATGACCAGGCGCGGCAGGTGCAGGTCGCCGGCGATGGTGTCGCCGTGCTCGGCGAGCAGCCGCGGCAGCACGTCCTCGCCCTGGGGCCCGCCGATCCGTACGCCGGTCTCCCAGGTCAGGTGGTTGAGCCCGATGTGGTCGAGGTGGATCTCGGACGGGGTCACGTCGAGGAGTTTGGCGAACTTCCGCTGGAAGCCGATGGCCACGTTGCACAGGCCGACGGCCTTGTGCCCGGCCTGGAGCAGCGCGCGCGTGACGATGCCGACGGGGTTGGTGAAGTCGATGATCCAGGCGTCCGGGTTGGCGCGCCGGACCCGCTCGGCGATGTCCAGGACCACCGGGACGGTGCGCAGTGCTTTGGCGAGGCCGCCGGCTCCGGTGGTCTCCTGGCCGACGCAGCCGCATTCCAGTGGCCAGGTCTCGTCCTGGTTCCGGGCGGCCTGGCCGCCGACGCGCAGCTGGAGCAGGACGGCGTCGGCGCCCTCGACGCCGGCGTCCAGGTCGGTGGTGGTGACGATCTTCCCGGCGTGTTCCTGCCTGGCGAAGATGCGCCGGGCGAGCCCGCCGACCAGTTCGAGGCGTTCGGCGGCGGGGTCGACGAGGACGAGTTCGGTGATGGGAAGGGTGTCGCGCAGCCGCGCGAATCCGTCGATCAGTTCGGGGGTGTAGGTGGAACCGCCCCCCACGACAGCGAGCTTCATGGTGTGTTCAGCCCTTCACTCCGGTCAGTGTGACTCCCTCGACGAACGCCTTCTGGGCGAAGAAGAAGACGAGGATCACAGGGGCCATGACCAGTACGGTCGCGGCCATGGTCAGGTTCCAGTCGGTGTGGTGTGCGCCCTTGAAGGACTCCAGGCCGTAACTCAGTGTCCAGGCGCCCGGGTTCTCGGAGGCGTAGATCTGCGGCCCGAAGTAGTCGTTCCAGCAGTAGAAGAACTGGAAGAGGGCGACGGCGGCGATGCCGGGCTTCGCCATCGGCAGCACGATCCGCAGGAGGGTGCGGAACTCGCCGCATCCGTCGATCCGCGCGGCCTCGATGTACTCGTTCGGGATGGTCATGAGGAACTGACGCAGCAGGAAGACGGCGAAGGCGTCGCCGAACGCCATCGGGATGATCAGCGGCCACAGCGTGCCGGAGAGGTCCATCTGCTGGGCCCAGAACAGGTACATGGGGATGATCACGACCTGGGGCGGCAGCATCATCATCGAGATGACGAGCAGCAGCGACAGGTGCCGCCCGCGGAAGCGGAACTTGGCGAGCGCGTACGCCACGGGGATCGAGGACACCACCACGAGGGCGGTGCCGAGACCCGCGTACAGCAGCGAGTTCCTCCACCAGGTGAGGAAGCCCGGGGTCTCGAAGACCCTCATGTAGTTGTCCCAGTGCCAGGAGTTCGGCGTCAGGTCCCGGGTCAGCGCCTGCTGGTCGCTCATCAGCGACGTCAGGAGGACGAAGACGAACGGGAGCACGAAGAACAGAGCCGCGGCGATACCGAGCGAGTGCACGGCGATCCAGTGCAGCAGCGACCTGCGGCGGGCCAGCTTCTCGGCGGAGCTCGCCGAGGCGCCGGCCGAGGGGCGGACGGGAGCGGTAGCGGTCGTCATGGTTCAGTCACCCGAGCCGATCAGGCCGCCGCGCCTGCGCATGAGCAGGGCGGTGAAGGCCATGGAGAAGGCGAAGAGCACCAGCGCCACCACGCAGGCCGCGCCGTAGTTGAACTGGCTGAAGCCGAGGCTGTAGATCAGCTGCGGCAGGGTCAGGGTGGAGTCGTCGGGGTAGCCCGGTTCGAAGGTGACGCCGGAGCCGCCCATCACGCCCGAGGCGACCTTGGAGGCCACGATCGGCTGGGTGTAGTACTGCATCGCGCCGATGATCCCGGTCACCACGGCGAAGAGGATGATCGGCGAGATGTTCGGCAGCGTGACGAAGCGGAACCGCTGCCAGGCGGAGGCGCCGTCCAGCTCGGCGGCCTCGTACTGCTCCTTCGGTACGTCGAGCAGCGCGGCCATGAAGATGACCATGAGGTCACCGACGCCCCACACGGCGAGGACGGTGAGGGCGGGCTTGGCCCAGGCCGCGTCGTTGAACCAGGAGGGGGCGGGGATGCCGACCGCCTCCAGGAGCGAGTTGACCGGTCCGGTGCCGGGGTTGAGCAGGAAGACGAAGGCGAGCGTGGCGGCGACCGGCGGGGCCAGGTACGGCAGGTAGAAGAGGGTCCGGAAGACCCCCGCACCCGTCTTGATCCTGGTGATCAGCATGCCGATGCCGAGGCCGAAGAGCACCCGGCAGACGACCATGACGACACCGAGCCAGAGCGTGTTCTGCAGGGCCGGCCAGAACTTGGGGAAGGCCGTGAAGACGTACGTCCAGTTCTCCAGGCCCCGCCAGGTCGGCGGGTTGAGACCGTCGTACCGCATGAAAGAGAAGTACAGGGTGGAGATCAGCGGGTAGGCGAAGAAGAAGCCGAATCCGATCAGCCAGGGCGACATGAACGCCGCGGTGCGAAGCGCGTCGCGCCTGCGCTTCGACCGCAGCGTGTGCCGCCCGGCGGGGGAGGCGGCGGCCGGGGCGGCCGCCTCCTTCGCGGGCAGGGTGTCCGTGCTCATGGAACGTGTACCGGCCGTCACTTCGCCTGGGCGATGTCACGGTCGATCTGGGCCGCGGTGTCCGCGAGGCCCTTCTTGAGGTCCGTGACCTGGCCCTTCTCGTACTTCTGGGCGAGGTCGGAGAGGGTCTCCTGGTAGGCGGAGCCGTTCACGGCGCCGTCCGAGGTGGTGGACTGCGGGTGCTGGGCGATGTCCAGGAAGGTCTTGAAGCGCGCGTCGAACTTCAGGTTCGGGGACTTCAGGGCCTCCAGGGTGGAGGGCACGTTGCCGATGCCGTTGGCGAAGTTCACCACGGCCTCGGTGTCCGTGGTCATGTACTTGACCAGCTCCCAGGCCGCGTTCTGCTTCTTGCTCTGCGGCGCGATGCCCATGATCGTGCCGGAGAGGTAGCCCTTGCCGTACTCGGCGACCTCGTCGTCCGCGACCGGCAGCGGCGCGACGCCGACCTCGAAGCCGACCTTGGCGTCCTTGACGAAGTTCAGCCGCCACTCACCATCCAGCTGCATGGCGACCTGGCCGGTGTGGAAGGGGTGCTTGGCGCCCCACTCGTCACCGAACGTCGTGCGGTACTTGTCGAGCTTCTTGAAGCCGCCGAGGGCGTCCACCAGCGACTTCTGGTACGTCATCATCTCGGCGAACGCCGGGTCCTTGGCGACGTTGGACTTGCCGCTCTCGTCGAAGTACGTGTGGTCCCACTGCGACATGTAGTGGGAGACCACGGTCTCGTAGCCGAGGTAGTTCGGCATGAAGCCGAGCTGCTCGTACGAGTCGCCCTTGGCCTTGGTGAGCTTCTTGGCGACCTCGGTGAACTCGGACCAGGTCTTCGGCGGGGCCTTGATGCCGGCCTTCTCGAAGGCGTCCTTGTTGTAGAAGAGGCCGTACGCGTCGGAGAGCAGCGGCAGCGTGCAGCGCTTGCCCTCGAACTGGGTGTACTCCTGCAGGACCTTCGGGAAGATCGTGTCGAGGTCCAGCTTGTCCTTCTCGATGAAGGGCTTGAGGTCGGCGAGCGCGCCCGAGTGGCAGAACTTGCCGACGTTGGCCGTCGTGAACGAGGAGACCACGTCGGGCCCGTTGGAGCCGCCCGCGCGCAGCGCCTGGCCGAGCTTGTCGTCGTTGATGTTGCCGACGACCTTCACCTTGATGTTCGGGTGGGCCTTCTCGAAGCCGTCGATGCTGTCCTCGATGGCCTTGACCTCGGCCGGCGCGGACCAGCCGTGCCAGAAGGTGATGGTGGTCTCGGCCTTGGGGTCGTCGGAGGCCGCGTTGTTCGCGGAGCCCGTACAGGCGGAGGCGAAGAGGGCGACGGAGGCGGTGGCGGCGAGCGCGGCGAGGGCTCTGCGCGGGCGTACGGGCATGACGGAGTCTCCCTGTGGCGGGGGCGGGGTGATGGGGTCGTGAGCGAAGGGTGGGGCGGGTCAGCGCGAGGTGTCGAAGACCTCGTCGCGCGTGGTGGCGAGGGCGTTTTCGAGGGCGCCGCGCAGCACGGGACGCCGGGGTACGGAGGTGAGGACGAGCCTCGGGCGGGAGGCCGCGAGCTCGGCGAGCTCGGACTGGACGCGGGCGCGGAGGGGCTCTCCGCCGGCGACGAGGACGTCACCGGAGAGCACGATCAGCTCGGGGTCGAGGACGGCGACGAGCGAGGCGAGACCCGTGGCGACGCGCTCGGCGTACCGGTCGAGCAGTTCCGCGTACCGGGAGTCGTCCTCGTGGGTCTCGGCGGCCCGGGCGAGCAGCCCGGACGCCACTGCCACGTACGGCTGATCGGGGGTCTCGATGCCGGCGGCCCGGGCGAGCCGGGGCACCGCCTGGACGCCCGCGAGCTCCTGGTAGCCGCCCGAGTTGGCCTTGGCGACCTGCCGGACCAGCGGGGTGCCGGGGACGGGCAGGAAGCCGACCTCGCCCGCGCCGCCGGTGAAGCCGCGGTGCAGCCGCCCGCCGAGGACGAGGGCGGCGCCGAGGCCCTCCTCGTTCCACAGCAGGGCGAAGTCCGTGTGGCCACGGGCCGCGCCCACGCGCTGCTCGGCGACGGCGACGAGGTTGACGTCGTTCTCGTACTCGAACGGCATGGGCAGGGCGGCGGCCAGCTCCTCCAGGAGGGTGGGGGAGTGCCAGCCGGGCAGATGGGACGCGTACCGCAGCCGTCCGGTGGCCGGGTCGAAGGCGCCGGGGGTGCCGATGACCAGGCGCCGCACCTCGGCGGGGGTGATCCCGGCGGCCTTGACGGCTCCGTCGAGGGCGTCGGTGACCTGGTGGACGACGCCGGTGGCGGTACGGCCGGGGGTGCGGAGCTCGTACTCGCCGACGATCCGGCCGGTGATGTCGGCGACGGCGGCGTGGATGCGGTGCTGGTTGACGTCGAGTCCGGCGGCGTACGCGGCTCGTGCGTTGACCGCGTAGAGCTGGGCGTTCGGTCCGGGCCGGCCCGCGGTGGTGCCGGTGGCGACGACGAGCCCGGCGGCTTCGAGCCGGGCGAGCAGCTGGGAGGCGGTCGGCTTGGACAGGCCGGTGAGCTTGCCGATCCGGGTCCGCGAGAGCGGGCCGTGTTCGAGGAGCAGGTCGAGGGCGGCGCGGTCGTTCATGGCGCGCAGCACGCGCGGAGTACCGGGGGTTCCCGGGGTCGTACCGGCCATGACGGTCGCACCTGCCCTTCGAACTGGTCGGGTCCGGCCATTCTGCTGCCTGCCGGAACCTGTTTCCTCGATCACACTGTTAGGAAAGTTTCCTATTCGGTGGGAGGAAGGTAAGGCGGCCGTCACGCGGGCGTCAATACCCGGGAACGCGAGACGCCCCCGAAGGCAACCAAAGCGTTACCTGCGGGGGCGTCCTGTCCGCCCGTCCGTGTGACCCGGAGAGGTCCGGCTACTTGGTGAGGTCCGTCCTCGGCAGCGGAGTCGCCGCCGCCGACTGCGGCGAGGTCGTCGAGGCGAACGCCGACGGGGCCGACATGCCCGCCGTCGGGTCGGCCGCGGACTCCTCCGCCTGCGCCGGGACCCCGCCCACGATCCGGATGCCGGCCTCGTCCAGGCCCCGCTTGATGCGCCAGCGCAGCTCGCGCTCCACGCCCAGCGCCTTGCCCGGCATCGTCTTCGCCGAGACCCGGACCGTCATCGAGTCGAGCAGCACCTCACTCAGACCGAGCACCTCGACCGGCCCCCACAGGCGCTCGTTCCACGGCTCCTCCTTCGCCATGGACTCCGCCGCCTCGGTGATCACCGACCGGACCTGCTCCAGGTCCTCCGTCGGCCGGACGGTCACGTCCACGCCCGCCGTCGCCCAGCCCTGGCTCAGATTCCCTATGCGCTTGATCTCGCCGTTGCGTACGTACCAGATCTCGCCGTCCACCCCGCGGAGCTTCGTCACGCGCAGCCCGACCTCGACGACCTCGCCGGAGGCCACGCCCGCGTCGACCGAGTCACCGACCCCGTACTGGTCCTCCAGGATCATGAAGACACCGGACAGGAAGTCCGTCACCAGGTTCCGGGCGCCGAAGCCGATCGCCACACCGGCCACACCGGCCGAGGCCAGCAGCGGCGCCAGGTCGATCTTGAAGGCGCCGAGGATCATCAGCCCGGCCGTGCCCAGGATCAGGAACGACGCGACCGAACGCAGGACCGAACCGATCGCCTCGGACCGCTGCCGCCGCCGCTCGGTGTTGACGAGGAGACCGCCGAGGGCCGTCCCCTCCACCGCCTGCGCCGAGCGGTTCATACGGTCGATCAGCTTCGTCAGGGCACGGCGGACGGCCATCCGCAGCAGCAGCGCGACGACCAGGATCAGCAGGATGCGCAGCCCGGTGTTCAGCCAGGTGGACCAGTTCTCCTCCACCCAGCTCGCCGCGTTCGTGGCCTGCTCCGTCGCCTCGTCCAGGGTCACCGGAAGGGGTTGGGGATCGGTGGCAGCCGCAAGGGCGGACCAGAACACGGGGCAACCTCCAGGTATCGAGCACGCAGGACCATCCACACTAACGGGGCATCGGGCGTGGTCCTGTTGCCGTGTTCGAGGGAGAGACGGACCTCACCTGGGCAAGAACAGGAAGAGATGCCGATGTGGTCGAGAACACCCCGGGCCCGTCATCCCGATTCCGGTACGTGGTGGCGCTCCGACCAGGCATGAGGAGAGACTGAGAGCAGTTCGTCCCGGCGCGAGCCACGCGCCGCCGGCGCCATTGGAGGCATCCGTGCCGCATGTCCTGGTCCTCAACGCGTCGTACGAGCCGCTCGGCGTCGTACCGCTCCGCCGCGCACTCGTCCTCGTACTGGAGAACAAGGCTCTCTGTATCGAGGAATCCGGCGCCTTCCTGCACAGCGAGACCCAAGTCCTCCCCGCTCCCAGCGTGGTGCGACTGAAGCGCTTCGTGCGGGTCCCCTACCGGGGGCCCGTTCCCTTGACCCGCAGAGCCCTCTTCGCCCGCGACGGCGGGCGCTGCGTGTACTGCGGGGGCGTCGCGACGAGCGTCGACCACGTCGTCCCGCGCAGCAGAGGGGGCACGCACGCCTGGGAGAACGTGGTGGCGGCCTGCCGCCGCTGCAACCACGTCAAAGCCGACCGGCACCTGCGCGAGATCGGCTGGCGGCTACGGCACCAACCGGCCCCGCCGACCGGCCTGGCCTGGCGGATCATCGGGACCGGACACCGGGACCCCCGCTGGCTGCCCTACCTCCAGCCGTACGGTGCCGAGGACGTGATGGCCCGGATCGACTCCGTCGCGGACGCCCCTGTGGGGGCGCTGACGACGGGTTGAGCCGGGCCTTTCGCGTACCCGGGGGCTCTCGTGTACGGGAGGCGCTTTCGGGTACGGAGCCTTTCGCGTACGGGGACGGGGCACCCGTCAGGGGGTGTCCCGGTCCTCGGGCGTGGGCGTGGGCGTGGGGGCGGGAGTCGCCTCCGACGGCTGCTCCGGCTCCTTCGGCTGCTCCGGCGTCCCCGGCTTCCCCGGCGGGTCCTGCGGGGCCACCGCATACGTCTCCACCGACCAGAGCGAGTAGCCGTACGGGGTCGCCCGTGCCTCCCCCTGCACCCGCAGGAAGCGCGTGTCCGTCGCGTCCATCCGGACCGACTCCCGGCCGCCCCGCCCGTCCGAGACGGTCGCCGCCGTGCGCCAGACGCGGCCGTCGGCCGAGACCTGGACGCGGTAGCGCGAGGCGTACGCGTCCTGCCAGTGCAGCACCACCTGCCCTATCCGGGCGGGCTCGGCCAGCTCGACCTGCCACCAGGAGCCGTCCTCCGCAGGGGAGGACCAGCGGGTCGCCGCGTCGCCGTCCACCGCCGACGCGGCGGGGAAGTCCGGGGTCTCGTCGCCCGAGGAGGAGGCCGTCGCCGCGCGCGCCAGGTCCGGGCCCGCCGTTCGGGGGAACGCCCGCACGGTCAGCACCCGCTCCTCGCCCGCGAACGACACCGGCACCCGGTACGAGCCGGCCGGCACGTCCGCGCCCACCGACACCTCCAGCGGGACGGTCGTCCGGGCGCCGCGCTCCACCACGGCCTGCTTCGGGAGCCGGATCGCGATCCCCTTCGGGGCCTTCGCCGTCATCGGCCCGCGCACCTCGCCCGCGCGCAGCCCCGACAGTTCGACGTCCACGCGCTGCGCGGGGCCGCCGATCTCCGCGTCGGTCTCCGTGCGGGCCAACGTGAGTCCGGCGCGCGGCCCGTCCGCGAACCACGGCACCAGCGAGCGCACCTCGGGGGCGGGCCCCTCGCCGTCCCACACGACCCGCAGCGCGTCCGCGCGCAGCCCCTTCAACTCGGTCTGCGTCCAGCCGGAGACCGACAGGGGGCCGAGCGGCCTCCAGCCCTCCCCGGGGACGTACGCCTCCACGCGTGCGCCCGCGCCCGCACCCGTACCCGCGCGCGTGCTCGGCTCGCTCAGCACCGTCAGGGCCTCCACGGGCCGCGCCCGGTCCAGCCGCACGGTGTACGAGTCGGGGGCGCGCTCCGCCTGCCGCGCCGGGGTCCTGTCGGCGCCGGTCCAGGCCTCCGACTCGGCCACCGCGCGCGTGAGGAAGGGGTCGAGGACCCCCGAGCCGACCGTCACCGGGGAGGCCTCCAGGGCCTCCCGCAGCGGTTCGAGGCGCAACTGCGCCTGCCAGGCCGCCGCGCCGTCGCCGCGCGTCTGGGCCAGCAGCATGTCGACCGCGGTCTCGCCCGCGAGGCCGTACCGCGAGAGCTGCTCCAGCCACGGGCCCGTCTCGTCGTCCAGGGCGCCGTCTGCGGTGGCCGCGAGCCGCTCGGGGGCCCCGCGCATCACGGTGAACGCGGCCCGCAGTTCACGCGCCGCCTTCTCCTTCACCACGGTGTCGGTGCTCGTGCGCGAGGACCGGAAAGCGGCCAGGAGCGGCTTCAGGTAGGCCGATTCGCCCTTCGGGTCGAGGATCGAGGAGGCGTCGTTCCCGGCGAGCGCCCGCAGCGCCTCGCGGGCGTCCGGGTCCGGGCCCGCCAGGTCGTCGACGGCGGCACGCCAGGACTCCTGCGGCCGGTAGCCCTTCGGGTTCCAGGCGTAGTCCGCGGCGGTGAAGAGCGGGATGCGGGAGGCCGCGGGCTGCTCCATGGCGTGCGCGAGGAAGGCGGCGGACCCGGCGGCCACGGCCGGGTCCCGGCCGGTGGAGGGGCCGAGGAACAGCCGGTCCTGCGCGTAGTCGTTGACCGGGTAGTTGTCCATCGTGACCAGCGGGTGGCCCAGCGCCTCGCGGGCCCCGGCGAGCTCGCCGCCGGTGATCGTGCGGGGGACGACCCCGACGCCCGTCCACGCGACCCGTACGTCCGCGTCGAGGGCCCCGGCGAGCTCCGTGCGGTAGGCGGTCGCGCCGTCCTGGTAGTACTCCGTCGGCAGCACCGTCAGCGGCTCGGCGTCCGGGTACCGCTCGGCGAGGTGACGGGCGACGGCGTTCGCCACGCGCGCGTGCGCCGCGGCGGCGCCCCCGGCGTCCCGCCCGAAGGTGTCGGCGTCCTTCGAGCAGTGCCACTCGCCGTAGCCGGCGTCCGGGAACTGGAGCTGGAAGGAGCGCACCCCCAGCGCCCACATCGCGTCGAACTTCCGCGTCAGCGCGGCCATGTCGGCGCCGGAGGACAGGCACATGGACTGGGCGGGCGCCACGGCCCAGCCGAGCGTCACGTGGTGGGCCCGGGCCCGCTCGGCGAGCGCGCGGAACTCCGCCTGCTGCTCGGCCGGGTAGGGCTCGCGCCACTGCGCCTGGCGGTACGGGTCGTCGCCGGGCGCGTACAGATAGCGGTTCTGCTTGGTACGGCCCAGGAAGTCGATCTGCGCGAGGCGCTGCTCCCGGGTCCAGGGCCGGCCGTAGAAGCCCTCGGTGAGGCCGCGCTCGGCCGTGCCGGGCCAGTCGCGCACGACGACCCCGGGGACCTCCCGCCCGGTGCCGATCAGCTGACGCAGCGTCTGGACGGCGTGGAACAGCCCGTCGTCGCCGACCCCGTCCAGGACTACCGTGTCCCGCCCCTGGACGCGGCCCGTCGCGAGCCGGTAGCCGCCGCGCGGCAGATCGAGCCGTTCGGGCACGCGCAGGGCCGCCAGGGCCTCCTCCGCGGCCTCGCCCGAGGGACCCGCGACCCGGAAGACCGGGCCCCCGCCCGGGAGCCCGGTGTGGACGGTCCGTACCCCGGCGGCCGCCAGCAGTTCCCGCAGGGCGGCGAGGGCATACGGATCGGCGTCGTCGTCCGCGAGCAGCGTCACCTCGTCCCCGAGGCGTACGGCGGGACCGCGGCCGGCCAGTGACTGCGGACGGGGCCAGACGGCGGGCACCTCGGCCTCGGAGACCCCGCCGGACGAGGACGCGGACGCGGGCACGCGCGTGGCCCCGGAAGTCCCGCTCGGAGAGGGGCCCGCGGTGGCCGTCGCCGTCGCCGCCGGGCCCGTCGGGGTCGTCGCGGGCGCGTCGGCCGACGGCGGCACGGGGGCCGCCTGCACCGCGCCCGGGGCCGCGCCGCCGAGGAGCCCGCCGATGACGGCGGCGGCGACCGCCGTCGCCGTCCGCTTCCTGCGCCCGAGGTGCACGGGAACTCCCTTCGACGCGGTCGGCCGCGCTGCCGGTCGGTCACGAGTGGGTCACGAGCCCACCACCCGTCGCACGGAGGTGTCAATGCAGGTGGCCGATGTGTCGGCTTTGCCCGGCGAGCCGTCACGGAGATGACGGCACTTCGCCACTTTCCGCCGGTAAAACGAGGTGCGGTGGGTAGGGCTCAGTCGTTACCCCCAGGTCCACCTGACGAGACGAAACCCGGGAGACCCCCCGTGAGCACGACCGACCACCAGCTCGGACGGATACGGATTCCCCACCAGTCGGCACCCGCCGGCGCGCCGCTGACCGGCGAACCGCCGCTCCTCGACGCCGCGCCGCTGACCAGCGAACTGCCGCTCCCCGACGCCGCGCCCCTCACCAGCGAGCCGCCCCTGACCGAGGCGGCCCCCCTCACCAGCGAACCCACCGCCCGCGGCAGCGCGGGCGCCACGGAGTCCCCCGGAGTGTGAAGTGACCCTGGCCCGTCTCGCCGCCCGTCACGGCGTCGCCACCGAGTACAGCCCCTCCGCGGGCGTCACCGTCGCCGTGCCGGACGCCGCCGTGGTGGCCGTCCTCGGCGCCCTGGGCGTGGACGCGACCACGCCGGAGGCGGTCGCCACCGCCCTCGACGCGGTGGAACGGGCCGACCGGGAGCGCCTGTTGCCTCCCACCCTGGTCCGGCGGAGGGACGAGGGACCCGCCCGCCCCCCGGAGGGTCTGCCGCCCGGCACCCGGCTGCGGGTGACCACCGAGGAGGGCGCGGTCCTCACCGGTCAGGACTGGGAGCGGCTGCCCCTCGGCGTCCACACGGTCGAGGCGCAGGCCCCCGACGGGCGCGCCGCGACCAGCACCCTGATCGTGAGCCCCGCGCGCGTGCCCGGCCCCGGGCGGCGTACGTACGGGCTGCTCGTCCAGCTCTACTCGCTGCTCTCGACCCGCTCATGGGGCATGGGGGACCTCGGGGACCTGCGGGAGCTCGTCACCTGGGCGGGCCGGACGCACGGAGCCGGCTTCGTCCAGGTCAACCCGCTGCACGCGGGCGTGCCCGGGGTGCCGAGCGACCCCTCCCCGTACCGCCCGTCCTCGCGCCGCTTCCCCGACCCCGTCCATCTGCGGATCGAGGCCGTCCCCGAGTACGCGCACGTGGACCCGGGCCACCGTGAGGGGCTCGACCGGATCCTCGCGGAGGCGGCCGAACTGCGCGAGCGGGTCCTCGGCAAGGGCGCGCTGATCGACCGGGACGCCGTGTGGGAGCTCAAGCGGCGGGCCCTGGAGATCGTCGTCGGCAGCGTGGAGCTCGGGCCGGGGCGGCGCGCCGACTACCACCACTTCCTCGCCGAGCGGGGCCGTGCCCTGGAGGACCACGCCACCTACCAGGCCCTCGCCGAGCGGCACGGTCCCCACTGGCGCGGCTGGCCCGAGGAGTTGCGCGAGCCGCGCTCGGCGGAGCGCGTCGTGCGCGCCGACCCCGCCCTCGCCGCCCGGGTCGACTTCCACTGCCGGCTGGCCTGGCTGACGGACCGGCAGCTGGCCGGGGCCGCCGAGGCCGCCCGGGAGGCCGGGATGGAGATCGGGATCGTCCACGACCTGGCGGTCGGCGTCCACCCGGAGGGCTCGGACGCCTGGGCCCAGCAGGAGGCCTTCGCCGTCGGCATGTCGGTCGGCGCCCCGCCCGACGCCTTCAACGCCCGGGGCCAGGACTGGGGCCTGCCGCCGTGGCGGCCCGACGCCCTCGCGGCCGCGGGCTACGCCCCGTACCGGGGACTCCTGCGCGAACTCCTGCGCCACGCGGGCGCCCTGCGCATCGACCACGTCATGGGTCTCTTCCGGCTCTGGTGGGTGCCGGAGGGCAGCGAGCCCACCGAAGGGACGTACGTCCGGTACGACGCCGAGGCGATGCTCGCCGTCCTCGCCCTGGAGGCGCACCGCGCGGGGGCCCTCGTCATCGGCGAGGACCTCGGCACGGTCGAGCCGGGGGTGCGGGAGGAGCTGTCCCGGCGCGGGGTCTTCGGGACCTCCGTGCTCTGGTTCGAGCGGGACTGGGCGGGCGGCGGCCGACCGGTGCCCCCGGAGGAGTGGCGCGCGGAGTGCGTGGCCACCGCCACCACCCACGACCTGCCCTCCACGGCCGCCCGGCTCTCCGGCGACCACATCGCCCTGCGGCACCGGCTCGGGCTGCTCGACGGCGACCCGGCACACGACCGGGCGGTGGACGCGGCCGAGACCGCGGAGTGGCTCGGCCTGTTCGAGCGGCTCGGGCTGCTCCCGGAGGGGCCGGGGGACGAGGAGGCCGAGATCCGGGCCGTGCACCGGTTCCTGCTGGGCACCCCGGCCCGGATGGTGGGGGTGTGGCTGCCGGACGCGGTGGGGGACCGCAGGCCGCAGAACCTGCCGGGCACCTGGGACGAGTACCCCAACTGGCGGCTGCCGGTCGCGGGCCCCGACGGTCAGCCGCTCACCCTGGAGCGCCTCGCGTCCTCGCCCCGCGCCCACGCGCTGCTCCGCGAGTTGCACGACCGTACGGACCCGGAAGGAGGGTCGGGGAACGCTCGTACGGACCCCGGGAACGCCCGTACGGTACCCCCGGGCGCGCGGTCCGTTTAGGTGTTCGCTACGTTTGCACCGTGGACAAGAAGAACGCCCTGCGCGCCGGCGCCGTCGCGGCCGGTACGACGCTGATGATGCTGCTCATGTCGTCCCCCGCGCTCGCGCTCACCCGCGACGACGGTGACGACCCGGCCCCCAAGCTGGAGGTCGTCGAGACCCTCGGCCTGTTCGTGGTCGCCCCGTTGGCGCTGTTCCTGGTCATCGCCGGCCTGGTGATGGTGCTCGACAAGTCCAAGAAGGCGTAACCGCCTCCTCGTCTCTCTCCGAGGGCGCCGCACGGTACCGACGTACCGTGCGGCGCCCTCGCGTGCGTGCACACGCCTCCACAGGCGCCGCCCGCCGGGTCTACACGGTGGTCGCGAGCAGCTTGCGGAGCAGTCCGGCCAGCTGCTCCGCCTCGTCCTCGGTGAGCGCCGACGCCAGGGCCGCCCGCTGCTGCCCGAGCCCGGCGCCGACGGCCTGGTCGACCAGTTCCTTGCCGCGCTCGGTGAGGGTGACCCGCAGCCCGCGCCGGTCGTGCGGGTCGGGGCTGCGGGTGAGCAGCCCGGCCTTCTCCAGCTTGTCCAGCCGGCCGGTCATCCCGCCGGTGGTGATCATCAGCGTGGCGGTCAGCTCGCGCGGTGAGAGCGTGTACGGCTTCCCGGACCTGCGCAGGGTCGCGAGGACGTCGAACTCCCCGAGCGCCATGCCGTAGGGCGCGTACGCCTTGTCCACCCTGCCGCGCATGGCGTTGGCCAGCCGGTAGATCCGCCCGAAGACGGCCATCGGCACGGTGTCCAGGTCGGGGCGGACGACGGCCCACTGGTCGGTGATGGCGTCGACGGCGTCGTGCGAGGGGGCCGGTGTCGGGGCCGGTTCCGGTGCGGGGGCCGGGCTCTTCGTCTCCATGTGGCCAGTCTCCTCTCGGCGGCAACTCGATGGCAAGAAAGCCACTTGCGAGTAAGTAGCTTAGTGCTAAGTTAATTATCGCCAAGCCAGTCCGGTGTCCGCAGCGCCGGAGCTCCGCGTCAGGGGGAACCCGTCATGTCCCGCAAGGCCGCCGTCGTCGCACTGACCGCCCTCGCCCCGATCTCCTGGGGCTCCACCTACGTCGTCACCACGGAGTTCCTGCCGCCCGACCGGCCCCTCTTCACCGGCCTCATGCGGGCCCTGCCCGCCGGGCTCCTGCTCCTGGCGCTCACCCGCAAGCTCCCGCAGGGGGCCTGGTGGGGGAAGGCGGCCGTCCTCGGCGCCCTCAACATCGGCGCCTTCTTCCCGCTGCTCTTCCTCGCCGCCTACCGGCTCCCCGGTGGCGTCGCCGCCGTCGTCGGCTCCGTGGGCCCGCTCTTCGTCGTCGGCCTCGCCGCCCTCTTCCTGGGCGACAGGCCCACGGCCAAGTCCCTGATCACCGCCGTCGCCGCCGCCTTCGGTGTCAGTCTCGTGGTCCTCAAGGCCGGGGCCGCGCTCGACCTCGTCGGTGTGATCGCCGGGCTGCTCTCCGCCCTCTCGATGTCGGCGGGCATCGTCTTCACCAAGCGCTGGGGCCGCCCCGAAGGCGTCGGCGCCCTCGCGCTCACCGGCTGGCAGCTCACCGCGGGCGGCCTGATCATCCTGCCGGTCGCCTTCCTGGTCGAGGGCGCCCCGCCGGCCCTGACCGGCGCCAACCTGGCCGGCTACGCCTACCTGGCCTTCGGCAACACCGCGATCTCGTACTTCCTCTGGTTCCGCGGCATCGAGCGGCTGAGCGCCTCCTCGGCCACGCTCCTCGGCCCCCTCTCGCCGATCACCGCGGCGATCATCGGCTGGGTGGCGCTCGGCCAGGCGCTCGGCCCGGTGCAGCTGCTCGGCATGGTGATCGCCTTCGGCGCCACCCTGGCCGGACAGATGGGACCCCGCACCCCGAAGGGCGTCGAGAAGGCCGAACCGTTCGGTTCGACTGAAGAGAACGGCCGGAAGGTTTCGGCGGGCCTGGAGGTTTCCGGGGTGCGGCGGTAAGGCGCCCCGGTAGGTTGCGCCCCATGACCGAGTGGGACATCAAGAAGCTCCGGATCCTCCGCACCCTCCGTGACCGCGGCACCGTCACCGCGACCGCGGAGGCCCTGCTCATGACCCCCTCGGCCGTGTCGCAGCAGCTCACCAACCTCGCCAAGCAGCTCGGCGTACGGCTCCTGGAGGCACAGGGCCGCCGGGTCCGGCTCACCGACGCCGCCCACCTCGTGCTCCGCCACGCGGAGGTGGTCTTCGCACAGCTGGAGCGCGCCGACGCCGAACTCGACGGGTACCTGCGGGGCGAGGCGGGGCAGCTGCGGGTGGCCGCCTTCCCGACGGCCGTGCCCGCGCTCGTCGTCCCCGCCGTGCGCCGGCTGCGGACCGCCCACCCCGGACTCGACGTCCGTATCCGGGAGGCCGAGGCGGCGGAGGCGTACGAGCTGCTCACGGCCGGCGAGGTCGACCTGGCGCTCTCGCTCGCCGCCCACGCGCCCTCCGTGCGCGACCCCAAGTTCAGCCGCTTCCCCCTCCTCGCCGACCCGCTCGACATCGCCCTGCCCGCCGGGCACCCGCTCGCCGACGCGCCCGGCCTCCGCCTCGCGGACCTCGCCGCCGAGCCCTGGATCTTCGGCGGCTCGGGACCCTGGTCCGAGATCACCACCGCCGCCTGCGAGGCCGCCGGGTTCGTACCCGAGCAGGCCCACAGCGCCTCCGGCTGGACCGCGATCCTCGCCATGGTCGAGGCGGGTCTCGGCATCGCCCTCGTACCCCGGATGGCCTCCGCCGAACGCCGGGGCGGCACCGGGGTCGTCATGCGGGTCCTCTCGGTCGACCAGCCGCGCCGCCATGTCGTCGCGGCCGTACGGCGCGGGGCGGAGGAGGGCCCGGCGGTGGCCCGGGTGCTCGCCGCGCTCCGGCAGGCCGCCGCCGCGCGCGAAACCGTTCGGAAGAACTGAAGAACATCGTCGAAAACATTCGATGGACCGCGGGTGATGGGCGAGGGGAAGCTCGATCCATGAGCAGCCTCGACGAAACCCAGGACCCGCACGCCAACGACGCCGCCCCCTACTCCGGCGGCGACCCGTACGCCGACTACCGCTCCGGCGACTTCCCCTTCACCGAGCTCGTCGACCTCGCCGACCGCCGGCTCGGCGCCGGAGTCGTGGCCGCCAACGACGAGTTCTTCGCCGAGCGCGAGAACCTCCTCGTCCGCGAGCGGGCCGTCTTCGACCCGGAGCACTTCGGCCACAAGGGCAAGATCATGGACGGCTGGGAGACCCGCCGCCGCCGTGGCGCCGACGCCGAGAACGTCTTCCCCGTCCCCGAGGACCACGACTGGGCGATCGTCCGCCTCGGCGCCCCCGGCGTGATCCGCGGGATCGTCGTCGACACCGCCCACTTCCGCGGCAACTACCCGCAGCGCGTGAGCATCCAGGCCAC
This sequence comes from Streptomyces sp. NBC_00094, assembly GCF_026343125.1. Lineage (NCBI taxonomy): Bacteria > Bacillati > Actinomycetota > Actinomycetes > Kitasatosporales > Streptomycetaceae > Streptomyces > Streptomyces sp. NBC_00094. The sequence goes on along the minus strand of NZ_JAPEMB010000001.1, from coordinate 2,791,687 downwards.
CGCGGTGGAGGGCTCGCCCAGCCCCGCCGAGCTGCTCGACGCCACGTGGGAGGAGCTCGTCCCGCCGACCCCCGTACGCGGCCACGCCGCCAACGGCTTCGCGATCGACGTCGAGCGCCGCTACACCCACCTGCGGCTCTGCCAGCACCCCGACGGCGGCATCGCCCGCCTCCGGGTCCACGGCGAGGTCGTGCCCGACCCCGAGTGGCTGGACCTCCTCGGCACCCTCGACCTGATCTCCGTACTCAACGGAGGCTCGTACGAGGACGCCTCGGACAGGTTCTACTCCTCGCCGACGCAGATCATCCTGCCCGGCACCTCCCGCAAGATGGACGACGGCTGGGAGAACCGCCGCCGCCGGGTGCGCGGCACCAACGACTGGGTCCGCTTCCGGCTCGCCGCCCAGGGCGCCGTCCGCGCCGTCGAGATCGACACCGCCTACCTCAAGGGCAACTCGGCCGGCTGGATCGCGCTCCAGGGCCGTAACGGCGACACGGGCGAGTGGTTCGAGATCATCCCCCGGACCCGTCTCCAGCCCGACACCCTGCACCGCTTCAAGCTCCCCGCCCGGGCCGTCGTCACCCACGTCCGCCTCGACGCCTTCCCCGACGGCGGCGTCGCCCGGATGCGGCTCCACGGCACGCTGACGGAGCAGGGCGCGTCCGACCTGCGCGCCCGGTACGCGGCACTCGGCGGCTGACCGAGGGGGTGCCTGCCGGTCAGGCCGGGCTCGCGGCCGACCCACGGGACACCCCCGCCCCGGTTCTCCGCCCGGCGGCGCGGCCGCGCGCCGACGCCCGCCCGCCGGGCGGATCCCGGACACGGCGAAGGGGCGCCTCCACGGGGGAGGGCGCCCCTTCTCCGTACCACCGCGTGACTAGCGGGCGGCCGCCGCGTCGGCCGCCTGGGCCTTCAGGGCGCGCTCGACGCCCGCGCGGCACTCCGTCACCAGACGGCGCAGCGCCGGGACCGGCTTGTGCTCGGCGATCCACGCGTCCGTCGCGTCCAGCGTCTCCTGCGAGACCTGGAGCGTCGGGTAGAGACCGACCACGATCTGCTGCACGATCTCGTGGCTGCGGGTCTCCGAGACGCCCTTGATCGACGCGAAGTACTTCGCCGAGAACGGAGCGATCAGCTCACGCTGGTCGGACTGCACGAAGCCGCCGATGACGGCCGCCTGCACCGCGTTCGCTAGCTTGTCGTCCTCGACGACCAGGGCCCAGGCCTCGGCCTTCGCGGCCTCCGTCGGACGCGCCGCGCGCGCGGCCGCCGCGTGGCGCTCGCCCGCCGCCGTACGGTCGCGCTCCAGCTCGGCGGCGATCTCCGCCTCCTCGAAGCGGCCGGTGGCCGCGAGCCGCTGCACGAACGCCCAGCGCAGTTCGGTGTCGACGGCCAGGCCCTCGACGACCTCGCCACCGTCGAGCAGCCCGGCGATCACGTCGAGCTCCGCGTCCGTACGGGCGGTCGCCGCGAACGCGCGAGCCCACGCCAGCTGGTGGTCGCTGCCCGGCTCGGTCGCCCGCAGCTGCTCCTGCGCGAAGGTGCCCCAGCGCGCCAGGCCCTCGGCCCGCCACTCCGGCGCCGCGTACAGCTCGAGAGCCGCCTTGACCTGGCCCTGGAGCGACTGGACCACGCCGATGTCGGACTCCTTGGCGACACCGGAGAGCACGAGCTCCAGGTAGTCGCGGGTGGCCAGCTCGCCGTCGCGGGTCATGTCCCAGGCGGAGGCCCAGCACAGGGCGCGCGGCAGCGAGTCGGCGAAGTCGCCGAGGTGCGCGGTCACGTTGGTGAGGGACACCTCGTCGAGGCGGACCTTCGCGTACGACAGGTCGTCGTCGTTGAGGAGGACGACCGCCGGGCGGGCCTTGCCCACCAGCTGCGGTACGGAGGTCAGCTCGGCGGCCTCGACGTCGAGCTCCAGGCGCTCGGTGCGGACCAGCTTGCCGTTCGCGTCGAGGTCGTAGAAGCCGACGGCGATCCGGTGCGGACGGAGGACGGCCTCGCCCTTGGCGCCGGCGGGCAGCGCGGGGGCCTCCTGCTTGACGGTGAAGGCGGTGATCGCGCCGTTCTCGTCGGTCTCGATCTCCGGGCGCAGGATGTTGATGCCGGCCGTCTCCAGCCATGCCTTCGACCAGGTCTTCAGGTCACGGCCGGAGGTCTCCTCCAGCGCGCCGAGCAGGTCGGAGAGGCGCGTGTTGCCGAAGGCGTGCGCCTGGAAGTAGGCCTGGACGCCCTTGAAGAACTCGTCCTCGCCGACGTAGGCGACGAGCTGCTTCAGGACGCTGGCGCCCTTGGCGTACGTGATCCCGTCGAAGTTGACGAGCACGTCCTCCAGGTCGTTGATCTCCGCCATGATCGGGTGGGTCGACGGCAGCTGGTCCTGGCGGTAGGCCCAGGTCTTCTCCGAGTTGGCGAAGGTCGTCCAGGCGCCCGGCCAGCGGGTGCCGGCCACCGAGGCCTGGCAGGCGACGGAGGTGAAGGTGGCGAACGACTCGTTCAGCCAGAGGTCGTTCCACCACTCCATGGTGACGAGGTCGCCGAACCACATGTGGGCGAGCTCGTGCAGGATCGTCTCGGCGCGCCGCTCGTAGGCCGCGTCCGTCACCTTCGAGCGGAAGACGTACTCGTCGCGGATGGTGACCGCGCCCGCGTTCTCCATCGCGCCCGCGTTGAACTCCGGCACGAAGAGCTGGTCGTACTTCGCGAACGGGTAGTCGTACGCGAACTTCTCCTGGAACCAGCCGAAGCCCTGACGGGTGACGTCGAAGATGTGGTCCGCGTCGAGGAACTCGGCGAGCGACGGACGGCAGTAGATGCCGAGCGGGACGCTCTGCCCGTCCTTCTCGTACGAGGAGTGCACCGCGTGGTACGGGCCGACGATCAGGGCCGTGATGTAGGTGGAGATGCGGGGCGTGGGTTCAAAGACCCACACGTCGTCCTTCGGCGTCTCCGGCGTCGGCGAGTTGGAGATCACCTTCCAGCCCGCCGGGGCCTTCACGGTGAACTGGAAGGTCGCCTTGAGGTCGGGCTGCTCGAAGGACGCGAAGACCCGCCGCGCGTCCGGCACCTCGAACTGGGTGTACAGATAGGCCTGGTCGTCGACCGGGTCGACGAAGCGGTGCAGGCCCTCACCGGTGTTGGTGTACGCGCAGTCGGCGACGACCTTGAGCTCGTTCCGGCCCGCCTGCAGGTGGCGCAGGGCGATCCGGGAGTCCCGGAAGACGGCGCCGATCTCCAGCGCGTGGCCGTTGAGCACGACCTCGTGGACGGCGGGGGCGACGAGGTCGATGAAGGTCTCGGCGCCGGCCTCGGCGGAATCGAAGCGGACGGTGGTGACGGACCGGTAGGTGCCGCCCTCCTGCGCACCGGTGAGGTCGAGTTCGACCTCGTACGCGTCCACGGTCAGCAGCGCCGCCCGCTGCTGAGCCTCTTCACGGGTCAGGTTTGTGCCAGGCACCCGGTCAACTCCTCGGTTTCGTGACGTTTGGGCCATCCTTCCACGGGGTGCCTCAGCGGCGCACGGCGCATTTCCACGGTCCGTCACCGCTGATCCGCAGCAGTCCGGGCCCGGGCAGGGGCACGCTCACCCGGACCTCGCCGGTGTCGTCGACCAGCAGGTCCCGCTCCTCGTCGTCGTAGAGGGGATCGTGCGGCGGAGCGTGCCGGTGCACGGTGACCCGGGACTCCCCCCGGTGCAGGAAGTCGAGGACGCCGGGCGGCCCGTCGTAGACCACCAGATCGTGCGCGCGGCCCTCGACGTGGCTGTCGAAGCGGCGCGCGTGGGAGAGGGGCAGGACCCGCAGGGTCCAGGGGGCGTCGGCCTCCACCCGCAGGGTCAGCGGCCGGGCGCGCGGGACGAGGGCGACGGTACGGGCGCGGACGTCGTCCTCGTACGCCGCCAGCAGGTACTCCTCGGCGCGGCCGTGGGCGTCGCAGGTCTCGATGGTGGTGGAGAGCGAGTGGTACGACTCGATCTCCAGGAGCACCCAGCGGCCCGGCGGCAGCTCCGGGTCGCAGCGCACGGTCTCCTTGCCGCGCCCCTGGTACACGGCGGGCCGGAACTCCCCGCCGTACGGATCGGCCGTCGGGGCGGGTGGGGCGACGGGCGCCGGCGCGGGCGGCGGCGGTACGTAGCCGGGGCCCGGGATCGGCGGGGGCGGGGGTTCCACCACGATGCCGAAGCCCGTCGCGAGGCCGGCGAGCCCCCCGGCGTACCCCCGACCGACCGCGCGGAAGCGCCAGCCGCCGTCCCACCGGGAGAACTCCCCGCAGACGAAGGCCGTCTCGGTCGTGGCGCCCTCGATCGCGCAGTACGCCACGGGGGCCCCAGCCGCGTCTGTGACCCGCACGTCGAACCCCGGCACCTGCCCGAAGGCGCCGCCGTCGGCGGAGGCCACCACGACGAGCCGCCGCACCTCGGGCTCGACGCGCACGAGGTCCAGCCACAGCCAGTCCGCCGCCGGGCTGCCGGGCGCCCCGGGGGCCGACCTCCCCAGGTGCCGCACGGCCCCCGAGGGGTGCTCGGCGTGGTTGTAGAAGACCAGGTCGGCATCGCCCCTGACCCGGTCCCCGGCCCCCAGGAGCAGCACCGACACGTCCACGTCGGGCACCCCGTGCCCGGTCCGCCAGCTGACCGCGACGTGCAGGACCTGCGGGGGCACGGCGATGTCGGCACCCTGGGGTATCTGGGTCATGGAGGAACTGTGGCACGGCGGACATGCCGGAGGGGCGGCCCCCGCAACGGGAAGCCGCCCCTCGGACGTGTCGTACGGGCTCAGCGCCTGCTCAGCCCTTGAAACGCGTCGGCCTCTGGTCTCAGCCCTTGGTCTCGGCCCCGGGCCTCGGCCTCTGGTCTCAGCCCTTGAGCTCGGCCGCGACGAGCTCCGCGATCTGCACCGCGTTCAGCGCGGCGCCCTTGCGCAGGTTGTCGTTGGAGAGGAACAGCGCGAGGCCGTTCTCGACGGTCTCGTCGACGCGGATGCGGCCCACGTACGAGGCGTCCTTGCCGGCGGCCTGGAGCGGGGTCGGGATCTCGGAGAGCTCGACGCCCTCGGCGTCCTTGAGCAGCTCGTAGGCGCGCTCGACGCTGATCGGGCGGTCGAAGCGGACGTTGACCTGGAGGGAGTGGCCGGAGAAGACCGGCACGCGCACGCAGGTGCCGGAGACCTTGAGCTCCGGGATCTCCAGGATCTTGCGGGACTCGTGGCGGAGCTTCTGCTCCTCGTCGGTCTCGAAGGAGCCGTCGTCCACGATCGAACCGGCCAGCGGGATCACGTTGAACGCGATCGGGCGCTTGTAGACGGCGGGCTCGGGGAACTCGACGGCCCCGCCGTCGAACGCCAGCTGGTCGGCGGTCTCGGCCACGGCACACGCCTGCGTGCGCAGCTCGGCGATGCCGACGCCGCCCGAGCCGGAGACGGCCTGGTAGGTGGTGGCGATGAGCGCGCTCAGCCCGGCCTCCTGGTGGAGGGGCTTGAGGACCGGCATGGCGGCCATCGTGGTGCAGTTCGGGTTGGCGATGATGCCCTTGGGGCGGTCCTTGATCGCGTGCGGGTTGACCTCGGAGACGACCAGCGGGACCTCGGGGTCACGACGCCAGGCGGAGGAGTTGTCGATCACGACGGCCCCCTGGGAGGCGACCTTCTCGGCGAGCGCCTTGGAGGTGGCGCCACCGGCGGAGAAGAGCACGATGTCCAGGCCGGCGTAGTCGGCGGTGGAGGCGTCCTCGACCGTGACACCGTCGACGACGGTGCCGGCGGAGCGCGCGGAGGCGAAGAGCCGCAGCTCGTCGACGGGGAAGTTCCGCTCGGCCAGGATCTTCCGCATGACTGTGCCGACCTGACCGGTGGCTCCGACGATTCCGACCTTCACGGGGACTCCTCCGTACGTATGTGCAGGGTGCTGCCGGTCCATGATGCGTATGTCCCCGCCCGCCTTGTCCAATCCGTTTCTCTCCTTGAGAGCGACGCTCCGTAGCGTGATAGCGTGATTACGCCACGTAAAGGTCGGTTCGGGCTGGACCGCAGCCCTTGGGCTGGAAGCCCCTCCTTCGGGTAGGGAGCGGAGTCACTGTCCAAGGGACGGGATGACCGATGACCCTGAGGGCACCCGAAAAGGGAAGGGGCGGGCGCCAGGCGCCCGCCCCCAGGGAAGCTGGATCCGCTACGGGGTGACGTTCCCGATCAGGACGCTGCCGGCGCCGGCGACAGTGCCGCGGGCGTTGAGCAGCTGGACCTCGCCGAAGAACTGGCGTCCCTCGGGAGCCGCACCGGCGACCAGGACCTCGGCCGCGAACGGGGCGGAGGCGCCGTGGGCCAGCGGGACCGACTTCGAGGCGTCGACCTGCACGGTGCCGAGCGCGGACGAGAAGTACACGTCCTTGTAGTCGTACGTGGTGCCGCCCTCGGCGTGGACCGCGTAGCCGTCGACGACGACGGTGTACGTGCCCGCGGCCGGCTTCACGAGGGAGACGGACTCCTCCGAGTCGCCGTCCGCCGACTGGCCGACCTGCTTGCCGTTCAGGCTGACCGTGAGGTCGAGGTCGGCGGCCTTGTCGGAGGTGTTGCCGATGGCGATGTCGAGACGCTCGACGCCCTCACCGATGGTGACGGTCTTCGTCTGCTTCTCGTGGTGCTGGATGGTCGGCGTCTCGGACTTCTGCGAGCCGAGCGAGCCGCCCTTGAGCGTGCCCTCGATGCCGGCGAAGCGGTTGGTGACCGTCCACTGGACCGGGGCCGGGGTGCCGATCTTCGCCTCGGCGACGGTCTGCACGGCCGGGTCGAAGTCGGCGCCGAGGACGGAGGCACCCAGGGTGTACGGGTTGTCCAGGTCCGGCGACGTACGGCGGGACTCGACCTCGATCTCCCAGACGCCGGCCGTCGGGTTCGCGTAGGACCGCAGGTCCGGGCGGCAGGTGTTGGCCGGGTTGTAGTGCGGGTAGCAGCCCGTGGTGGCGGTCGGGTCGACCGGCACGCCGTACGGGTGGATCGCGATGAACCGGGTCTGGCTCTTCTCCTTCAGACCGGCCAGCGAGACCTCCAGCGTCTTGGCGCCCTCGGGCACGGTGACGAAGTAGGACTTGGTGCTGTTGCGCTGCACCGAGCCGGTGGCGGAGAAGCCGTAGCCCGGGGAGACCAGGTCGCTCGCGACGATCGAGGTGGCGAGGATCTGCTTGTCGACGCCCTCGGTGCGCTCGTCGTCGGCCTCCAGGATGACGCTGTGCGCACCGGCGGTGGCGGCGCGGGCCTGGAGCTTGACCGTGACCGGCGTGTTCAGCGGCAGGTCGATCTCGTCGTCGCCGAGGAGACGGAAGGTGCCGTCGTTGTTCTTCAGCTCGAGCTCGTGCTCGATCGGCGCGTCCGGGCCGCTCGTGCGCGTGATCGTGACGTCGTAGACCTTCTTCTGGCCGACCTTGAGGCCGCCCTCACGGTCGTACACGCCGGTGCCGGTGTGCGGGGCCGGGAAGATCGCGGTGTCGACCGGGGCCTCGACCTTGTAGTCGTGCGCGGTCGCGCCGTCCTTGATCGACTCCCAGGCCTCGACGATGTCGATGCGGCCCGAACCCTGCTCGTGGGCGGCGACACCGGGGATGCGCTTCGCGGTGGAGGTCAGCGCGGTCCGCAGGGTCAGCGGCGTGAGCGCGATGCCCTTCTGCTTCGCGGCCGAGATCAGCAGCGCGCTCGCGCCCGCCGCCTGCGGCGAGGACATCGAGGTGCCGTTGAGCATGCCGTAACCGGCGGGCAGGGCGTAGCCCGACTCGGCGACGCCGGCACCCGGCAGCCAGGTCGGGATGGTGTTCACGGCCGAGCCGGGGGCGGTGATGGTCGGGGTGAAGCCGCCGTCCTCACGCGGACCGCGCGAGGAGAAGGGGAACATGGCGTACTTCTTCTCGACGGCCGAGCCGTAGTTCGCGGCCCAGGTCTCCTTGGAGACGGCCGCGCCGACCGAGAGGACCTTGTCGGCCAGGCCGGGGTCGCCGATCGTGTTGATGCCGGGGCCCGAGTTGCCGGCCGAGATGACCAGCTGGACGCCGTACTGGTCGATCAGGCGGGTGTAGAGGCGCGAACGGACGTTGTCGCCGTCGTTCTGCTGCGGCAGGCCGCCGATCGACATGTTGACGATGTCGACGCCGCGGTTGACGACGAGGTCCGTCATGCCCTCGGTGAGGGCGGTGTTGGTGCAGCCACCGGTCCAGGTGCACGCGCGCGAGGAGACGATCTTCGCGCCGGGCGCGGCGCCGTTCATCTTCCCGCCGAAGAGGCCGTGGGCGGCGGTGATGCCGGCGACGTGCGTGCCGTGGGACGACTCGACGAGGCCGACGTTGACGAAGTCGCGCTTCTGGCCGACCCAGCTGCCGCCGAGCGGGTCCATCGCGACGTCCTTGCGGATCTCGACGACGAACGGGGTCTTCTCGACGACCTCGGTGGCCGGGTTGTCGGTACCGAAGTAGCCGAGCTGGTACCCGTCCTTGTACGGCTTCATCGGCGCGTTGTCCGTGAAGTCGTTGTTCTGGTCGGAGTCCACGCGGACGGTTCCGGCGGCCGGGTCGTAGAGCAGGCCGAAGACGTCGGTCGTGTCGCCGTCGCGGTTGATGTCACCGGCCGGGTCGCCGCCCGTGGTGACGGACTCCGTGAAGCGGCTGAACTGGAAGGAGCCCTCGGGGGCCTTCCAGCTCTGCGTGGCACCGGTGAAGACCGGGCCCGTGACCGGGGCGTTCTGCAGACGCCAGGTGGCGTCGCCCTCGGTGATCGGGTCGGTCGCCGTGACCCAGTCGACGATCTTGCGCTCGCCGGTGGTGGTCTTCTGCAGGGCCGGGTGGCCGAGGTCGACACCGGAGTCCAGGATGCCGATGGTCACGCCGCGGCCGTCGGCCTTGGGGTGCTCCTTGACGAAGTCGACCGCGCCCGTCTCGTGCGACGGGTTGTACGGGTTCTTCGCCGGGGTGTTCTTGCCCGGGGCCGGGTACGTCGTCGTGACGGTGGTGCCGTCGACGGCGCCCGTCGCCGCGCCCGCGTCCGGGCTCGGGTCGTCCAGGACGATCTCGGCCTGGAGGTCGATCGACTGCACGGAGGAGAGCTTCGTGGCGGCCTTGATGGCGGCCTCGGCCTTCGCGGTCGGCAGCGTCACGCGGACGTAGCCGAGCGCGTCCTGCTGGTTGCCGACGGAAGCGCCGGGGACGGCGTCGAGCTGGCTCGCGACCTGCTCGGTGGCGCCGGGGGCGGTGGCGACGAGGACGGTGACGTTCTGCTCGCCGCTCGCCTGCGCCTCGGTGAGCCGCTGGGCGTCGATGGCACCGAGCTTGTCGGCGGGGTCCGAGGCCTTGACCGGGGGAGTGGTGGCCGGGGCCTCGGTGGCGAGCACGGGCGCGGCGCCGGTCGCGACGAGCGCGGCGACGAGACCGGCGGCGGCGGCGATGCGAGCCGCTCGCCTGTGCCCGTGCGTCGAGCCACCGGGTATGGAGCTCCGAGTTTCGGGGGTGGTCATTTACATCCCTGTTGGTGAAAGGAGAGGGTCCGGATTCCGGTGCCGGATGACCGCTCAGCCTTTCGTAAATGACAGGGGTTTGTGGAGAGTTATCCGGGGCCGGTTTGCCGCCGAGGCGTAAACCCGCCAGTGCTCTCGATGCGCCACAGGGGAGGAATGAGTCTCAACCGGGGCGAGTTGACGGTCCCGCGGGCCGGCCGCGTGAGGGGGCCGGCTTCCTCCGCGGGTCAGCTCTCCTCCGCGGACCGGCTTCTTTCGCGGGTCTGCTCTCCTCCGCGGGTCAGCTCTCCTTCGTCCGGGCGTAGTGGCGCGAGGCCTTGGCCCGGTTGCCGCAGATCGCCATCGAGCACCAGCGGCGGGTGCCGTTCCGTGAGGTGTCGAAGAAGTGCAGGATGCACGCCTCGTGGGCGCAGGCCCGGATGCGGTCGGGGGCGGTGCGCAGCAGGTGGAGGTAGTCGCGGGCGGCGGTCCAGCCGGGGCCCCAGGCGGGGTCGGCGAACTCGGCCTCCTCGCCGGGCCCTTCGGCGGTGAGGGTGGCCCGGATGCGGCCGTGGTCGAGGACGGCGTCGACGCGGGCGGTGGCGGCGGGGTCGCCGGGGGCGTCGACGAGCGCGGAGAGCGCGTCCCGTGCGGCGAGGGTGTGGCGCAGGGTGGTGGCGTCGGCGGCGAACCGGTCCGCCAGGCCGTTGGCGGTGAGCCAGACGGTGAGGCCCTCGACGCCGGTGAGCAGGTCCTGGCGGACGCCCTCCTCGTTCCAGCGGGTGTTGAGCAGGTCGAGGGAGACGGGCTCGCCGGTGAGCGGCCTGGGGTCGGTGGCGGTCATGGCGGGCACCCTCCTCGGTGAACTAACCCCTCAAGAGTACGTGAGCGGTTGACGCCCTTCGCGTCTAACCCTTAAAGTCGAATTAAGAGGTTAGCCCGAGGGGGGCCGGCCACTGCGAGGAAGGGACAGCCATGTCCGCGATCGGCACGCTCACCACCCACCACGTCGGCCTCAACGTCACCGACCTGGAGCGCTCGCTCGGCTTCTACGGAGACGTCCTCGGCTTCGAGGTCCTCGGCGAGGGCAAGGAAGGGGAGAGCCGCTACGCCTTCCTCGGCCAGGACGGCCGGCTGGTCCTCACCCTCTGGCAGCAGGCCGAGGGCGCCTACGACTCCGCCCGGCCCGGCCTGCACCACCTCGCCTTCGAGGCCGAGTCCCTCGCGCACGTCCGCGCCGCCGAGACCGCGCTCACGGCCCGCGGCACCTCCTTCGCGTACGAGGGCGTCGTCGCCCACCGCGAGGGCGCGGCCTCCGGCGGCATCTTCTTCCACGACCCGGACGGCACCCGCCTGGAGATCTCGGTCCCGACGGGTGCGGAATCCGCCGAAGCCCCGGTCGGAACGGCCCCCACCTGCGGGTTCTTCTGACTGGACCTGGTTGTGGGCATGCGTTCCGCCGGGGCTGGGGGTCCCCCTCTGGAGGAGGGTGGGCACAACCCGAACGCGCCGGCCGCGCCAAGGCCCGTACTCCCGCGACCCTCACCCTGGAGGACCTCATGGGCGCCTACCACTCCGGCTCCCTCGCCGTACAGGAACGCTTCGGCGTCCGCGACCTCGCGGCCCACGTGGGCCGCTCCATCACCCCCGGCATCCGCCCCGTCGCCGCCGCCTTCCTGGAGGCCCAGCCGATGCTGGTCATCGGCGCCGCGGACCCCGGCGGCCGGGTCTGGTCGTCGCTGCTCACCGGGGCGCCCGGCTTCGCCCGCGCCACCGGCCCGCACACCGTCTCCGTCGCCGGGGGCGTCCCCGCCCACGACCCGCTCGCCGCGGCCGTCACCGCCGCCGGAACCCCCGTCGGCACGATCGCCCTCGACCCCCGCACCCGCCGCCGCATGCGGCTCAACGGCACCGCGCGGCCCAGCGCGCGCGGCCTCGCCATCGAGGCCGAGCAGGTCTTCTCCAACTGCCCGAAGTACCTCCAGAAGCGGGAGTTGTACGACTCCGGCGCCGCCCGTCCCGAGTCCGGTGCCGTGCGGCACGGCGAGGCGCTCACCCCCGACCAGGTGCGCCGCGTCCGTGCCGCCGACACCTTCTTCGTCGCCACCGCCGCACCCGACGGCGTCGACACCAGCCACCGCGGCGGCAACCCCGGCTTCGTCCGGGTCGGTTCGCCCCGGGAGCTCAGCTGGCGGGACTACCCCGGCAACGCGATGTTCCTGACCCTGGGCAACCTGGAGGAGGACGGCCGCGCCGGCCTGCTCTTCCTCGACTGGGAGACCGGGACGACCCTCCAGCTCAGCGGCCTCGCGCACACGGAGTACGGCCCCGAGGGGCGCCTCGTCCGCTTCCGCGTCGACCGCACGGCCGAGACGCCGGCGGGCAGCCCCCTGCGCTGGTCCGCACCGGAGTACTCCCCGGCCAACCCGTCGACCCCCTGACCCGAGGACCGCCCGTGCCCATCACCCCGGCCACCGCCACCCCGGCCGCCACGACTTCGGCCACTGCCACCCCGGCCGCCACCACTCCGGCCATCACGACTTCGGCCACTGCCACCCCGGCCGCCACCACTCCGGCCATCACGACTTCGGCCACCGCCACCCCGGCCACCGCCACCCCGGCACCCGCGACGGCCACCGCCCCTCCGGCCGCCGCCCGCCCCGGACCCCCCGCCCGCCCCCGCCCCCGGGTCCTCCTCGCCGGTACCGCGACCGCCGTCACCGCGCTCCTCCTCCTGGTCGCCGTCGGCACCCTCCTCCACCAGCCCCTGCTCATCCCCCCGCTCGCGGCGAGCATGGCGCTGGTCGCGGGCGCCCCCGACCTGCCGCTCTCCCAGCCGCGCTCGGTCGTCGGCGGCCAACTGCTCTCCGCCCTCACCGGTTTCGCGGTCCTCGCCGTGGCGGGACCCGGTCTCTGGGGCGCCGCCGTCGCGGGCGGCCTCGCGCTCGGCGTGATGATGTGCGCCCGCACCCCGCACTCGCCCGCCGCCGCCACCGCGGTCATCGTCGCCCTCCAGTCCCCGCCGTTCTGGTCGTTTCTCGGCCTTCTCGCGCTCGCCTCCCTCCTCCTCGTCGCAGTGGGTCTCACGGGAGCCCGTGCAGCGGGGCGGACATATCCCGCGTACTGGTTCTAACCTCTGTGCATGAAGCAGGAGTTGAGGGTGGCGGCCTACGCCGTGTGCGTCCGTGACGGCGAGGTCCTCCTCGCCCGCTGGGTGTCGAGCGACGGCAACAAGCAATGGACCCTGCCGGGCGGCGGGATGGACCACGGCGAGGAGCCCGTCGACACCGTCGTCCGCGAGGTCGAGGAGGAGACCGGGTACCTCACCGAACCCACCGCCCTCCTCGGCATCGACTCGATCCGCCGGAGCTGGCTCCGCCGCCTGGCCGGTCCCGGCGACTTCCAGGGCCTGCGGATCATCTACGAGGCGCAGGTCACGGGGGGTGCCCTGCGCAACGAGACCGGCGGTTCGACGGATCTCGCCGCCTGGCATCCGCTCGACGCCGTCCCCGGTCTGCCCCGCGTCTCCCTCGTCGACATCGGGCTCGACCTGTGGCGCGAGCGACCTCCCGTGGGCCGTTCCCGCCTCGCCGATCCGTCGAACGGCTGACCTCTCCTTCGCATGCTCCGAACGGCTGAAAACGGCTCAACCACCGCGCTCCCGCTCAACCGTCCCGGCAACCCCGTGGTCCTCCCCGCCGACCGCAGCACAGCGTTCGCAGGAACAGGAACAGGGGAGCCCGCATGTCAGCCGCACGCACCGCCCGTACCGTCGTCGCCGCCACCCTGGTGGCCGGCCTCGCGGCCACCGCCCTCGCCGCACCCGCCCTGGCGGCGCCCGCGCCCGTGAAGCAGGACCACGCGCCCACCCAGAAGGCGCTCCAGGCCGCCGTCGACGCCGGCGTCCCCGGCGCCGTCGCCCAGGCCCGCGACGGACGGCACGCGTGGACCGGTACCGCGGGCGAGCGCAAGGGCAACGACCGCTACCGCGTCGGGTCCATCACCAAGACCTTCGTCGCCACCGTCCTCCTCCAGCTCCAGGCCGAGGGCCGCCTCGACCTCGACGACCCGGTCGAGAAGTGGCTGCCCGGCGTCGTCCGGGGCAACGGCCACGACGGGCGGAAGACCACCGTCCGTCAGCTGCTCAACCACACCAGCGGCATCTACAGCGTCACGTCCGACCCCGGCTTCCAGGAGAAGGTCTTCGGCCCCGGCTTCCTGGAGCACCGCTACGACCGGTGGACCCCGGAGCAGCTCGTCGCCATCGCGATGACCCACGCCCCCGACTTCGCCCCCGGCACCGACTGGAACTACTCCAACACCAACTACGTCCTGGCCGGCATGGTGATCGAGAAGGTCACCGGACGTCCGTACGGCAAGGCGGTCGAGAACCGCATCATCAAGCCCCTCAAGCTCCGCGCCACCAGCGTCCCCGGCACCGACGTGACGATGCCGAAGCCGAGTTCCCCCGCCTGGTCCAAGCTCTACGCCGACCCGAACGCGCAGATCCACGACGTCAGCCGGCTCAGCCCCACCCTCGCCTACGCGGCCGGCGAGATGATCTCCGACTCCGGCGACCTGCAGACCTTCTACCGTGCCCTGCTGAAGGGCCGGCTCCTCCCGAAGGCCGAGCTGACGGAGATGACCACCACCGTCCCGATCTCCCCCGACCTCCCCGGGGCGGGGTACGGACTCGGGCTCATGAAGCAGAAGCTGAGCTGCGGCGAGGAGATCTGGGGCCACGGCGGCGGCATCCACGGCTCCTCCTCCGACGCCCAGGTCACCCGCGACGGCAGCCACTCGCTCGCCCTGAACTTCAACGCCGACTGGACGGGCGACTCCGGGCCGGTCCTGGAGGCCGAGTTCTGCGGCGTCACCCCGCAGGGCTGACCCCTCACCGGGTCAGCGCGGCAGGACGACGACGTACGCGCTGGGCTGCCGGTCCGGAGCGGCCGTCAGGGCCGTACGGACCACGGTGGCCTGCTGGTCCAGGGCCTCGCGCAGCTTGCGCGGGGTCAGGTGGACGACCGTGATGCCGAGCCGCTCCAGGTGCTCGCGCTTGCGGGTGTACTCGGACCACAGCGCGTCGTCGTCCTGCCGGGGCGCCCGGGTGTCCAGCTCGACGGCGACCGCCTGGTCCGGCCAGTAGGCGTCGACCCCGCCCAGGTGCGGGCCGCCGGGCAGCCGCAGGTCCACGTTCCACAGCGGGTCCGGCAGCCCGAACTCCCGCACCATCTCGTACAGCCGCTCCTCGGAGAGCGAGCGTCCCTCCACGAGCAGCGCGTCCACCGCGTCCACCACGTGCGGCCGGGTCAGCAGTCGGGCCCGGCTCAACTCCCGTACGACCGCGGCGGGTTCGCAGTGGCCGCCGCGGACCGCCTCGGTGAGGAGCCGACGTACCGTGTCGGCGTCCGAGAGGCCCGACACGGCGTCGGCGACGGCGCGGGCGACCGGGGCGACGGGGAGGCCGGTGAGCTCCACCGGCTCCGGGCTGTCGGCGGCGCGCAGCACCCGCACCCAGCCGGTGGAGCGCAGCCGCCGGGTGCGCGGGACCAGGACGTCGATGCGGTCCAGGGCGGTGAGCGGGGGAGCGGAGGCGAAGCGGTGCAGGGTCAGCGCGGCGAGCCCGGTGATCATCGCCTCGGGTCCCTGTGGTGGCACGGACCCGGACCGGCGGGCGTACAGGAGCGCGGCGCCCAGCCGGTCCTCGCTGGTGGGGGGCCCGGGGTGGAGGAACACGACGCCCGGGAGGAGCTGCTGCCAGCCGCCGCCGGGCCGGCACCGTGCGGCGACCTCGCCGGCGGGCACGCCCTGCGCCCTCAACTGGGCCGCGGAGGCGAGTCGTTGGGTCCGCGTGGTGCGGGAGGCGAGGGGGAGGGGGCGGGGGGTGATGGGGGTGTTGTGGTTCATGCCGGGGGTCTTCCGCTTCCGAAGGTCCCCCTAACCCCTGTTACACGCTCGTCGACATTTAGGGACAACCTCGCCCTAAAGTACGCGCGTTCGAGTGCCGATGGGGGCCGCGCACCCACGGGGGCCGCACGCCCCGCCGACGGCTCCGGACATGCCGGTGCAGGCCGCGCCCCGGACATGCCGGTGGGGGCGCCGCGCGCCGAAGCACACGCGCCCCGGACATGCCGGCGGCGCCGCGCGCCGAAGCACACGCGCCCCGGACATGCCGGTGGGGGCCGCGCGCCGAAGCGCGCGACCCCCACCGTTCCGAGAACTACGCGGCCAGTCGGTCGCAGGCCTGCGCGCGCAGCGCCCGCGCCAGGTCGTCCCGCGCCTCCAGGACCAGGCGGCGCAGCGCCGGCGCCGCCGACTCGTGCGCCGTCAGCCAGGCGTCGGTCGCGGCCAGGGTCTCGTCACTGTCCTGGAGCCCCGGGAAGAGGCCCCGGACGATGTCGATGCCGATCTGGATGGACCGCTCGCCCCACAGGCGCTCGATCGCCGCGAAGTACGTCTCCGCGTACGGGGCGATCAGCTCACGCTGCGAGGGCTGGACGAAGCCGGCGATGGTCGCCTCGACCAGCGCGTTCGACAGGGTGTCCGACTCGACGACCTGCGCCCAGGCCTGCGCCTTGACCGCGGCCGAGGGTCGCGAGGCGAGGAGCCGGACCTGGTGGCGCTTGCCGGTCGCCGTGTCGTCCCGGGCCAGCTCCTCGCCGATCCGGCCCTCGTCCGCCCGGGCGTGCACGGCCAGCGGGGAGAGCAGCGCCCAGCGCAGCTCCTGGTCGACGTCGAGCCCGTCGATCTTCGCCGTACCGTCGAGCAGCCCCTCCAGGAGCTGGAAGTCGGCGTCCGTGGAGGCCGTGGCCGCGAAGAACCGCGCCCAGGTCAGCTGGTGCTCGCTGCCCGGCTCGGCCAGCCGCAGCTCGCGCAGGCCGCCCTCGGCGAGCAGCCGCCCGCCCTCCTCGCGCCACTCGGGCGTCGCGTAGAGGGTGACGGCCGACTTCGACCAGGCGTGCACCATCTGGAGCACGCCGATGTCGGTCTCGCGGCCGGCGAAGGCGAGCGCGACGGAGACGAAGTCCCGGGCGGGCATCAGCCCGTCGCGGGTCAGGTTCCACAGCGCCGACCAGCACAGGGCGCGGGCCAGCGGGTCGGTGATGTCGCCGAGGTGCGCGCGCAGGGTGGCGAGCGAACCCTCGTCGAAGCGGATCTTGCAGTAGGTCAGGTCGTCGTCGTTGACGAGCACCAGGTCGGGCTTCTCCTCGCCCGCCAGCTCCGCGACGACGGTCCGGGCGCCGGTGATGTCGGTCTCGGCGCGCGCGAAGCGCACGAGGTCGCCGTCGGGCGTCAGCCGGTAGAGGCCGACAGCGGCCCGGTGGGGACGGAGCTCGCCGCTCTCCTGGACGACGGCGAGCTCGGTGATCCGGCCCTCCGCGTCGTAGGTGACGGCCGGCGTCAGCGTGTTCACGCCGGAGGTCTGGAGCCAGGACTTCGCCCAGGTCTTCATGTCGCGGCCCGAGGTCTCCTCCAGGATCGTGAGGAGGTCGGCCAGGCGGGTGTTCCCGTACGCGTGGCGCTTGAAGTAGCGGCGCGCGCCCTCCAGGAACGCGTCCCGTCCCGCGTACGCCACGAGCTGCTTCAGCACCGACGCGCCCTTGGCGTACGTGATGCCGTCGAAGTTGAGCTTGGCGTCCTCCAGGTCACGGATGTCGGCCGTGATCGGGTGCGTGGACGGCAGCTGGTCGGCGCGGTACGCCCAGGCCTTGCGGTTGTTGGCGAAGGTGACCCAGCTGTTGGTGAAGCGGGTCGCCTCGGCGTTCACGAAGGAGCCCATGAAGTCCGCGAAGGACTCCTTCAGCCACAGGTCGTCCCACCACACCATGGTGACGAGGTCGCCGAACCACATGTGGGCCATCTCGTGGAGGATGACGTTGGCCCGGCTCTCGTACGAGGCCTGCGTGACCTTGCCCCGGTAGATGTACTCCTCGCGGAAGGTCACCATGCCCGGGTTCTCCATCGCGCCGAGGTTGTACTCGGGGACGAAGGCCTGGTCGTACTTCCCGAAGGGGTACGGGTAGTCGAAGTTGTCGTGGAAGAAGTCGAAGCCCTGCTTCGTGATCAGGAAGACGTCGTCCGCGTCGAAGTACTTCGCGAGGCTCTTGCGGCACATCGCGCCGAGCGGGATCGTCAGGTCGCCGCGCTCGTAGCTGTCGGTCACGTAGTGGTACGGGCCCGCCACGACACAGGTGATGTACGTGGAGATCGGCGCCGTCTCCGCGAACCGCCACACGCCCTCGGCGTCCTGCTCCCCGGCGCCGTTCGACCAGACCGTCCAGCCCTCGGGCGCGGTCACCGCGAAGCGGTACGGGGCCTTGAGGTCGGGCTGCTCGAAGGTGGCGTACACCCGGCGGGCGTCGGCCGGCTCGTACTGCGTGTAGAGGTAGACCTCGCCGTCCTCCGGGTCGACGAAGCGGTGCATGCCCTCGCCGGTCCGGCTGTAGGCGCACTGCGCGTCCACCACGAGCGTGTTCTCGTCGGCGAGGCCGTCGATCGCGATCCGCGAGCCGTCGAAGACGACCGTCGGGTCGAGGGAGCGGCCGTTGAGGGTGACGGCGTTCACGGAGGGGGCGATCAGGTCGACGAACGTCGACCCGCCCGTGCCGGTGCGGCGGAACCGGATCGTCGTCACCGAACGGAAGGTGCGCACCGCCTCGGCTGATTCGCCGACCGCGGAGCGCAGGTCGAGGACGACCTCGTACCCGTCGACGGACAGCAGCGCGGCCCGCTCGTGGGCCTCGTCGCGGGACAGATTCTCACCGGGCACGGTCACTCCTTCGTGGCACGTTCGAAACAGCACCGATCTTCCCATGTGCCACTGTCACCCGGCACACGGGAATGCCTTCGAGCGCCCGTGGCGTTTGCTCCTTTCGGCGCACCACCTTCATCACGGCCGTACCGAGGAGTGACATGTCCGAGAGCAGGACCATCGCAGACTTCTACTTCGACCCGCTGTGCCCCTGGGCCTGGATGACCTCCCGCTGGATGCTGGAGGTGGAGCAGGTGCGCCCGGTCGACGTGCGCTGGAAGGTCATGAGCCTGGCCGTGCTCAACGAGAACCGTCTCGACGAGGTGCCGGCCGAGTACCGCGAGATGCTGGAGACGCAGGCCTGGGGCCCGGTCCGGGTCGTCATAGCCGCCCAGCAGCTGCACGGCGACGAGGTCGTCGGCAAGCTCTACACGGCGCTCGGCACCCGTTTCCACAACAACGGCGAGGGCCCGACCCGTGAGGCGATCGTCGGCGCGCTGACGGACGTCGGCCTGCCGGAGGACCTCGCGGACTTCGCCGAGAAGGACACGTACGACACCGAGCTGCGCGCCTCGCACCACGAGGGCATCGGCAAGGTCGGCCAGGACGTCGGCACCCCGGTCATCGCGGTCCCGGGCCCGACGGGTGACGAGGTCGCCTTCTTCGGCCCCGTTGTGACCCCGACCCCGCGCGGCGACGCGGCCGCCCGCCTCTGGGACGGCACGTTGCTCGTGGCGTCGACGCCGGGCTTCTACGAGATCAAGCGCACCCGGACGGCGGCGCCCAGCTTCGAGTAGTCCGCGCCGCAGGCACGGAAGAACCCCCGCGATTCAGGTCATCGCGGGGGTTCTTCGTCATTCCGCCCGCGCGTGAAGGGTGAGAAGACGATCACGAGCAGGACGACGGGGAGCCTTCCACGGCTCGGATCAGAAGGAGATCAGCGGTACGGAGGCCTTGGCCGCCTGGTAGCGCCTGCTCACGTCCTGCCAGTTGACGACCTGCCACATGGCCTCGATGAAGTCCACCTTCTGGTTCGCACGTCGAAGACGCGGGACCCGGCCATGGCCGAGGTTGCCTTGGCGGTCGTGGACTCGCATGCCGATCATCCCTTGCTGATCGGCTCGCCGCGAGCGCACCCCAGCCGGAGCCCAGAGTGTTCGCCGAGGCACGGAGGAGCGAGGTCGTGTAAACGAAAGAGCCGAAGGACGCATACGTCCTTCGGCTCGTCGCGGCCGTTGTTGTCGATCGACGACCTGCCAGTACGTCTCGACGAAGTCGAGTTTCTGGTTCTTGTACTGCAGTTGGAGTTCTCTCCGGCCCAAGACCGGAGACTCTCCCCTGGATCGCTCCGGGGAGTTCGACGGCGCTCAGGTCCGTCCCGCGACGACCCTCCCGGCCGCCGAGCAGGTCGGTGACCTGCCTCGAACAACGTAACGGTGAGGGGATGCGACGTGCGCCAAAACTGGTGGCGTTCCTCCGAACGGAGCTAGCCTCGCATGTTCGTTCGTGCGCGAGACTGCGCAGACCGTTGGGGGCCAGGACTGAGACCCAGGACCGGCCGGGCCGCCGAGGCACGCGCAGAGAATCCCCGAACCGGAAGGCGGTTCGGGGATTCTCGTCCAGCGGGTGCGGGTCAGGAAGCGCGGCCCGCCGCGGCCTTCTGGCGTACGTAGCCGACCGCGGCGAGCAGCAGCGTCAGCCCGCCCGTCCAGTACAGCTGCACGCGGGTGCCCTCCTCGCGGGCCATCAGGACGAAGATCGCGGCCATGCCGGCCAGCGCCACCCAGGTCAGCACCGGGAAGGCCCACATCCGCACGACCAGCTTCTCGGGCGCCTCGCGCTCGGTGCGGCGGCGCAGCACCAGCTGGGAGGCGGCGATGAAGAACCAGACGACGAGGATGATCGCGCCGATGGTGTTGAGCAGCCAGATGAAGATGTCGTCCGGCCGCCAGTAGCTCAGCAGCACGCAGCCGAAGCCGAAGACGGAGGAGACGAGGACGGCCGGACGCGGGACCCCGCCGGAGAGCCGGCCGAGCGCCTTGGGGCCCTGGCCGCGCGCGACGAGCGAACCGGCCATGCGCGAGGCGCCGTAGATGTTGGCGTTCATCGCCGAGAGCAGGGCGACGAGCACGACCACGTTCATGATCTGGCCGGCCGCCGGAATGCCCAGGTGGTCGAGGGTGGCGACGTACGGGCCCTTCTCGACGACCGCCTTGTCGTCCCACGGGACGAGGGTGACGATGACCGCCATCGAGCCGATGTAGAAGAGCGCGATCCGCCACATCGCCGTCCGGACGGCCTTGGCGACGCCCTGCACCGGGTGCTCGGACTCGGCGGCGGCGATGGTGACCGTCTCCAGGCCTCCGTACGCGAAGACGGAGGCCAGCAGGCCGATGATCAGGCCCTCGGAGCCGTTCGGGAAGAAGCCGCCGTCCCCGGTGAGGTTCGCGGTGCCGGGGGCGGGGGCGTCCGTGCCGGGCAGGAGGCCGGTGATGGCGAGGATGCCGATGCCGAGGAAGAGGACGATCGCGCCGACCTTGAGCGCGGCGAACCAGAACTCGAACTCGCCGAAGTTCTTCACCGCCGCCAGGTTGGTGGCGCAGAAGACCACCATGAAGAGCGCGACCCAGGCCCACTCGGGGCTGCCGGGGAACCAACCGGTCATGATCTTCGCGGCGCCGATGCCCTCCAGGCCGACGGCGACGCAGAGCAGGAACCAGAAGGCCCAGCCCGAGGTGAAGCCCGCCCAGGATCCGAAGGCCCGCTCGGCGTGGACGGAGAAGGAGCCGGAGGCGGGGTTGGCCGCCGACATCTCGCCGAGCATGCGCATCACGAGCATCACGAGGATGCCGGAGAGGGCGTAGGCGATCACGATCGAGGGGCCGGCGGCGGCGATGCCGGCGCCGGAGCCGACGAAGAGTCCGGCACCGATGACGCCACCGAGGGCGATCATCGAGAGGTGGCGCTGCTTGAGGCCGTGCGTGAGGCCCTCGGCGGGTGCGGTCGCGCCGTCCTTGCGGTCGGCCGGCGCGGGCGCGGTGGTCCGAGACATGGGCGAGCCCTGTTCACTAGCTGAGACGGGGAGGGAGCCCACAGTCTGGGCGGGCGCACCGCTCACAGGGAACCGATGTCCGCTATACGGTCACGACCTTCACACAAAGTGAAGGTTCATGACCGGTTCGTACGCAGCTCCCGCACCCACGCCACCAGCAGGACCGCCCCGGTCGCCGCCCCCGACCACAGCACCTGCGGGCGCGCCGCGTCGTCCGTCAGCATCAGGACGAGCACCGCCGCCATCGCGGCGAGCGCCACCCAGGTCAGCCACGGGAAGCCCCACATCCGCAGCGTCAGGGTCTCGGGCGCCTCGCGCTCGATCCGGGGCCGCAGCCGCAGCTGCGAGACGGCGATCAGGGCCCAGACGAAGAGCAGCACCGCCCCGACCGCGTTGAGCATGTAGAGGAAGACGGAGTCCGGCCACTTCAGATTGAGGAGGACGGAGACGAAGCCGAAGGCCACCGAGGCGAGCACCGCCCGGCGCGGCACCCCTCCGGCCGAGACCCGGAGCAGCCCCTTGGGCGCCTCCCCGCGCTCCGCCAGCGAGAAGATCATCCGGGACGACCCGTACAGGTTCGCGTTGAGCGCCGAGAGCAGCGCCACGAAGACCACCACGTTCATGATCTGGCCCGCCGCCGGCACCCCGATCGCGTCCAGGACCGCCACGTACGGCGACATGCCAGGCTCCATCGACGTCCACGGCAGCAGCGTCACGATGACCAGCATCGACCCCACGTAGAAGAGGAGGATCCGCCACACCGCGCTGCGCACCGCCCGTGCCACGTTCCGCGCGGGGTCGGCCGACTCGGCCGCGGCGATCGTGACGACCTCCAGGCCGCCGAAGGCGAAGACGACGGCGAGGACACCGGAGACCACACCCTCCCAGCCGTTCGGCAGGAAACCGCCCTGGCCGGTCAGATTGGCCATCCCCACGGGGTCCGTGTCGGGGAGCCAACCGACGATCGCGAGCGTGCCGAGGATCAGGAAGAGGACGATCGCGCCGACCTTCAGCGCCGCGAACCAGAACTCGAACTCGCCGAAGTTCTTCACCGCCGCGAGGTTGGCGAGGGTGAACACGACCATGAAGACCAGCACCCAGCCCCACTGCGGGACCCCCGGCGCCCAGCCGTTCGCGATCCGCGCCGCGCCCGTCGCCTCCACGGCGAGGACGACGACCAGCAGGAACCAGTACAGCCAGCCCACCGAGAACCCGGCCCAGCGGCCGAGCGCCCGTTCGGCGTGGACCGAGAAGGCCCCGGAGGCGGGCATCGCCGCGGACATCTCGCCCAGCATCCGCATGACGAGCATCGCGAGCGCGCCCGCGATCAGGTACGAGATCACGATGCCGGGTCCGGCCACGGCGATGCCCGCCCCCGAACCGACGAAGAGCCCGGCGCCGATCACCCCGCCGAGCCCCAGCATCGTCAGGTGACGCTGCTTCAGGCCGTGGGACAGGGGCTCCGGTTCGGTGACCAGAGGGGACGACGGGGCGTCGCGCATGGTGGAAGGCTCGCGCTCTCGGGGAGATGACACTTTATGGAGACCCCACAGTCTCTCTGTTGACCTCCCGTTGACGCAAAAGGGGCGTCTCCTGGCGAGTTGCCAGTGACAAGGGTCACGTAGCGCGATGCATGGAAGATGCACGGGGTCGGCTGTTTGTCGGAACCCCATGAAGTGCCGGGCTCTCGCTTTGTCGGCGGCTGACGGTGATCGGACGCTCACTCCTGGCATACCGTCAACCTGTCCCACCCACCCTCACCCTCGCGGAGTACCGATGAGCACCGCCGCCGCCCCCGTCCGTTCCCTCCGTGCGGGCACCGTCCTCGCCGACCTGCTCCCGGCGAGCCGCGCCCGGGACATCGCCCTGGTCGTCGGCGGCGCCGCCCTCACCGGCCTCGCCGCGCAGCTCTCCGTCCCGGTCCCCGGCTCCCCGGTCCCGGTCTCCGGCCAGACCTTCGCCGCGCTGCTCGTCGGCACCGCCCTCGGCGCCCGCCGCGGGTTCCTGGCCCTCGCCGCCTACGCGGTGGCGGGCATGGCGGGCGTGCCCTGGTTCGCGCAGGCCACCTCGGGCTACGGGATGCCGTCCTTCGGTTACATCCTCGGGATGATGCTCGCCGCGACCGTCGTCGGCGCCCTCGCCCGCCGCGGCGCCGACCGCTCGGTGCTCCGCACGGCCGGCGCGATGGCCCTCGGCTCCGCGATCATCTACGCGGTCGGCGTGCCCTACCTGGCGCTCGCCACCGGCATGACCTTCGGCCAGGCCGTCGCCGCGGGCCTCACCCCGTTCCTCATCGGCGACGCGCTCAAGGCCGCGCTGGCCATGGGCGCCCTGCCGGCCGCCTGGAAGCTCGTCGGCCGCAAGGGCTGAGCGGCTCCGTACATACGCGAGAGGGCCCGTCGTTCCCCGGGGAACGACGGGCCCTCTCGCGTGTCCGAGGACTACGGGCGCGCGGAGGCCTTCGCCCTCCACTGCCGGACCAGCGCGATCGCGATCACGAGCGCGGCCACCAGCAGCGAGAGCACGACCTGCTCACGGGCGCTGCCGCCGTCGTACAGCATGTAGCCGAGGACGAAGACGATCATGCCGATCGTCGCCCAGGTCAGGTACGGGAAGAGCCACATCTTCACGACCAGCTTCTCCGGCGTCTCGCGCAGGATGATGCCGCGCATCTTCAGCTGGGTCACGCAGATGACCAGCCAGACGAAGAGCGCGACCGCGCCGGAGGAGTTCAGCAGGAAGGCGAAGACGGTGTCCGGCCACTTGTAGTTGAAGAAGACCGCGACGAAGCCGAAGACGACCGAGCCGAGGATCGCCGCCGTCGGCACGCCCCGCTTGTTGACCTTCGCGAAGGCCTTCGGCGCGTCGCCGCGCTGACCGAGCGAGAACGCCATGCGGGAGGCGGTGTAGAGGCCCGAGTTCAGGCAGGACAGCACGGCCGTCAGGACGATCACGTTCATGATCTGACCGGCGTTCGCGATGCCGATGGAGTCGAGGGCGGCGACGTACGAGCCCTTCTCGACGATCGACTTGTCGTTCCACGGCAGCAGGGCCAGGACGACGAAGATCGAGCCCAGGTAGAAGACGCCGATCCGCCAGATCACGCTGTTGGTGGCCTTGGTGACGGCCTTCTGCGGGTCCTCGGACTCGCCGGCGGCGAGGGTGACGATCTCGCTGCCCATGAAGGAGAAGACGACCATCAGCACACCGGTGAGGACCGCGCCCGCGCCCATCGGGAAGAAGCCCCCGGTGTCGGTGAGGTGCGCGAATCCGGTGCCCGGGTTGTCCGAGCCGGGCAGCACGCCGAAGACCGCGAGCATGCCGATGACGACGAAGGCGCCGATGGCCACGACCTTGATGCCGGCGAACCAGAACTCGAACTCGCCGTACGAGGCGACGGAGCCGAGGTTCGTGACGGTGAGCACCACCATCACGATGAGCGCCCAGCCCCACTGCGGTACGGCCGGGACCCAGCCTTCAAGGATCTTGGCACCCGCGGTCGCCTCGACGGCGAGGACGACGACCCAGAAGAACCAGTACAGCCAGCCGATGCTGAAGCCGGCCCAGCGGCCGAGGGCCCGGTCGGCGTAGGCGGAGAAGGAGCCGGAGGACGGCCGGGCGGCGGCCATCTCGCCGAGCATCCGCATCACGAAGACGACCATGGCGCCGACGAGGAAGTAGGACAGCAGGATCGCGGGGCCGGCCGCGGCGATGCCGGAGCCGGAGCCGACGAAGAGGCCGGCACCGATCACGCCACCGATGGCGATCATCGAGAGATGGCGGTTCTTGAGCCCGGCCTTGAGCCCGTCGGAGGACTGCGGAACACCGGCCGTACCGGTGTTTTCGCCTTCCTTCTCCAGGGTCGGCTGCGTATTCATGAACGCTTCCTAACGTGTGGGGGGCGCTCGGGTCGCGAGCCCGTGCATTCAACACTGTGAGAGGGCGTGATCGGAAGGGGTCATTCCGGATCGTTGCGAGGGCCACTCCGCGAGAGGCGAAGGTCCATACCAGGTCGGGTGAACGTCCCGACCCCGCTGACCGCTACCCGCGCCCTGACATGCCACACTCGGCACCATGCGCGTCTACATCGGTTCCGACCACGCCGGCTACGAACTCAAGAACCACCTCGTCGAGTGGCTCACGGCTCACGGCCACGAGCCCGTCGACTGCGGTCCCCACATCTACGACGCCCTCGACGACTACCCGCCGTTCTGCCTGCGCGCCGCCGAGAAGACGGCCGCCGACGCGGACAGCCTGGGCATCGTCATCGGCGGCTCCGGCAACGGGGAGCAGATCGCCGCGAACAAGGTGAAGGGGGTGCGCGCCGCCCTCGCCTGGAGCGAGCAGACCGCCGCCCTCGGCCGCGAGCACAACAACGCCAACGTGATCTCCGTCGGCGGTCGGATGCACACCCAGGAAGAGGCGACCAAGTTCGTCGAGATCTTCCTGAGTACGCCGTACTCGGGTGACGAACGCCACACCCGCCGGATCGACATGCTCTCGGAGTACGAGACCACCGGCGAGCTCCCCCCGATCCCGGCGCACCACCCGCAGGAGCCCACCGTCTGATGCCCGAAGGGCACACCATCCACCGGCTGGCCGCCGACCACCGCGAGCGGTTCGGCGGCCGGCCCGTGCGCGTCTCCAGCCCCCAGGGCAAGTTCGCCGACTCGGCGGCCCTGCTCGACGGCAGCGTCCTGGAGACCACCGAGGCCCACGGCAAGCATCTCTTCCTCGGCTTCCCCGGCGAGCGGTGGATCCACATCCACCTCGGCCTCTTCGGCAAGGTGACCTTCGGGGACACCGTCGCCGCCCCGGCCCCGCCGCCCACGGACACCGTCCGCATGCGGATCGCCGACACGGACGGGTACGTCGACCTCCGCGGCCCCACCACGTGCGCGTACATCACGGACGCCGAGAAGCAGGCGATACACGACCGCCTCGGCCCCGACCCGCTCCGCGGGCGCGACGACCCGGACAAGGCGTGGCGCCGGATCTCGAAGTCCCGCACGACGATCGCCGCCCTGCTCATGGACCAGAAGGTCATCGCCGGCGTCGGCAACGTCTACCGCGCCGAGGTCCTCTTCCGGCACGGCATCGACCCCTACCGCGCGGGCCGGGACCTGACACCGGGGGAGTGGGACGCGATCTGGACCGACCTCGCCGCGCTGATGCGCGAGGGCGTCCGCCTCAACCGCATCGACACCGTCCGCCCCGAGCACATGCCCGAGGCGATGGGCCGTCCGCCGCGCGTCGACGACCACGGCGGCGAGGTGTACGTCTACCGCAGGACCCACCAGCCCTGCCACATCTGCGGAGCCGAGATCCGCACGGCCGACCTGGCGGCCCGCAACCTCTTCTGGTGCCCGGGCTGCCAGACCCGCTAGGAGCCTTCGGCTCCTCGGGCTAGAACCCGTGCGGCAGCCAGGGCGCGACCGGCGATCCGAAGGCCACCGACGCCTCCACCAGCGCCCCCTCGCGCAGCTCCCGCACCCGCCCGGCCGCAGCCAGCGAGACCAGTGAGGTCCCGCCCAGATAGGCCGCGCCCAACTCCCCTACGGACAGCGCGAGATCCACGGGATCGGAGGTCCGCACGCACACCGCGCCCTTACGGTCGCCCGTCAGCCGCCAACGCCCCTCGTTCCAGGGACAGAACGCGTCCGCGACCTCGAACACCACGTCCACCGGCGCCTGGTACGTCCGCGCCTCCAGAGCCGCGCCCACCTCCACCAGGCGCAGATGCAGCGCGTCCCGCACCGTCGGGGCGCAGCGCCGTACGTCGCTCACCAGCTGCTGCCAGGCGCCGTCCACCGGGCTGCTGCGGATCCGTACCTCCGAGGTCAGGTCCACCGAGCAGAGGAACCGCCACAGCGCCGCCTCCGCCGCCGGGTCGAGCGCCATCAACTGGTGGACCAGGACGGCCCCTTCGGACCCGGAGTACGACCACTCGGGCTTGATCGCGTACTGCGTGAAGCCCACGACCTCCCCGCCCCGCTCCGCGAGCACGCACAGCCGCGGAGAGGAACCCTCCCGGTCGGCCGGCGGGTCGATCAGCGGCAGCCGCTCCCACCCCGGCCGCCGGGCGAGCATCCCCGGCCGGCCGGGCACCAGCTGCGCGTACACCGCCTCGCACGCCGCGGCGGACCCCGCCAGGTCCGCCCGGCGCAGCACCACCTCGTCGGTGCCCTCCGGCACCGAGAGCCGCACCCGCGTCGTGTCGATCGTCGTCCGCGCCGAGTACGCGGCGATGCCGTAGCCGAACCGCCCGTAGATCTCCGGCTCCGAGGCCGTGAGCACCGCGACCGACTCGCCCGCGGCCCGCAGGTCGTCCAGCTGGCGCCGCATCATCGAGGTCAGGATCCCGCGCCTGCGGTGCGTCCCCGCCACGCTGACCATCGTCACCCCGCCCACCGGCACCGACGCCCCGCCCGGAACCGTCAGCCGGAACGAGAACGCGCCCGCCGTCCCCACACACAGGTCGCCGTCCCACGCCCCGAGGGAACGATCGAAC
Organism: Streptomyces sp. NBC_00094; assembly: GCF_026343125.1. Taxonomy (NCBI): domain Bacteria; kingdom Bacillati; phylum Actinomycetota; class Actinomycetes; order Kitasatosporales; family Streptomycetaceae; genus Streptomyces; species Streptomyces sp. NBC_00094. The sequence continues at coordinate 2,763,907 of NZ_JAPEMB010000001.1, read as the reverse complement.
TCCGTCAGGTCACGCCACAGCTCCCGCTCCTCCGGAGACTCCGCCACGCCCCCGAACGCAAGCTCCAGGACCTCGTACCAGCGGTCCCATTCGGTCGGCTCGAGCACCCGCAGTTCAGTCGTCATATGCCATCGATATCAGCGGCGCGCGCCCGGGGCGACCCGATTTCACGCACATTGTCACCGGGGTACCCCTGCGCGATGTCGGACGAGGTGGATAGGGTCCAGGCCAATGGGACACCGCGCCGGAGTGAACACGTACGCGGCCCGGATGCGCAGACGCGCCCGCCGGGCCCGCATCGCCCTGCGTAAATCGGGCGTCGACTACTTCCGCGGGGACGGCTCCGACTGGCTCGCCTTCGCCGGACTCCTCCTGATGATCCCGGCCATCGCCTGCGGCACGATCCTCGACCCCGTCTGGTGCGCGCCCGCCGCGCTCGTCCTGCCCATCGTGGCCGGCGGACTGCTGCTGCGCCCCGCCAGCCTGCTCGGTCTGTACGCGGCGGCCGCCGGCGCCCTCATCGTCGAGTCCGTCGTCCTCGGCCCGTACACCCAGGGCCCCGCCCGGGTCACCCCCGGCACCGTCCTCGTCGTCGCCGCCTGCGGTCTCTTCGGGCTGCTCATCGCCCAGTTCCGCGCCCGGGTCGGCGTGCCCTGGCGGCGCGGCGGCACCATGCTCTTCGACCTGCGCGAACGCCTCCGCGTCCAGAGCGCCCTGCCCCGGCTCCCCAAGGGCTGGCACCGCGAGATGGCGCTCCGCCCGGCCGGCGGCCAGTCCTTCTCCGGCGACTTCGTCGTCGCCGCCCGCACCCACGGCGGCCGGACCCTGGAGGTCGTCCTCACCGACGTCTCCGGCAAGGGCATGGACGCGGCCTCCCGCTCGCTGCTGCTCTCCGGCGCCTTCGGCGGGCTCCTCGGTTCGCTCCCGCCGCACGGCTTCCTCCCCGCGGCCAACGGCTATCTGCTCCGCCAGAACTGGGACGAGGGCTTCGCCACCTCCGTCCACCTCGTCCTCGACCTGGACTCCGGCGACTACGAACTCTTCTCCGCCGGCCACCTCCCCGCGCTCCAGCTCCACGCGGGCACCGGCCGCTGGGAGGAGAAGGCCGCGGAGGGGCCCCTCCTCGGCGTCTACGACAGAGCCGAGTTCCACCCGGTCAAGGGCTCGCTGCGCCCCGGAGACGTCCTCATGCTCTTCACCGACGGACTCGTCGAGGCCGCCGACCGGGACATCGCCGAGGGCATCGACCGCCTCACCGGCGAGGCCGACCGCTGCGTCGCCGAAGGCTTCGAGGGCGTCGCCTGGCACCTGATCGAAGCCGTGGCCAAGGACGTCAACGACGACCGGGCCCTGCTGCTCATCTCCCGTCCCGCCTGAACGCCCACGCCATCTCCGGCTCCGTCACCGGCCCCTCCCTTAGGCCGGCAAAAGCCGCATGGTTGTACGAGTGTGACGATTCTCTCCGGCGCGACCTCGGCGAGGACGCGACGATTCGTCACCCGCCAGCGGGGGCAAGGGGGTTGGTGGCACGATGGAGAAAACGGGGGGATTTCCGGGACACGGACTCCCTTGTGGGCAGGGCGGGACCGACCGAGGGTGTGAGCAGTTGTGGCCATTTCGCTGTCTGTGGTGTTGCTGTTGGCAATCATCCTGGTGGTGCTGATCCGAGGGGGGAACCTCAAGGGCGGACCGGCCGTGATCGCCGTGCTCTTCGGCTTCTTCCTCGCCTCCACCGGCATGGCCGACGACATCCAGCGCTTCCTGGACTCGATAACGCAGACGGTCGGCTCCATCAAGTTCTGAGCCGGCGCGGGCGACGGCCGGCGGCCTGCCGGACCGGCGCCCGCCACTCCAGGCCCTCAGCCGGACTTCGAGGACTTCGCCGCCTTGGACGACTTGGCGGCCTTCGCCGCGGTCTTGGCTGCCGTGGCGGTCGTGGCCGCGCCGGCCGTCTTGGCCGTCTTGGTCGTCTTGGTCGTCTTGGTCGGCTTGGCCGTCTTCTTCGTGCTCCTGGCGGTGCCGCTCGGCTTCGTGGGCGACCCGGTGGGCTTCGGCGCCGACCGCTTCGCCGCCTTGTCGCTGCCCGCGACGGCGGGGCTCGGCGCCGCGGCCTTCGGGCGGCCCGTCGACCACGTCAGCTCGATCTCCAGCTCGATCTCCCCGTCGCTGACCTCGATCTCCACCTCGCTGCGGAGCTCGTCGGGGATGCGCAGACTCAGCGTTCCGGACCCCAGTTCCAGTTCGGCCTCCCCGCCCTCCCTCAGGGCGGTCGCGAGCGACATCAACTGATCGGCTGCCTCCAGCCGGGACAGTGAACGCTTCCGCTCGAACTTCAGGTCCTTCATCGCTACCTCCGACGCGGCGGTGAGACGGGCTCTGCCCAGTCTGCGCGCGCCCGCCCGCCCCGGCATCCGGGAGCCTCGCCGGCGGCCCCGCGGAACCCCGCCCGCGGCACCCGGAAACGCCTCAGGGCCAGGTCGGAGAGGTTTCTCCGGCCTGGCCCTGAGGTCGTGGAGCGGGCGACGGGAATCGAACCCGCGTAGCTAGTTTGGAAGACTAGTGCTCTACCATTGAGCTACGCCCGCACAGCATCGCACCGCAGGTCACGAGGACCGCGGCACGAACAGCATGGTAGCCGGTCGGGGGACCTTCGCGCACACCCCGTAAAACGGGGGCGCCGCACAGTCTCCGTCCATGTACCCTACGTGTCGCACCGACGGGGTGTGGCGCAGCTTGGTAGCGCGTCCGCTTTGGGAGCGGAAGGCCGTGGGTTCAAATCCCGCCACCCCGACCATGACGATCACGCGCCCGCCTGCCGCGTTCATGATCACGTTGTGGGCGCCTCCCCGCTTGCGGTTACTATGCAAGCTGCGTGCCCGTGTGTCTTTCTGACCGGGCCGAGCCGCCGGAACCGCTCTCACGCGGCATCGGCGGTTTCCAGGAATCAGCCACAAGGAGACCGAACCGTGAAGAGCGCCGTGGAGACCCTGAACCCGACTCGGGTTCGGCTCACTGTCGAGGTGCCCTTCGAGGAGCTCAAGGACAGCCTCGACGCGGCGTACAAGAAGATCAACCAGCAGGTCACGGTCAAGGGCTTCCGTAAGGGCAAGATCCCGGCTCGCGTGATCGACCAGCGGTTCGGCCGCGGCGCCGTGCTGGAAGAGGCCGTCAACGACGCGCTCCCGAAGTTCTACACCGAGGCCGTCAACGAGGCCGAGGTCAACCCGCTGGGTCAGCCCGAGGTCGACATCACGGAGCTGAAGGACGGCGAACTGCTGGCCTTCACCGCCGAGGTCGACATCCGCCCGACGATCGAGATCCCGGACTACTCCGGCATCGAGGTCACCGTCGACGCGGTCGAGGTCACCGACGAGGACATCGAGAAGTCGGTGGAGCAGCTCCGCGAGCGCTTCGCCTCGACCTCCCCGGTCGAGCGTGCCGCCCAGGACGGCGACGTCGTCACCATCGACCTCGAGGCCAAGGTCGACGGCGAGGTCCTCCCCGACGGTGTCGCCGACGGTGTCTCGTACACCATCGGTTCGGGCGAGCTGCTCGACGGCATCGACGAGGCCGTCAAGGGCCTGGAGGCCGGTGGCGAGGCCACCTTCACCTCCCAGCTGAAGGGCGGCACCGCCGAGGGCAAGGACGCGGAGGTCACCGTCAAGGTCACCACCGTCGCCGCCCGTGAGCTCCCGGAGCTGGACGACGAGTTCGCCCAGCTCGCCTCGGAGTTCGACACCCTCGACGAGCTCAAGGCCGACAGCCGCAAGCGCCTTGAGAACATGAAGCAGTTCGACCAGGCCACCCAGGCCCAGGAGCGCGTCCTCGACGAGCTCCTCAAGCTGGTCGAGGTCCCGATGCCCGAGAAGCTTCTCGAGGACGAGATCAACACCCGCAAGCACAACCTGGAGCACCACCAGCTCGGCCAGATGGGCATCGACCTCGCGAAGTACCTGGAGCTCCAGGGCAAGACCGAGGAAGAGTTCCTGGCGGAGACCAAGGAGCAGGCCGAGAAGGGCATCAAGACGCAGTTCATCCTCGATGAGCTCGTCAACAAGGAGAAGCTCGACGTCTCCCGCGAGGAGCTCACCGAGCACCTGTTCCGCCGTGCCGCCTCCTCCGGCATGAGCCCCGACCAGTTCGCCCAGGCCGTGGCCCAGGGTGGCCAGGTGCCGATGCTCGTCGGCGAGGTCGCCCGCGGCAAGGCCCTCGCGGTCGTCGTCGAGTCCGCCAAGGTCGTCGACACCAACGGTGAGGTCGTCGACCTCTCCGACGACGAGGACGAGGTCGAGACCGCCGCCGAGGCCGTCGAGGCCGTCACCGGCGAGACCGAGGTCTCCGAGGACAAGTAAGCGGCCCCGCGCCCCGCGCGGAACGCTTTCCACGGGCCCGTGCGCACTGCTGTGCGCACGGGCCCGTGGGCGTACCCGGACCGGTTACGCGCCCCCGCTGACCTTGCGCTCCCAGCGAACAGTTCGGGAACCGGGATGGCGTTGTCCCACCTGCGCGTTAGGGTCCATGAATACGAGGGCACTGCCCTCGGAACGAGACGCTGAGACGGCCCTGGCCGTCGGAGACGAGCAGGTGGATACGTGACGAATCTGAAGCCTTACGCCGCGGGTGAGCCGTCCATCGGTGGCGGCCTCGGCGACCATGTCTACAACCGGCTCCTCGGCGAGCGGATCATCTTCCTCGGCCAGCAGGTCGACGACGAGATCGCCAACAAGATCACCGCTCAGATGCTCCTCCTGGCCGCCGACCCGGAGAAGGACATCTACCTGTACATCAACAGCCCCGGTGGCTCGGTGACGGCCGGCATGGCCGTCTACGACACCATGCAGTACATCCCCAACGACGTCGTCACCATCGGTATGGGCATGGCGGCCTCCATGGGGCAGTTCCTGCTCACCGGCGGCGCCACCGGCAAGCGCTTCGCGCTGCCGAACACCGACATCCTGATGCACCAGGGCTCCGCCGGCATCGGCGGCACCGCCTCGGACATCAAGATCCAGGCCGAGTACCTGCTTCGCACGAAGCAGCGCATGGCCGAGATCACCGCGCACCACTCCGGCCAGACCGTCGAGGCGATCATCCGCGACGGTGACCGCGACCGCTGGTTCACCGCGGACGAGGCCAAGGACTACGGCCTCATCGACGCCATCATCACGCACGCCGCGGGTGTTCCCGGCGGCGGCGGCACGGGCGCCTGAGCCCCGGCAGTCCGCTCAAGAGCCCCAGCCCACCGAACGCCACCAGGACGGTGAACACCCAGATGCTTAACAACCTCTCCGCGAGCGGTCTCTACACCGGCGCGCCGATGGACAACCGCTACGTCGTTCCGCGCTTCGTCGAGCGCACCTCGCAGGGCGTCCGTGAGTACGACCCGTACGCGAAGCTCTTCGAGGAGCGCGTGATCTTCCTCGGCGTGCAGATCGACGACGCCTCCGCCAACGACGTCATGGCGCAGCTCCTGTGCCTGGAGTCGATGGACCCGGACCGCGACATCTCGATCTACATCAACAGCCCCGGTGGTTCCTTCACCGCGCTGACGGCGATCTACGACACGATGCAGTTCGTGAAGCCGGACATCCAGACGGTCTGCATGGGCCAGGCGGCCTCCGCCGCGGCCGTGCTGCTCGCCGCCGGTACGCCCGGCAAGCGGATGGCCCTGCCGAACGCGCGCGTGCTGATCCACCAGCCCTCCGGCGGCACCGGTCGTGAGCAGCTCTCCGACCTGGAGATCGCGGCCCGCGAGATCCTGCGGATGCGCAGCCAGCTGGAGGAGATGCTGGCCAAGCACTCCTCGACGCCGATCGAGAAGATCCGCGAGGACATCGAGCGTGACAAGATCCTGACCGCCGAGGACGCGCTCGCGTACGGCCTGGTCGACCAGATCGTGTCGACCCGCAAGAGCACGGCCTCCACGGAGCGCTGACGCCCGACCTTCCCTCGGCACGGGGCACATGACGCATTCACGTTCATGTGAACCGTGCCAAGGGGGGCCCGAACGGGGGGCCCGGCAAGGTACCGTCGAATATGAGGCACCAGGAGTCGCTGAACCAAGCACTCCCAGGCGAAGGGGAAGCACCTCGTGGCACGCATCGGTGATGGCGGCGACCTGCTCAAGTGCTCGTTCTGCGGAAAGAGCCAGAAGCAGGTGAAGAAGCTCATCGCAGGACCCGGTGTGTACATCTGCGACGAGTGCATCGACCTCTGCAACGAGATCATCGAGGAAGAACTCGCGGAGACGAGCGAGGTGCGGTGGGAGGAGCTCCCCAAGCCTCGCGAGATCTACGAGTTCCTCGAGGGATACGTCGTCGGGCAGGAGCCCGCGAAGAAGGCCCTCTCGGTCGCGGTGTACAACCACTACAAGCGCGTCCAGGCCGGCGAGAACGGCGGCGCGCAGGGCCGGGACGACGCCATCGAACTGGCGAAGTCCAACATTCTGCTGCTCGGCCCCACGGGGTCCGGCAAGACGCTGCTCGCGCAGACACTGGCCCGGATGCTCAACGTCCCCTTCGCCATCGCCGACGCGACGGCGCTGACGGAGGCCGGCTATGTCGGCGAGGACGTCGAGAACATCCTGCTCAAGCTGATCCAGGCGGCCGACTACGACGTCAAGAAGGCCGAGACCGGGATCATCTACATCGACGAGATCGACAAGGTCGCCCGTAAGAGCGAAAACCCGTCGATCACGCGTGACGTGAGCGGTGAGGGCGTCCAGCAGGCGCTCCTCAAGATCCTGGAGGGCACCACCGCCTCCGTGCCGCCGCAGGGCGGCCGGAAGCACCCGCACCAGGAGTTCATCCAGATCGACACGACGAACGTGCTCTTCATCGTGGGCGGCGCCTTCGCCGGCCTGGAGAAGATCATCGAGTCGCGGGCGGGCGCCAAGGGCATCGGCTTCGGGGCGACCATCCGCTCCAAGCGCGAGATCGAGGCGAGCGACCAGTTCCAGGAGGTCATGCCGGAGGACCTGGTGAAGTTCGGGATGATCCCGGAGTTCATCGGCCGTCTCCCCGTCCTCACCTCGGTCCACAACCTGGACCGCGAGGCGCTCCTCCAGATCCTCGTCGAGCCGCGCAACGCGCTGGTGAAGCAGTACCAGCGCCTCTTCGAACTCGACGGCGTGGAGCTGGACTTCGACCGCCCGGCCCTGGAGGCCATCGCCGACCAGGCGATCCTGCGCGGCACCGGCGCGCGAGGCCTGCGCGCCATCATGGAGGAGGTCCTCCAGTCGGTGATGTACGAGGTCCCGTCCCGCAAGGACGTGGCCCGGGTCGTCATCACGGCGGACGTCGTCCGGAACAACGTCAACCCGACGCTGGTCCCCCGGATCGTGAAGAACGACGGCAGGCACGAGAAGTCGGCCTGAGCCGTACGGACAGCGAAGGGGCGCCCCGCCGACCGGCGGGGCGCCCCTTCCGCGTACACACCCGGGATCAGGACTTGACGCGGACTTCCTTGCGGAGCTTGGCGGTCAGGGCGGCGGCCTCCTCGGCCGAGCCGGACTTGCCCGTCATCATCGCGGACATGTCGACCGGGACCACGAAGCCCACGGTGCTGTGGTCGGCCCACACGCACATGTTGATGGTGAACGCGGGCATGCTGGTGGCCGGGTCGGCCTTCGTCTTGGCCTGCTGGCACTTCAGGACGGCGCCGTCGAGGTCGGCCGGCTCGTACGCCTTCGGGCTGTCGACGAGCTGCGGCGCGTCGCTCTTGCCGGAGTCCTTCTCGGCCTCGGTCTTGGCGCTGGCGAAGATGAGGTCGACGACCTTCTCGGGGTCCTCGATCTCGCCGTAGAGGCCACTGAAGGAGATCATCTTGCTCGCGAGCGGGTTGGCCTTGTTCTCCACCTGATAGGAAGCCTTGACCTGCGTCGCGTTCTTGACGCCGTTCTTCTCGGCCTCCGCCAGGGAGTCCTCCCCGGCGGAACTCCCCTTGTCCGGAGCCTTCTTGTAATCGGTCAGCACCGTGTCCGGCGTGATCAGCTTGTGCGGGCCGTCGTCCGCGACCGAGGAGCCACCGCCGCCGAGCAGGAAGTACGCGCCGACGCCGAGCGCCGCGACGACCGCGACCGCGCCGATGATCCAGCCGGCCTTGGACTTCTTCGGGGCCGGGGGGTGCGGTACGTAGCCGCCGGGGCCCTGGGGGGCGCCGTACTGGGGCTGCTGGCCGTAGGGGCCGGGCTGCTGGGGCTGCGGGTAGCCGTACGGGGGCTGCTGCGGCGGGACGCCCTGCGGGGCCTGCTGGGGGTATCCGTAACCCGGCTGGGGAGCCTGCGGCTGGCCGTACGGGCCCGGCTGCTGCGGCTGCTGGCCGTAGGGGCCCGGCTGGCCGTACGGACCGGGCTGCTGGGGCGGCTGGCCGCCGTACGGTCCCGGCTGGTTGTAGCTCATCGACAGGTTCCCCTCACAGGATGTTTATGCCTACCGAACATCCTGGCGGAACCGACGAGGCGGAAGTGCGGCGGGGGCCACACCGTTACCGAACCAAAGCGTTTCGGGACAGGGCGGCAACACCCCTAAACTGGCCCCGTGACCGAGAACACTCAGCAGCAGACAGCGCCCACCACCGAACTGCCGACCCAGTACGCGCCGGCCGAGGTAGAGGGGCCGCTGTACGAGCGCTGGGTAGAGCGCGGGTACTTCGAGGCGGACGCGAACAGCGAGAAGCCGCCGTACACGATCGTCATCCCGCCGCCGAACGTCACCGGATCGCTGCACCTGGGCCACGCCTTCGAGCACACGCTGATCGACGCCCTCACCCGCCGCAAGCGGATGCAGGGCTTCGAGACGCTGTGGCAGCCGGGCATGGACCACGCCGGCATCGCCACCCAGAACGTCGTCGAGCGCGAGCTCGCCAAGGAGGGCAAGTCCCGCCACGACCTGGGCCGCGAGGCGTTCGTCGAGCGCGTCTGGCAGTGGAAGGCCGAGTCCGGTGGCCAGATCTCCGGCCAGATGAAGCGTCTGGGTGACGGCGTCGCCTGGTCCCGTGAGCGCTTCACCATGGACGAGGGCCTGTCCCAGGCCGTCCAGACCATCTTCAAGAAGCTCTACGACGACGAGCTGATCTACCGCGCCGAGCGCATCATCAACTGGTGCCCGCGCTGTCTGACGGCCATCTCGGACATCGAGGTCGAGTACCAGGACGACGACGGCGAGCTCGTCTCCATCCGGTACGGCGAGGGGGACGAGTCCCTGGTCGTCGCCACCACCCGCGCCGAGACGATGCTCGGCGACACGGCCGTCGCCGTCCACCCCGACGACGAGCGCTACAAGCACCTGGTCGGCAAGCAGATCAAGCTGCCGCTGACCGACCGTACGATCCCGGTCGTCGCCGACACCCACGTCGACCCCGAGTTCGGCACCGGCGCCGTCAAGGTGACCCCGGCGCACGACCCGAACGACTTCGAGATCGGCCAGCGCCACAACCTGCCGAACCTCGCCGTCATGGACGAGCGCGCGGTCATCACCGTCCACGGCCCCTTCCTGGGCCTGGACCGCCTGGAGGCCCGTTCCGCCATCGTCGCCGCGCTGCGCGCCGAGGGCCGGATCGTCGCCGAGAAGCGCCCGTACACCCACTCCGTCGGCCACTGCTCGCGCTGCAAGACCACCATCGAGCCGCGCCTGTCGATGCAGTGGTGGGTCAAGGTCGGCCCGCTCGCGCAGGCCGCCGGTGACGCGGTCCGCGACGGCAAGGTCAAGATCCACCCGCAGGAGATGGAGAAGCGGTACTTCGACTGGGTCGACAACCTGCACGACTGGTGCATCTCGCGCCAGCTGTGGTGGGGCCACCGCATCCCGGTCTGGTACGGCCCGAACGGCGAGATCGTCTGCGTCGGACCGGACGAGCAGCCGCCGACGGGCGAGGGCTGGCACCAGGACACGGACGTCCTGGACACCTGGTTCTCCTCGGGCCTGTGGCCGTTCTCCACGCTCGGCTGGCCCGAGAAGACCGAGAGCCTCGCGAAGTTCTACCCGAACTCCGTCCTGGTCACCGGCTACGACATCCTCTTCTTCTGGGTCGCCCGGATGATGATGTTCGGTCTGTACGCGATGGACGGCACCCCGCCGTTCCACACCATCGCCCTGCACGGCATGGTCCGTGACCAGAACGGCAAGAAGATGTCGAAGTCCTTCGGCAACGTGGTCAACCCGCTGGACTGGATGGACACGTACGGCTCCGACGCGGTCCGCTTCACCCTGGCCCGTGGCGCGAACCCGGGCGTCGACGTCCCGATCGGCGAGGACTGGGTCCAGGCCTCCAGCAAGTTCGCCAACAAGATCTGGAACGCCACGCGCTTCGCGCTGATGAACGGCGCCACCGTCGAGGGCCCGCTGCCGGACCCCTCGGAGATGTCGGCGACCGACCGCTGGATCCTGTCGCGGCTCAACAAGACGGTCTCCGAGGTCGACGCGTTCTACGACGACTACCAGTTCTCGAAGCTGTCGGACGCCCTCTACCACTTCGCGTGGGACGAGGTCTTCGACTGGTACGTCGAGCTGTCGAAGACGACGTTCTTCGCCGGCGGCGAGGGCGCCCGGGTCTCCGGCCGGGTCCTCGGCGAGGTCCTCGACGTCATGCTGCGCCTGCTGCACCCGGTCGTCCCGTTCGTCACCGAGACGCTGTGGACCACGCTGACCGGCGGCGAGTCCGTGGTGATCGCCGACTGGCCGAAGGACAGCGGCTTCCGCGACGCGGCCGCCGAGCAGGAGATCGCGCTGGTCCAGCGGGTCATCACCGAGGTCCGCCGGTTCCGCAAGGAACAGGGCCTCCAGGACGCCCAGAAGGTACCCGCCCGCCTCACGCTCGACGGCACCTCGCTCGCCGCGCACGAGGGGGCCATCCGCCAGATCCTGCGCCTCCAGCCGGAGGGCGAGGGCTTCTCCGCCACCGCCTCCCTGCCGGTCGCCGGCGCCACCGTCGCGCTCGACCTGTCGGGCACGATCGACGTGGCCGCCGAGCGCAAGCGCCTCGCGAAGGACCTCGCGGCCGCCGAGAAGGAGAAGGCCCAGGCGAACGGGAAGCTCGGCAACGAGGCCTTCCTCGCCAAGGCCCCGGACAACGTGGTCGACAAGATCCGGACCCGCCTCGCCAAGGCGGACGAGGACATCGCCCGTATCCAGACGCAGCTGGCGACCCTGCCGCAGGCGTAGCACGGTACGCGGAAGGGGCCCGGACCGGTACACGGTCCGGGCCCCTTCCGCGTACCCGTCGTCAGGACTCCGTGGCGATCGGGCCGACACCGGCGGTCTCGGAGTTGCGGCGGGTCTTGGCCCAGCCGGTCCGGCCGCGGACGAGACGGACGAAGCCGCGCGCCGAGACGATGAACAGGTGGTACGCGTACAGCCAGAGTGCGAAGCCCCACAGGAGGCCCTTGACGCGGGAGCGGTCCGGGGCGAACTCGCGGCGGTAGACCGGGCCCCAGAGGAGGAAGGGGACGATCGAGACGACGGCCAGAGCGAGGGCGAGGGGCCACGCGGAGAGCATCACGTCGGCCGCGCTCCCGCCGAGGACGAGGGCGACCAGCATGACCGCGGTGAGGAGCAGGGTCGCCAGGTGGGCGATGGGCTGGAAGAAGGTGTAGAGGGATTCCAGGACGCCCCGGGCCTTGTAGTGGCGGGAGCCGATGATGCGGTTCGCGTACCGGACGCAGGTGATGTTGCCCTGGGCCCAACGGGTGCGCTGGGTGAGGAAGCGGCGCGTGTAGGGGAGTGCCTCCTGGCTGACCCAGGTGTCGGCGACGTGGGTGACCTGGTAACCGGCGAGGCGCATGTGCAGGCCGAGTTCGTAGTCCTCCAGGAGGGCGTCCTGCTGCCACGGGCGGCGCTCGGCGGCGGCGATCCGGTCGAGGGCGGTGAGGCGGGTGAACTGGCCGTTGCCGCCGAGGCCGACCGAGCCGGTGCGGCGGCGCAGGAGCTGCATGCCGGTGTTGGAGACGGCGAACTCGACGTCCTGCATACGGATGAGGAGACGGGCGTAGGCGTTGGCGAGCCGGCCCCGGTGTTCCAGGGGTCGTTCGTCGTCGACGTTCCGCATCCGTACGCCGATCTGTACACCGCCCATGTCGGGGTCGGCGAAGGCGTCGGGGCCGCTGACGTGGGCGAGGGCGTCGGGCGAGACCTGGCCGTCGGCGTCGACGACGCAGACGATCACGCGGGTCCGGTCGACGTCGCCGAGGTGGGTGTCGAGCGCCGCGTAGGCGGCGTTGAGGGCCGCGCCCTTGCCGATGCGGGCGTCGGGTCGCGTCCGGGAGACGAGGTGGATGCGGGGGTCCCGGCCGGCGAGCGAGGTGACGATCGGGGCGGTGAGGTCGTCGCTCGCGTCGTCGATGACCCAGACGTGGGCGGTGGGGAAGTCGGTCCGCAGCCGGGTGACGGTGGTCGCGATGACGGCCTCCTCGTCGCGGCAGGGGACGAAGAAGTGCCAGTCGTACGCGGCGGGGTCGCCGGTCTCGGAGGGGCGGCGGCGCGCGTAGGCGTACCGGGAGCCCGCCCAGTAGGCGAGGAAGCCGGCGAGGAGGAGGAACGGGAAGACGTACAGCAGGAGGTGGAGGCTCATGGGGGTCTCCGGGTGGGGTGGGGGAGGTTCGGGGCGCTCGGGCGGTGCGCGGGGGGCTCAGGCCGCCGTGGCGTGGGGCGCCGTCGTGCGCGGGGCCGGGACGGTCGCGTCCGTGGCGTGCTCGGCGACCAGGTCCCTGAGGAGCCCGGCGATCCGGTCGGAGGCGGTGCCGTCGCCGTACGGGCTGGGGAGCGTGCCCAGGCGGCGCAGCCCGAGCCCGCCCTCCGCGAGGCGGCGGCGGGCCGCCTCGCCGATCCCGGGACCGGGCTCGACGAGGTCGGCGAAGTCGGTGAGCGACTCGGGGCGTTCGGTGGAGCGGCGGACGACCACGAGCGGGCGGCCGAGGACCGTCGTCTCCTCCTGGATGCCGCCGGAGTCCGAGACGATCAGCGCCGCGTGCCGGGCCAGGGCGAGGAAGGTGCCGTACCCGGCCGGGGGCAGCACCGTCAGCCCGTCGAGGAGCGACAGCAGGCCCGCCGCCTCGATCCGGGCGCGGGTGCGGGGGTGGAGGGGGAGGACGACCGGCAGCTCGCGGGACAGCTCGGCCAACTCGGTGAGGACGGCGGCGAGCGAGGCGGGGTCGTCGGTGTTCTCGGGCCGGTGGACGGTCGCCAGGACGTAGCCGTCGGGGACCAGGCCGCTGACGGCGAGCAGGCGCGCCCGCTCCTCCGGCGGCGGCAGGTGGTCGTGGACCGCCTCGACGACGGTGTTGCCGGTGACGGCGATCCGCTCCTCGGGCACGCCCTCGGCGAGCAGCAGCTCGCGGTTGTCGGGGGTGGCCGCGCACAGGACGTCGGCGAGCCGGTCGATGAGGACCCGGTTGTGCTCCTCGGGCATGGCCCGGTCGTGGCTGCGCAGCCCCGCCTCGACGTGGACGAGCGGCAGGTCGCGGGCGTTGGCGGCGAGGGCGCCGGAGAGGGCGGCGTTGGTGTCGCCCTGGACGACGACGGCGAGTGGCGGATCGGCCGCGAACCGCTCGTCGAGGCCGGTGAGCGCGGCGGCCACCTGGACGGCCCGGGGCTGCCCGCCGACCCCGGTGAGGTACTCGGGCTCCGGCAGCCCCAGCTCGTCGAGGAAGCTGCCGGAGAGCGCGTCGTCGTAGTGCTGGCCGGTGTGGACGACCCGGGCGGCCGGGCCGAGGCTCCTGATGAGCTCGGCGAGCTTGACCAGCTCGGGGCGGGTACCGAGGACGACGGCGACACTGCGGGCAGGAAGTGTGTTCATGCCGTCGACGCTGACGGGCCACGGTCGCGCGCTCCGGTGGCGCACGGTTGCGGAACGGTTGCCATGGTCCGGGCGGGGAGGGTCGGGACGTCCGTCCGGGCCCTCCGGACCGGTCCGCCCGGGACTTCCGTCCCGATTCCGCGGTGGCGCCCGTCACCCTCCGCCGGTGCCGTGCGCCGCCGCGCCGGGGGAGCGCGCCGCCGGGCGGTCCGCGCTCTCGTAGCGGTAGCCCAGGCCCCGTACCGCCTCCAAGGGGTCGCGTGCGGAGGGGCCGCCGGCGGTGCGGAGCTTGCGGCGGAGGCGGAGCACCGCGAACTTCACCCGGTCGCGGCCGATGGCCGTCGTGTCGTCCCAGACCTGGTCCAGGAGCTGTTCGGTGGTGACGACCCGGCCCCGGTTGCGGACGAGGAGCTGGAGCAGCCGGTACTCGATGTCGCTGAGCCGGATCTCGCCGCCCTGCCAGAGGGCGGCGCGCCGCTCCGGCACCAGCCGCAGGTCCTCCTCGACGGCCTCGCCCGCCCACTGCCGGGGGCCCGCCCTGCGGAGCAGGGCCTCGATGCGGGCCAGCAGCTCCGGGTGGGCGAAGGGCTTGACCAGGAAGTCGTCGGCGCCGGAGCGCAGCGCGCGGACCCGGTCGTCGACGGCGCCGAGGCCGGAGAGGACGAGGACCGGGAGGTCGCTCATGTCCCGGGTGCGGTCCAGGACCTCCCAGCCGTCGAGCGCGGGCAGCAGCAGGTCGAGCAGCATCAGGGCCGGCCGTTCCGCGAAGAGCAGCCGGAGCCCCTCGCGGCCGTCGGCGGCGAGCGAGACCTCGTACCCGCGCCGGGTCAGGAGGACCCGCAGGGCGAGCGCGAGGTCCGGGTCGTCCTCCACGATCAGCAGCCTGGTCACGGGTGGGTCCCGGTGACACGGCGGCCGGTGACCGGCAGCCGTACGGTGAAGACCGCGCCCGGCTGCCCGTCGCGGTCGCGGACCCGGATGGTCCCGCCGTGCAGGCGTACGGCGTCCAGGGCGCCCGCCAGGCCGAGCCCGGTGCCGGGGTGGCCCTCGCGCCGGGCGTTGGGCGCGCGGACGAAGGGCGTGAAGATCTCCTCGTGGTACTCCAGGGGGACTCCGATGCCGGTGTCCTTGACCTGGATCGTCCAGTGGTCGGGGGCGGGCCGGCCGACGACCTCGACCCGGCCGTCCTCCGGGGTGAAGCGCAGCGCGTTGCCGAGGAGTTCCTCCAGGGCGCCCGTCAGCATGAACGCGTCGGCCACGAGCGGCGGGCCGACGGGCGGGCAGTCGGCCGTCACGTACGGGCCGGTGCCCTCGGCCCGCTGGAGCGCTTCGAGGACCACGCGCTCGATCAGCTCGTGGACGAGGACCTGGCCGAGCCGTGGCTCGGTGCGGGGCGCGCCGGCGGCCGTCTTCGGCAGGTCCTCGGCCACCGACCGCATCCGCAGCGCGTTGCGGAGGATGGCGTCCACGTACGAGGCCTGCTCCGGGCTGAGCGGTCCGCCGGCCGGTTCGAGGAGCAGCTGGGCGAAGCTCAGGACGGTGGCGAGCGGGGTCCGCAGCTCGTGCAGGGTCCGCCCGGCGAAGGCGGCCCGCTCGTCGGCGAGCGCCGCCAGCTTCCGTACCTGCCCGTAGAGGTCCTCCTCCGCCTCGCGCTGCCGCGTCACGTCCTCGACGAGCCACAGGTGCCCGAGGGGACGGTCGCCGTCGCCGACCGGGGCCCGGCGGCGCCGCAGGACCCGGCCGTCCCGCAGGTGGTAGTCGGTGGTTCGGGTGACGGGGCCGTGCGTCTCGCTCTCCTCCAGGAGACGGTCCCGCTCCTCCGGCCGCTCCAGCATCCCGGCCAGATGGCCGAGGACCCGCTCCCGCGGCGTACCGGGGGAGAGGTCGAGCCCCTCGGGCAGCCGCAGGAGTGTGGTGAGGCGGCGGTTGACCCGGACGATCCGCAGGTCGCGGTCGAGGAGGAGGGCCGCCTGGGGGAGGGCGTCGAGGACGGCTGCGGCGAAGGACAGTTGCTCCTGGGATGCTTCGTGCACATTTCTGAGTCAAACAGCAATATGGGCGAAGTGCCTGATCTCACACCGGAAGGGACTTCGGGTCCACGGCTTCGGGACGAAAGACCTTGGATGATGGACGGTATGTCCCGACTCCCCACCGTCCCCGCGCTGCGCCGTTGCGTGGACCGGTGGGCCGTCTCGCCCCGCGCCCTCGACGTCGTCACCGCGCTCAGCGCCTTCGGTCTGATGGTCCTCGACGTGCCGGGACTCGCCCGCGCCGACAACTCCCTCACCGGGGTCACCGCGACCCTCGTCCTGGCGTCCGGGGCGGCCACGCTGGTGCTCAGGCGCCGGCTGCCGTGGATCCCGTACCTCGTGGCGCTCGTCCTGATGGGCTGGCTCCACGAGCTGACGATGGTCCAGTTCGCGCTGTACTCGATCGGCCGGTTCCGGGGGCGGCGGGCCGCCGTCGTCGCCACCCTGCTCTACATCGGCGTGGCGTACGCCCTCTTCAACACGCCCGGCTGGCCCGCCCGGCACGGCGACACCCTGAGCGACTTCCTGAGCATCGTCGTCCCGATCGGCGTCCTCGCGGCGGGCGTCGGCATCGCCGCGTACCGGCAGGACCTCGTCCGCGCCCTGGAGGTCCAGCGCCGCGAGGCCGCCGCCCGGCAGGCCGTCCAGGAGGAGCGGATCTCCGTCGGCCGGGACGTCCACGACCTGGTCGGCCGGGAGCTCACCGTCCTGGCGGTACGGGCCGAGGTCCTCGCCGTACGGGCCAGGGGCGAGGCGCACCGGAAGGACTTCGAGGAGCTCGCGGACACGGCCCGCCGCGCCCACCTCATGCTCAACGAGACGATCGTGCGCCGGGCCGACCGGAACGCGGCCACCCCCGGCCTCGAAGGGCTCGCCGCCCTCGCCGAGGAGAGCGAACGGATGGGCAGCCCCGTGGACCTGACGGTCGCGGACGCGGCCGAGGCGCTGTCGCCGCTGCGTCAGGCGGCCGTCCACCGGGTCGTCCGGGAGTGCCTCACGAACACCGCCAAGCACGCGCCCGGCCTGCCGGTGACGGTCGCGATCACGGTGGACGGCCCCGACCTGCGGATCGAGGTGCGCAACCCGCTGCCGAAGACCCCGCCGGACCCGGCGCCCGTCTCGACCGGGACCGGCCTGCTCTCCATGGAGGAGCGGGTCACCAGCATGGGCGGCACGCTGAACGCCCGCCCCGAGGACGGCGCCTACGTGGTGACGGCGCTGCTCCCGACGGGCCTGAACCGGTAGTCGGTACGGGCCTGAACCGCTAGTCGGTACGGGCCTGAACCGCTCATCGGTCAGCGGACCCGCTCCGCCTTCCCCATGACCCGCTGGAGACTGTCGAAGTCCTCCACGCACCGCCCCGAGCCCAGTGCCACGCAGTCCAGCGGCCGGTCCGCGACGAAGACCGGGATCTCCGTCGCCGAGGCCAGCCGCAGGTCGAGGCCCGGCAGCAGCGCCCCGCCGCCGGTCAGGACGATGCCGTGCTCCATCACGTCGCCGGACAGCTCCGGCGGGCACTCCTTCAGGGTGGCCCGCACCGCCGCGATGATCGCCTCCACCGGCTCGTCGAGCGCCTCCCGCACCTCGGGCACCGTCAGTTCCACCGTCCGGGGCAGCCCGCTGACCTTCTCCCGCCCCCGCACGGTGAAGGTCCGCCGCTCCCGCTCCTCCTCGCCGGGCACCGGCCACGCCGAGCCGATCGCGACCTTGACGTCCTCGGCCGTCCGCTCGCCGATGAGCAGCGAGCGCTCCTTGCGTACGAAGTCGGTGATGGCCGCGTCGAGACGGTCGCCGCCCACCCGCAGCGACTGGGCCGTGACGATCCCGCCACGGGTGGGACGCCCCTCGCGCGGCGAGTGCCGTGTCCTGGCCGCAGGCCGTAGAGGAGCGCTTTGGCCCGACTGAGGCCGATCTCTATGTCTCAAGATCGGCGAGTCCGCCGGGCCGCTACGCCGGGACGCTGGACCCGAAAGCCCCAGAGGGGCGGGTCCACGGTCCTGTCGGTACCGTCCCTTTGGACCGGGCGGAATGGACCGCTCAGCCGCACGCCCCGAACGGTCTTGGGCGCACTGGTCCCCGGCGTACTCAGCCCCGGGGCGGCGACACGCATCCTGTACGTGGTCCGGGCCCGGGAGGTCGGTTCCCTGCGCGATCTGGCCAAGTGGGTACGGCCAAAGGCGACGGGGAGGCCCTGAACCATCACTCTGGTGGAGCAGGGGCCCCGCACACTGGCGCCGTTCCCGGCGTCCCAGATCACGTGAGCACGCTAACCCGAACGGCCCAGGACGCCGCAAGCCCGGAGGCCGACCATCACACGAACGAGCTAAGCGACCCCCGAGCGCTCCCGAGACAACCTGGCGTCGCCCCCTCCGTAGACTGGGCCCGTGAGCGAGCCGAGCGACCCGAGTGACCAGTTCGACGACATCGTCGACAACGAGACCCATCGTGACCCCGACCTGGCGGTGATCGAGGCCGGCAGCCGCACCCTGCGCGCACAGGCGGGCCCGGTCCAGGGCGACCCCGTGCCGAGCCGGCCCGAGGACCCGGAGCTGGACAAGGCGCTGCGCGAGGTCGAGACCGAGCTGTCCACCCGCTGGGGCGAGACCAAGCTGGAGCCCTCGGTCACCCGGATCGCGGCCCTCATGGACGTGCTCGGCGATCCGCAGCGCGCGTACCCCTCGATCCACATCACCGGCACCAACGGCAAGACGTCGACGGCCCGCATGATCGAGGCGCTGCTCGGCGCCTTCGAGCTGCGCACCGGGCGGTACACCTCGCCTCACGTGCAGACGATCACCGAGCGCATCAGCCTGGACGGCGCCCCGATCTCCGCCGAGCGGTTCGTCGAGACGTACGAGGACGTCAAGCCGTACGTGGAGCTGGTCGACGCCCGCGAGGAGTACCGGCTCTCCTTCTTCGAGGTCCTCACCGGCATGGCGTACGCGGCCTTCGCCGACGCCCCGGTCGACGTGGCCGTCGTCGAGGTCGGCATGGGCGGCACGTGGGACGCGACCAACGTCATCGACGCCTCGGTCGCCGTCGTCACCCCGATCGACCTGGACCACACCGACCGGCTCGGCGGGACGACCGCCGAGATCGCCGGCGAGAAGTCCGGGATCATCAAGCAGGGCGCGACCGTGATCCTGGCCCAGCAGCCGGTCGACGCGGCGCAGGTCCTGCTGAAGAAGGCCGTCGAGGCGGATGCCACCGTCGCCCGCGAGGGCATGGAGTTCGGCATCGTCTCGCGCGAGGTCGCGGTCGGCGGCCAGCTCCTCACGCTGCGTGGTCTCGCCGGCGAGTACGAGGGCGTCTTCCTGCCGCTGTACGGAGCGCACCAGGCGCGCAACGCGGCGGTCGCGCTCGCGGCGGTCGAGGCCTTCTTCGGGATCGGCGCGGAGCACGCGAGGACCCTCGACCCGGACACGGTCCGCCGGGCGTTCGCCCAGGTGGCCTCGCCCGGCCGGCTGGAGATCGTCCGCTCGTCCCCGACGGTGATCCTGGACGCCGCGCACAACCCGCACGGCGCGCGGGCCACGGCGGAGGGCGTCAGTGAGTCCTTCGGCTTCTCGCGGCTCGTCGGCGTGGTCTCCACGAGCGCCGACAAGGACGCGCGCGGTCTCCTCGAGGCCTTCGAGCCGATCTTCGCGGAGATCGTGATCACGACGAACTCCAACCCGCGGGCCACGGATGTCGACGAGCTCGCCGCGATCGCGGTCGAGGTCTTCGGCGAGGAGCGGGTCGTCGTCGAGCCGCGGCTGCCCGACGCGATCGAGGCGGCGATCACCCTCGCGGAGGAAGAGGCCGAGTACGGCGGCGCGGGAGTCCTCGTGACCGGTTCGATCTTCACGGTCGGCGACGCCCGGCTGCTGCTGCGAAGGGGCTGATCCGATGCGCATGCTCTGTTCCTCGACGCTCATCGGCGAGTTCTTCGTGATCGGCTTCGCCGGTCTCGTCGCCATGAAGGACGACAGCCTGGCCATGTCCACGGTCTGGACCGTCTGCGGCGTCGCGATGGTGTTCTCCGTGCTGCTGTGCGGGATGGTCACCCGTCCCGGCGGTGTGCAGCTCGGCTGGGCCCTCCAGATCGGCCTGATCGCCAGCGGCTTCTTCGTACCGGTCATGTTCCTCCTCGGGGCGGCCTTCGCGGTCCTGTGGTGGGCCTCGGTGCACTACGGCCGGAAGGTCGACGACATCAAGGCGCGTTGGGCCGCATCGCAGGCCGCGCAGCCCGCACAGGCCACGGCAGGGCCTGACGCTGCGTAATCGAGGGGCGTGCGGGCCCTGTAGCCTCGGAGGTCCCGCACACCGCTTTTCCGAAGGAGTTCCCCCGTGAGCCAGCGCACGCTCGTCCTGCTCAAGCCCGACGCCGTCCGCCGTGGCCTGGTCGGCGAGATCATCGGTCGTATCGAGCGCAAGGCCGGCTGGACGCTCGCGGCCCTGGAGCTGCGCGAGCTGGACCAGGACACGCTGGAGCAGCACTACGGCGAGCACAAGGGCAAGCCCTTCTACGAGCCGCTGATGGGCTTCATGTCCTCCGGCCCCGTCGTCGCCCTCGTCGTCGAGGGTGAGCGGGTCATCGAGGGCGTCCGCCAGCTCGCGGGCCCGACCGACCCGATCGCCGCCGCGCCCGGTTCCATCCGCGGCGACTTCGGCACCATCGTCCGCGAGAACCTGATCCACGCCTCGGACTCCGAGGAGTCCGCGCTCCGTGAGCTGAAGATCTTCTTCCCGGGTCTCGTCTGATCCGACGATCCGATGCTGACTCGGCGTCAGCCGATCGGCACAACCCTGTGGGGCGACCGAAGGAATTTCGGTCGCCCCCAGGCATATGAACGCCAATCCCGGGAACGGATCGCCGCGTCCTGCCGTCACCAGATACAGAGGTGGACCAACGCGCGGCATCCGCGCGGGCGGCACTACGATGGAAAACTCCACGCCGCATCACTCTCGGCCATGGGAAATCAAGGGGAACTCAATGTCGTTCATCGGCCGTGACATGGCTGTCGACCTCGGGACCGCCAACACGCTGGTGTACGTCAGGGGGCGGGGCATCGTTCTGAACGAGCCGTCCGTCGTCGCGATCAACACCAACACTGGTGGCATCCTGGCGGTCGGTGCCGAGGCGAAGAAGATGATCGGTCGGACGCCCGGCAACATCGTCGCCGTGCGCCCGCTCAAGGACGGCGTGATCGCCGACTTCGAGATCACCGAGCGGATGCTCCGCTACTTCATCCTCAAGATCCACAAGCGCCGCTACCTGGCCCGCCCCCGGGTCGTGGTCTGCGTGCCCTCCGGCATCACCGGCGTGGAGCGCCGTGCCGTCATCGAGGCGTCGACGCAGGCCGGTGCCCGCCAGGTGCACATCATCGAGGAGCCCATGGCGGCGGCCATCGGCTCGGGTCTCCCCGTCCACGAGGCCACCGGCAACATGGTCGTCGACATCGGCGGCGGCACCACCGAGGTCGCCGTCATCTCCCTCGGCGGAATCGTCACGGCACAGTCGATCCGGGTCGCCGGCGACGAGCTGGACAACGCGATCATCCAGCACATCAAGAAGGAGTACTCGCTCCTCCTCGGTGAGCGGACCGCCGAGCAGATCAAGATCACCATCGGCTCGGCCTACGACCTCGACAACGACGAGCACACCGAGATCCGCGGCCGCGACCTCGTCTCCGGCCTGCCCAAGACGGTGGTCATCTCCGCCGCCGAGGTCCGCAAGGCCATCGAGGAGCCGGTCAACTCGATCGTCGACGCCGTGAAGACGACCCTCGACAAGTGCCCGCCGGAGCTCTCCGGTGACGTCATGGACCGCGGCATCGTTCTCACCGGTGGAGGCGCCCTGCTGCGCGGCCTCGACGAGCGGCTCCGCCGCGAGACCGGTATGCCGATCCACATCGCCGAGGACCCGCTGGACTCGGTGGCGCTCGGTGCCGGCAAGTGCGTGGAGGAGTTCGAGGCCCTCCAGCAGGTGCTGGACGCCCAGCCGCGCCGCTAGCGCCGTACGAGCAGAACCCCACAAGAGAAAAAGCACAGCCGAACAACGAACCACGAGGAAAGGCACGGCCGCCGCACGTGAGGGACACACGAGAGAGCCGGCTGCTCCTGGTGCTGCTGATCGCCATCGCGTTCGCACTGATCACGGTGGACATCCGCGGCGGCCAGGAGTCACCCGTCGACGGTGCCCGGCAGGCCGCCGCCGCGGTCTTCGGGCCCGTCGAGAACGGTGTGGCGGCAGCGGTCGACCCCATCGGGAACGCCATAGGCGCGGTCCGCGACTCCGGTGAGCGGCACACCCGGATCGCCGCCCTGGAGAAGGAGAACGCCGAGCTCAAGGCCGAGCTCGGCAGCGACGACCGCAACCGCAACCGGCTGCGCGAGCTCGACACGATGCTCAAGACGGCCGGCGCCGGCCAGTACGGCATCAAGGGCGCGCAGGTCATCGCCATAGGAGCGGCCCAGGGCTTCTCCTGGACCGTCACCCTCGACGTCGGCGCCCGCGACGGCATCAAGCGCGACATGACCGTCCTCAACGGCTCCGGTCTCGTCGGCCGCGTCACCACCGTCGGCCCCTCCACCTCCACGGTCCTCCTCGCCAACGACCCCGACTTCACCGTCGGCACGCGCATGGAGAAGAGCGACGAGCTCGGCTTCGCCACCGGCCAGGGAGACAGCCCCCTCCTCGTCCAACTCCTCAACGGCAAGGCCAAGGTGAAGCCCGGCGACCGGCTCGTCACCTTCGGCTCGCGCGCCGACAAGCCCTTCGTACCGGGCGTCCCGGTCGGCGAGGTCGTCCGCGTCGACCCGGCGGGCGGCGGCCTGACCCGCAACATCTACGTCCGCCCGTACGTCGGCTTCACCAAGCTCGACATCGTCGGCGTCGTCGTCCAGGCCCCGCGCTCCGACCCCCGCGACATGGTCCTGCCGCAGAAGCCCAAGCCCGCGCCGACCGTCACCGTCACGATCACACCGCCGCCACCGGACGGACAGCAGGCCGCCGACGGACAGCAGCCGAACGAGAACCAGCAGGGCCGGAACCAGCAGGGCCAGGACCAGGGGGACGCGACACCGTGAAGTTCAACCGCATCCTCCTCTCCGCGACCCTGATCGTGGTCGCGCTCGTCGTCCAGGTCTCCGTCCTCGCCCGCCTGCAACTCCCCGGCGCCGTCCCCGACCTGGTGCTCCTCACCGTCGTGGCCCTCGCCCTGGTGTACGGCCCCGTGAGCGGCTCCCTCATCGGCTTCTCCGCCGGCCTCCTCGCCGACCTCGCCCCGCCCGCCGACCACGCCGCCGGCCGCTACGCCCTCGTGCTCTGCGTCATCGGCTACCTGGTCGGCCTCGCCAAGCCCGAGAACGGCCGACTGACCTCCGCGACCGGCCCCATGGCCGTCGTCGTCGCCGCGGCCGTCGGATCCACGCTTCTCTACGCCGGCGTGGGCGCCCTCGTCGGCGACACCGCCGCCCGCCATGTGGGCCTGGGCTTCCTGCTGTTCACCGCGGCGGTCTACGACCTGCTCCTCGCGCCCTTCACCGTGCCGCTCATCATGGCCCTGGCCCGGCGCGCGGAGAACGATCCGCTCGCCGACGCCGGCGGGGGCAACGGCGCCGACGTCGCCTCCGGCTGGCTCTCCTCCGGCACCGGCCTGCGGATCGGCACCCAGCGCGGCGGTCTGCGCGTGAAGTCGGCCCGGAGCCGCGCCGCACGGGCCGGACGCATCAAGGGAGTCAAGCGACTGTGACCGAGGGGGTCCCGGCAGTATGAGCAACATCCCCGAGACCGGGCGGACCCCGCGGGTCCAGATCCGGCTCGTCGTCATCCAGATCCTCGTCTTCTCGCTGCTCCTGACCCTGGGGGGCCGTCTCTGGTACCTCCAGATCAGGAACGGCAAGGAGTACACGGACGAGGCGAAGAACAACCACGTCCAGCAGGTCGTCCAGCCCGCCGTCCGCGGCTCCGTCCTCGACGCCCGCGGCGTCCCGCTCGCCGACAACGAGACCCGGCTCGTGGTCTCCGCGTCCCGCACCGAGCTGATGAAGATGAAGGACCGGGGCAAGGCGGTCCTGACCCGGCTCGCCGACGTCCTCGACATGAAGCCCGACGAGGTCATCAACAAGATCCGGCTCTGCGACTCCGAGACGCCGAAGCCCTGCTGGAACGGTTCGCCCTACCAGCCGATCCCCGTCACCGACGAGGCCACCACCCAGCAGGCCCTCCAGATCCGCGAGCGCGCCGAGGACTTCCCCGGCATCACCGCCGAACCGACCGCCGTCCGCCGCTACCCGGCCCCCGGCAACTCCCGCACCTCCCAGGTCCTCGGCTACCTCTCGCCCGTCACCGACTCCGAGATCGAGAAGGCCAAGGACAGCGAGTCGCCGTTCCTCCGCTCCGACCAGATCGGCCGCTCCGGCCTGGAGCGCACGTACGACAAGGAACTGCGCGGCAAGGCCGGCGTCACCCGCTACGAGGTCGACAACCTCGGCCGCGTCATCGGCCAGGCCAAGAACGACCCCGCCGTACCCGGCTCCAACGTCGTCACCTCCATCGACGCCCGCGTGCAGGCGGTCGCCGAGTGGGAGCTGAACAACGCGATGGTCGAGGCCCGCAAGGTGCACGACAAGAACACCAACGAGAACTACAAGGCGGACTCCGGCGCCGTCGTCGTCATGGAGAACAAGACCGGCCGGATCGTCGCCATGGCCTCGCTGCCCGACTACGACCCCAACGCCTGGGTCGGCGGCATCTCCGGCAAGGACTACGCGGCCCTCACCGGCAAGGGCTCCAACTTCCCGCTCCTCAACCGGGCCATCCAGGGCCAGGCCGCCCCCGGCTCGATCTTCAAGGTCATCCCGACGACCGCCGCCGTCAACGCCGGCTACGAGTTCAACGGGCGCTACCCCTGCCCCTCCTCGTACGCCATCGGCGGCCAGGTCTTCAAGAACTTCGAGTCCCAGGGCCACGGCTCCATCACCCTCGGCCAGGCCCTCGAAGTCTCCTGCGACACCGTCTACTACGCCCTCTCCCACCAGCAGTGGCTGAACGACGGCGGCATGAAGCCGAAGAAGGACGCCAAGGACTGGTTCTACAAGACGGCCCACCAGTTCGGCCTCGGCGCCGAGACCGGCATCGACCTCCCCAACGAGGTCACCGGCCGCGTCCCCGACCGGAAGTGGAAGCAGGACTTCTGGACGGCCAACAAGGACTACTGGTGCAAGATCGGCAAGCGCGGCGGCACCTACGTCCAGCAGCTCTCCTACGAGAACTGCCTCGAAGGCAACCTCATGCGCGCCGGTGACTCCGTCAACTACTCCATCGGCCAGGGCGACACCCTCGTCACCCCCATCCAGATGGCCACCATCTACGCGGCCATCGCCAACGGCGGCACCCTCTGGAACCCCACCGTCGGCAAGGCGATCGTCAGCCCCGACGGCAAGAAGGTCACCGAGATCAAGCCCAAGTCCCACGGCAAGCTCCCCATGGACGCCAAGACGCAGGCGTTGATAGAGGAAGCCCTCGCGGGAGTCGCCACCCGCGGTACGGCCGCCTGGAGGTTCGGCGGCTGGCCGCAGGACAAGATCCCGATGCACGCCAAGACGGGTACCGCCGAGGTCTACGGCAAGCAGACGACCTCCTGGTTCGCCACGTACACCAAGGACTACTCGATCGTCATGACGATCGCCCAGGGTGGTACGGGCTCCGGCGCCTCCGGCCCCGCCGTGCGCAACATCTACGACGCGCTCTACGGACTCGACGACGCCGGCAACCAGGACCTCAAGCGGGCCCTGCTGCCGCAGCCGCAGAAGTCCCTGCCGAAGATCGAGGCCGACGGCTCCATCGACGCCCCGAAGATCAAGCCGTACGACCCCGAGGCCCAGAAGGTGGATCCGCTGAAGGAGCAGGACGGCACGGGCACCGGCACGGCCACGGCCGCCGACCCGGCGAAGCCGGACGACGACCAGGAACTCGCGGGCCCGCCCGCCTCCTGGCGGAGGGACTGAACCGATGACCGCACCCCACGGCTTCTCCGTCTCCCGGTACGCCCCCGAGCGCGGCACGCTCGCCAAGCTGACCGCCCGCGACTCGGTGGTCCGTCGCCTCGACTGGCCGATCCTGCTCTCGGCGCTCGCGCTCTCCGGCATCGGGGCGCTGCTCGTGTGGTCCGCCACCCGCGGCCGCACCGAACTCAACAACGGCGACCCGTACTACTTCCTCTTCCGGCACCTGCTCAACACCGGCATCGGCGTCGCCCTGATGATCGGCACGATCTGGCTCGGCCACCGCACCCTGCGCGGCGCGGTGCCGATCCTCTACACCCTCTCGATCGTGCTGATCCTCGCCGTCCTCACCCCGCTCGGCGCCACCATCAACGGCGCCCACGCGTGGATCGTCGTCGGCGGCGGCTTCTCCCTCCAGCCCAGTGAGTTCGTGAAGATCACGATCATCCTGGTCATGGCGATGCTGCTTGCCGCCAAGGTCGACGCGGGCGACCAGCTCCACCCGGACCACCGGACCGTCGCCAAGGCGCTCACACTGGCCGCCCTCCCCATGGGCATCGTCATGCTGATGCCCGACCTCGGCTCGGTCATGGTCATGGCCGTCATCGTGCTCGGCGTGCTGCTCGCCTCCGGCGCCTCCAACCGCTGGGTCCTCGGCCTGATCGGCGCGGGCATCGGGGGCGCGGTCCTCGTCACCGCGCTCGGCATGCTCGACGAGTACCAGATCAACCGCTTCGCGGCCTTCGCCAACCCCGACCTCGACCCCGCCGGCGTCGGCTACAACACCAACCAGGCCCGGATCGCGATCGGCTCCGGCGGCCTCCTCGGCGCGGGACTCTTCAAGGGCTCCCAGACCACCGGCCAGTTCGTGCCCGAGCAGCAGACCGACTTCGTCTTCACGGTGGCGGGGGAGGAGCTGGGCTTCGTCGGCGCCGGCCTGATCCTCGTCCTCCTCGGGATCGTGCTCTGGCGCGCCTGCCGGATCGCCCGCGAGACCACCGAGCTCTACGGCACGATCGTCGCGGCGGGGATCATCGCCTGGTTCGCCTTCCAGTCCTTCGAGAACATCGGCATGACGCTCGGCATCATGCCGGTCGCGGGCCTGCCGCTGCCGTTCGTGTCGTACGGCGGCTCGTCGATGTTCGCGGTGTGGGTGGCGATCGGGCTGCTCCAGTCGATCAGGGCGCAGCGCCCGATGACGGCGTAGCGAGCCAGTGATGGCGTAGCACCCGATGACGGCGTAGCGCCCGGTGTCCGCGGAGCGGCCGCGCCGGGACGACACGTACTAGATTCGTCCTATGGCGGAGACGAAGCGCGAGATCGAGCGGAAGTACGAAGCCACGGGAGGGACCGCGGTGCCGGACCTCAGCCGGGTCCCCGGGGTCTCGGCGGTCGTGGACCGGGGCGTCATGGAACTCGACGCGGTCTACTACGACACCCCGGACCTGCGGCTCGCCGCCGACGCGCTGACGCTGCGACGGCGCACGGGCGGGGACGACGAGGGCTGGCACCTCAAGTTCCCGGTCGCCTCCGGAATCCGCGACGAGATCAGGGCCCCGCTGGCCGACACCCTCCCGGGTGAGCTGGCGGGGCTTCTGCGTTCCCGGGTCCGGGGCGACGAGGTCGTCCCCGTCGTACGGCTCCGCTCCGCCCGCGACGTCCGCCACCTCGTCGACAGGTCGGGCACTCTCCTCGCCGAACTCTCCGTCGACACCGTCCGCGCCGAACGGCTGCCCGGAGGAACGGAGGCCACCTGGACGGAGATCGAGGTCGAGCTGGCGGACGGCACCGACGACACCGACGAGGCCGGCACGGCACTCCTCGACGCGATCGAGAAGCGCCTCACGAAGGCGGGCATCCACGGCTCGGCGTCCGCCTCCAAGCTGGCGAGGGCCCTGAAGGAGACGGCACCGCGGGCCGAGACCACCGCCCCGGAACCCGGCGCCACCCCGAAGCCCGGCACCGCGGGGCACGCCGTCCTCGTCTACGTACGGGAACAGGCCGACGCGATCGTCGCCCTCGACCCGGCCGTGCGGCGCGACCTGCCCGACGCCGTGCACCAGCTGCGGGTCGCCTGCCGACGCCTGCGCAGTGCGCTCCGGACGTACCGCAAGGTCCTCGACCGGGACGTCACCGACCCCGTCGGCGCCGAGCTGAAGTGGCTGGCCGGCGAGCTCGGGGTGGCCCGGGACCAGGAGGTGCTGACCGAGCGGCTGCGCGGCCGGGTCGACGGGCTGCCCCGGACGCTGCGCCTCGGCCCGGTCCGCGGCCGGCTGCGGACCTGGTCCGCGGCCCGGGCCCGGGGTGGCCGGCGCCGCGCCCTCGCCGCGTTGGACTCGGCCCGCTACCTCGCCCTGCTCGACACCCTCGACGAGCTCCTCGCCGACCCGCCCCTGCGCAAGTCCGCCGCCAGGGACGCCCGTACGGTGCTCGCCCGGGCCGTCCTCAAGGACCACGACCGGCTGGCCTCCCGCGTCGACCGGGCCCTCGCCCTCGACCCCGGCCACGACCGCGACCTCGCGCTCCACGCGGCCCGCAAGGCCGCCAAACGCGCCCGGTACGCCGCCGAGGCGGCCCAGCCCACCCTCGGGAAGCCCGCACGGAAGTTCGCCAAGCGTGTGAAGTCCGTCCAGTCCCTGCTGGGCGAACACCAGGACGGTGTCGTCGCCCGCGAGGCCCTGCGCGAGCTCGGGACGCAGGCCCACGCGGCCGGCGAATCGGCTTTCACCTGGGGACTTCTCCACGGCCGGGAGGAAGTGGCGGCCGAGGCGGCGGAGCACGACCTCCCCCGTGTCTGGGCCAGGGCCTCGGCCCCGGAAATCCGGGCGGCACTGACCCGCTGAGCACCGGGGTACGCTTGAGAGTCGCCCCCCTGCCAGCTCACGAAGGTTCGAGATGTCTGCTGCCGAGTCTGTCTTCCCGCAGCTCGAAGCTCTGCTCCCGCACGTGCAGAAGCCGATTCAGTACGTCGGTGGAGAGCTGAACTCCACGGTGAAGCCGTGGGAGTCCGCCGACGTCCGCTGGGCGCTGATGTACCCGGACGCGTACGAGGTCGGTCTGCCCAACCAGGGCGTCATGATCCTGTACGAGGTGCTCAACGAGCGCGAAGGCGTCCTCGCCGAGCGCACCTACAGCGTGTGGCCGGACCTGGAGGAGCTGATGCGCGAGCACCGGGTCCCGCAGTTCACGGTCGACTCGCACCGCCCGGTCGGCGCGTTCGACGTCTTCGGCCTGAGCTTCTCGACCGAGCTCGGCTACACGAACATGCTCACCGCCCTCGACCTCGCCGGCATCCCGCTGGAGGCGAAGGACCGGACCGTCGACCACCCGATCGTGCTCGCCGGCGGTCACGCCGCCTTCAACCCCGAGCCGATCGCGGACTTCATCGACGCGGCGATCATCGGCGACGGCGAGCAGGCCGTCCTCGACATGACCGAGATCATCCGCACCTGGAAGGCCGAGGGCCGGCCCGGCGGCCGCGAGGAGGTCCTCCTCCGTCTCGCGAAGACCGGCGCGGTCTACATCCCGGCGTTCTACGACGTCGAGTACCTGCCGGACGGCCGTATCGGCCGTGTCGTGCCCAACAGGTCCGGCGTGCCGTGGCGCGTCTCCAAGCACACCGTCATGGACCTCGACGAGTGGCCGTACCCGAAGCAGCCGCTCGTGCCGCTCGCGGAGACCGTCCACGAGCGCATGTCCGTCGAGATCTTCCGCGGTTGCACCCGCGGCTGCCGTTTCTGCCAGGCCGGCATGATCACGCGCCCCGTGCGGGAGCGAAGCATCACCGGCATCGGCGAGATGGTCGAGAAGGGCCTCAAGGCGACCGGCTTCGAGGAGGTCGGTCTGCTGTCGCTGTCCTCCGCCGACCACACCGAGATCGGTGAGATCGCGAAGGGCCTCGCCGACCGGTACACGGAGGACAAGGTCGGCCTGTCGCTGCCCTCGACCCGTGTCGACGCGTTCAACGTCGACCTGGCCAACGAACTGACGAGGAACGGCCGTCGCTCCGGCCTCACGTTCGCCCCCGAGGGCGGCTCCGAGCGCATGCGCAAGGTCATCAACAAGATGGTCTCGGAAGAGGACCTGATCCGCACCGTCTCCACCGCGTACGGCAACGGCTGGCGCCAGGTGAAGCTGTACTTCATGTGCGGCCTGCCGACGGAGACCGACGAGGACGTCCTCCAGATCGGCGACATGGCGGTCAAGGTCATCGCCGAGGGCCGCAAGGTCTCCGGGCAGAACGACATCCGCTGCACCGTCTCCATCGGCGGCTTCGTCCCCAAGCCGCACACCCCGTTCCAGTGGGCGCCGCAGCTCTCGGCCGAGGAGACGGACGCGCGCCTCGCGAAGCTCCGCGACAAGATCCGCGGCGACAAGAAGTACGGCCGCTCGATCGGCTTCCGCTACCACGACGGCAAGCCCGGCATCGTCGAGGGCCTGCTCTCGCGCGGTGACCGCCGCATCGGCTCGGTCATCCGCGCGGTGTACGAGGACGGCGGCCGTTTCGACGGCTGGCGCGAGCACTTCTCGTACGACCGCTGGATGGCGTGCGCCGAGAAGACGCTGCCCGGCTTCGGCGTGGACGTCGCCTGGTACACGACCCGCGAGCGCACCTACGAGGAGGTCCTGCCCTGGGACCACCTGGACTCCGGTCTCGACAAGGACTGGCTCTGGGAGGACTGGCAGGACGCGCTCGACGAGACCGAGGTCGAGGACTGCCGTTGGACGCCGTGCTTCGACTGCGGTGTCTGCCCCGCGATGCAGACCGAGATCCAGGTCGGCCCGACGGGCAAGAAGCTGCTGCCGCTGTCGGTCGTGAAGTAGGCGGATCGGGTAACACTCGGGTGACGGCCCGGCGCGGAGGAAACCCCGCGCCGGGCCGTCGCGTCATTCCGGGCATGAACATGGAGAACCCGCCGCCACCGGCCCTGATCCGCATCCCGGTCCGGATCGTGGTGCTGCTGGTCGTCCTCCCGATCCGGATGACCTGGGACGCCCTCAAGGTCGCGGCCCGCTTCCTCGACCGCACCCTCCTCCGCCCGGCCGGCCGAGGGCTGGCGTGGCTCCTCCACCACCTCGTGACGCGCCCGGGCCGCTGGCTGTACCGACACGTGCTCGCGCCGGTGGGCCGGGGGATCGCGTGGGCGCTCACGGGCGTCGGCCGGGGGTTGGCCTGGGGGTTCACGCGAGTGGGTCGCGGTCTGGCGTGGGTGTTCACCGGGCTGGGCCGAGGGCTCGCCGTCGTGGGCCGGGGTCTCGCCGCCGCGGGCGGGTGGCTGTGGTCCGGTCTGTCGGCCGCCGGGCTCTGGCTGGGGAAGGCGCTGTTCGTCTGGCCGTGGGTGGGCCTCTGGCGATACGTGGTCGTGCCGATCGCCCGGTACGGGATCGCCGCCCCGGCCCGGTGGCTGTACCGCCACGTCCTCGCGCCGCTCGGCACCGCTGCCCTGTTCCTGCTGGAGAAGCTCCTCCTCGTGCCGGTCGCCGCGCTCTTCCGGTACGTGGTCGTCCCGCTGTTCCGGTACGGGATCGCCCTCCCCGCCGTCTGGCTGGACCGCCACGTCCTGACCCCGCTCGGCCACGGGATCGGATGGATCCTCGTCCAGGTCGGACGGGGTCTCGCCTGGTTCTTCCCCCGGTTCGGCCGCGGCCTCGCGGTCGTGCTGGTGTGGTCCGGCAGGGCGGTGTTCGTCTGGCCGTGGGTAGGCCTCTGGCGGTACGTGCTCGTGCCGGTCGCGCGGTACGGGATCGCCATCCCCGCCACATGGGTCTGGAAGCGGGTACTCGTGCCCGTCGGGCGCGAGATCCGCGACGCCCTCGCCATCTGCTGGCGGGTCGCCGGGTTCCTGTCACGGGCCGTCGGGCGGGCCCTCAAGTGGGTCGCCTGGAACCTGGTGGGACGGCCCGTGGCCTGGGCCTGGACGCAGGTCGTCCGGCCGGTCGGGCGGTGGGTCCGCGACAGCGTCCTGGCCCCGGCCCGCAGGGCCGCCGTCGACACCGGGCGGGCCGTCCGGGAGGCGCTCGCCGCCGCCCGCGCCACCGTGCGGGAAGCCCGCCGCGACGCCTGGCGCGCCCTGGTCGGCGGAGCCCGGATGACCGAGCCCGGGGAACCGGAGGTGGCCCGGGCGCGTACTCTGGGTAGTACAACGAACGTCCCCGGCGCGGCGCCCGCCCCCGAGATCTCCCTGCGAAAGCGGGGGTGAACCGGGCGGGACCCCCCAGGGCAACCCGCACATCTCGTGGACGGCGCGCCACCCGCGCCGCCCCGCACCGAGGAGAAGAACCACTGGGCAAGCGACAGCCCGAAGGCCCGCCGCCCGCTCCGGCGGTGCAGCGCATCCGACTGCGCTACACCAAGCGCGGCCGCCTCCGGTTCACCAGCCACCGTGACTTCCAGCGCGCCTTCGAGCGGGCCCTGCGCCGCGCCGAGGTGCCCATGGCGTACTCGGCAGGGTTCACCCCGCACCCCAAGGTGTCGTACGCCAACGCCGCCCCGACCGGTACGGGCTCCGAGGCCGAGTACCTGGAGATCGCGCTCACGAAGACGCGCGACCCCGAGACCCTGCGGGCCCTGCTCGACGAGTCCCTCCCCGCGGGCCTCGACATCATCGACGCCGTGGAGGCCCGGACCTCGGGTCTCGCCGACCGGCTCACCGCCTCCGTGTGGGAGCTCCGGCTCGAAGGCGTCACGGTCGAGGACGTGCAGAAGGCCGCCGAGGCGTTTCTCGCGGCCGAGACCGTGGAAGTACAGCGCAAGACCAAGAACGGCATCCGCACCTTCGACGCCCGTTCCGCCGTCACCGAGCTGACGGTGTCCCGTCCCCAGGGTGATCCCCAGGGTGATAGGCCGCTGGACAGCGCCTGTGCGATACTGCGGCTGGTTGTTCGGCACGTGACACCTGCCGTGCGACCCGACGACGTCCTGTCCGGTCTCCGAGCCGTGGCCGACCTGGCGCCGCCGGTCCCCGCTGCGGTGACCAGGCTGGCGCAGGGGCTCTTCGACGAGGAGTCCGGCACGGTGACCGACCCGCTCGCGCCCGACCGCGAGGCAGTCACGGCCGCTTCATCCACGGCCGCCGCGACCGCCTCAGCGACGGCGCCGGGTGCAGGTACCGCGTAGGGAGCGGTCGTTGTAGCGCCGCCCTGGTACTCGGGAGCCACCTGGGTCGGGCAGCGCACAGACCAGGAGACTTTCGCCAGGCCGTCCGCACAGTGCGTACGGAACCGGCGAGCCAGACATCAGCTCCCGTGCGGCGCCCGCGCCCCGGACGGCGGCACCGCGCCTCAGGCGCGATCGTGCCGCCGGACCGGAACAAGGCGCGGCGCCCGGGAGCGTGACGGGAGAACCGCCCGCATGCTCGAACAGCACGAAGAAAACGACAGCAACGCCCCCGGTGACAAGCTGCCGCCGCGCCGCAGGCGCCGCGCCGCTTCCCGCCCCGCCGGTCCGCCGGTGACGGCAGGCGCCGAGACCACCGTGGCCGCCGAGACCCCGGCCGTGGAGGCCGCCCCGGTCGAGGCCGAGGCCGCGCCCGCGCCGCGGGCCCGCCGCCGCGCCACCCGCAAGGCCACCGCGCCGGTCGTGGAGACCGTCGAGGTCGTCGCCCCGCTCGCGGAGACCCCCGCAGAGGCGCCCGCCCCCGCCGAGGAGGCCGAAGAGGCCGCCCCGGCGCGTCCGACGCGCCGCCGTGCCACTCGTAAGGCCACCTCGCCGGTGACCTCCACGGCCCCCGTCGAGGAGCCCGTGGCCGCTGCCGCGGAGCCCGTCGCCGCTCCGGCCGAAGAGGCCGCCCCGGCGCGCCCGGCCCGCCGCCGTGCCACTCGTAAGGCCACCTCGCCGGTGACCTCCACGGCCCCCGTCGAGGAGCCCGTGGCCGCCGTCGTCGAGACCGCGCCGGTCGAGGAGGCCCCCGAGGCCGCCCCCGCCCCGCGGACCCGCCGTCGCGCCACCCGTAAGGTCACCTCGCCCGAGGCGACCGTCGAGGCCGTCGAGGCCGCCACCGGTGAGTCGCTGCCCCAGGCCGCCGTCGCGCAGATCGCCGCCGAAGAGGCCGAGGTCACCGCCGCCGAGACCGCCGCCACCCGAGGCCGCGGCCGCCGCCGCGCCACCTCGCCGCAGTTCACCTCCGAGCCCGTCACGAAGCCGGAGACGTCCCGCGCCCGCCGCGCCGAGCGTCCCGCCGTCGCCGTCTTCCAGGCCCCGGTCTTCTCCGAGCCGATGTTCCAGACCCCGGAGACGGCAGCCATGCAGGCCGCCGAGGTCGTGGAGCCGGAGGAGCTGGAGGAGGACGAGCTCGACGAGACCGTCGAGGCCGAGGTCGCCGAGACGACCGGGCCCATCGAGATCCCGGAGGCCACCGAGCGCGCCGAGGCCGGCTCCCGCCGTCGCCGTCGCCGCCGTGGCGAGCCCGTCGCCGTCGAGCCCGTCCCGGCCACCGTCGCCGACGAGCCCGAGGTCGAGGCCGTGGCGGACGAGCTCGAAGAGGCCGAGGAGGCCGACGAGACGGACGAGTACGGGGACCGCCCGTCCCGCCGTCGCCGCCGTGGCGGCCGTCGCCGTCGCCGCGGTGAGCTCACCGAGGTCGAGGAGTCCGAGGAGTCCGACGAGCTCCGGTCCGAGGACGAGGCCGAGGCCGAGGAGGGCGAGGAGGAGCACGACGAGGCCGAGGCGTACGCCGGCGGCTCCAGCAGCTCCCGTCGTCGCCGTCGTCGCCGTCGTCGCAGCGGGGACGCCTCCGCCGACGCCGAGGGCGCCGAGGAGGAAGGCGTCCGTACGGTCGTCAAGGTCCGCGAGCCCCGCCCGGCCCGCGAGAAGGCCGAGCTCGGCACGAGCGCCGACGAGGTCCAGTCCATCAAGGGCTCGACCCGTCTGGAGGCGAAGAAGCAGCGCCGCCGCGAGGGCCGCGAGCAGGGCCGCCGTCGCGTCCCGATCATCACCGAGGCCGAGTTCCTGGCCCGCCGCGAGGCCGTCGAGCGCGTCATGGTCGTCCGCCAGAGCGGCGAGCGCACCCAGATCGGCGTCCTCGAGGACAACGTGCTCGTCGAGCACTACGTCAACAAGGAGCAGGCCACCTCGTACGTCGGCAACGTCTACCTGGGCAAGGTCCAGAACGTCCTGCCGTCGATGGAGGCCGCCTTCGTCGACATCGGCAAGGGCCGCAACGCCGTCCTGTACGCCGGTGAGGTCAACTTCGAGGCGCTCGGCATGGGCCACGGCCCGCGTCGTATCGAGACCGCCCTCAAGTCCGGCCAGTCGGTCCTCGTGCAGGTCACGAAGGACCCGATCGGCCACAAGGGCGCCCGTCTGACCAGCCAGGTCTCCCTGCCCGGCCGCTACCTCGTGTACGTGCCCGAGGGCTCGATGACCGGCATCAGCCGCAAGCTCCCGGACACCGAGCGCGCGCGTCTGAAGACCATCCTCAAGAAGATCGTCCCCGAGGACGCGGGCGTCATCGTGCGCACCGCCGCCGAGGGCGCGAGCGAGGACGAGCTGCGCCGTGACGTCGAGCGGCTCCAGGCGCAGTGGGAGGACATCCAGAAGAAGGCGAAGCAGATCTCGACGAGCGCGCCGAGCCTGCTCTACGGCGAGCCGGACATGACCGTCCGGGTCGTCCGCGACATCTTCAACGAGGACTTCTCCAAGGTCATCGTCAGCGGTGACGAGGCGTGGGAGACCATCCACGGGTACGTGTCGCACGTCGCCCCGGACCTGGCCGACCGCCTGTCCAAGTGGACGAGCGAGGTCGACGTCTTCGCGACGTACCGGATCGACGAGCAGCTGATGAAGGCGCTGGACCGCAAGGTCTGGCTGCCGTCCGGCGGCTCGCTGGTGATCGACAAGACCGAGGCGATGATCGTCGTCGACGTCAACACCGGCAAGTTCACCGGCCAGGGCGGCAACCTCGAAGAGACCGTGACGAGGAACAACCTCGAAGCGGCCGAGGAGATCGTCCGCCAGCTGCGCCTGCGCGACCTGGGCGGCATCGTCGTCATCGACTTCATCGACATGGTCCTGGAGTCCAACCGCGACCTGGTGCTGCGCCGCCTCCTGGAGTGCCTGGGCCGGGACCGGACCAAGCACCAGGTGGCCGAGGTCACCTCGCTCGGCCTGGTGCAGATGACCCGTAAGCGGGTCGGCCAGGGCCTCCTGGAGTCCTTCTCCGAGACCTGCGTCCACTGCAACGGCCGCGGTGTCATCGTGCACATGGAGCAGCCGACCACCACCGGTGGCGGCGGCAAGCGCGCGAAGAAGCGCGGTCGCGGTGCCGAGCACGTCCACGAGCACGAGCACGAGCACGAGCACGAGACCGAGACCGAGGCCGAGGTCGCGGCGGAGCTGGCCGCGCCGGTCGCCCTGCCCGAGCCCATCGCCCCGGACGAGGAGCTGTACGGCAGCATCGCCGAGGCCGAGGCCGCCGCCACGCGTGGTCGTGGCCGTCGCCGCGCCACCCGCAGGGTGTCCGCGCCGGCCGCCCCTGCCCGGGTCGTGGAGACCGAGACCTACGTGGTGGAGCCGGAGCCGGTCGTCGTGCCGGAGCCCGTCGCCGAAGCGGTCGCCGAGCCCGTCGCCGAGCCGGTGGTCGAGGAGATCGCCGCCCCGGCCCCGCGTGGCCGTCGCCGCGCCACGCGCCGAGCGACGTCCCCGGTCGTGTCGACCACGGAGACCGCCGAGCCGGCCGTCGTCGTCGAGCCCGTCGTCGAGGAGGCCCCTGTGGCCGCCCCGGAGCCGGAGCCCGTCGTGGAGGCCGCGCCCGAGCCCGTCGTCGAGGAGGCCCCCGTGGCCGCCCCGCCGCGTGCCCGTCGCCGGGTGGTCCGTAAGGCCACCGCTCCCGCGGGTTCGCCCGCGGGCGCCGAGGAGGCCGCCGTCGTCGTGGTCGCCGCGGCTCCGGTCGAGACCGTCGAGGTCACCGAGGCGAAGGACGAGGCCGCGACCGAGGCCGCGCCGGCCAAGAAGACGGCCGCGCGCAAGACCGCGAAGAAGGCCACCGCCAAGAAGGCCGCCACCAAGAAGACGGCGGCCACCAAGAAGACGGCGGCGACCAAGAAGACCACCGCCAAGAAGGCCCCGGCCAAGAAGGCGGCGGAGAAGACCACGGCTCCGGCCCAGGACTGATCCACCGGGTGCGGGCCGTCCCCTTCGGGCGGCCCGCACCCGCTCGGGCGAATTTGACCCCCTGTGGCAGCCGCCCGTAACCTAGACCGTCGGCGTGTCTGACTGGACGCGTCGCACCTCTGAGCACCTCCCTCCCGCCCGTCGGGAGAGGCCGCTCGTCCGATTCCGGAACGCCGCGGGCCCCAGGGCACGTGTGAGCGGCTGGCTTCAGAGGTTTTCATCCCGAGTGAGAGAGAGATCCGCGTGTACGCCATCGTGCGCAGCGGTGGTCGCCAGCACAAGGTTGCTGTCGGCGACATCGTTGAGGTTGACAAGATTTCCACTGCCAAGGTTGGCGACACGGTCGAGCTCTCGACCCTGCTCGTTGTCGACGGCGACGCCGTGACCAGCGACCCGTGGGTCCTGGCCGGCATCAAGGTCACGGCCGAGGTCGTGGACCACCACAAGGGCGCCAAGATCGACATCCTGCGCTACAAGAACAAGACCGGCTACCGCCGTCGCCAGGGTCACCGCCAGCAGTACACGGCGATCAAGGTCACCGGTATCCCCGCGGCTGCGAAGTAAGAGGGACTGAGACATGGCACACAAGAAGGGCGCATCGTCCACCCGGAACGGGCGCGACTCCAATGCCCAGCGGCTCGGCGTGAAGCGCTTCGGCGGTCAGGTCGTCAACGCGGGTGAGATCCTGGTCCGCCAGCGTGGCACCCACTTCCACCCGGGCTCGGGCGTCGGCCGTGGCGGCGACGACACGCTGTTCGCCCTGCAGGCCGGTTCGGTGCAGTTCGGCACCCACCGTGGCCGCAAGGTCGTGAACATCGTTCCGGTCGCCTGATCGGATCTTTGCGGAGGCGGACCTCACTTCCCGACAGGGAAGCGGGTCCGCCTTTCGCGTGTTACTAGATAGACATTCCACCTCGTAGTACCCCGTTAACTGGAGGCACAGAACCATGACTACCTTCGTGGACCGCGTCGAGCTGCACGTCGCCGCGGGTAACGGAGGCCACGGCTGCGCCTCCGTTCACCGGGAGAAGTTCAAGCCGCTCGGCGGACCCGACGGCGGTAACGGCGGCCGTGGCGGCGATGTGATCCTGGTCGTCGACCAGTCGATCACCACCCTCCTCGAGTACCACCACTCCCCGCACCGCAAGGCCACCAACGGCCAGCCCGGCGCCGGTGACAACCGCTCCGGCAAGGACGGCCAGGACCTCGTCCTGACCGTGCCCGACGGCACCGTCGTCCTCGACAAGAACGGCGAGGTCCTCGCCGACCTCGTCGGTGAGGGCACCACCTTCATCGCGGGCCAGGGCGGCCGCGGCGGCCTCGGCAACGCCGCGCTGTCCTCCGCCCGCCGCAAGGCCCCCGGCTTCGCCCTCCTGGGTGAGCCCGGTGAGGCGCGGGACATCGTCCTGGAGCTCAAGACCGTCGCCGACGTGGCCCTCGTCGGCTACCCGAGCGCGGGCAAGTCCTCGCTGATCTCGGTGCTGTCGGCCGCCAAGCCGAAGATCGCCGACTACCCCTTCACGACGCTCGTCCCGAACCTGGGCGTGGTCACGGCCGGCTCGACCGTCTACACGATCGCCGACGTGCCGGGCCTGATCCCGGGCGCGAGCCAGGGCCGCGGCCTGGGCCTGGAGTTCCTGCGCCACGTGGAGCGGTGCTCCGTCCTCGTCCACGTCCTGGACACGGCGACGCTGGAGTCCGACCGCGACCCGGTCTCCGACCTCGACATCATCGAGGAGGAGCTCAAGCAGTACGGCGGGCTTGAGGACCGTCCCCGGATCGTCGTCCTCAACAAGATCGACATCCCGGACGGCCAGGACCTCGCGGACATGATCCGCCCGGACCTGGAGGCCCGCGGCTACCAGGTGTTCGAGGCCTCCGCCGTCGCCCGTACGGGTCTGAAGGAGCTCTCCTTCGCCCTTGCCGGCATCGTCTCGGAAGCGCGCGCGGCGAAGCCGAAGGAGGAGGCGACCCGGATCGTCATCACCCCGAAGGCCGTCGACGACGCGGGCTTCACGGTCACGTACGACGAGGTCGAGGACGTGTACCGGGTGCGCGGCGACAAGCCCGAGCGCTGGGTCCGCCAGACCGACTTCAGCAACGACGAGGCCGTGGGCTACCTGGCCGACCGCCTCAACCGCCTCGGCGTCGAGGACCGGCTGATGAAGGCGGGCGCCCGCGCGGGCGACGGCGTCGCGATCGGCGTCGAGGAGAACGCGGTCGTCTTCGACTGGGAGCCCTCGATGATGGCCGGCGCCGAAATGCTCGGCCGCCGTGGCGAGGACCACCGTCTGGAGGCTCCGCGTCCGGCGGCGCAGCGCCGCCGCGACCGCGACGCGCAGCGCGACGACGCGCAGCGCGAGTACGACGAGTTCGACCCCTTCTAGGCTGCCCGCCTCCAGGCCCGCCCGCCTCCAGGCCTGTCCACCGGACAGGCCTGGAAGCGTCGGGCGCGAGGCGTGTGAAGGTGGCGGTGAGAGCCCCTCGACCCCCGTCAGGGGGGTCGGGGGGCTCCCGTAGGATCCTGGTGTGAGTACCGTCCCTCTGCCCGAAACCGCAGGCAGGCTCAGCGTCGTCGTCATCGCCTACAACGACGAGGAGCTGGTCGGCGAGGCGATCAGGTCCGCGCTCGACCAGGGGCCCGTCGTGGCGGAGGTCGTGGCCGTCGACGACTGCTCCGGCGACGGGACGGCGCGGGTCCTCGACGAGCTGGCCGCCCTCCACCCCCGGCTGCGGGTGGTGCACCGTACGGAGAACAGCGGAGGCTGCGGCACCCCGCGCAACGACGGCATCCGAGCCGCCACCGCCCCGTACGTCATGTTCCTGGACAGCGACGACATCCTGCCGCCCGGTGCCGCCGAGGCCCTGGTCGCCGCCGCGGAGCGGCACGATGCCCCCGTCGCCGTCGGCGTCTGCGTACGGCGCGAGCTCCCCGAGGGCCGGGACGTGCGCTGGCAGCCCGCGCTCTACCGGGAGCCGGCCGTCCTGGAGACGCCCGCCGACCTGCGTCCGCTCGTCCACGACACCCTCTGCGTCAACAAGGTCTACGACCGCGCCTTCCTCGCCGAGCACGGCATCCGCTTCCCCGACGGCCGGTTCGTCTACGAGGACTTCCTCTTCACCGCCCGGGTGTACGCCGCCGCCCCCCGCGTCGCCGTGATCCCCGACACCGTCTACGTCTGGCACGTGCGCCGGGCCGCCGCCCAGCTGTCGATCTCCCTCGACCGCGAGGGCGTCTCCAACTGGCAGTCCCGCATCTCCGCCCACCGCGCGGCCGTCGAGACCCTCGCCGAGGCGGGACGCGCGGAGCTCGCCGCCGCCTGCCGCACCAAGTTCCTCGAACACGACCTGCGGATGTACGCCCGCGACCTGCGACAGCGCGACGCCGCCCACCGCGCCGAGTGGTGGACGACCACCCGGGACCACCTGGCCGGCTTCGAGGAGCCGGAGATCGCCGCCGCCGTCGCTCCCGCCCGCTGGATCGCCCGGTTCCTGCTGGCCGCGAAGGAACCCCGCGACCTGCTCCGGCTGTCCCGGCTCGCCGCCAACCCGGCCCGGCTGCTCCCGCCGTACGCGGGCACCCGCGAGGCCGCCGTCTGGGCCGACGACCTGCCGGAGGCCCGGCTCGACGGCATGGACGCGCTGCCGTTGGACGAACTGCCGCTCGTCGTGGACGCGGTCCTGCGCACCGCTGCCGGCGGCGACCTGCGCCTCACCGTCCGGGATCTGTACGGGCGACTCGCCGACGCCGGCCCCCGCGTCGCCGAGCTCGCGTTCCTGCCGAGGGGCGACGCCGAGCCCGCCCGTACCGAACGGGTGGAGCTGCGCGCCGAGACGGCGGAGGCGCCGGGGGCAGAGGGCGGCTGGACCGCCCGGGTCCCGGTCCGGTTCGCCGGGCTCGCCGACACCGGCCGCCGGCGCGGCCGCCGAGGCACCCAGCTGTGGGACATCGGTGTCACGGTGACCTGTTCGAACGGTGAGTCGTTCACCACCTCGCTCCGGCCGCGGGACGGCTCGCAGCGGCGCTCGGTGCTTCCGAGCAGCCGGTACGGTGTACTTCTGGTGCAGCAGTACGCCACGGCGAACGGCTCGCTGGCGGTGCGGATCGCGCCCGGCGCCCGGGACGGGTTCCGGGCGGTCAGGGCCCGGCTGCGTCGGCTCGCCCGCAGTTCTCAGTGAAAGGGTTTGGGGCACTATGACTTATCTGATCACCGGCGGCGCCGGATACATCGGCTCTCACGTGGTCCGCGCCATGACGCAGGCGGGCGAGCGGGTCGTCGTCCTCGACGACCTGTCCACGGGGTTCACGGAGCGGGTGCCCGCAGGCGTTCCCCTGGTGGTCGGCTCCACCCTCGACCGTGAGGTCCTGGACCGGACGATCGCCGAGCACGGCGTCACGGGCGTCGTCCACCTCGCCGCGAAGAAGCAGGTCGGCGAGTCCGTCGAACTGCCGATGCACTACTACCGCGAGAACGTGCTCGGCCTCACCGTCCTCCTGGAGGCGGTCGCCGCCGCGGGCGTGCGCAACTTCCTCTTCTCCTCCTCGGCCGCCGTGTACGGCATGCCGGACGTCGACCTCGTCACCGAGGAGACCCCGTGCCTGCCCCTCAGCCCGTACGGCGAGACGAAGCTCGCGGGCGAGTGGCTGGTGCGCGCCGCCGGCAAGGCCCACGGCATCTCGACGGCCTGCCTGCGCTACTTCAACGTGGCCGGCGCCGCAGCTCCCGAGCTGGCCGACACCGGGATCTTCAACCTGGTCCCGATGGTCTTCGAGCGCCTCGACGCGGGGGAGTCCCCGCGGGTCTTCGGCGACGACTACGACACGCCCGACGGCACCTGCATCCGTGACTACATCCACGTCGAGGACCTGGCCGACGCGCACCTCGTCGCCGCGCGCAAGCTCGCGGAGTGGGCCGAGGCGGGCGAGCCGCGCGACCTGACGGTCAACATCGGCCGTGGCGAGGGCGTCTCCGTCACCGAGATGGTGCAGCTGATCAACGAGGTCACCGGCCACTCCGCCGAGCCCCTGGTCACCCCGCGCCGCCCCGGCGACCCCGCCCGGGTCGTCGCCGCGGCCGACCGTATCGAGTCGGAGCTCGGCTGGAAGGCCCGCAAGGACGTCCGCGACATGATCGGCTCGGCCTGGGAGGGCTGGGTCGCGAACCGCGCGGTCCTCGCCGGTCGCTGACCGGCTCGACCCGTCGCGGCCGGTCAGCGACCGGCGCGACCGCTCGCCACCGACGTGAAAACGCTCGGCCGGGAATCCCGGCCGAGCGTTTCCGTGTCTTTGCGTGATGTCCGCAGCCCGGGGGCTACGGGTTCAGCATGGTGAAGAGGTGCTCCCAGCGGGCCATGATCTCGTCGGTCGAGTAGCGCTGGATGTCGACGCGGGCCTTCTCGCCCATGCGGTCGCGCAGCTCCTTGTCCGAGATCAGCTCGTCGAGCTTGCGAGCGAACTCGCTCGTGTTGCCCGGCGCCGCGATGAGGCCGTTCTCGCCGTCCGTGATGATCTCCCGGACACCGGGAGCGACATCGAAGGCGACGCAGGGCACGGCCGTGGCCATGGCCTCCATGAGCGCGAGCGGGAAGCCCTCGCCGCGCGAGGAGAGCGCGAAGAGCGAGCTCTCCCGGAGCGCCCCGGGCACGTCGCTGGTGCGGCCCATCCACTCCACCGAACCGGTGAGCCCCAGCTCCTCGGCCTGCTGCTTGAGCGCCGCCTCCTCCTCACCGGAGCCGTACACGCGCAGGGTCCAGTCGGGGTGGCGCGGGGCGACCTCGGCCCAGGCGTCGAGCAGCATGTCGACGCCCTTCTCCTCGTGCAGTCGCCCGATGCTGACCACCGTCCTGGCGGTGCGGCGCGACGGCTCCTCGGGGAAGAAGGGGAGCGGGTTCGGCATGGACGCCACGTTGTCGAAGCGCTGCCGGATCCACAGGTCGGCGTCCTCACGGGTCAGCGTGAGCATCCGGTCGACGTCCTTGTAGTACGTCTTGACCCGGTGGAAACGGGACGACGCACGGCAGGTCTGGAAGGACTCGTGGCTCATGCCGACCACGCGCTGCCCGGAGGTGTCCGCGAGCGCGACCCACTCCATGGCCCAGACCTGCGTCACGATGACGATGGAGCCGGGACGGGCGGCCCGGAACATCCGGGTGAGCTTCGCGGCCTGCTCGGCCATGCCCGCGGCCCGGGCGGACCTGCGCCGGCGCTCGGCCAGGTCGAGCTTGCCCTTGAGGCCGCGGAGCGGCTTCAGGCTCGGCGGGTGGACGTCGTACAGCGTGGTGGTCCGGTAGGGCAGGTCGTCGCCGAGGTCGGCGCGCCGGCCCTCGGGGGCGGGGACGATGCCCACCACGTGGACCGTGTGGCCGCGCTCCGAGAAGAGGCGGGCGACCTGGTGCGACCAGCTGGTGATGCCGCCCAGCTCGTCGACGCTGTTGGAGACGAGGAAGATGTCCCGCCCGCCGTCGGTGTCCCGAGCGGTCCCGGGTTCGGTCGTCAGGGTGCTGGTCGGCTTGGTCATCAACGGCTCCACCGGGACGAGAAGAACTGATCGACGATGGTCTTGGCGGCGTTGCCATGGTCGTATTCGCCGAACTCGGCGACGAAGCACTTGCGGACGTCGGCGTACTGCCGGCCCTGCGCCTCCAGGTTCCGCACCTCTTCGAGGAACTCGTCCTCCGTGCGGAAGACGGGACCGGGGGCCTTCTCGAGCAGGTCGAAGTAGGTGCCCCGGTCCTCGTGGACGTAGCGCTCGTAGTCGTACGTGAAGAACAGCATCGGCCGGTCGAGCAGCGCGTAGTCGAACATCACCGAGGAGTAGTCCGTGATGAGCGCGTCGGAGAGCTCCATCAGCGGCATCACGTCGTGGTACTTGGAGACGTCGATGACCTTGCCCTCGACCGTGGGCGGCAGCACCACGTGGTTGAGGTAGTGCGCGCGCACCAGGAGGACGTAGCGGTCGCCGAACTCCTCGGCGAAGGCCTCCACGTCGAACGGCAGCGAGAAGCGGCTGGCCTTGCCCATCGTGCGGAACGTGGGCGCGTACAGCAGGACGGTCTTGTCCGCCGGGATGCCCAGCTCCTCGGCGACAGGCCCGCGCACCCGCGTGCCGGTCTCCTCCTCGGCCAGCCGCGCCTGGACGAGCGTGTCGTTGCGCGGGTAGCCCGAGCGCAGCAGCACCTCGTCCTTCAGGTTGAAGGCCCTGGCCAGCGTCCGGACGTCGTGCTCCGTGCGGACCAGGAAGTGGTCGAAGCGGTTCAGGTGCTTCTGGTCCGCCGCCCGCTGCGCGCGCGTCTTCGCCTTGAGGGCGGGCTGGTCGAAGCCCATCTTCTTCAGCGCGGAGCCGTGCCAGGTCTGGATGTACGTCGTCTCGGGGCGCTTGGCGAGACGGAGCGGGAAGCTCTGGTTGTCGACCCAGAACTCCGCCCGGGCGAGGGCCTTCAGGTACGGCACGGACCAGCGGCGCACCAGCTCGGCGTCCTCCGGGAAGCCCGTCGGAGTCCCGGCGTACGACCAGATCGCCTCGAAGTCGAGACCCTGGCGGCGCATCTCCTCGTAGATCGCGCGCGGGCTGTCGCTGTACTGCTTGCCGAGGTGGCTCTCGAAGACGACGGTCCGCTTCTTCACGGGCAGCCGGCTGTAGGCCTCGTAGTAGAGGTCGAGCTTCTTCTCCTTGGACCCCTTGGCCTTGAGGGTCTTGCGCAGGGCCTTGGCCTTGCGGTAGCCGGACTTGGCCAGCTTGCCGGGCGTGCCGCGCACACCGCGGAGGATGAGCTCCTCGATCCGCTCGCTGTTGTGCCGGGTGGACACCAGGCGGAAGGCGAGGTGTCCCTTGGCGGTGGCGTGCGGCTCTATGCGGTCGGCGACCAGCCGGGTCAGCCGGGGCTTGATCGGGAAGGCCTCGCCGCCGAGGTCCGGGG
Source organism: Streptomyces sp. NBC_00094 (assembly GCF_026343125.1). Classification (NCBI taxonomy): domain Bacteria; kingdom Bacillati; phylum Actinomycetota; class Actinomycetes; order Kitasatosporales; family Streptomycetaceae; genus Streptomyces; species Streptomyces sp. NBC_00094. The sequence goes on along the minus strand of NZ_JAPEMB010000001.1, from coordinate 2,719,072 downwards.
TCCCGACGGTGAGCCGGGTGCGCGTGCGCTTGCCGTCGACGTCGAGGTCGAGCCGGACGTCCCAGACGGAGTCGATGATGCCGAGCGGGCGCAGACCGGAGCCGAGGTCGATCTCGGCCTCCCAGTGGATGCTCTCCCCGTCGTGGCGCAGCGTCTTGACCGGGAAGACGAAGGTCTGCAGGCTGCGGCGGCGCGCGCGGAACTCCAGGCCGCCCGTGAGGTGGGCCTCCGGGGTGATGACGCCGAGCGGGTTGTTGATCCGGCCGGAGAGCCGGACGGTGCCGCCGGACTCCTCGTACGAGGTCAGCTCGTTGCGCAGGAAGAGCTTGTTGATCGGCTTCTTGTGGTACCCGCGGTCGGTGACGTCGAGGACGCTGCGGCCGAACTCGTCGTCGAGGTGCTCGGCGCACCAGTAGATGCGCTCGTCCTCCTCGTGGAGGGGCGTGGACACCTTGTCGCGGTGGAGCAGGGTGTCGACGGCGGGGAGCAGGTTGTCCCAGTCGCCCTTTTCGAGCAGGTACGCGCAGATCGACTGGATCGGCTGTGCCTTGGGGTACGCCTCGCGGTCCAGGCCCTGGAGGTAGTCACGCGAGAGCTCCGCGAACTCCCGGCGGAAGGACTCGTCGCGGAAGGGCAGGTCGCGGAGGTGGAGGACCAGGTCGTGCTTGAGGAACTTGACGTCCTTCGCGTGCCGGAGCTCGGGCAGACCGTGCTCGTCGAGCAGCGCGTCGATCCGGCGGTGGATCTCCAGCCGGTGGATGTAGTTCGTCATCTCGTGTCGGCGATTGGTCACCGACTTGACCTGGGCGTTCTGGTGGACGTGCCAGAAGTAGACCTGGTTCGGGATGAGGGTGATCTTCTTCGCGGCGAGATATGCCTCGGCGATGAACATCAGGTCCTCGTAGAACATCCCCTTGGGGAATCGGAGATTGTTCTCGAGGAGGAACTCACGGCGGTAGCACTTGTTGGTCGAGAGCGTGTCCCAGACGAAGAGGTCGGGAAGCTCGGCGACCGAGTTCAGGGTGCGCGTCTGACGGTAGATCCAGGAGTACCACTCGTCGCGCTTCTGGTTGGCGGTGTCCTTGTGGAGGCGGACGCACAGGCCGGAGACCATGTCGGCCTCGGTCTCGTCGGCTGCCGCGACCATGTTCAGGCAGGCGTTGAGCTCCAGTACGTCGTCGCTGTCGAGGAACATGACGTAGCGGCCCCGCGCGTGGCCGATGCCGACGTTGCGGGGTTCACCGCCCGCGCCGCTGTTCTCGGGCAGCTGGTACGCGCGGACCAGGTCGGGGTGCGCTGCTGCCAGGCTCTGTGCGACGGAGAAGGTGTCGTCACTGCTGCAGTCGTCGACGATCAGTACTTCGACGCTCTTCAGCGTCTGATCCAGGACGGACTGGACAGCCGCCGGAAGACGCTCTGCGTCGTTGTAGGCGATGACGATCACTGAGACGTCAGGCACTGGCACCTCGATCCACTTTTCTTTCCTTCAGACACACCCAAGCTACCTGGTGTTCGCGAGCGGTTCGGCCCAGCCTCGGGCCGCCCTGGAGGGGTGCGTTTCCATTTCTTTACCGGTTCGTAACGCAACCCCCTGCAACCGATGGCGGGGGTCAGAAGTCGCCCATGCGGGCGTGATGCCACGGATGGGGGGACATGCGGTCAAAATTTACCGTAGGCCCCCGCATGCTCCAGCTGGCGAGTGATCAGGAACACACCCCCTCCGCCGAGGGGGGCGCCGTTCTCAGGGTCGGCCGATCCGGTCCGCGCCGTAGTACCGGGAGACGCACTGGGCCACCCAGTCCCGTGTGTACGCGGGTGTGAAGAAGGGCTCGGCCAGGTACCCGATCGGGAGGGGGCGGTACGTCACCTCGCGGGCGCCGGCCGCGATCTCGGAGCGGATCCGGGCGTCCTGCCGGTCCCAGGCCAGGCTCCGCACCACGGTCGTGGTCGTCAGGGTCCGCACCGAGGGCACCAGCGCCGCGGTGCAGGCCACGGCCACCGTACCCGCGACGGTGACGGCCGCGACACGGGCGGCGAGCGGGGCGCGGGGCCCGGAGGCGGTGTGCGGGTCGGAGCCGGCGGTGCGGGCGGCGAGTCGGCGGCCGAGCAGGAGGCCGAGCCCGGTGCCGTACGCGCAGAGCGCCAGCAGGAACGGCAGGAGGAAGCTCGTCCAGGTGCGGGCGTACGTCCAGCCGGTCACTCCGTACCCGCTGCGCAGCCCGTAGGTGACGGCCAGGCTCGCCAGGGCGACCAGGGGCAGCGGCAGGAACACCGCGACCCGGGGCACCCGGCGCGGGGCGAGGGGGCGGGTGTCGCTGCCGTCGCTTCGGGTGCGGGTGCCGCTTCGGGTGCGGGCGTAGGCCAGGCCCAGGCCCAGGAGCCCGCCGACGGCGAAGGCGCCCGCGTACGCCCACTGGCCGCCCACGGCCTGCCAGACCCGCCACCAGTCGTGGAACGTTTCCCCTACTTCCGCCAGTGACAGGGGCTCCGCCGGATGCTGGGCGCGCCGCCACCGTGCACCGGGTGACGTGTACAGCAGGACGAGACCCACTCCGAGTCCCACGCAGGCCGTCGCGCACCACGTCGACACGTACCGGTCCTTCGCCCAGCCGAACCGGGGCAGGCAGAGGAGGCCGGTCGCGGCCGCGAACACCCCGGCCACCAGCGTGAACGGTTCGCTGAGCATGCCGACCGCCGTGCCGATCAGGAGCGTCGCGCCGATCGTGGCGGTCCGGGCCCACCGGCGTTCGCTGCGCGCGGCCCGGACGGCGCCCAGGACGGCCCAGAGTCCGATCAGGCTCGGCAGGGTGTGGGAGATGGTCGCCGGCGCCCAGAGGAGTGCCTGGTAAGGGCGCGTGCCGGCGAAGAACAGCAGCGCCGAGAGGAGCGCCGCGGCCGCCGCGAGCAGGACGACGGGAGGCCGGGGGAGGCGCAGGGCGCGCAGCGCCGCACGGGCGAGGAGGAAGAGGCCGACGCCGAGCGCGACCACCAGGAAGGCGGGCAGCAGCTTCGGCCCGCGCATGTCGTGGGAGTAGAGGAGGCCGGTGACGAAGGCGTTGGTGACGCGCCCGTTCTGGGTGAGGTAGAAGTCCGAGCTGATCCCCAGGGCCCCCATGTCCCGCGACTTCCACAGGGCGCACCAGTCGTCCGACGTGGGGCGTACGTAGAGGCCGAGGAAGGCCCCGACGGCGAGCAGCGCCGCGGAGCCCGCGGCGACGGCGAGCCCGATCCAGGACAGTGCCCGCCTGAGTCCGGGCTCCGGGCCGGAGTTGGCGTCGGTGCCCTGCCCGCTGTCCGGCTGCCCTGTCTCCCCTCCCTCCCCTACCTCGCCGTGCTCGCCGCGTTCCGGAGTGGTCGTCCTGTTCACCGGTCATTGCTCCAGGTGCCCGAGGTTCGTGACATGCCGTCCTGCTACATCGTCTGGATGAGCGACAAAAGGGTATAAATGCCACGTCTATCAATATCTTCCCCGCATGCTTCGCCGCATGGACGACATGCCGACCAGGGGTGGTCACTCGGACGACGCGAGCCGGTCACCACCGCGCCGTACCGTGGCCGCGCTGCTCGAAAAGGAGAGTTCGGTGGCGGTCCCTCAGGACGTACTCTCGCCCGACTCTCTGGAGTGACCGTTCCATGACCAGGCTTTCCGTCGTCGTCCCCTGCTTCAACGAGGAGGACGTCGTCGAACGGTTCGACGCGCGCATGCGCCAGGTGCTCGACGGCCTCCCGGTCGGCTACGAGATCTGTTACGTGGACGATGGCAGCTCCGACGGCACGCTGGGCAAGCTGCGCGAGATCGCCGCCCGGCACCCGCACCGCACCCAGTACGCCTCCTTCAGCCGCAACTTCGGCAAGGAGGCCGCGATGCTCGCGGGCCTGCGCAAGTCCACCGGCGACGCCGTGGTGATCATGGACGCCGATCTCCAGCACCCGCCCGAGCTCCTCGCGCGCATGCTCGACCTCCACCAGCAGGGCTACGACCAGGTCATGGCCCGGCGGACCCGCGAGGGCGACAAGAAGGTCCGCTCGGTGCTCAGTCGCGTGTACTACCGGGCCGTCAACCGCTGGGTCGACGTGGAACTCACCGACGGCGTCGGCGACTTCCGTCTGCTGTCCCGCACCGCCGTCGACGCCCTGCTCTCGCTGCCCGAGTACAACCGCTTCTCCAAGGGCCTGTTCTCCTGGATCGGCTTCGACACCGTCACCTTCGACTACCAGAACGCCGCGCGCGAGGGCGGTGAGACGAAGTGGAAGTTCAGCTCCCTGGTCAACTACGGCATGGACGGGCTGATCTCCTTCAACAACCGTCCGCTGCGCATCGCGCTCTGGCTCGGGATGATGCTCAGCGGCCTCGCCGTCCTCTACGCCGTCTGGGTGACCGCCGCGGCGCTCACCCAGGGCGTCACCGCCCCCGGCTACGTCACGCTGGTCGCGATCATCGTGGGGCTCGGGGGAGTGCAGATGGTGATGCTGGGACTGATCGGCGAGTACATCGGCCGCATCTACTACGAGACCAAACGGCGGCCGCACTTCCTCGTGAAGGAGACCCACCGCTCCTTCGGACGCGGGGCGGCCGAACGCGCCGCCGCCGAACGCATCCGCGTCCCCGCCACCGACCGGGAGCGCTGATGGCCACCGGCGTGTCGGGTGCGCGGCGGGCGCGGCTGGCCGAGGTCTTCCGCTTCGCGCTGGTCGGCGGGGTCAACACCTGCACCTTTTTTGGGTGTTATTTGCTGCTGCACCCGTGGATGCCGTACTTCGCCGCGTACTCCCTCGCCTTCCTCCTCAGCATGATCGGCTCCTTCTTCCTCAACACCTACTTCACCTACCGCACCCGGCCGACCTGGAAGAAGTTCGCCCTCTTCCCCCTCACCAACGTCACCAACTACCTCGTGCAGAGCGTCGGCCTGTACGCGCTCGTCACCTGGGCCGGCATGGACGACAGGATCGCGCCGCTCGTCGCGGCCGTCGTCGCGATCCCGTTCACCTATCTGATCTCCCAGCGGATCCTGGTGCCGCGAAAGGGCCAGGAGGGTCCGGAGGGGACCGGTCCAGAGAGCGGAATGGACGAGCGGCAGCCTTCCCGGCTCGCGTAGATTGCCTGGCAGCCGCGGCGGGTCACCCGGGGCGCGAGCGGGACAGCCGAGTGAGGACGACGCAGGTGACGACGCAGGTGACGGGACAGACGGACGTGGCAAGGCAGTACGTGACGGAGGCCCGCAGGATCGTCGTCAAGGTCGGCTCCTCCTCGCTCACCACCGCCTCCGGAGGTCTCGACGCCGACCGCGTCGACGCCCTCGTGGACGTCCTCGCCAAGGTCCGCAGTGGCGGCGAGAAGGAGATCGTCCTCGTCTCCTCCGGTGCCATCGCCGCGGGTCTCGCACCGCTCGGCCTCACCCGCCGCCCCAAGGACCTCGCCCGCCAGCAGGCCGCGGCCAGCGTCGGCCAGGGCCTCCTCGTCGCCCGCTACACCGCCTCCTTCGCCCGCTACGGCGTCCGCGTCGGCCAGGTCCTCCTCACCACCGACGACACCAGCCGCCGCGCCCACTACCGCAACGCCTACCGGACGCTCGACCAGCTCCTCGCCATGGGCGCGCTGCCCGTCGTCAACGAGAACGACACCGTTGCCACGGACGAGATCCGCTTCGGCGACAACGACCGGCTCGCGGCCCTCGTCGCCCACCTCGTCCGGGCCGACCTGCTGGTCCTGCTCTCCGACGTCGACGGGCTCTACGACGGCGACCCGTCCAAGCCCGGCACGTCGAGGATCGCGCAGGTCACCGGCCCCCAGGACATCGCCCACGTCGAGATCGGCGCGGCGGGCAAGGCGGGCGTCGGCACCGGCGGCATGGTCACCAAGGTCGAGGCGGCCCGGATCGCCGCCGCCGCCGGCACCCCGGTGGTCCTCACCTCCGCGAGCCGCGCCGCCGACGCCCTCGCCGGCCGTGACACCGGCACGTACTTCCACCCCACGGGCCGCCGCTCCGCCGACCGGCTCCTCTGGCTCGCCCACGCCTCCACCCCGCAGGGCTCCCTGACCCTGGACGACGGTGCCGTACGCGCCGTCGTCGAAGGCAAGAAGTCCCTGCTCGCGGCAGGTGTCGCGGGCGTCGAGGGGGACTTCGTCGCCGGTGACCCCGTCGAACTGCGCGACACGGCGGGCCGGGCCGTCGCCCGCGGCCTCGTCAACTTCGACGCCAAGGAGCTCCCCCGGATGCTCGGCCGCTCCACCCCCGAGCTCGCCCGGGAGCTCGGCCCTGAGTACGAGCGCGAGATCGTCCACCGCGACGACCTGGTGGTCATCCGCTGAAACGGCTGAAAGTCAGGCCATCCGGAAGGGACGTTTACCAAAACCGCCCCATCTGCCGCCTCGGGCTGGTCAACTTTGTCTCGGGGGTAAGAGCAAGGCGGGGTACAGCACCACACGCATCACACAGGAGGCCGCCGGTGAGACGAGCGCGCCCAGGGGCACCGCCCCGCGGGACTGCCGAACGCGCCCTGACCAGTGTCGAGGCCGGAGCCGACTTCGACGAGGCACGGGACAGGTCCACGGACAGGAAGACCGAGACCACCACCGAGACACGAGAGGCGCGCGCCGAGGAGCAGCCTCTGTCCAAACTCTGGCACATCACCCTCAGCGTGTCCGGCGTGGAGTCACCGCTGAAGGAGGTGCGGCGCGGGCTCGAACAACTGGCCCACGACCACCCCTTCCTGCTGACCAGCCGCTATGCCAACGACCACGCCGAGATCCGGTACTGGGAGGAGGCCCGCGACCTCCACGACGCGGCGGCCGTCGCCCTGCGCCTCTGGGGCGAGCACCGCCAGACCGCGAAGCTTCCGCCCTGGGAGATCGTCGGTCTCGAGGTCATCGACCGCGAGACCTACCACCAGCGGATCGCGGAGGGCTACGGCCCGCCACCGGCCGCGCCGGTCGGCGTCCACCCCTACTGACCGGATCCTTCCGTCCGGGGACGTCTCGCAGTGCGGGATACGCGAGAGATGTCCGCAGGGCTGCCAGTACCCTGCGGGCATGACCTCGCTCACGCCCCTCGACAACCTTTCCCCGGTCATCCGGGCCGCCTACCGGGCCCGTGGCGCCGCCGCCGAAATCGCGCCACTCCCGCGAGCGGCCAAGGACGACGCCCTGCTGGCGATCGCGGACGCCCTCGAAGTGCGTACCGCCGAGATCGTCGAGGCCAACGCGGAGGACATCGCCAAGGCCCGCGCGGCCGGCACCGACGAGGGCATCGTCGACCGTCTCACCCTCACCCCTGAGCGCGTCCGGGCCATCGCCGCCGACGTCCGGCACGTCGCCGCGCTGCCCGACCCCGTCGGCGAGATCGTCCGCGGCTCGACCCTCCCCAACGGCATCGACCTCCGCCAGGTCCGCGTCCCGCTCGGCGTCGTCGGCATCATCTACGAGGCCCGCCCCAACGTCACCGTCGACGCCGCCGCCCTCTGCCTCAAGTCCGGCAACGCCGTCCTGCTCCGCGGCTCCTCCTCCGCGTACGCCTCCAACACCGCCCTGGTGAAGGTCCTGCGCGACGCCGTCGGCGGCGCCGGCCTGCCCGCAGACGCCGTCCAGCTCGTCCCCGGCGAGTCCCGCGAGTCGGTCCGCGAGCTGATGCGCGCCCGCGGTCTCGTCGACGTCCTCATCCCGCGCGGCGGCGCCTCCCTGATCCGCACCGTCGTCGAGGAGTCCACCGTCCCGGTCATCGAGACCGGCACCGGCAACTGCCACGTCTACGTCGACGCCCACGCCGACCTCGACATGGCCGTCGACATCCTGATCAACTCCAAGGCCCAGCGGCCCAGCGTCTGCAACGCCGCCGAGACCCTCCTCGTCCACCAGGACATCGCCGAGGCCTTCCTGCCCAAGGCTCTCGACGCCCTCGCCGAGGCCGGCGTCACCGTCCACGCCGACGAACGCGTCCTCGCCCACGCCCCGGCCACCAAGGCCACCGTCGTCCCGGCCACGCCCGAGGACTGGGAGACCGAGTACCTGTCGTACGACATCGCCGCCGCCGTCGTCGACTCCCTCGACAAGGCCGTGGAGCACATCCGCACGTGGTCGTCCGGTCACACCGAGGCGATCGTCACCACCTCACAGGTCGCGGCGCGCCGTTTCACCCAGCTGGTCGACTCCACCACGGTGGCCGTGAACGCCTCCACACGGTTCACGGACGGCTCGCAGTTCGGTTTCGGCGCCGAGATCGGCATCTCCACCCAGAAGCTCCACGCCCGGGGCCCCATGGGCCTTTCCGAGCTGACCTCGACCAAGTACATCGTCACCGGCGACGGTCACGTTCGATAACCCTCTCCTTTCGGTACGGGCAGGGAGGCTTCGCACGCTCCCTGCCCAAAACCCCCTCCCGGGTCTACTCTGAATCCGTGCCGGACGACGTGGGGGGCAGGCCGTTCCCGGACGGTGAGGACCCTGAGGACTCTGTCGACCGCGGAGGCGCCGACGAGGACTACGCCACCGTGGTCTTCGACGAGGCCTTCGTGCGGGCCGCGCGGGTCCACGAGCCGACCGCCGTCGAGCGACTCCTCGCCGCCGCCCAGGCCCGCGCCGAGGCCGAGTCCGCCCGGGCCCGCGCCGCCATCGGATCCGGGGACGACGACTCGTACGAGGACGGCTACGACCCCGTAGGCCACACCTACGAACCCGACGACGTCGGGGACGACGCCAGCCCCTACGGCCGCCACGGCGGCGCCCTGCGCCCCTACCGGGGCCGCGCCCGCTGGCACCGGCCCGTCGCCTGGATCCTGGCCCTCGTGATGGGCATCGGCATGGTCGCCCTCGCTTTCAGCGCCGTCTACCGGGGCGCCGCAGCCAACAGCGACGACCAGATCCCGCCGCCGGCCACCACCGGCGTGGACATCCCGAACCCGAACCCGGCCCCGCCCGCGGCCCATGGTTCCCCGGTCTCCGCCGCCCCCCGTACACCCTGACGGCGGAACTCTTCCGAAGTTGTCGTGTACCTGGGCGTTTACCGAGGCCCCCGCCGACCTACCCTGAAGGTATGGCAGGGCGTGGCGACCCGCCTGAGGGGACACCCGAGGGTCTCCCCGGCGGTGGTGAGGACGAATACCGATCCGTCGTCTTCGACGAGGCGTTCGTCCGTGCTGCCCGCCTCCAGGAGTTCTCCGCCCAGGAACGGATGGGGGAGTACGCGCAGGCCGTCCGGTCCCGCTCCACCCACGAGGGCAGAACCGGCTCCCGCCAGGCCGTCATGCTGGTCCTGCTGATCCTCCTCGCCTTCGGCACCGCCATCTACCTGGGCGTCCGCAACCCGTACCAGCCGCCCGTCGACCAGCGGGCCGAGCCGCTGCGGACCACCGTGGTGCCGCTCGCCCCGCAGGGCCCCGTCCCGGGCGGTCAGCCGGAGCAGCTCTTCGCCAACAGCCCGGTCGCCGAGTACCGCACCGGAGCCGCCGGGATCAACCTTCCCGTCGTAGGACGCACCTCCCACTTCGCCGAGAGCCAGGTCGTCACCGCACTCAGCATCGCCAAGGACTACCTCGTGGCCTCCTCGCTGGAGCCCGGCATCCTCTCCGGAGAGAGCGTCCGGCCCGCCCGGCTGCTCATCGACCCGGACCAGCTGGAACAGTTCGACCGGAGCGTCGAGTCACCGGCCGACGACGGACGGCACGCCCTCGCCGGCTGGCTCGTCCGCTTCGACCCGCGCCAGGCCGCGCTCGCTGACCCCTCCGTCCGCGTACAGGGCACGCTCCGCTTCGCGGAGTCCGGCCCCGACACGCTGGACGTCACCGCCGACCACACCTTCACCTACGCCCTGCGCCCGGCGACCGGGGGCGCGGGACCGGTCGCCGCCGCCTCGCTCTTCACCGTCCACCGTGTGGTGCACTTCCGCTTCGACCGCGACGACCTGCGTATGCACCGGGCCGAGCTGTTGACCAGCACGGTGGAGGCCGGTCCGCAGGCGTGCGGCGGCTCCCACGGCATCCTGAAGCCCCTGCTGGCGGGAGAGCGGGCGCCTGAGGCGGGCGGACCGGCGGTCACCGACCCGTACGCCACGAGCAGGCCCGCCGCCCCGTCCCTCTGCGGAGCGCTGGCGCCGAGCGCTCAGCCTTCGCTCTGACCGTCCCCGGTCTCGTCGTCGGCGGCCTTCTCCTTGGTGTCCTGAGCGGTGGCGGTCCCGCCGGTGCCCGGGCCGCCGCCGAAGCGGTTGCGCAGCCGTCCGCCCAGGTCGCCCGCGAGGTCACCGGCGCCACCGGCTATGTCCCCGACCAGCTTCATCAGCGGATCCTTGCTGGTCCGCACCGTCTCGGCGTAGTGCCCTGCCGACTCGCGGAAGGAGTCCGTGACCGAGGTGTCCTGGTCCTCCGTACGCCGGGGGTAGTGCCCGTCCATGATCCGCTGGTGGTCGCGGCTCTCCGACCACTTCTTCAGCTCGGCGGCGCGGACGGTGGTGAAGGGGTGCGAGCGCGGCAGCACGTTGAGGATCTTCAGCACCGAGTCCCGCAGGTCGCCGGCCTTCTCGTACTCGTCGGCCTGGGCGAGGAACGCGTCCACGTTCATCTCGTGGAGGTGATCGCCGCCGGCGATCTTCATCAGACCGCGCATCGAGGCCTGCACGTCCTGCCCGACGAGGAGCCCGGCCCGGTCGGCGGAGAGCTCCGACTTGCGGAACCACTCGCGCAGGGCCGTCACGATGGCCGTGATCGCCACCGTACCCAGCGGAATCCAGGCGATCTTCAGCGCCAGGTTGGTGAGGAACAGGAGGATCGTGCGGTAGACGGAGTGGCCGGAGAGCGCGTGGCCCACCTCGTGGCCGATGACCGCCCGCATCTCCTCCTCGTCGAGCAGCTCCACCAGGCTGGTGGTGACGACGATGATCGGCTCGTCCATGCCGATGCACATCGCGTTGGGCTTGGGGTCCTGCGTCACGTACATCGCCGGGACCTTCTCCAGGTCCAGGATGTAACAGGCGTCCCGCAACATGTCGTTGAGCCGGCTGAACTGCGCGTCGCTCACCCGGACGGAGTCCGAGAGGTAGAGCAGTCTCATGCTGCGCTCGGGGAGCAGTCCGCTGAGTGCCTTGAAGGCCGTGTCGAAACCACTGAGCTTCCGCAGCGCCACCAGCGCCGAGCGGTCGGCCGGGTGTTCGTAGGCTCGCGAGGAGATTCCGGGGAACCGCTTTCGCTGCCTGCTCGGCACGTTCCCCTGGTGGTTCTCGGTCATGGATGCCCCCTGTTCGTACGAGTCGGTGCTCGTCCCCCTGACGGACCCCAGCGTAGGTGGTGGCGCCACCGTGCGCCGGAGCCTGTGGATAACTCCGGCATCGTGAACCACCGAGGAGCACGACCGGCATGCCGGACACCGGCGACACCGGCGACACCGGTACCGACACCGACGACGACGCCAACGCCTGAGTCGGCGTGAGAGTGTCCGGACCGCCCGCATACGATGTGCGCGAAGTCTCCGCTCCCATTCCCGATCGATAGGTCCTGCTGACGATGAGCCTCCACAGCACCGCCGCCAACCTGGTCTCGCTCGCCGAGGGCGCCGAACACGGCGGCAACCACGACAGCCTCAACCCCTACCTCACCGGAATCGGCGCCTTCGGTGTGCTGCTTCTGCTGCTGTGGATCACCACGCGCTTCAACCGCGACCGCTGATCCGCCGACCGCCGATCCGGCGTCCGCCGCGGTGCCAGTAGGCTCTGCACGCATGGGAGAGCAGGAAGTGTCTACCGGCGGCCGCGGCAAACGCCGACTCGGTGTGATGGGTGGAACGTTCGACCCGATCCACCACGGTCACCTGGTGGCCGCCAGCGAGGTGGCCGCCCTGTTCCACCTCGACGAGGTGGTGTTCGTGCCGACCGGGCAGCCGTGGCAGAAGGGTCACAAGGCCGTGTCCGCGGCCGAGGACCGGTACCTGATGACGGTCATCGCCACCGCGTCCAACCCGCAGTTCTCGGTCAGCAGGATCGACATCGACCGACCCGGCGCGACCTACACGATCGACACCCTGAGGGACCTGCGCTCTCTCAACAGCGACTCGGACCTCTTCTTCATCACCGGGGCCGACGCGCTGTCGCAGATCCTCACCTGGCGCGACGCCGAGGAACTCTTCTCGCTCGCGCACTTCATCGGCGTCACCCGGCCGGGCCACGACCTCACCGACGACGGACTGCCCGAGGGCGGGGTCTCGCTGGTCGAGGTCCCCGCGCTCGCGATCTCGTCCACGGACTGCCGGGCGCGCGTCGCGCAGGGCGATCCCGTCTGGTACCTCGTCCCGGACGGCGTCGTGCGCTACATCGACAAGCGCCAGTTGTACCGCGGCGAGTGAGCTTCGGGGAGGGCCACCGGTGAACGATCAACAGCATCCGTACGACCCGTACGACCCGTACCATCCGCAGCCGCAGCTCGTCGGCTACGACGAGTACGGGCAGCCGGTGTACCAGCAGCCGCAGGCGCCACAGCAGCCCGCCCAGCCGCAGTACGACTCCTACGACCCGTACGGCGGCGGGCAGCAGGCGCCGCAGCAGCAGGCGTACGGCTACGACCCCTACGCCCAGCAGCAGCCCGCCCAGCAGCCCGTCCAGCCCGCTCAGCAGCCGCAGTACGACCCGTACGGGCAGCAGGGCTACGCCTACCCCTCGTACGACACGGGCGCCGGGACGGCGGGAACCGAGCAGCAGTGGGCCCCCCAGGCCGAGCCCGCTCCCGTGCAGGCGACGCAGGCCATGCAGGCCGTGCAGGCCCCGCCGGCGGCTCCGGCCGCACCCGCGGCCCCCGCTTCGGCCGGGGTCCCCGGTCAGCGTCCCGCGTCCGAGCGGTCCGGCCCGGCGCGGCAGGGCGAGGACGACCGGGCGTACCGCACCGAGCAGTTCTCGTTCATAGAGGAGCCCGACGAGGACTCCGAGGACGTCATCGACTGGCTGAAGTTCACCGAGAGCCGCTCGGAGCGGCGCGAGGAGGCCAGGCGGCGCGGGCGCAACCGGGTCGTCGCACTCGTGGTCGTCCTCGTGCTCGCCGTCGTGGGCGGCGTCGGCTACTTCTGGTACGCCGGGATGCTCCCCGGCACCTCCGAACCGGAGCAGAAGCAGAACACCGCGACCGGCCCGCAGAAGCGCGACACGATCGTCGTCCACCTCCACGACACCAAGGGCGGCGGGACCTCCACCGCCCTGCTCGTGGACAACACGACCACCAAGCAGGGCACCACCGTCCTGCTCCCCAACTCCGTCGCCGTCGCCGATGCCGAGGGATCCGCGACCACCCTCGCCAAGTCGGTCGAGGACGACGGCTCCAGCGGGACCCGGGAGGCGATCGGCAACCTCCTCGGCGCCAAGATCACCGGCACCTGGCGGCTGGACACGCCGTACCTGGAGAACCTCGTCGAGCGCGTCAGCGGCATCGAGGTCGACACCGACACGACCGTGCCGGACCCGAAGAAGGGTGCCGAGCCGCTCGTCGTGAAGGGCGAGAAGCAGGACCTGAACGGCCGCGCGGCCGTCGCCTACGCGACCTACCGGGCGCCCGGCGAGGCCGAGGCCAAGCAGCTCCAGCGCTTCGGCCAGGTCATGTACGGAGTCCTGCGGAAGTTCTCCGACGACCCCCAGGTCGCCACGGCCACCATCGAGTACCTGGCCCAGATCCTCGACCCCTCGCTGCCCGAGAAGGACCTCGGTGCCTCCCTCGCCAAGCTCGCCGAGCACGCCAAGATCGGCGCCTACAAGACCGCCCTGCTCCCCGTCGGGCAGGACGGCACGCTGACCGAGGGCGCGAGCGACAGCGTGGTCAAGGACATCCTCGGCGGCAAGGTCACCGCACCCGAGGCCGGCGAGGTGCCCCGCGTCTCCGTCCGGGACGGATCCGGCAAGGACGCGACCGAGGCGGCCCGGGTCGTCCTGATCAACGGCGGCTATGTCTTCGTCGGTGGCGCCGAGACGGAAACCCGGGCGAAGTCGCAGGTCATCTATGGTGACGACGCCCAGAAGGTGACGGCCGTCGAGGTGGCCAAGACCCTGGGGCTGCCGGCCGGCTCGATCCTCAAGGGCAAGCCCTCGGGAGCGGCCGCGGTCACCGTCGTCCTGGGCCGGGACTACAAGGTTCCGGGGGCCCGCTGAAGGCCCCCCGGTAAACGTTGGCGGGTGCGTCGGCGGTCCGTGAGACCCTGGAGGGGTACTGGACCGTCGACGAAAGCCTGCTTGTGACCGCTACGGATCGCTCCATCGAGCTCGTCAACGCCGCCGCTCTGGCGGCCGCCGACCGACTCGCTCACGACATCATCGCGTACGACGTCAGCGACGTGCTGTCGATCACCGACGCATTCCTGCTCGCCTCCGCGCCCAACGACCGCCAGGTCAAGTCGATCGTCGACGAGATCGAGGAGCGGCTGAACAAGGACCTCGGCGCCAAGCCGGTCCGCCGCGAGGGCGACCGCGACGCCCGCTGGATCCTCCTGGACTACGTCGACATCGTCGTCCACGTCCAGCACAGCGAGGAGCGGGTCTTCTACGCCCTCGAGCGGCTCTGGAAGGACTGCCCCGAGCTTCCGCTGCCCGAGGAGGCCCTGAAGACCCGCGGCAAGGCGGCCGAGCACGCCGCCCTGACCGGCGTGGACCTCGAGGGCTCCGGCCTTCCCGAGGGAGCGGACGGTGAGCTGAGCTGAGCACCACCAAGGGCGGCAGCGGCCGCCGCATCGTCCTCTGGCGACACGGCCAGACCTCCTGGAACCTGGAGCGCCGGTTCCAGGGGTCGACGGACATCGAGCTGACGGAGGCCGGCGTCGCCCAGGCGCGCCGGTCCGCCCGGCTGCTCGCCGCGCTGAAGCCGGACGCCATCGTGTCCTCCGATCTGAAGCGGGCGGCGGCCACCGCCGCCGAGCTCGCCGCGCTCACCGGTCACACCGTCGACCACGACTCCGCGCTGCGCGAGACGTACGCGGGGGAGTGGCAGGGGCTGACCCACGACGAGATCGTGGCGCGGTACGGAGAGCAGTACGCCGCCTGGAAGCGCGGCGAGCCCGTGCGCCGGGGCGGCGGCGAACTGGAGACCGAGGTGGCCGACCGGGCCGCTCCGGTGGTCCTTGAGCACACCGACAAGCTCCCCGAGGACGGCACGCTCGTCATCGTGAGCCACGGCGGCACGATCCGCACCACGATCGGCCGGCTCCTGGGCCTGGAGGCCCAGCACTGGGAGAGCCTCGGTGGGCTCTCCAACTGCTGCTGGTCCGTCCTCGGTGAGGGCGCCCGTGGCTGGCGCCTGATGGAGCACAACGCCGGCACGCTGCCCGAGCCGGTCCTCGGCGACGACGACTGAGGCACGTGAGCGGCCTGCCGGACCCGGATTTCACTTTCCGGCAGGTCACAGGCTAAAGTTCTTCTTGTTCGCAGCGCAGAGCGCGAAGAACACGAGGGGCTATAGCTCAGTTGGTAGAGCGCCTGCATGGCATGCAGGAGGTCAGGAGTTCAATTCTCCTTAGCTCCACAGTCACCGGATCCCGTCCCCATCAGGGGGCGGGATTCGTCGTTTCCGCCCAGCGTCCGGATCGCGTGGCGGCTCTCCGCGTCGTTCGGCGTGTAGGTCACGATCCGGCACTCCGGCATCCCGTTGACGGAGAGGGAGACAGAGGTCATCCGGATCACGCCGACCGCGTCGTGACGGAAGGTCTTCACCCGGGTCCCCGGCGGGACGACGTCGCCGCTCCGCCAGAGCCGGGCGAAATCCGGACTGGCCTCCGCGAGGCGCCGCACGAACGCCTCCCAGGCCGGCTCGCCCACATGGCGGCCGTACGCGCCCCGCAGCTGCGCCACCATCAGCGGCAGCTCCTGCTCCCGGTCGGCCAGGGGGCAGGACGCCTCCGACGCGGTGAAGAGCGCCCACAGCACGTTCCGTATGCCGAACGGGCCCGTGTCCAGGCCGTTTCCGTCCCACAGGAAGAGCCGCTCGTAGGTGGTGTTGGTCGCGAGCACGTCGTACCGCGTGTTGTAGAGCACGGCCGGGTGCGGATCGAGGGCGTCGAGGATTCCCTGGATCTCCGGGCTGACGGCCTCGACGCCCGGGGCGGCCCGCTCCGGGGCGTACGGCACTTCGGCGAGGTGGTAGAGGTGCTCGCGCTCGGGCCGGTCGAGCCGGAGCGTGCGGGCGACGGCGTCGAGCACCTGCGCCGAGGCGTTGATCGGGCGGCCCTGCTCCAACCACGTGTACCAGGTCACACCGACGCCGGAGAGCTGGGCGACCTCCTCGCGGCGCAGTCCCGGCGTGCGGCGGCGGAACCCCGGCGGCATGCCCACGTCCTCCGGCGTCACCCGTGCCCTGCGGCTGCGCAGGAACGCGGCCAGCTCCGGCCGTCGGCGCGGCTGGGTCGGTACAGCTGCCAAAGTCGTCACACCCCCATGGTCGAGTCCCCGTGCCGCCGCTGCCAGGTGGTGTCAGTACCAGCATCAGCGGGCTCTCGTTACCCGTATCTGGTCGAGGTCACGCTCGGCGCATGACCTCGACCACAACACGTCCCGTACTCAGTAAAGACGGTGGCACCGACAATCGCCCCGGGCTGCTCCTCGGTGTGGTGCTCGCCGCCCAGTTCATGGCGCTGCTCGATGTCTTCATCGTCAACGTCGCCGCCCCCACCATCCGCGTCGAACTCGCCGCGTCCGGCGCCGCACTCCAACTCGTCGTCGCCGGATACACCGTCTCCTACGCGGTGCTGCTGATCACCGGGGCCCGGCTCGGCGACCTGATCGGCCACCGCCGGACGTACCTCGGCGGCCTCGCCCTCTTCACCACGGCGTCCCTCGCCTGCGGACTCGCCTCAGGAACCGGCCAGTTGATCGCCTTCCGGCTGGTCCAGGGCGCGGGCTCCGCCCTGATGATCCCGCAGGTCCTCAGCCTCATCCAGCGGAACTTCACCGGCGAGAACCGGGCCAGGGCGCTCGGCGCGTACTCCGCGGTCCTGGCCACCGGCGCCGCCGCGGGCCAGGTGGTCGGCGGCATCCTCGTCAGCGCCGACCTGTTCGGCACCGGATGGCGGCCGGTCTTCCTGGTCAACGTCCCGATCGGGCTCGCCCTGCTCGCCCTCGGCGCCCGGACCCTGCCCCGCGACGACCGCACAGGGCCCGGACGGACCCGCGCCCTGGACCTGCCGGGGCTGCTGCTCCTCGCGGCGGCCGTGTCCCTGCTGACCGTCCCCCTGGTCCTCGGGGAGGAGCAGGGCTGGCCGCTGTGGGCCTGGCTCTCGCTCGGCGGCTCCCTGCTGCTCCTCGCCGTGTTCGTCGCGTACGAGTCGGGGCTAGCCCGGCGCGGCGGCGCGCCGCTCATCGCCCCGCGCGTCCTGCGCGTTCCCGGTATGGGACGGGCCGTCCTCCGGATCGCCGTGGCCATGGGAGTCAACGCGGGCTTCCTGTTCACCCTCACCCTGCATCTGCAGGGAGGGCTGGGTCACAGCGCCCTGCGCGCCGGACTCACCTTCGGTCCCGCCGCCGTCGTCTTCGGGGTCGTCGGACTGACCTGGAGGCGCTGGCCGGCCCGCACGCAACGCGCGCTGATCCCCGGCGGATTCCTGCTCACGGCGGCCTCCGCGCTCGGCCTCGGCCTGTCCCTCGGGGGAGGCGGCGCGGGCGGCCCGGGGCTCTACCCGGCGCTGTGCGGGCTGGGCGCGGGCATCGCGCTGGCCTTCAGCCCCGCCCTGACCGGCGCGCTGGCCACCGTACGGCCCGAGGACGCGGCCGACGCCGGAGGGCTGCTCGCCACCGTCACCCAGCTCGGCCAGCTCGTCGGCGTCGCCGCCTTCGGCACGCTCTTCCTGGGCCGGCTGACGGGTCCCGGTGCGCAGGCCTCCGCCGACGCGCTGTGGGCGACCACCCTCGCCCTGGCCGCCGCGGCGCTCGTGGGCGCCGTGGCCGGGCCGTCGCGCCGAGCGCGCTGACCCCCTTGCGGGGCCATGGCAGAATCGGACGGCCGGAGGGGACGAGGATCCGGACGGGAGGGTGACCCAAGTGCTCGGCGACAACGGCAGGGTGTCCTATGGGTGCACGGCCTGCGGCCACAGCTGGAGCTGACTGATGGGTGCACACAGGCGGAAGTGCGACTGGTGTGGCAGCGGTACGCCCATCGTGCGCGACATGGACCCCGTCAACACCGAGTTCCAGTACTGGTGCGAGGAGTGCGCGCGGGCGCTGATCATAAAAGGCGACCCGATCGAGACGTACCGCGAGCTGGAGGGTGAGCCGATCTACGGCCGGCTCCTCGACGAGCACTGCACCCTCAAGCGGTTCTACTCCTTCGCCAGAGCCTGACGCCGCCGCGTCAGCACGTACCCCACGAGCAGCGCCGTCGCCGTCAGCGGGTACACCGCCGAGAGCAGCATCTGGCCCGCGTTCTGGTCCAGTTCCGGACGGCCCGGGTCGTGCGGCACCCACCACAGCGCGAACGAGGTGAAGGCCAGGGCCACCGCAGCCGTCACCGGCCACGCGCGCGTGGCGCGGTCCGCGAGCAGGATCAGCAGCGGTACGCACCAGACCCAGTGGTGGGACCACGAGATCGGGCTGATCATCAGCGCCGTGAACGCGCAGACGACCACGGCCACCGCCTTGTCGCCGCGCAACGCGGCCCGTACGGACACGACCATCGCCACGCCGCCCAGGACGGCAGCGGTCAGCAGCCACCAGACGCCCGGGGAGTCGGTGTGCATCAGGCGGGCCAGGACACCGCTGATGGACTGGTTGGCGGTCTCCTCGGCGAAGCCGACGCGGCCGGTCGCGAAGAGGGTCTCCGTCCAGAACTTCTTCGAGTCCGCCGGCAGGGCCAGCGCCACGGCCAGCGTCGTCGCCAGGAACACCCCGGTCGCCGTCACCCCGATGCGCAGCCACTGGTTCCACGTACGGTCCCGGCGCCACAGCAGCAGACCCGCGGCGAGCAGAAGGACCACGAAGAGGCCCGGTGTGAGCTTCACCGCGGTCGCGAGACCGATGCCCAGGCCGGCCCAGCGACTCCCCTCGCGGCGGGTGAGGTCCCAGAGCACCGCCACCGCTATGAGCAGGTTGATCTGGCCGTACCGCAGCGTCGTCCACACCGGCTCGCACCAGACCACGGCCGCGGCGACCAGCAGTGTCGTACGCCACAGGTTCGTCCGGGACAGCGACGGGCGGACGAGCTGGAGCGACAGCTGGACCAGGGCGACCACCAGGAGCAGGTTCCCCGCGGTGGTGAGCGTCCGCATCAGCGGGACGCCGACCAGGGTCAGCGGGACGAACAGCAGGGCCGCGAAGGGCGGATAGGTCATCGCGAGGTTCGCCGAGGTGGCGCGCATCGCGTAGAGGTCCCCGCCGGCCCGCAGCGTCTCGCCCTCGGCCCGGTAGACCATCACGTCGAGCATGTTCACGTGGGCGAGGCGTTGCGCCACCCAGAAGGCCGCGAACGAGAGCAGGCAGACCGCCGCGGCGGTGGCAAGGGGCCACGGCCGGGCGCGGGTTTTGGAGAGCACGGAAACGGACACAGTCGGCGACCCTACCGGGCAGGTCGGAGGGGGTCGGAGAATCGATTTGGTGATCTGCCGGGGAGCCGGTTAATGTTCTGTCTGTCGCCGGGAGGGAAACCGAAACGGAGACGGGAAAGCAAGGGGCTATAGCTCAGTTGGTAGAGCGCCTGCATGGCATGCAGGAGGTCAGGAGTTCAATTCTCCTTAGCTCCACAGAAAAAGAAGCGGGTCACCCGGATCGGGTGGCCCGCTTCTTCGTGTGCGCCCACACGTGTTCCCGCTGTGCCCGGGTGTGTTCTTCGTGTGCCCGCGCGTGGAACGCCGGTGCGGCTCGCGTGGGCCCTGCGGTACCCTGGCGCCATGCGTGCCGTACGCCTCCTGCTTACCGAGCCGCGCTGATCAGCACCGGCGCATGACGGTCGTCCCGATGACCGTCATCCCGTCGGAGTCGGCGCGGCTTCCCCTCCTGTGCGAGGGGCTTTTTCATTTCGCGGCAGTTCGGGGCAGTGGGCAGAGACGATCGATGGAGCTTCAAGGACCATGACCGAGATCAATACGGCCGCCGAGACGGCGGCCCCGCATCGCTACACGGCTGCCATGGCCGCCGACATCGAGGCACGCTGGCAGGACTTCTGGGACGCCGAGGGCACGTACGAGGCGCCGAACCCCTCCGGTGACCTGGCGGGCGACCCCGAGGTCGCCGCCCGGCCCAAGAAGTTCATCATGGACATGTTCCCGTACCCCTCGGGCGCGGGTCTCCACGTCGGCCACCCGCTGGGCTACATCGCCACGGACGTCTACGCCCGCCACGCGCGTATGACCGGCCACAACGTGCTGCACACCCTGGGCTTCGACGCCTTCGGCCTGCCGGCCGAGCAGTACGCCG
The DNA here is from genome assembly GCF_026343125.1 of Streptomyces sp. NBC_00094. Taxonomy (NCBI): domain Bacteria; kingdom Bacillati; phylum Actinomycetota; class Actinomycetes; order Kitasatosporales; family Streptomycetaceae; genus Streptomyces; species Streptomyces sp. NBC_00094. Next base: position 2,698,733 of record NZ_JAPEMB010000001.1, on the reverse strand, counting down.
TGCAGACGGGCACGCACCCGCGCGTGTCCACCGAGGCCAACATGGAGAACATGAAGGTCCAGCTGCGCCGGCTGGGCCTGGGCCACGACAAGCGCCGGTCGTTCGCCACGATCGACCCGGAGTACTACAAGTGGACGCAGTGGATCTTCCTGCAGATCTTCAACTCCTGGTACGACGACGAGGCCGGTAAGGCCCGTCCGATCGCCGAGCTGATCGCGCAGTTCGAGAACGGCACGCGTGAGGCCCCCGGCACGCGCGCGTGGAGCGAGCTGAGCGCCGCCGAGCGTTCCGACGTCCTGAGCGAGTACCGCCTGGCGTACGCCTCCGACGCGCCCGTCAACTGGTGTCCCGGCCTGGGCACGGTCCTGGCCAACGAGGAGGTCACCGCCGACGGCCGCTCCGAGCGCGGCAACTTCCCCGTCTTCAAGTCCAAGCTGCGCCAGTGGAACATGCGGATCACCGCCTACGCGGACCGCCTGCTGGACGACCTGGACGCGCTGGACTGGCCCGAGGCCATCAAGCTGCAGCAGCGCAACTGGATCGGTCGCTCCGAGGGCGCCCGGGTCGACTTCCAGGTCGGCGACAGCGGTGCGATCACCGTCTTCACCACCCGTCAGGACACGCTGTTCGGCGCCACCTACATGGTCCTGGCGCCGGAGCACGACCTGATCGAGAAGATCGTCCCGGCGGTCTGGCCCGAGGGCACCCACGACGTGTGGACCGGCGGTCACGCCATCCCGTCCGAGGCCGTCGACGCCTACCGCAAGCAGGCCGCTTCCAAGTCCGACGTCGAGCGGCAGGCCGAGGCCAAGGACAAGACCGGTGTCTTCACCGGCGCGTACGCGACCAACCCGGTCAGTGGCGAGCAGGTCCCGGTCTTCATCGCCGACTACGTCCTGATGGGCTACGGCACCGGCGCCATCATGGCCGTCCCCGCCCACGACGGCCGCGACTTCGCCTTCGCGCGCGCCTTCGAGCTGCCGATGCGCTGCGTCGTGGAGCCGTCGGACGACCGCGGCACGGATCCGTCGGTCTGGGACGACGCCTTCGCCTCGTACGAGGCGAAGCTGATCAACTCCGCCAACGACGAGATCTCGCTGGACGGCCTGGGTGTCGTCGACGCCAAGGAGAAGATCACCTCCTGGCTGGCCGACCGCGGCATCGGCGAGGGCACCGTCAACTTCCGGCTGCGCGACTGGCTGTTCAGCCGCCAGCGGTACTGGGGCGAGCCCTTCCCGATCGTCTACGACGAGGACGGCGTCGCGCACTCGCTGCCCGAGTCGATGCTGCCGCTGGAACTGCCCGAGGTCGAGGACTACTCGCCGCGCACGTTCGACCCGGACGACGCGGACACCCAGCCGGAGACCCCGCTGTCCCGCAACGAGGACTGGGTCAACGTCACCCTGGACCTGGGCGACGGCGCCGGTCCGCGGAGCTACCGCCGCGAGACCAACACCATGCCCAACTGGGCCGGCTCCTGCTGGTACGAGCTGCGTTACCTGGACCCGCGCAACGCCGAGAAGCTGGTCGACCCGGCCGTCGAGCAGTACTGGATGGGCCCGCGCGAGGGCATGCCGACCGGTGGCGTCGACCTGTACGTCGGCGGCGCCGAGCACGCCGTGCTGCACCTGCTGTACGCGCGCTTCTGGTCGAAGATGCTGTTCGACCTGGGGTACGTCTCCTCGGCCGAGCCGTTCCACAAGCTGTACAACCAGGGCATGATCCAGGCCTTCGTCTACCGGGACGCGCGCGGGATCGCCGTACCGGCCGCCGAGGTCGAGGAGCGGGACGGTGCCTTCTGGTACGAGGGCGAGAAGGTCAGCCGCGTCCTGGGCAAGATGGGCAAGTCCCTGAAGAACGCGGTGACGCCGGACGAGATCTGCTCCGAGTACGGCGCCGACACCCTGCGCCTGTACGAGATGGCGATGGGCCCGCTGGACGTCTCGCGTCCCTGGGACACCCGTGCCGTGGTCGGCCAGTACCGACTGCTGCAGCGCCTGTGGCGCAACATCGTCGACGAGTCGACCGGTGAGGTCACCGTCGTCGACGCGCCGGCCGACGAGGACACGCTGCGCGCCCTGCACAAGGCGATCGACGGTGTCGCGCAGGACATGGCGTCCATGCGCTTCAACACGGCCATCGCCAAGGTGACCGAGCTGAACAACCACCTGACGAAGACCGGTGGTGCGCTGTCCCGGCAGGTCGCCGAGCAGCTGGTGCTGCTGGTCGCCCCGCTGGCCCCGCACATCGCCGAGGAGCTGTGGCGCAGGCTGGGTCACAGCGAATCGGTCGTCCACCAGGGCTTCCCGGTCGCCGACCCGGCGTACGTCGTCGACGAGACCGTGACCTGCGTCGTGCAGATCAAGGGCAAGGTCAAGGCCCGTCTGGAGGTCTCCCCGTCGATCACCGACGCGGAGCTGGAGACGCTGGCGCTGGCCGACCCGCACGTGGTCGGCGCGCTGGGCGGCGCGGAGATCCGCAAGGTGATCGTCCGCGCGCCGAAGCTGGTCAACATCGTCGCCGGCTGACGGCTGACGTCTGACGTCTGACGGAGGTATGGGGGCTTTCCCCTACGGGCAGGTTGGGGGTTCCGATGGAACCCCTGGCCTGCCCGTTCCGTTTACCGTGGAGGAACCACATACGTGGGGACTCGACGGATGCCGGAGGGGCGGACATGGAAGCCGCGATTATCACGATCATGGCGCTGCTCTTCTTCGCCTTCGTGGCGCTCGGCGTCTACACCACCGTGAAGGTGGCGAAGGCGGCCAAGCGCGGGGTCGACCGCACTCTGGACCAGGCACGACGCACGGTCGAGGACACCACGCTGAGGGCCAAGAGCTTCGGCCAGGCCGGGGTCGCCGGCGAGCTGGCCCGGCTCCGGCTCTCGCTGCGCACCTCGATGCGGGCCACGCAGGAGGCGCTGCAGGCGGGGGTCGGCGAGGACGCCTCGCTGAAGGAGTCGCTCGACCTGTTCCACCGGCTCAGCGCGCACGGGCGCGAACTCGACGAGGACCTCAAGCGGCTGGAGCGGGAGCCCGACCGGGCATGGGTGTCCGGACAGCTCACCGAGCTCACGCGGCGGACGGAGCAGATCACGGGTTCGGCCGACGCGCTGCGCCGGGCCGCCCGGGACCGGGCCCTGAAGTTCGCCGAGGACGACCTGTCCTCGCTGAGCGCCCAGATCGACGTGGAGGCGGGCGCCCTGCGCCACTGGGACGCGCCGGAGACGGCAGCGGGGTCGGGGACGCCGGGGGCCGCTTCCGGCCGGGCCGAGACGGGCACGGCGGAGGGATGGGGAAGCCCTGTCGGGCCCACCGCTCCGGGCGCCGGAGACGAGCCGCCCGCGATCACGGCACGTGATCCCCGGCGCACCGCCTATCCGTGGGAGAAGTCGACCCGCCCGGAGACCACCACCTGACGGTACGGCGTCGCGGGGCGTCGGGAGGGGCGCGAGGGGCGTAGGTGAGCCTCCGTCGGGGGGCCGGGCTGCCGAGCCGTGGCTCCGGCGGGTAACCTCCCGCTCATGTCCCGGCATGTCGCGATCGTCACCGATTCCACGGCTTACCTGCCACGCCAGACGATGGAGCGGCACGCCATCACCACGGTCCCGCTGACCGTCGTCATCGGCGACCGCGCTCTGGAGGAGGGCACCGAGATCTCGGCTCGGTCCCTCGCCGAGGCGTTGCAGAAACGGCGCCCCGTCACGACCTCGCGGCCGAGCCCCGAGACCTTCGCCGCCGCCTACCGCGCGGCCGCGGAGGCGGGGGCGCGAGGCATCGTCTCGCTCCATCTGTCCGCCGAGGTCTCCGGGACCTACGACGCCGCCGTCCTGGCGGCCAAGGACGCCCCCGTGCCGGTGCGGGTCGTGGACACCCGCATGGTCGGCATGGCGCTGGGCTTCTGCGCCCTGGCCGCCGCGGAGATCGCCGAGGCCGGCGGCTCGCTCGACGAGGTGGTCGCGGCTGCCGAGAAGCGCGTCGCGGGAACCTCCGCCTACTTCTACGTCGACACCCTCGACTACCTGCGCCGGGGCGGGCGCATCGGCGCGGCGCAGGCGCTGCTCGGCTCCGCGCTCGCGGTGAAGCCGCTCCTCGAGCTCGACGGCGGGAGGATCGAGCTACGGGAGAAGGTGCGGACCGCCTCGAAGGCCATCGCCCGCCTGGAGGAGATCGCCGTGGAGCGGGCCGGCTCCGGCGCCGTCGACATCGCCGTGCACCACCTCTCCGCACCGGAGCGGGCCGCCGTGCTGGCGGACCGGCTCAGGGAACGGATCCCGGGCATCGAGGAACTCCAGGTCAGCGAGGTGGGCGCGGTCATCGGCGCCCACACGGGCCCCGGACTCCTCGCGGTCGTCGTCTCGCCGCGCTGAGCATGCCTCGACTCGACTCGACTCGGCTCGACCTGACCTGAATCGCCTCGCCCCGGCCCTCGCCGTTCCGCCCAGCCCTGGCCCGCGCCGTCCCGTGGCGCACTCGTGAGAGTGACGGAGTTATCCACAACGGGAGGCCTGTCCACGGGAATTCGGTGAGTCCCGCACGGGGCGGTCGTGATCTCTACCGTCACGAGCATGGCTCTTCGTACAGACAGCGCAGCGATCACCACCGGACTCGCGGGCAGGCCCGGGGCTCCGACGAGCGGACCCGGCCGGGCGCCGGGCTCGGACGGGCGTAGTCGCCCGGCGGGACGCGGCTCGCCTCCTGGGCGGGCCGGGAGGCGGGTCAGGGTGCGCCGGGCCGCAGAGGCGCCCGGGGCCGCCGTCGTGCGGCAGCGGGGGGACGCGCTGTTCCCGGGGGTGGTGCCGGTGGTGCCGCCGGTGCCGTCGGCAGGGCCTGAGGTCGCTGCGGGGCCCGAGGCAGCGGTGCGGGATTCCTCGATCGGGGCGCCGGCGCGGTTCGCGGCGGTGCTGCGCGAGCGGACTCCGCTGTGGGTGCAGACGCGGTGCGGTCTCGAACCGCGGGCGCTGGCCGCGCTGACGGTGGTCCTGCTCGTGGCCGTGGGCCTCGCGGGCGGGTACTTCTGGACGGGGCGGTCGGAGCAGGTGCGTGCCCCCGAGATCGTCCGTGCCGCCGCTGTGGCGTCCGCCCCCGTGCCCCCACCCGGCACGGCCCCGGGAGCCGGTCCGGTGGCGGGTGGGACGAAGGTGGTCGTCGATGTGGGCGGCAAGGTGCGCAGGCCCGGGGTGTTGACCCTGCCGGCGGGTGCACGGGTGGCGGACGCTCTGCGCGCCGCCGGTGGGGCGAAGCCCGGAGCCGATCTCACCGGGATCAACCGGGCCCGCGTCCTCATGGACGGTGAACAGGTCCTGGTCGGGCTGCCGGGGGTGCCGGTCGGCGGCTCCGGGACCGGGGCAGGTGGGCCGGGGGCGCCGTTGAGCCTCAACGCGGCCACCGTGGAGCAGCTCGACACGCTGCCCGGCGTCGGTCCGGTCCTGGCTCAGCACATCGTCGACCATCGCACGGAGCACGGTGGCTTCCGGGCGGTGGACGAGCTGAGGGAGGTCAACGGCATCGGCGAGCGACGGTTCGCCGACCTCGAACCGCTGGTCCGGCCGTGAACCGGGGCGCGGTGACGGACGAGGAGCGGGAGGAGCGGGAGGAGCGGGAGGAGCGGGAGGAGCGGGGGGAGAGGGGCGCGGGGGCTTCGCGCGGAGAGGGGCCGGTCGATCTGCGGCTCGTGCCGCTCGCGCTGGCGGCCTGGGCGGCCGCGGCCTGTGCGGTCGGCGTCACCGGGTGGTGGACGATCGCCGGTGTCGCGGTCTGCCTGGTGGGGGCGGTGATCCTGCTGACGCCGGCCCTGGCCCGGCGTATCGCGGACGCTCGTGGGGCGCGCAGGGCTCGTGGGTCCCGTGAGGTCGGGGGCTCGGGCGGCGGCGGGCCGGGGGCGGTGCCGGGCGCTCCGGTGACCGCCGGGTGGCGGTTACGGGCGACCGCGTGGGCGGGAGTCCTGCTCTGCGCCGCGGTCGGGGCGGCCTCGGCGGGGCTGCACGCGGCGGACCTGCGACGCGGTCCCGTGCCGGGCCTGGCGCGGGAGTACGGCCGGGCGCAGCTGGAGGTCACCGTCACCTCCGATCCGCGGCTGACCCGGCCCCGGGTGCGGGGCAACGCGATGGCGCCGGTCTCGGTCCTCCTGGACGGCGAGGTGACCCGGGTCGAGCGGTCGGACGGCGCGGTCCACCGGACGCGGGCGCCGGTGCTGCTGGTCGTGCCGCCGGGGGAGGGGCGGGAGGAGTGGCTGCGGCTCCTTCCCTCGACCCGGCTGCGGGTCGAGGCCCGGCTCGCGCCGCCACTGCGCCCGGGTGAACCGTTCGCCGCGGTGGCGAAGGCCGACGGAGCGGGTCCGCCGCGGATCGTCGGTCCGCCGAGCGCTCCGCAGCGTACGGCGGGAGAGCTGCGGGCCGGGCTGCGGAGGGCCACCGAGGGGCTCGCACCGGACGCGCGGGCCCTGTTGCCGGGGCTGGTCGTGGGAGACACCTCCCGGATCGGGCCCGAGCTGCGGGACGCCTTCGAAGCCACGGACCTCACTCACCTCCTTGCGGTCTCCGGAAGCAACCTCGGCGTCGTCCTGCTGCTGCTCATCGGCCGCCCCGGGAGGGCGCACCAAGTGGAGCGGGGTGGGCTCGCTCCGCGGCTCGGGCTGTCGTTGCGGGTGACGGCCGTGGCCGGGGGAGTGCTGACACTGGCCTTCGTGGTCGTGTGCCGGCCGGATCCGAGCGTGTTGCGCGCCGCCGCCTGTGGGCTCGTCGTGCTGCTCGCGATCGGTACCGGGCGTCGGAGATCGCTGATCCCCGCGCTGGCCGCCGCCGTCCTGATCCTCGTGCTCTACGACCCCTGGCTGGCGCGGAGTTACGGGTTCCTGCTCTCGGTCCTGGCCACCGGGGCGCTCCTCACGATCGCCCCGCGGTGGAGCGAGGCGCTGCGGCGACGCCGGGTGCCGGGGCGGCTCGCGGAGGCGCTGGCGGCTTCCCTCGCGGCGCAGGCGGTGTGCGCGCCGGTCGTGGTGGTCTTCGCCGCCCGGGTGAGTCTGGTCGCGATTCCGGCGAACCTCTTCGCCGAACTGGCGGTCGCGCCCGCGACGGTGCTCGGATTCGCCGCGCTCGCCCTGGCGCAGGTGTGGGAGCCGGCCGCGGCGGGTGTCGCGTGGGCGGCGGGGTGGCCCGCCGGGTGGATCGCGGGGGTCGCCCGCGCGGGTGGGGAGCTGCCCGGGGCGCAGCTGGCCTGGCCCGGTGGGTGGTGGGGCGGGCTGGTCCTCGCGCTGGTCACGGGGCTCGTGCTGCTCGGGGCGCGCAGGCTGCCGTACCGGGGGTGGCTCGGCGCGTTCGTCGCGGCGGTGCTCTTCCTGGTGGTCGTGCGGCCGGTGCCGGTGGCCCGGTGGGTCACCGGGTGGCCGCCGCCGGGTTGGGTGTTCGCGATGTGCCAGGTGGGGCAGGGGGACGCGACGGTGCTGGCGGCGGGTGGTGACGCGGCCGTCGTGGTGGACGCCGGCCCCGACCCCGTACCGGTGGACCGTTGTCTTCGGGAACTCGGGGTGCGGCGGGTGCCGTTGCTGGTCCTCACCCACTTCCATGCCGATCACGTGGCCGGGCTGACCGGGGTGCTGCGGGGGCGGTCCGTGGGGGCGATCCAGACCACGGGGCTCGAAGAGCCGCCCGCTCAAGCCGCGTTCGTGCGGCGGACGGCGGCCGCCGCGGGGGTGCCGCTGGTTCGGGCCGGGCGCGGGGAGCAGCGGAGGATCGGGGCGTTGGAGTGGTGGGTGCTCTGGCCGTCGGTGGGTGCCGGGGTGTCGGGCGGTGGGGCGAACGACTCCAGTGTCACCCTTCTCGTCCGTGCCGCGGGAGGGCTGAGTCTGCTGCTCCTGGGTGACCTCGAACCACCGGCTCAACGCGGGCTTCTGCGGAGCAGTCCGGGGCTCGGACCGGTGGACGTCCTCAAGGTCGCCCACCATGGCTCAGCGCATCAGGATCCGGGGCTGATACGGGCGGTGCGGCCGCGGCTCGCGCTCGTGTCCGCGGGGCGCGACAACCCGTACGGGCATCCTTCGCCCCGGACGGTGGAGGCCTTGCTGGCCGGTGGGGCGCGGGTGCTGCGGACCGACCGGGACGGGGCGATCGCGGTGGTGGGGGCGGGGCGCGGGTTGGTGGCCGTAGCGAGGGGAGGCGAGGTGCAGGGACGGGAGGTGTTCCGATGAGAGAAGTCCTTGTAAAGAAATCTTTCTAAAGATACCTTTTCATCATGCCGGAGATCAGCGAACCGCCTCCAGGGGACGAGCAGCCCCGCAGTATCCGACTCACCGACCCGCGCGCCCTGCGGGCCTACGCCCACCCCCTGCGGATGTCCCTGGTGGGACTGCTGCGCAGTGTCGGCCCCTTCACCGCCACCCGGGCCGCCGAGCTGACCGGCGAATCCGTGGCCAGCTGCTCCTACCACCTGCGCATACTCGCCAAGTACGGCCTCGTGGAGGAGGCGCCGGGCGGGCGAGGGCGGGAGAAGCCCTGGCGGGCCACGGCCCGGTACACGGAGTGGCCGGAGTACAGCGAGGACTCGACGGTCGCGGAGGCCGCCGACGCGCTGAGCGCCGCCGTGGCCGAGCGCTATTTCGAGCGGGTCACCCGGTCCATGGAGAACCGGCACGCGCTGCCGAAGGAGTGGCGGGAGGCCGGGCAGTTCAGCGACTCCCTGCTCTACCTCACCCCCGCGGAGCTGATCGACCTCGGAGAGCGGATCGACGCACTGCTCCGGCCCTACGAAGGGCGCGAGTCCGACCCGTCCCTCAGGCCGGAGGGAACCCGGGCCGTCAGCATCGTGCGGATGGCCTACCTGGATCAGGAGATCCCCGGCAACCGAGAGGCGGAGTGAGGGAGATGGCCCTCGTGGAACGCATACCGGCACTGCTGCGCGAGCGGACCTTCCGCCGCTACTGGACCGGGCAGACCATCTCGCTCGTCGGGGACCAGATCTCGCTCATCGCGATCCCCCTCGCCGCCGTCCTGATCCTCGGCGCCGACGCCGCCGAGATGGGCTGGCTCAAGACCGCCGAACTCCTCCCCGCCCTCCTGCTCAACCTGCCGCTCGGTGCCTGGGCCGACCGACAGGCCCGGCGCAGACGCGTGATGATCGCGGCCGACCTCGGGCGGGCGGCGCTGATGCTGACGCTCCCCGTGGCCTACGCGCTCGACGCGTTGACGCTCGGTCAGCTGTACGCGGTGGCCTTCGGGGTCGGCGCGCTCACCGTGCTCTTCGAGGTCTGCAACACCACGCTTTTCGTGGCGCTCGTCCCCACCGAGCGATACGTGCAGGCGAACTCGCTGGTCAACGGGAGCCGTTCGATGTCCTGGCTCGCGGGGCCCGGGATCGGCGGCGTCCTCGTCCAGGTCCTCACCGCCCCTCTGGCCCTGGTCGCCGACGCCCTCACGTATGTGGTGTCGGCCGGCTACCTGGCCCGGATCAAGCCCGTCGAACCCCCGCCGGCCCCCGTGGCCAAGGGGCACTTCACCGAGGGGCTGCGCTGGGTGGTCCACGACCGCTCGATGCGCGCGCTGTTCTCCGCCTCCGGCACCGTCCAGTTCTTCAACTACATGTTCCACACCCTCTTCGTCCTCTACGTGACCGCCGACCTCGGCATCGACGCCGGCCTGCTCGGTCTGATGCTCGGGGCCGGAGCGGTGGGCGGTCTCGTCGGGGCGGTGTGCGGCGGAGCGGTCGTCCGGCGGATCGGCATCGGCGCCTCGCTCGTCACCGGTTTCCTCGGGTTCACGCTGCCCCTGCTCCTGATACCCCTGGCCGGCGGACCGCTTCCGCTGGTGGTGGCCGTGCTCTTCGCGGCGGAGTTCCTCTCCTGCGCCGGGGTGATGATCGTCGACATCGCCGCGGGATCGTTCCAGATGGCGGCGATCCCCGACGCGATACGGGCGCGGGTCATGGGCGCGTTCCGCACGCTCAACCACGGATTCCGTCCGCTCGGCGCGCTCGCCGGAGGTCTGCTCGGCACCGCGATCGGGCTGCGCCCGACGCTGTGGATCGCCACCGGCGGAGCCGTCCTCGCCGTGCTCTGGCTGCTGCCCTCGCCGCTGGCGCGGATGCGCGAGCTGCCCACCAGCGAAGAGGAGCCGGCCCCCGTCGGAGCGGCCTGAGCGCGCGGCAGGGGAGAGACTGCCCGGATGAGTACCGAACCGGACACCCACGCCCTCCCGGACCACGCTCCGTCCGACCCGGTCCTGCCGGACGCCGACGCCTACCTGGCGCGGATCGGCGCGGGGCGGCCCGTACGCGCGGATGCCGCCGCCCTGCGCGAGCTGCACGTGCGACACCTGCGCAGCGTGCCCTTCGAGAACCTCTCGATCCACCTCGGCGAGGACATCGTCCTGGACGAGAAGGCGCTGATCGGCAAGGTGGTCGGCGGTCGGCGGGGCGGTTTCTGCTACGAGATCAACACCACGTTCGCGGTCCTGCTGCGGGAGCTCGGCTACCGGGTCTCGCTGCTCCAGGCCCGGGTGATCGACGAGGAGGGGAGGCTCGGGATCCCGTACGACCACATGGCGCTCCTCGTGGAGACGGCCGACGGGGAGCGGTGGCTGGCCGACGTCGGCTTCGGCGACCACAGCCACTACCCGCTGGCGTTCGACGAGCGCGGGGACCAGGAGGACCCGGGCGGGTGCTTCCGTGTCCAGGAGGCCGCCGACGGCGATCTGGACGTGCTGCGGGACGGGAAGCCGCAGTACCGGCTGGAGCCGCGGCCCCGGGAGCTCGCCGACTTCACGGCCGGAGCCTGGTACCACCGGACCTCGCCCGACTCGCACTTCCCGCGCTCCCTCGTCTGCTCCCTGCTCACCGAGGACGGCCGGATCACCCTCAGCGGCCGGAAGCTGGTCACCCGCGTCGACGGGGAGCGCGTCGAGCGGCTCCTGGAGGAGGAGCGGGACGAGGAGGTGCTCGGCGTGTACCGGGACCTTTTCGGCATCGTGCTCGACGCATTGCCGGTCGCTCCGGAGGGCGATCCCGAGACGGCACGTCCGGACGCTCTGGACCCGCTAAGCGGAATCCCCAATTCGGACCCTCGGTAACACTTGGTTCGTTTGCCTCGAACGCCTCACCGGTGATCGAATGCCACTTCGTTGCATAGTGAACGAGTCATGCGGGGGTGCGTGAAGAATGTTCGATCGTCTCTTCGGGAAGCGTGCGGCGGGTGCCGCACGGGGCGGACCGCTCGCCGGAGTCGAGGTCCCGGCCTCGGCGGGAGTGCTGAGCTGCCGCGTCATCGATCCCGTACACGAACCCGTCCGGCAGGCCGAGTTCGTCCTCAGCGACGCGGCGGGGCGCAAGGTGCTGGGCGGGGAGACCGACCCGTACGGCACGGCACTCGCGACCGTGCCGGCGGGCGAGTACCGGCTCGCGGTCACCGCCGAGGGGTACACGCCGTACCACGGCAGCGCCGTCGTCGCCGAGGGCGGACACACGGGCGTCGGCGACGTACTGCTCCAGGTCGCCCCGCAGCCACAGCTCCCGGAACCCGGCGACTGGGAGATCGACCCGACCCACTCGCAGATCGGCTTCACCGCCCGCCACATCGGCCTCGCCCGCATCCACGGCCGGTTCAACAGCTTCGCCGGCGCGGTGCGGATCGCCGACCGCATGGAGCAGTCGGCGATGCACGTCGTCATCGACGCGGCCTCCATCGACACCGGGGTACAGATGCGCGACGACCATCTGCGCTCGGGCGACTTCCTCGACGTCGGCGCGTACCCGACGCTGGAGTTCTACAGCGAGCGCTTCGTCCACCGGGGCGGCAGTCGCTGGGCCGTCAGCGGGGCGCTCACCCTGCATGGCGTCAGTCGCACGGTGACCCTCGACACCCAGTACCTGGGCCTCGGGAACGGCCTGGAGGGCGAGACCCGGGGGGCCTGCCGGGCCACCACCGAGCTGCATCGGGAGGACTTCACCCTCACGTGGCAGACGCTGCTCGCGCGCGGTATCGCGGCCGTCGGGTCCAGCATCAGCATCGACCTCGACATACAGATCGTCCGCAAGTCCGCGTAGGGGCCAGGGCCGGGCGTAGGGCGTAGGACGCAGGGCGTGAGGGTCGGTTACGGGGCCTCCAGCCAGCCCTCGTACTCGGCGGCGAGTTCGTCGAGCGCCGCCGGGTCGAGCCGGCCCGCGGGGTCCTCGACGACCACCAGCCACTGGGCGTCCTCGGCGTCGTCCTCCCCGGCCAGGGCGTCCCGGACGAGCTGCGGCGCCTCGGCCACGCCGAAACGGTCGGGGAGTTCCTGGGCGACCTCCTCGGCGGTGTCGCGGTCGGGGAGTACCAGTACGTGTCGTCGTTCGCTCACGCCGCCATTCTCCGGCATGGCCGTCGGGGCGCGGCTGTCGGGCGGGGCTGTCGGGCGTGACCGAGGTGTGCGACCGAGGTGTGTGGCCGAGGTGCATGGGCGAGGTGCACGGCCGAGGTGCAGGACGGACGTCCAGGGCTGTCGGGCCTCGCTGTCAGTCGTCCGTGGGATGCTGGATCGCGATGGCCACCAGAAAGACTTCCCCCGACGACCTCCTCGGACCCGTGACGCTCGCCGTGGGGCAGGAGGACCTGCTCCTCGACCGCGTCGTCCAGGAGGTGGTGGCGGCGGCACGGGCCGCCGACGCCGACACGGACGTGCGCGACCTCACCTCCGACCAGCTCCAGCCCGGGTCGCTGGCGGAGCTGACCAGCCCCTCGCTCTTCGCCGAGCGCAAGGTGCTGGTCGTGCGGAACGCCCAGGATCTCTCGGCAGACACGATCAAGGACGTCAAGGCCTACCTCGACGACCCGATCGAGGACATCTCGCTCGTCCTGCTCCACGCAGGCGGCGCCAAGGGCAAGGGCCTGCTCGACGCCGCGCGCAAGGCGGGGGCGCGGGAGGTGGCCTGCCCGAAGACGACGAAGCCGGCGGAGCGGTTGACGTTCGTACGGCAGGAGTTCCGGGCGCTCGGACGCGCGGCGACGCCGGAGGCGTGCCAGGCGCTGGTGGACTCGATCGGCAGCGACCTGAGGGAGCTGGCGTCCGCGTGCGCGCAGCTGGTCGCGGACGTCGACGGGACGATCGACGAGGCCGTCGTCGGGCGGTACTACACCGGCCGCGCGGAGGCCTCCTCCTTCAACGTGGCCGACCGGGCCGTGGAGGGGCGGGCGGCTGAGGCCCTGGAGGCCTTGCGCTGGTCGCTCTCGACCGGGGTGGCGCCGGTGCTCATCACGAGCGCGCTCGCGCAGGGCGTGCGGGCGATCGGGAAGCTCTCGTCCGCCCGGGGCGGGCGGCCCGCGGACCTGGCGCGTGAGCTGGGCATGCCGCCGTGGAAGATCGACCGCGTGCGGCAGCAGATGAGGGGCTGGACCCCGGACGGGGTGTCCCTCGCGCTGCGGGCGATCGCGGAGGCGGACGCGGGGGTGAAGGGCGGGGGCGACGATCCGGAGTACGCCCTGGAGAAAGCGGTGGTCGCGGTGGCGCGGGCGGCGCGGCTGCGGAGGTAGGGGCGGGGCGGTTTGATTCCCCCACCCCGCCCCTTCCCGAAACCCTGCCGGGGCTGGTGGGGGGTGATGCTCCGGGCTGCGCCCGGTCCCGTCTGCGGGCGGCTTAGCGGTGCCGTGTCCGGGCCGCGCCCGGGTCCTGCCTTCGGCGGCGTGAGCCCCGGGTGCCCGGGCTGCCGTCCGACGCCGTCCGCGATGGCTTCGCGCTGCCGCGTCCGCACTGTTCCCCGGTCCCGCCCGCGGGCGGCCCTGCGGTGACCCGCCCCGTCCCGTCTGTGGTGGTCTTGGGTACGGCGAAGGCCCCGTCGGCTCCTGGGGAAGGAGTCTGGCGGGGCCTTTGTCGTTCAGCTGGGTGGGCTCGCACCCGCGTGGCGAACGCGTCCGCGTGCGAGTCCTGGTGGTCGGGCGGGAGCGGGAGAGAGGGCCCGCTGGGTCCCGTGCGACCGGTTACATCAGAGCTCAGCCCTGGAGAGCGGCAGCCTTGGTGGCCAGCGCCGACTTCTTGTTGGCGGCGGCGTTCTTGTGGATGACACCCTTCGAGACAGCCTTGTCGAGCGCGCGGGAGGCGGCGCGGGAAGCCACGATGGCCTTCTCGACGTCACCCGCGGCGACAGCCTCACGGGCCTTGCGGATCGCGGTCTTGAGCGACGACTTGACGGCCTTGTTGCGCAGGCGCGCCTTCTCGTTGGTCTTGTTCCGCTTGATCTGGGACTTGATGTTCGCCACGAAAAGAGCCTTTACAGGTTCGATGTTCCTTCTGGAGTGTGACTCGCAGGCTGAGAGGGCACACGAGACACAGCTGTCCACACTATCAGTCACCCGCGGGGCCGCCCAAACCGGGCACAGGGCGACGGGCATGGGACCATGGAGCCTACGTATCGATCCGACATCGCCCCGAGACGAGACCCTGCGTGCCCGCGACTCCTACCAACGTGCCCGAGCCGAGCCGTACCGACCCGGCTCTGATCCGCAACTTCTGCATCATCGCGCACATCGACCACGGCAAGTCCACGCTCGCCGACCGGATGCTCCAGCTGACCGGTGTGGTCGACCAGCGGCAGATGCGTGCCCAGTATCTCGACCGGATGGACATCGAGCGGGAGCGCGGCATCACGATCAAGTCCCAGGCGGTCCGGCTGCCGTGGGCACCCACCGACGGGCAGGGTGGGGGCAGGACGCACATCCTGAACATGATCGACACCCCCGGGCACGTCGACTTCACCTACGAGGTCTCGCGTTCGCTGGCGGCCTGCGAGGGCACGGTCCTGCTCGTCGACGCGGCCCAGGGCATCGAGGCACAGACCCTCGCCAACCTGTATCTGGCGATGGAGAACGATCTGACCATCGTTCCCGTGCTGAACAAGATCGACCTGCCGGCCGCCCAGCCGGAGAAGTTCTCCGAGGAGCTCGCCAACCTCATCGGCTGCCAGCCGGAGGACGTCCTCAAGGTCTCCGCGAAGACCGGTGTCGGTGTCGACGCGCTGCTGAACCGGGTCGTTCGGGACGTTCCCGCCCCGGTCGGTGTCGCCGACGCTCCCGCCCGCGCGATGATCTTCGACTCCGTGTACGACTCGTACCGGGGTGTCGTGACCTACGTACGAGTGGTCGACGGGCAGCTCAACAAGCGCGAGCGCATCAAGATGATGTCGACCGGCGCCACCCATGAGCTGCTCGAGATCGGTGTCTCGTCTCCGGAGATGACGCCGTCCGACGGTCTCGGCGTCGGTGAGGTCGGCTACCTCATCACCGGTGTGAAGGACGTCCGTCAGTCCAAGGTCGGTGACACGATCACCTCCCTGAACAAGGGCGCGACCGAGGCGCTCGGCGGCTACAAGGACCCCAAGCCGATGGTGTTCTCGGGCCTCTACCCGCTGGACGGTTCGGAGTACCCGGACCTCCGCGAGGCCCTCGACAAGCTGCAGCTGAACGACGCCGCGCTGGTCTACGAGCCGGAGACCTCCGCCGCGCTCGGCTTCGGCTTCCGCGTCGGCTTCCTGGGGCTCCTCCACCTCGACGTGATCCGTGAGCGGCTCGAGCGCGAGTTCGGGCTCGACCTGATCGCCACCGCCCCCAACGTGGTCTACCGCGTGGTCATGGAGGACGGCAGCGAGCACACGGTCACGAACCCGAGCGAGTTCCCCGAGGGCAAGATCGACGACGTGTACGAGCCCGTCGTACGCGCGACGATCCTGGCCCCGAGCGAGTTCATCGGCGCGATCATGGAGCTGTGCCAGACCCGTCGCGGCACCCTGATCGGCATGGACTACCTCTCCGAGGACCGGGTGGAGATCCGCTACACCCTCCCCCTCGCCGAGATCGTCTTCGACTTCTTCGACCAGCTGAAGTCCAAGACGCGCGGTTACGCCTCCCTCGACTACGAGCCCACCGGCGAGCAGGCCTCCAGCCTGGTCAAGGTCGACATCCTGCTGCACGGCGACAAGGTGGACGCGTTCTCCGCCGTCACCCACAAGGACGCCGCGTACGCCTACGGTGTGCGGCTCGTCGCCAAGCTGCGCGAGCTCATCCCGCGGCAGGCCTTCGAGGTGCCGATCCAGGCCGCGATCGGCTCCCGGGTCATCGCCCGCGAGACCATCCGAGCGATCCGCAAGGACGTCCTCGCGAAGTGCTACGGCGGTGACATCTCCCGTAAGCGGAAGCTGCTGGAGAAGCAGAAGGAAGGCAAGAAGCGCATGAAGATGGTCGGCTCGGTGGAGGTGCCGCAGGAGGCCTTCATCGCGGTCCTGTCGAGTGACGAGTCGTCCAGCAAGAAGAAGTAGCCGGCCGGCGGCGAGTAGCTGCCCTGTGCATCGAACGGGTCCACGCGTCGACGGCGCGTGGACCCGTTCGTTATGAAGCGGCGTCTTGCAAGCCCTTACGCGCCGGTCCCCGGCCCTTTACTCTGATCCCGAATCGAAGGTTACTCACCAGTTAGTTACGTAGTTACGCACCGCCAGCAGGCACCGCCGCCGCCCGGAGGACGTCGTGAGCGACACACAGACCCTGATCGAGAACCGGCCGCCCTCCGTGGCGACGCTCTTCCTTGAGCGCGTCGAGCGGACCCCCGACGCGGAGGCCTACCGGTACCCGGTGCCCGCCGCCTCGGGCACAGGTCCGGACGACTGGAAGTCGCTCAGTTGGGGGCAGGCCGCCGAGCGGGTCTACGCGATCGCCGCCGGCCTCGTCGACCTCGGCCTGCAGCCCGAGGACCGCGTCGCCCTCGCCTCCGCCACCCGGGTGGAGTGGATCCTGGCCGACCTCGGTGTGATGTGCGCGGGCGCCGCGACCACCACGGTCTACCCGCAGACCAACGCCGAGGAGTCGGCGTTCATCCTCTCCGACTCCGAGTCCAGGGTCCTGATCGCCGAGGACGCGACGCAGCTCGCGAAGGCCGTCGAGCGCCGTGCCGACCTGCCGGACCTCCGCCACGTCGTCGTCGTCGACGCCGAGGGCGTGGAGACCGACGGCGACTGGGTCCTCTCCCTCGCCGACCTGGAGGCGCGCGGCCGCGCGTACCTGGAGAAGCACCCCGAGGCCGTCAAGGAGCGGGTCGCCGCGATCACCTCCACGCAGCTCGCCACCCTCATCTACACCTCAGGCACCACCGGCCGCCCCAAGGGCGTCCGCCTGCCGCACGACAACTGGTCGTACATGGCCAAGGCCATCGCCGCCACGGGTCTCGTCACCCAGGCCGACGTCCAGTACCTGTGGCTGCCGCTCGCGCACGTCTTCGGCAAGGTCCTCACCTCGGGCCAGATCGAGGTCGGGCACGTCACCGCCGTCGACGGCCGCGTCGACAAGATCATCGAGAACCTGCCGGTCGTCCAGCCGACCTACATGGCGGCCGTGCCCCGCATCTTCGAGAAGGTCTACAACGGGGTCGCCGCCAAGGCCCGTGCCGCCGGCGGCGCCAAGTACAAGATCTTCCAGTGGGCGGCCGGGGTCGCCCGCGACTACGCCAAGGTCAGCCAGGACAACTTCCGCCGTACGGGCACCGCCTCCACGCCCTTCGGCCTCTCCGCCAAGCACAAGGTCGCCGACGCCCTCGTCTACGGCAAGATCCGCGAGGCCTTCGGCGGCAACCTCCGCGCCTGCATCTCCGGCTCCGCCGCGCTCGCCCCCGAGATCGGCTACTTCTTCGCCGGCGCCGGCATCCACATCCTGGAGGGCTACGGCCTGACGGAGTCCTCCGCCGCCTCCTTCGTCAACCCGGGCGAGGCCTACCGCACCGGCACCGTCGGCAAGCCGCTCCCCGGCACCGAGGTCCGGATCGCCGACGACGGCGAGGTCCTGCTGCGCGGCCCCGGCATCATGGAGGGCTACCACGGCCTGCCGGAGAAGACGTCCGAGGTCCTGGAGTCCGACGGCTGGTTCCACACCGGCGACATCGGCGAGCTGTCCGACGACGGCTACCTCCGGATCACCGACCGCAAGAAGGACCTGATCAAGACGTCCGGCGGCAAGTACATCGCGCCGGCCGAGGTCGAGGGCCAGTTCAAGGCCGTCTGCCCGTTCGTCTCGAACATCCTCGTCCACGGCGCCGACCGGAACTTCTGCACCGCGCTGATCGCCCTCGACGAGCCCTCCCTCCTCGGCTGGGCCGCCGAGCACGGCCTCGCGGGCAAGTCGTACGCGGAGATCGTCGCCGCCCCGCAGACCCAGAAGCTGATCCAGGGCTACGTCGACCGCCTCAACGAGGGCCTCCAGCGCTGGCAGACGATCAAGAAGTTCCGCCTGCTGCCGCGTGACCTCGACATCGAGCACGGCGAGCTGACCCCGTCGCTGAAGCTGAAGCGGCCGGTGGTGGAGCGGGAGTACAAGGAGCTCATCGAGGAGATGTACGCGGGCTCGCGCGAGTCCTGACGTCAGGGCGCGCCAGTCCTGACCTGCGCGGATCGCGGTTGTCCACAGGCAGGTCGGTTACCTCGGGCAGTACGGGACAATGGGCTCATGCCTTCCGTACTGCCCGATGGTGAGTCCGTTCCCGACGACGGGGCGCTGCCCCCGCACGCCTTCGAAGGGGCGGGGGAGCGGCCGCTCGGGTTCTACCTGCACGTGCCGTACTGCGCGACGCGGTGCGGCTACTGCGACTTCAACACGTACACGGCGAGCGAGCTGCGCGGTACGGGCGGTGTGCTCGCCTCCCGGGACAACTACGCCGAGCAGGTCGTCGAGGAGATCCGGCTCGCCCGGAAGGTCCTCGGCGACGACCTCAGGCCGGTGCGGACCGTCTTCGTCGGCGGCGGCACGCCGACGCTGCTCGCCGCCGGGGACCTCGTACGGATGCTGGGGGCGATCCGTGACGAGTTCGGGCTCGCGGACGACGCCGAGGTGACGACGGAGGCCAATCCGGAGTCGGTGAACCCGGCGTACCTCGCCGAGCTGCGGGAGGGCGGCTTCAACCGGATCTCCTTCGGCATGCAGAGCGCGAAGCAGCACGTCCTGAAGATCCTCGACCGTACGCACACCCCCGGGCGCCCCGAGGCGTGCGTCGCCGAGGCGCGTGCCGCCGGCTTCGACCATGTCAACCTGGACCTCATCTACGGCACGCCCGGGGAGACCGACGACGACTGGCGGGCGTCGCTCGACGCGGCGATCGGCGCGGGGCCCGACCACGTCAGCGCCTACGCGCTGATCGTCGAGGAGGGGACGCAGCTGGCGCGTCGCATCCGGCGCGGCGAAGTGCCGATGACCGACGACGACGTGCACGCCGACCGCTATCTGATCGCCGAAGAGGCCTTCGAGAAGGCGGGCTTCTCCTGGTACGAGGTGTCCAACTGGGCCACTTCGGAGGCGGGGCGCTGCCTCCACAACGAGCTGTACTGGCGCGGCGCGGACTGGTGGGGCGCGGGGCCCGGGGCGCACTCGCACGTCGGGGGCGTCCGCTGGTGGAACGTGAAGCACCCCGGGACGTACGCGGCGGCCCTTGCCGCCGGGAAGTCGCCGGGCGCGGGGCGGGAGATCCTCTCGGAGGAGGACCGGCGCGTCGAGCGGATCCTGCTGGAGCTGCGGCTCCGGGACGGCGTCGAGCTGTCGATCCTCAAGCCGGCGGGGCTTGCGGCGTCGGCGCGTGCGCTGGCGGACGAGCTTCTCGACCCGGCCTCTTACGAGGCCGGGCGGGCGGTCCTGACACTGCGGGGGCGACTGCTCGCGGACGCGGTCGTGCGGGACCTGGTGGACTAGGGCCTGTCCGGCGGGTCATGGCCGGGGTCGCGGCGCGTCGGGGTGCGGGGGGAGCAGGGGCGGAGGCTCGTCAGGGGGCCGTCACGAAGTCGATCAGTTCTTCCACGCGGCCCAGTAGCACCGGCTCCAGGTCCTTGTAGGAGTTCACGCGCTTGAGGATCGCCTGCCATACCGCGCCGGTGTTGTCCGAGGGCCAGCCCAGGGCCTGGCAGACGCCCGTCTTCCAGTCCTGGCCGCGCGGGACCCTCGGCCAGGCCCTGATGCCCACCGAGGACGGCTTCACCGCCTCCCAGACGTCGATGTACGGGTGGCCGACCACCAGGACGTCCGGGGACGTCACGTGCGCGGCGATCCGCGACTCCTTCGAGCCCGGGACCAGATGGTCCACCAGGACGCCCAGGCGGGCGTCCGGTGCCGGACCGAACTCCGCGACGATCGACGGCAGGTCGTCGATGCCCTCCAGGTACTCGACGACGACGCCCTCGATCCGGAGGTCGTCGCCCCAGACCCGTTCGACGAGTTCGGCGTCGTGCCGGCCCTCCACGTAGATCCGGCCCGCCCGCGCCACGCGCGCCCGCGCGCCCGGGACGGCGACCGAGCCGGAGGCCGTACGGGTGGGGCGTACCGGTGCGGCGGCGGACGGGCGGACCAGGGTGACCACCCGGCCCTCCAGCAGGAAGCCGCGCGGCTCCAGCGGGAAGACCCGGTGCTTGCCGAAGCGGTCCTCCAGCGTCACCGTCCCCGCCTCGCAGCGGATCACCGCCCCGCAGAAGCCCGTGGTGACCTCCTCGACGACGAGGTCGTGGTCCGCCGGGACCTCCGGGACGGGTGCCGAGCGCTTCCAAGAGGGCGTCAGGTCCGGGTCGTAGCTGCGCATTCGGGCGACGTTATGCGACGGAGAAGCGCTGTGCCAGTTCCTCGCGCTGGCGTCGTACGAACGTGGCGTCCACCACCGCGCCGTGCCCCGGCACGTACGCCGCCTCCTCACCGCCCAGCGCCAGCAGCCGGTCCAGCGCGTCGGGCCAGCGGGACGGGATCGCGTCCGGGCCGGCCTGCGGCTCACCCGACTCCTCCACCAGGTCCCCGCAGAAGACGACCTCGCGCGAACCGGGGACGCAGAGCACCAGATCGTGGCCCGTGTGGCCGGGGCCGACGTTCGCCAGGAGCACCTGGCGGCCGCCCAGGTCGAGCGTCCACTCGCCGGAGACCATGTGCCGCGGGGCCACGAGGACGTCGACGGCCTCCGCCGCCTCCCGGGCGTCGACGCCTTGCAGGACGGCGTCCCTGCGCAGGTCCTCCCGGTCCCGTTCCCGGCCGAGCAGCTCGTCCACCCCCACCGCGCCGAAGACCTCCGCGCCCGCGAACGCCGCCGTGCCGAGGACGTGGTCGAAGTGCGGGTGACTCAGTGCGATGTGCGTCACTCTTCGGCCGCCCGTCAACGCCTCGATCTGCGTCCGCAGCTCCGCGCCCTCCGTGAGCGTCGAGCCCGTGTCGTACAGCAGGAGCGCCCGTGCGCCCACGACCAGGCCCACCGTGGCGTCCCAGCCGGGCAGCCGACGCCTGCCCACTCCGACCCCGAGCCGCTCCCAGCCGTACGCTTCCCAATCGACATCCATGAGGCGACGCTAGCCGGTGCGCCGCCGCCTCCTTGCCAGGAGCGTTGCCCGCCGCCGTACACTGGCCGGGGGATTGCTGGCACTCGGACACGGTGAGTGCCAAAAGCGGAGCAACCGGAACGACGACGACAGCTGGAGGTGCGCACGAATGCTCAGCGAACGCAGACTCGAGGTCCTGCGCGCCATCGTCCAGGACTACGTCGGGACGGAGGAGCCGGTCGGCTCCAAGGCGCTCACCGAGCGCCACAAGCTCGGCGTCTCGCCGGCCACCGTCCGCAACGACATGGCCGTGCTGGAGGAGGAGGGGTACATCGCCCAGCCCCACACCAGCGCCGGCCGCATCCCGACCGACAAGGGCTACCGGCTCTTCGTCGACCGGCTGGCCGGCGTCAAGCCGCTGTCGACGCCCGAGCGGCGGGCCATCCACAACTTCCTCGACGGCGCGGTCGACCTCGACGACGTCGTCGGCCGCACGGTACGGCTGCTCGCGCAGCTGACCCGGCAGGTCGCCGTCGTCCAGTACCCGTCGCTGACCCGCTCGACCGTCCGGCACGTGGAGCTGCTCTCGCTGGCCTCGGCCCGCCTGATGCTCGTGCTCATCACGGACACCGGCCGCGTCGAGCAGCGCGTCATCGACTGCCCCGCGCCCTTCGGCGAGACCTCCCTCGCCGACCTGCGCGCCCGGCTCAACAGCCGGGTCGTCGGCCGCCGGTTCGCCGACGTGCCGCAGCTGGTGCAGGACCTTCCCGAGTCCTTCGAGGAGCTGGAGGACCGCGCCACGGTCTCGACCGTGCTGGCGACCCTCCTCGAAACGCTCGTGGAGGAACACGAGGAGCGGCTGATGATCGGCGGCACCTCCAACCTCACCCGCTTCGGACCTGACTTTCCCCTGATGATCAGGCCCGTCCTGGAAGCCCTGGAGGAGCAGGTCGTCCTCCTCAAGCTGCTCGGCGAGGCCAAGGAATCGGGCATGACCGTACGCATCGGGCACGAGAACGCCCACGAGGGGCTGAGCTCCACCTCGGTCGTCTCGGTCGGCTACGGTTCGGGCGGCGAAGCAGTCGCCAAACTCGGCGTGGTCGGACCGACCCGCATGGACTACCCCGGAACGATGGGAGCGGTACGCGCAGTGGCACGTTACGTCGGACAGATCCTGGCGGAGTCGTAAGTGGCCACGGACTACTACGCCGTACTCGGCGTGCGCCGCGACGCTTCCCAGGACGAGATCAAGAAGGCCTTCCGGAGGCTCGCGCGCGAGCTGCACCCGGACGTCAATCCCGATCCCAAGACGCAGGAACGCTTCAAGGAGATCAACGCCGCGTACGAGGTCCTCTCGGACGCGCAGAAGAAGCAGGTCTACGACCTCGGCGGCGACCCGCTCTCGGCCTCCGGCGGAGGCGGCGCGGGCGGCTTCGGTGCCGGCGGCTTCGGCAACTTCTCCGACATCATGGACGCCTTCTTCGGTACGGCCTCGCAGCGCGGACCGCGCTCGCGGACCCGCCGCGGCCAGGACGCCATGATCCGCCTGGAGATCGACCTCAACGAGGCGGCCTTCGGCACCACCAAGGACATCCAGGTCGACACGGCCGTCGTCTGCACCACCTGTTCGGGTGAGGGCGCCGCGCCCGGCACGTCCGCGCAGACCTGCGACATGTGCCGCGGTCGTGGCGAGGTCTCCCAGGTCACCCGGTCCTTCCTGGGCCAGGTCATGACCTCCCGGCCCTGCCCGCAGTGTCAGGGCTTCGGCACCGTCGTCCCGACCCCGTGCCCCGAGTGCGCGGGCGACGGCCGGGTCCGCTCCCGCCGCACGCTCACCGTGAAGATCCCGGCCGGTGTCGACAACGGCACCCGGATCCAGCTCGCCGGCGAGGGCGAGGTCGGCCCCGGCGGTGGTCCGGCCGGTGACCTGTACGTCGAGATCCACGAGACGCCGCACGACACGTTCCAGCGGCGCGGCGACGACCTGCACTGCACGGTGACCATCCCGATGACGGCGGGCGCGCTCGGCACGAAGGTGCCGCTGCAGACCCTCGACGGCATCGAGGAGATCGACATCCGCCCGGGCACCCAGTCCGGCCAGTCGGTCCCGCTGCACGGACGCGGCGTCACGCACCTGCGGGGCAACGGCCGGGGCGACCTGATCGTGCACGTCGAGGTGCAGACCCCGGGCAAGCTCGACGCCGAGCAGGAACGCCTCCTGCGCGAGCTGGCCAAGCTGCGCGGCGAGGAGCGGCCCACCGGGCAGTTCCAGCCGGGGCAGCAGGGGTTGTTCTCGCGCCTGAAGGACGCTTTCAACGGGCGGACCTGACCGGACGACAGCATGCGGGGAGGGGCGGGACGGCGATGAGCCGTTCCGCCCCTTTCCCGTTCCGACCCGCTCCTTCCCCGTTCCGACCCGCTCCTTCCCGTTTCCGGAGGGCCTGCTTCCGTTACCTGACGTACCGATTCGGCCCGGCCGCACGGCCATGAAACGATGCCCGTATGTCCACCACCGCACTGAACGATCTCTTTCGGTTCCCGATCGTGCAGGCCCCCATGGCGGGTGGCGCTTCCTGTCCCGAGCTCGTCGGAGCCGTCTGCGAGGCCGGTGCGCTCGGCTTCCTGGCCGGCGGATACAAGACGGCCGGAGGCCTGTACCAGGAGATCAAGCAGGTACGCGGGCTCACCGCGCGCCCCTTCGGCGTCAACGTCTTCATGCCCCAGAGCAGCAGGCACGCCGACCCCGCCGCCGTCGAGGTCTACCGCCACCAGCTCGCCGGCGAGGCGACCTGGTACGAGACCCCGCTCGGCGAGGCCGACGACTCCCGCGACGACGCCTACGAGGCCAAACTGGCCATCCTCCTGGACGACCCGGTCCGCGTCGTCTCCTTCACCTTCGGCTGCCCCGCCGCCGACACGCTCGCCGCCTTCGCCCGTGCCGGAACGTTCACGCTCGTCACCGTCACCTCGGCCGAGGAGGCCCTCGCCGCCGAGCGGGCCGGTGCCGACGCCGTCTGCGTCCAGGGCGTCGAGGCCGGCGGCCACCAGGGCACGCACCGCGACGACCCGGAGGGCGACGGCACCCCCGGGACCGGCCTCCTCGCCCTCGTCACCGAGGTCCGCGAGAGCGTCGGCCTGCCGATCGTCGCCACCGGCGGGATCATGCGCGGCACGCAGATCGCCGCAGCCCTCGCGGCCGGCGCCGACGCCGCCCAGCTCGGCACCGCCTTCCTCGGCTGCCCCGAGTCGGGCGCGCACCCCCTGCACAAGCGGGCCCTGACCGACCCGCTCTTCACCCGGACCGCGTTCACCCGGGCGTTCTCCGGGCGCCCCGCGCGCGGACTCGTCAACCGCTTCATGCGCGAGCACGGGCCGTACGCCCCCGCCGCCTACCCCGAGGTCCACCACCTCACCACCCCGCTCCGCAAGGCCGCCGCCGCCTCGGGCGACGCCCAGGGCATGGCCCTGTGGGCCGGGCAGGGCCACCGGCTGGCCCGTGAACTCCCCGCCGGGCAGCTGGTCGAGGTGCTGGCCGCCGAACTCGACACCGCCCTCTCCGAGCTCGCCCACAGGAGCGCCCCATGACCGCACCCGTCTTCGTCGTCGACACCGTCCCCGGCCCCGGGAGCTTCCTCCTGGACGGGCCCGAGGGCCGGCACGCCGTCTCCGTGAAGCGGCTGCGGGAGGGCGAGGAGCTCGTCCTCGCCGACGGCCGGGGCCGCTGGGCGGAGTGCGTGGTGCTCGCCGCCGAGGGCAAGGACCAGCTGACCGTGCGGATCGCCGAGGTACACGAGGACGCCGAGGAGACGCCCCGGATCACCGTCGTCCAGGCGCTCCCCAAGGGCGACCGGGGCGAGCTCGCCGTGGAGACCATGACGGAGACCGGGGTGGACGCGATCGTGCCCTGGGCCGCCTCCCGCTGCATCACCCAGTGGAAGGGCGACAGGGGCCTCAAGGCGCTCGCCAAGTGGCGGTCCACCGCCCGCGAGGCCGGCAAGCAGTCGCGCCGCACCCGCTTCCCCGAGGTCGCCGACCTGATGACGACCAAGCAGCTCGCCGCCCTCCTCGCGGCCGCCGACTTCGCCGCCGTCCTGCACGAGGACCGCGACCACCCCAGCGGCGCGCTCGCCACCGCCGAACTCCCCGAGAAGGGCTCGATCGTGCTGATCGTCGGCCCCGAGGGCGGAGTCTCCCCGGACGAGCTCGCGGCCTTCGAGGCGGCCGGCGCGAAGCCGTACCGCCTCGGCCGCAGCGTCCTGCGCACCTCCACGGCCGGTACGGCGGCGACGGCCCTGGTCCTGGGGCGCACGGGCCGCTGGAGCTAGGGGTGTCCGGAAAGTAGTGCCGCCGTCTGCCCGCGGGGCAGGGGATGCGGCGACCGGGGGTTCCGGGGGCCGTCAGGGTGTCGAAGAGCGGTCGGCGCCTCGGGCGGCGCCCCCCACGCGCCCCCTGGGCCGACCGGGGGACGCGACCGTGCCGGTGTCGGCGGATAGCATTCCCGTCGTACCGATCCACATCAGAGGCGAGGAGGCCCGGGCCATGGCCGGAGAGCCGCAGAGCGACTGCCTGTTCTGCAAGATCGTGGCGGGGGAGGTGCCGGCGACGATCGTCCGCGAGACGGAGACGACCGTCGCGTTCCGCGACATCAACCCGCAGGCGCCCACGCACGTCCTCGTCATCCCGCGGCTCCACTACCCGGACGCGGCCTCCCTGGCCGCCGCCGCGCCGACCGTCGCCGCCGACGTGCTGCGCGAGGCCGGCGAGGTCGCCGCGCAGGAGAAGGTCGACGGCCACGGATTCCGGATCGTCCTCAACACCGGCGCCGGCGCCGGCCAGACCGTCTTCCACGCGCACGCGCACGTGCTGGGCGGCCGCGGCCTCAACTGGCCCCCCGGCTAGGCCGTGTCCGTACGCGAACTGGTCGTCCTCGGGACCGCCAGCCAGGTCCCGACCCGGCACCGCAACCACAACGGCTACCTGCTGCGCTGGGACGGCCAGGGCATCCTCTTCGACCCCGGCGAGGGCACCCAGCGGCAGATGCTGCGGGCCGGGGTCGCCGCGCACGACCTCGACCGGATCTGCGTGACGCACTTCCACGGAGACCACTCGCTCGGCCTGGCCGGGGTGATCCAGCGGATCAACCTCGACCAGGTCCCGCACCCGGTCACCGCCCACTACCCGGCGAGCGGACAGCACTTCTTCGAGCGGCTGCGGTACGCCACGGCCTACCGCGAGACCGTGAAGCTGACCGAGTCGCCCGTCGCCGCCGACGGGCCGCTCGCCGTCACCGAGACGTACACCCTCGACGCGCGCAGGCTCTCGCACCCCGTCGAGTCGTACGGCTACCGCCTCACCGAGCCCGACGGGCGCCGCATCCTGCCCGAGCGGCTCGCCGCGCACGGCATCACGGGCCCCGACGTGGGCCGGATCCAGCGCGAGGGCTCCCTGAACGGCGTGAGCCTCGACGAGGTCAGCGAGGTCCGGCGCGGGCAGCGCTTCGCCTTCGTCATGGACACCCGCCTCTGCGACGGGGTGCACGCCCTCGCCGAGGGCGCCGACATGCTCGTCATCGAGTCGACCTTCCTCGACGAGGACGTCCGCCTCGCCACCGACCACGGCCATCTGACGGCCGGCCAGGCCGCGGCGGTCGCACGGGACGCGGGCGTACGCCACCTCGTCCTCACCCACTTCTCGCAGCGCTACTCCGACCCGGCCGAGTTCGAGCGGCAGGCGCGGGCGGCCGGGTTCGACGGCGAACTGAGCATTGCCCAGGACCTCATGCGGGTCCCCGTACCGAAGAGATAGACACCCCCCATGCCCCTCCCCAAGGCCGAACTGCACCTCCACATCGAAGGCACCCTCGAACCCGAGCTGGCCTTCGCGCTCGCCGCGCGCAACGGCGTCACCCTGCCGTACGCGGACACCGCCGCCCTGCGCGAGGCGTACCGGTTCAGCGACCTCCAGTCCTTCCTGGACCTCTACTACGGACTGATGGCGGTCCTGCGCACCGCCGAGGACTTCACGGAGCTCGCCGACGCCTATCTGGAGCGGGCCGCCGCCCAGGGCGTCCGGCACGCCGAGATCTTCTTCGACCCGCAGGCGCACACCGCGCGCGGAGTCCCGATCGGCACCGTGATCGAGGGGCTCGGCGCCTCCCTCGACCGCGCCGAGGAGCGGTACGGGATCTCGACCCGGCTCATCCTGTGCTTCCTGCGCGACGAGTCCGCCGAGTCGGCCCTGGCCACCCTGGAGGCCGCGAAGCCGTACCTGGACCGGATCACCGGCGTCGGCCTGGACTCGGCGGAGGTGGGCCACCCGCCCGCGAAGTTCCGCGAGGTGTACGAGGAGGCCGCCCGGCTCGGCCTGCGCCGGGTCGCCCACGCGGGGGAGGAGGGCCCGGCCGACTACGTCCGCGAGGCCCTCGACATCCTCGGTGTGGAGCGCGTCGACCACGGTCTGCGCTGCATGGAGGACCCGGAGCTCGTCGACCGGCTGGCCCGCGAGCGGGTGCCGCTGACGCTCTGCCCGCTGTCGAACGTCCGGCTCCGTGTCATCGACACGCTCGCCGACCATCCGCTGCGGGCGATGATGGCGGCGGGGCTGCTGGTGACGGTGAACTCCGACGACCCGGCGTACTTCGGGGGGTACGTGGGCGACAACTTCTCCGGGGTACGGGAGGCACTGGGGCTGTCGCCGGAGCAGCTCCGGGAGCTCGCCCGCAACTCCTTCGAGGCGTCGTTCCTGGAGGACGACGAGGCGCGCAGGGCGCGGTACCTCGCGGAGGTCGAGGCGTACGAGTTCGGCGCCGAGTAGCCGAGTAGCCGAGTAGCCGGGGAGCGCGGGGAGCCGGGGAGCGCGGGGCTGGGCCTGGTAGGCGCCTGCGGCGGGCCGCCGGACGGGCCGCGTTCCCGTCAGCCCCGGTCGCTCGGCCTCGCCAGTCGGAACGCCGACTTCGCCAGGCGGCGCCGGCCCGCCGGGACCGGGATCGGGGTGACCGTCTGTTCCGGGGCGCCCATCTGGGGGACGAGGGCCGAGGTCGCCGAGGCCGTGCCCGCGAGGACCGCAGCGGGGGCGCCGCCGCGGCGGCGGACCGAGCCCGGGACCAGGGGGCGGCCCGCGGCGTGGCGGGCGACCGCCGTCATGGGGATCGCGACGAGCAGGAGCAGGGCGCAGAGGACCACGCCCATGCCCGTGTACCCGGCGCTCTCCGAGAGCAGGCTGCCGACGACCGGGCCGCAGGCCACGCCCAGGGAGGACGCCGAGCCGACCAGGACGGCCCAGCGGCCGCGCGGGTCCAGGGAGGCGGCGAGGCCCAGGAGGTAGGAGAGGACGACCGGGTAGACGGCGTTCCACAGGATCTCGCCGGTCGCGAAGGACGCCAGGTTCCCGGCCGCCGAGCTCAGCAGTACGCACCCCGCGATGAGGACGGTGCCGACGCCGATCGGCACGGCCCGGCCCAGGCGGGAGCCGAGCGCGCCCGCCGCCGTGACCCCGGCGAGCCCCGCGCCGAGCGCCGCCGCGAAGACCGCGCCGACGGTGACCTCGGAGAGCCCGGCCTGCGTCAGCCCGATGCGGCCGCTCACGCCCCAGAGCGCGTTCTGCGCGAGGGACCAGCAGAGGATGCCGCCGGCGAGCACCGCACCGGCCCGGCGGTACGGCAGCGGGCCCGTGGGGGACGCCTCCGTACGTCCGGCACGCGCGCGCGTGCCGGACGCCAGCCGGGCCGTCAGCGGCCACACCAGGGCCGCCGCGCAGGCGATCGCGAGCAGCGGGGGCGCGTGGCCGCCGCCCAGGTGGGGGAGGGTCAGGTAGAGGGCGCCCGCCGTGGCCGAGACCGTGAGCAGGCCCAGGGCCGAGGCCCGGTGCGGGTCGCGCTGTCCGGCGATCCCGGCCGCGGCCACCGCCGTCGCCGTGCCCGAACCGAGGCCGCCGAGGACCGCGCCCGCGACCACCAGGGACACGGTGTGGGTCGCTGCGGCGGAGCCGTATCCGACGGCCATGGCGAGGAGGCCCGCGCGGGCCGCCCGGCGGGGGCCGATCCGCTCCCCGCGCGCGGCGAGCGTGAAGCCGGCGGTGGAGGAGCCGAGCAGCAGTACGGAGCCGACCAGGCCCGCCTGGGCGGGGCTGAGGCCGAGACCGGAGGCGAGCCGGCCGACGACGGTCGGCAGCAGGTACGGGGCGAGATAGCCGGCCGTGAAGAGGGCGACGAGGGCGACGAGGGCCCCCGAGCCGCGAGTCCGCGAGGACATGGGCGTTCCCAGGAACAGAAAAGGGGAGGGTGGAGCGCCCGGTGGTGCGTGGGGCACGGGGTCGCGGAACCATGTGTATCAAGCAGGTGAGTTGTCCGAGAAGGTGGTATCCGAAGGTAAAGCATGTGATCCGGGTCACTCTTGGTTTGGTATGCGGGTTTACGGGTAGGGAGTCGGCCTTCCTCGTGCGTCCCGCCCGTCACCCACCACCCGTCGGGCACACTGGGTCGCACCGCACCACGTCCGGGGAGCTGCCGTGAGCACAGCAAGGGGAGACCAGCCGCAACACCACGCCGGGGTCGACCCGTTGGTGTGCCTGCGCGAGCCCACCGACCCCGCCTGCGACGTCTTCCTGACCGGCACGGTCTTCCTCGACATCATCTTCACCGGCCTCGACAGCGCCCCCGTCCGCGGCACCGAGTCCTGGGCCCGCGGCATGGGATCCAGCCCCGGCGGCGTCGCCAACATGGCCACCGCCCTCGCCCGCCTCGGCCTGCGCACCTCCCTCGCCGCCGCCTTCGGCGACGACCACTACGGCGAGTACTGCTGGGACGCCCTGGAGCAGGGCGAGGGCATCGACCTCTCGCTCTCCCGCACCGTCCCCGGCTGGCACTCCCCGGTCACCGTCTCCATGGCCTACGAGGGCGAGCGCACGATGGTCTCCCACGGCCACGAGGCCCCACCGCTCGACGGCGCCCTGCCCGCCTACCCGCCGCACGCCCGCGCCGCCGTCGCCTCCCTCGTCCCCGGCCGCACCGAGGAGTGGGTCGCCCAGGCCGCCCGCGGCGGCGCCAAGGTCTTCGCCGACGTCGGCTGGGACGACACCGGCCGCTGGGACCTGGCGGGCCTCACCGACCTGGAGCACTGCGAGGCCTTCCTGCCCAACGCCGCCGAGGCCATGCGGTACACCCGCACCGACTGCCCCCGGGCCGCCGCCCGCGCCCTCGCCGACAAGGTCCGCTACGCCGTGGTCACCCTCGGCGCCGAGGGCGCCTACGCCGTCGACGGCGCCACCGGCGAGACCGCCGAGGTCCCCGCCATCCAGGTCTCCGCCCTCGACCCGACCGGCGCGGGCGACGTCTTCGTCGCCGGCTTCGTCACCGGCACCCTCGCCGACTGGCCCCTCGCCGACCGGCTCGCCTTCGCCGGCCTCACCGCCGCCCTCTCCGTGCAGGAGTTCGGCGGCTCGCTCTCCGCCCCCACCTGGGGCGAGATCGCCGCCTGGTGGCAACACGTCCAGGGCCACGCCAAGCAGGATCCCGAGGCCCTGCGCGGCCGCTACGCCTTCCTGGAGCGGCTCCTGCCCGCCCCCGCGCGCCCCTGGCCGCTGCGCCGCGCGGTGCCGACGATCGGCTTCCGTGCGGCCGCCTCGTAAACCACTACGGGCTTGCGGTGTCGAGTCGTAGGCTTGGAAGCCGAGAGGTCGTCGAGCGGCGAGAACCCCGCAACGGGAGGTATGCGCAGGCCTTAGTGCCGGCCCATGACTCACACACCCACAGCCCACGACGGAGCGCCCCACGACGGGACGCCCGACCAGGCCCGCGCCCACTTCACCGTCCCCGCCAAGCATCCGATGGTGAGTCTGCTCGGCTCCGGCGACGCGCTTCTCCGCGTGATCGAGAAGTCGTTCCCGCGGGCCGACATCCATGTCCGGGGCAACCAGGTCACGGCGGTCGGGGACGCGGCGGAAGTCGCCCTGATACAGCGCCTGTTCGACGAGATGATGCTGGTGCTCCGCACCGGTCAGCCGATGACGGAGGACGCAGTGGAACGCTCGATCGCCATGCTCAGGGCGAGCGAGAACGGATCGGCGGAGGGCGGCGAGGAGACTCCCGCCGAGGTGCTCACGCAGAACATCCTCTCCAGCCGGGGACGCACGATCCGTCCCAAGACGCTCAACCAGAAGCGGTACGTCGACGCGATCGACAAGCACACGATCGTCTTCGGCATCGGACCCGCCGGCACCGGCAAGACCTACCTCGCCATGGCCAAGGCGGTCCAGGCCCTGCAGTCCAAGCAGGTCAACCGGATCATCCTGACCAGGCCCGCCGTCGAGGCGGGCGAGCGCCTCGGCTTCCTGCCCGGCACGCTCTACGAGAAGATCGACCCGTACCTGCGCCCGCTGTACGACGCGCTGCACGACATGCTCGACCCGGACTCGATCCCCAAGCTCATGGCGAGCGGGACGATCGAGGTCGCGCCGCTGGCTTATATGAGGGGCCGTGCGCAGCCGCGCTTCACGAACGTGCTGACGCCGGACGGCTGGCGCCCCATCGGCGACCTCCAGGTCGGTGACCTCGTCATCGGTTCGAACGGCGAGCCGACCCCCGTCCTCGGCGTCTACCCGCAGGGAGAGAAGGACGTCTATCGGGTCTCCGCCCAGGACGGTTCCTGGACCCTGTGCTGCGGTGAGCACCTGTGGACGGTCCGTACCGCCTCCGACAAGCGTCGTGACAAGCCGTGGCGGGTCCTGGAGACCCAGGAGATGATCGGCAACCTGCGGGCCGCGCACGCCCGCCGGTACGAGCTGCCGCTGCTCACCGCGCCGGTGGCCCTGCCCGAGCGCGAGGTCCCGATGGACCCGTACGCGCTGGGGCTGCTCCTGGGGGACGGGTGCCTGACCGGCTCCACCACACCCTCGTTCTCCAGCGAGGACCACGAGCTCGCCGAGGCGCTGGAAGCGGCTCTGCCCGGTGTCAGGGTCCGGGCGAAGAGCGGCCCGGACTACGTTCTGAACCGGATCGCCGCACCAGGCGACGTCATCACGCAGGAGAACCCCGTGACGGGGATGCTCCGACAGCTCGACCTCATCGGCACCCGTTCCCACGCGAAGTTCGTCCCGGACGACTACCTGTACAACTCGGCCGAGGTCCGTCTGGCGGTTCTCCAGGGGCTGCTCGACTCCGACGGCGGCCCGGTGACGCAGAAGGACCGAACCTGCCGGATCCAGTACACGACCACCTCGATCGTGCTCCGTGACGACGTGATCGCGCTGGTTCAGTCGCTGGGCGGCGTCGCATACGCCCGTCGCAGGGCGGCGGACGGCCGGACTCCGGGGCGAGCCAAGGGGCGCCCGGTCGAGCACCGCTACGACGCCCACGTCGTCGACATCCGCCTCCCCGAGGGCATCGAGCCCTTCCGGCTCGCCCGCAAGCGCGACACGTACCACGCGGCCGGAGGCGGCGGCAGGCCGATGCGGTTCATCGACTCCATCGAGCCCGCGGGGCGCGAGGAGACGGTCTGCATCCAGGTCGCGGCCGAGGACTCGCTGTACGTCACCCAGGACTACCTGCTGACGCACAACACGCTGAACGACGCGTTCATCATCCTCGACGAGGCGCAGAACACGAACCCCGAGCAGATGAAGATGTTCCTCACCCGCCTCGGCTTCGACTCGAAGATCGTCATCACCGGTGACGTGACCCAGGTCGACCTGCCGAACGGGACGAAGAGCGGTCTGCGGCAGGTCCGCGACATCCTGGACGGGGTCCCGGACGTCCACTTCTCGACGCTCACGTCGCAGGATGTCGTCCGGCACAAGCTCGTCGGCCGTATCGTCGACGCGTACGAGCAGTACGACCTCCGCAACGAAAGCCGCGACGAAAGCCGCGGCGAGCATCGGCGCGGCCGTAACGGGAAGTAGAACGCAGAACACATGTCGATCGACGTCAACAACGAGTCCGGTACCGAGGTCGACGAGCAGGCGATCCTCGACATCGCCCGCTACGCGCTCGCGCGCATGCGCATCCACCCGCTCTCCGAGCTCTCCGTGATCGTCATCGACGCGGAAGCCATGGAGCAGCTCCACATCCAGTGGATGGACCTGCCGGGGCCGACGGACGTCATGTCCTTCCCGATGGACGAGCTGCGTCCGCCGACGAAGGACGACGAGGAGCCCCCGCAGGGGCTCCTCGGCGACATCGTGCTCTGCCCCGAGGTCGCCACCCAGCAGGGCAAGGACGCGCCGACGGAGCACTCCATGGACGAGGAGCTGCAGCTCCTCACCGTCCACGGGGTGCTGCACCTCCTCGGGTACGACCACGAGGAGCCCGAGGAGAAGGCCGAGATGTTCGGCCTCCAGGCGGCGATCGTCGACGGCTGGCGTGCGGAGAAGGGCTTCACCGGCCCGTCTCCCGCGCCGACCGTCTCCTGACCCGATGGACATCTCGCTCATCCTCGGCGCGGTCGCCCTGGTCGTCGTCGCCTGGCTCGCCGCCTGCGCCGAGGCCGGGCTCGCCCGCGTCTCCAGCTTCCGCGCCGCCGAGGCCGTACGGTCCGGGCGGCGCGGGGCCGACAAGCTCGCCCAGGTCGCCTCCGACCCGACCCGCTACCTCAACGTGGCGCTGCTGGTCCGCGTCGCCTGCGAGATGGCGGCCGGGGTGCTCGTCACGTACGCCTGCCTGGAGGCCTTCCCGGAGACCTGGGAGGCGCTGCTCGTCGCCATCGCCGTCATGGTCCTCGTCTCGTACGTGGCCGTCGGCGTCTCGCCGCGCACGATCGGCCGCCAGCACCCGCTGAACACGGCGACCGCCGCCGCGTACGTCCTGCTGCCGCTCGCCCGGATCATGGGGCCGATCCCGCAGCTGCTCATCCTCATCGGCAACGCGCTGACGCCGGGCAAGGGGTTCCGCAAGGGCCCGTTCGCCTCCGAGGCCGAGCTGCGGGCCATGGTCGACCTCGCCGAGCAGGAGTCGCTGATCGAGGACGACGAGCGCCGGATGGTGCACTCCGTCTTCGAGCTCGGGGACACGCTCGTACGGGAGGTCATGGTGCCCCGCACCGACCTCGTCTGCATCGAGCGGTACAAGACGATCCGGCAGGCCCTCACGCTCGCGCTGCGCTCCGGCTTCTCCCGGATCCCGGTCACCGGTGAGAACGAGGACGACATCGTCGGCATCGTGTACCTGAAGGACCTGGTCCGCAAGACGCACATCAACCGCGACTCCGAGGCGGACCTCGTGTCGACCGCGATGCGGCCCGCCGCCTTCGTGCCGGACACCAAGAACGCCGGCGACCTGCTGCGCGAGATGCAGCAGGAGCGCAACCACGTCGCCGTCGTCATCGACGAGTACGGCGGCACGGCCGGCATCGTCACCATCGAGGACATCCTGGAGGAGATCGTCGGCGAGATCACCGACGAGTACGACCGGGAGCTGCCGCCCGTCCAGGACCTGGGCGAGGACCGCCACCGCGTCACCGCGCGCCTCGACATCGGCGACCTCGGCGAGCTGTACGGCTTCGGCCCCGACGAGTACGACGACGAGGACGTGGAGACCGTCGGCGGACTCCTCGCCAAGGCCCTCGGCCGGGTCCCGATCGCGGGCGCGAAGGCGGTCGTGGTGCTCCCGGACGGGCGGTCGCTGCGGCTCACCGCCGAGTCGCCGGCCGGCCGCCGGAACAAGATCGTCACCGTGCTCGTGGAACCGCTGGAACCGCAGGAACCGGAGGAGAGCCCGGCATGACCCCCGAGCAGCTGCGCGCCTTCTGTCTGGACTTCAACGACGCGACGGAGGAGTTCCCCTTCGGCCCGGACGTCTCCGTCTTCAAGGTCGCCGGGAAGCTGTTCGCGCTGTCGTGGCTCGACGCCGAGCCGTTGCGGGTCAACCTCAAGTGCGATCCGGACGAGGCGGTACGGCTCCGCGAGGAGCATCCGGCGGTCGCCCCCGGCTATCACATGAACAAGCGGCACTGGAACACGGTGACCGTGGGAGAGCTCCCGGACCGGATGGTCCGGGAGCTCGTCGAGGACTCGTACGACCTCGTCGTCGCCGGGCTTCCCAAGGCGGTACGGCTCCGCCTCGACCGCCCGTAGGTCAGGAGCGGCGGCGCAGGCCGAGGGCGACGAGCACCGCCGTACCGAGCACGATCGCCGCGTCCAGGGCGAGGACCGTGCGGACACCCCCGTACAGGTCCCCGCCCGTGGTCGCGAGCACCCCGAGCAGCGGGATCCCGATCGTCAGGCCGACCTGCTGGGTGGTCGTCACCAGGCCGGTGGCCAGGCCCTGCTCCTCGTCCGGGACGCCGGAGGTGACGATCAGTCCGTACGAGATGATCGCGCCCAGGTGGAACATGCAGGCCACCGAGGCCGCGACCGTCGCCAGGAGCACGCCCGAGTCCCGACCGACCCCGAGGATCGCGGCCGTCAGCAGACCCTGCCCGGCGAGCGAGCCGACCAGGACACGGCGGGCGCCGAGCCTGCCGATCACCTTCGGCGCGAGCATCCCGGCCACGACCGCGAAGACGCCCTGCACGCCGAAGACGAGACCGGTGGCGAAGGGCGAGAGCTCCAGCGTCTCCTGCAGGTACAGGGTCAGGACGAAGACGACGGTCGACATCATCGAGAAGGTGATCAGACCGCCCAGGTTGCCGAAGGCGACCGTCCGCCGCCGCAGCATCGGCAGCGAGACCAGCGGGGCCGCGTGCCGGGACTCGACCCGGACGAAGACCGCGAGCAGGACCAGCCCCGCCACCAGCGTGACCTGCACGTCCGTCCGGCCGAAGCCGTGCTCCGCCGCCGTCGACAGGGCGTAGATCAGGGAGAGCAGACCGCCGGTGACGGTCACCGCGCCCGGCACGTCGAGCCGGGGCTTCTCGGGGGTGCGGGACTCGGGCAGCAGGCCCGGCGCCAGCGGCAGCACGATCACGGTGAAGAGGGCGAGCAGGCCCATCGTGGAGCGCCAGCCGAGGGTGTCGGTCATGACCCCGCCCAGCACCATGCCGACGGTGAAGCCCAGCGAGAGCAGGGTGCCGGAGATGCCGAGCGCCCGGTCGCGCAGCGGGCCCTCGGGGAACGTCGTCGTCAGGAGCGACATGCCGGTGGGCACGATCGCGGCGGCGCCGATGCCCTGGAGGGCGCGCCCGGTCAGGAAGGCCGCCGGGTTCCAGGCGAAGGTGGCGAGCAGCGAGGCCGCGCCGAAGAGCGCGAGCCCGGCGAGGAACAGCTTCTTGCGTCCGTAGAGGTCGCCGATCCGCCCGAAGAGCAGCAGGAAGCCGCCGGAGGGCAGGGCGAAGGCGGTGACGGCCCACTGGAGGGCGGACTGGCTCAGGCCGAGGTCGGCGCCGAGGACGGGCAGGGCGACGTTCAGGACGGAGAAGTCGAGCGCCACCATGAACTGGGCGGCGCACAGCACGAAGAGGATGAGCCGGTTGCGGCCGGTGAGGGCGGACGGGGGAACGGCGGGCGGGGTGGGGCGTGTGGTCGTCGTTGCCATGCCGACGACTCTCGCGCCAGGGGAACAATGCTGGGGAGCGGGTACTTATCCTGTTGGTCGTACCACCAGGCACCGCCGGGACCGGGTGCCGGGTACCACCGGACACCACAGGCATCCAGGGGGAGGAAGCGGACGTGGCCACCGCTCTCGAGAGCACCACCGCCAAGCAGCACCGCCTCGGCGAACTGCGCGAGTTCCTGATGAGCCGCCGGGCCCGGGTGAGCCCGGCCGAGGCCGGACTCCCGGACGGCGGGGCGCGCCGCCGCACGCCGGGCCTGCGCCGCGAGGAGGTCGCGGTCCTCGCGGGGGTGGGGGTCTCCTGGTACCAGTGGCTGGAGCAGGGCCGTGACATCACGGTCTCGCCGCAGGTCCTCGACTCGGTGGCACGGGTGCTGCGGCTGAGCCCGGCGGAGCGGCGCCATCTGTACGTCCTGGCGGCGCTCAACCCGCCGGCCCTGGAGGCCGCCCCGGAGGACCAGGACATGTGCCAGGGGCTGCGGCGGCTCATCGACACGTGGATGCCGTTCCCCGCGCACATCATGGACGTGTACTGGAACACGGTCGCCTACAACGACGCGGCGGCGATCGTGCTCGGGATGCGGCCGGGGATCTCCCAGAACTGCCTCGTCGCGTTCTTCACGGACCCGCTGTACCGCTCGCGGATGGGCCACTGGGAGGCGCTCGCGCCGAAGGTCGTCGCCCAGTTCCGGTCCGCCTGCTCGGAGAGCCCGGACGACGAGGGGTTCCGGGCCGTCGTCGAGGAGATCAAGGAGCAGAGCCCGGAGTTCGCCGAGCTGTGGGAGCGGCGGGACATCCGGCCGGGTGGCCAGAACCGCAAGGAACTGGAGCACCCGCTGGCCGGCACGCTGATCGTCGAGGCGACCCAGCTCAGGATCCCGGCCAGGCCGGACCTGGTCATCGTCCTGCACACCCCGCTCCCGGAGGCGGACACGGCCGCGAAGCTGGAGTGGCTGGTCTCCCCGGAGGGGCGGCGCGGCGCGATGTACCCGGTCGCGGGCTGAGACGGTCGGGTCTCGGGACTGAGACGCTCGGGTCTCGGGACTGAGACGCTCGGGTCGCGGGCTGAGACGGTCGGGTCTCGGGACTGAGACGGTCAGGTCGCGGGACCGAGACGCTCGGGTCGCGGGCCGAGACGGCCGGGTCGCGAGCCGGGCCGGCGGGGTCGCGGGCTGAGACCCGTCCGGCCGTGGGATGAGACGGGTTCCGGGTGCGCCCGGGCCCCGACCTATGCTCGGCCCATGACACTCAGCAGCGAGCACGGCGACCTCGGCGCCGAGGACCTCAAGATCATCACCCTGGCGCGCAGCGCCCGCGCGCGCAACGGCGTGCCCGAGGGGGCGGCCGTACGGGACGAGACCGGGCGGACGTACGTGGCGGGGACCGTGGAGCTGGAGTCGCTCAAGCTGAGCGCACTGCAGACCGCGGTGGCGATGGCGGTGGCGAGTGGCGCCCAGTCCCTGGAGGCGGCGGCCGTCGTGTCGTCCGCCGGGGCCGCCTCGGCGGCGGACCGCGCGGCCGTACGGGACCTCGGCGGCCCGGAGACGCCGGTGCTGCTCGCCGGCCCGGACGGGCAGCTGCGCGAGGCGGTCACCGCGGGCTGACGCGGGATCGTCGTCGCGAGGTGACGACGGACCGGCGCGGGGACTGACCGCGAGACGTCCCGGCGGGCCGACCGCGGGCCTCCGTCGCGGGGTGACCGTGAGGGGCGACAACAGGACAGCGGGGCCCGGCGGGATGCCGGGCCCTTGCGCGTTTGTGAAGGATCACCGCACCTTCTCTTGCCTTCCCTGCCGGTCTGCTGCTCAATGAGCATCGGTTCGCCCGACGGACCGTCAGATATTCGTCATTCACGCAGTGACCGCACCCCTGCGTTCGTCATCGGAAGGGGTTCGAACTCGCCATGAGAAGCAGAAGCACCTTAGGGTCGGTCGCCGTACTCACCGGAGCGCTCGCCGCCGCGGGACTCGCCTTCGCCCCGACGGCCGGGGCCGTCGCACCCGGGTCCGCCACGGCCGTGTACGACTGCGGCACCTGGGGGAGCGGTACCGCCACCCTCGCCGCGACCCAGAGCGGCACGGCCGCGACCATCACCCTCACCGCGGCCATCACGACGCCGGTCGCGGTCGGAGTCGACACGATCAGCTCCACGTTGACGATGGCCAAGGCGGGCGGCGGCACCCAGGTGTTCGCCGGCAAGAAGAACCCGGCGCTCGCCGCCGGGCAGTCCGTCACGATCGGTCCCCTGAGCGGGACCGTGGCGTCGGGCACCAGCGTCAACTCGTACTTCGCGGGCCCTGCCCTCAAGATGGTGATCTTCGGGGTGACGGTGACCTGTGACGCCGTCACGTCGCAGTCGCCGGGTCCGTTCGTCTTCAGCTGAGCCGCCCTGTTCCACCCTTGACCGGTGCCGCCGCTGGCGGCACCGGTCTCCGGCGTGTTCGGGGCGATGGCGACCGACCTGACCTGCGGGAACGCCCACCCTTCGACGATCTTGACAGAATCTGATGGGTCATCAGTCGATGGTTTTCGATCCCATTGACTTCTCTCGGCCCGCAGCCGTCAATGGCGCCCTCTCATCCCTCAGGAGGGGGCCCACACATGGCACTCACCCGATCCCGGGCGGCGGTCCGAAGACGGCGTTGGACCGCCGCCCTCGGCGCCACCGCCCTCGCGGTCGCCGCAGGCGGCGCCATCGCCGCCCCGGCCCACGCGGTCGAACTCTCCACCCCGGTGGAGTACCAGACGCGCTGCGTCCCGCCGCCGATCGCCGGCATCCCGCCCATCACGGGCACCACGACGGCCGAGATCAAGGTCGACAAGGCCGCGCCCAAGGTCGGCGACACGGTGACCGTGACCTACACGATCACCAAGCCCGCCGCGTCCAACCCCGTCGACCTCGCGCTCCCGGCCGACATCATGACCCCGAGCGGCAAGGTCGTCCTCGGCGGCGCCCAGACCGGCGCGGTCACCGTCACCGGACCCAAGAAGAACCCGCCCATCCCGGGCCTGGGCTCCTTCCCGGCCTTCTCCATGACCGGCACCTTCACGGTCACCGAGCCCGGATCGATCACCCTCTCGCCGGGCGACTACAACATCCACACCAGCTACCTCATGGAGCTGGACACCCCCTGTACGGTGCTCAACCCGCCCGCCCCGGTCTCCGAGACGGTCGTCGCGAGCCCCGTGACCAGCCCCAACGCCCGGACGCTCCAGCTCGACACCGCCTCCGGTGACCCCGGTGTCCGGGTGACCGTCAACGGCGCCAAGTTCACCCCGCTCGCCGAGGTCACCGTCGTCGGCCGGGCCGGCGGGGCGGAGACCGCCGACCGGATGACCGTCACCACCGACAGCGAGGGCGGCTTCGCGGCACGCCTGAAGGTCAACGACGTGGCGACCACCGGGATCGTGGCGTACGAGGGCGCGGCCTGGGACCCCGAGAAGGGGGCGGGACCCGCCGCGTACAAGGTCGTCGTACCGGCCCCGCCGAACAGCCAGACGATCACCGCGGCCGTCAACGCCGGTGAGCTGTCCATGAGCCAGGCCGGCGACGCCGTCGAGCTGACCTCGGTCGACTTCGGTCAGGGCGGCGCGGCCACCGGTGATCTGAAGACGGTGACGGTCAAGGACTTCCGCGGCGGCCCCGCGGGCTGGTCCCTGACCGGCAAGGTCACCGACTTCACCGGCCCCGGCGGTGCCATCGGCGCCGGGAGCCTCAGCTGGACCCCTGCCTGCACCGCCAAGGCCGGCAGCCCCAGCACCTGCGCGGCCGGCTCGGCCGGTCCCGTCGGCAGCGGCGGCGCGACCCTCGCCTCCACGCCGAACGGCACCCTCACGGGTGGCGAGTTCACCGTCGACGCCCAGCTCTCCCTCGACGTCCCGGCGTTCACCGCGCCCGGCTCGTACGCGGGCGTGCTGACGCTGACCCTGTCCTGACCACCCGGCGGGCCGGCCGGGCGACCCCCGGCCGGCCCGCTCCGCACCCGGGGGTTCTCCGCACTGTGCGCAGCAAGCCGTACGTCCTCCTCCTGAGCCTTCTGAGCACGCTCCTCGTGCTTCTCGGCGCCGCGCCGCAGGCCTCCGCCGCCGAGAACGGCGAGTGGGCCGTCTACCCGGCGGCCGCCAAGCCCGGCAGCCGCCCGTACTTCTACCTCTCCGTCGACCCCGGCACCTCGCTCACCGACCGCGTCACCGTCACCAACAAGACGGCCGGCCCGCTCACCTTCCGGCTCTACGGAGCCGACGCCTACAACACCGACCGGGACGGCGGCTTCGCCATCCGGACACAGCAGGAGAAGCAGACCGGGGCCGGCGCCTGGATCACGCCCGAGCGGACCCGGATCACCGTCCCGGCCCACTCCGCCGTCACCGTCCCGTACACCCTGAACGTCCCCGCCGACGCCGACCCCGGCGACCACCCCGGCGCCCTCGTCGCCCTCGACGAGCGGGTCAGCCCCAGCGGGAACGGCTCCGTCGCCGTCGGCGTCCAGCGCGCGGTAGGCGCCCGTGTCTACCTCCGGGTCAACGGGCCGACCGTCCCCGCCCTCGCCGTGGAGGACGTCACCCTCGACCAGGACCGGCCGCTCGTCCCCGGCCTCGGCGACAGCAGTGCCGTCGTCTCGTACACCCTCCACAACCTGGGCAACGTCACCCTCGACCCCAAGGTCGTCCTCCGGGCGGAAGGCCTCTTCGGCCGCACCCTCCTCGACCGCGACCTGGTGAACGTCCCGTCCGAGCTGCTGCCCCGCCAGAAGATCCGGCTCACCGAGCGGTGGACCGGCTCCCCGCAGTTCGACTGGGGCGACGTGACCCTCACCGCCACCGCGAAGGGCGTGAAGGGTGTGGAGGAGAGCGGCACCGTGTCCTTCCTCGCCGTGCCCTGGCTCGCCGTCGCGCTCCTCCTCCTCGCGCTTCTGACCGGCTCCTTCGGTCTCTGGACGCGCCGCCGCAGGGCCCCGGGCGAGGCCCCGGGCCACCGTGAGGCCGTACTGAGTACGTGAGGCGGGCGCTCATCGGGGACAATGGCCCCCATGAGCGCTCGCAACCAAGAAACCGAAGTCGACCACCGGGCCGGCTTCGCCTGCTTCGTCGGCCGCCCCAACGCGGGCAAGTCCACCCTCACGAACGCTCTGGTCGGCCAGAAGGTGGCCATCACCTCGAACCGGCCACAGACCACCCGGCACACCGTCCGCGGCATCGTGCACCGCCCGGACGCGCAGCTGATCCTGGTCGACACCCCCGGCCTCCACAAGCCGCGCACGCTCCTCGGCGAGCGGCTCAACGACGTCGTGCGCACCACCTGGGCCGAGGTCGACGTGATCGGTTTCTGCCTGCCCGCCGACCAGAAGCTCGGCCCCGGCGACAAGTTCATCGTCAAGGAACTCGCCGCGATCAAGAAGACCCCGAAGGTCGCGATCATCACCAAGACCGACCTGGTCGACTCCAAGACGCTCGCCGAGCAGCTCATCGCCGTCGACCAGCTCGGCAAGGAGCTGGGCTTCGAGTGGCAGGAGATCGTCCCGGTCTCGGCCGTCGGCGACAAGCAGGTCCAGCTCGTCGCCGACCTGCTGATCCCGCTGCTGCCGGAGTCCCCGCCGCTCTACCCGGAGGGCGACCTCACGGACGAGCCGGAGCAGGTCATGGTCGCGGAGCTGATCCGCGAGGCCGCGCTCGAAGGCGTACGGGACGAGCTGCCGCACTCGATCGCGGTGGTCGTCGAGGAGATGATCCCCCGCGAGAACCGCCCGGCGGACCGGCCGCTGCTCGACATCCACGCCAACGTGTACATCGAGCGTCCGAGCCAGAAGGGCATCATCATCGGCCCGAAGGGCAGCCGCCTCAAGGAGGTCGGCATGAAGTCCCGCAAGCACATCGAGGCGCTCCTCGGCACCCCGGTCTTCCTCGACCTGCACGTGAAGGTCGCGAAGGACTGGCAGCGCGACCCGAAGCAGCTGCGGAAGCTGGGTTTCTAGCCCGTCGACTTCCCCCCCGGCAGCGTGCCAGCATGACGCGGTGACGCAGATCATCAAGGGGGGAAACCTGCCGGTCCCCGGGCAGGCGTGGCGGATCGCGGTCGTCCGGCGGGACGCCGGTGACGGAGTACCGGAGGTCGACGCCTCGGCACTGCTGCTCGACGCCTCGGGCAGGGTCAGGGGCGACGGCGACCTGGTCTTCTACAACCAGCCGGTGCACGCGTCCGGCGCGGTGCGCCTGACCGGGCAGGTGCGGGACGAGGAGCGGCGGGTCGCCGACTGGCTGGAGATCGACACCGAGCGCGTCGAGCCCGCCGTCCAGCGCATCGTGATCACCGCGTCCAGCGAGCACGGGACGTTCGGTCAGGTGCCGGGCCTCCACATCCGGACGGTCAGCGCCACCACCGGCGAGCAGCTCGCGCTGTACGAGGTCGACGACGCGAGCACCGAGACGGCCTTCCTCCTCGGCGAGTTCTACCGGCGCGACGGGGCGTGGAAGTTCCGCGCGGTCGGCCAGGGGTACGACTCCGGCCTCGTCGGCCTCGCCGAGGACTTCGGCATCGTGGGCGGCGACCCGGTCGAGGCGCCGGTCGAGGCACCGGTCGAGGAACCCCGGCCGACCGGGCCCGCTCCCCTCCAGAGCGTGACCAAGCTCCCGGCGCCCGTGGCGACCGGACCGGAGGCCGGTGCTTCCTCCCCCGCCCCGCTCTTCGGCGCGGACTTCTCGGCGTACACCAGGAACGGCGAGGGCGATGAGATCTTCACCGTCGACGTGCCCCTGCCGCCCGGCATCATCCTGGTCGACACAGAACGGCGGGGCGAGGGCTATTTCTGCGTGCAGAGCCTCGAAGAGGACAAGGATTACGGCTACTCGCTGGCCAACACGAACCTGAAGAACTTCAAGGGCCGGGCGGCGTTGTGGTTCGACGGCAAGGGGCCGCTGCGCCTGCGTGTCGAGGACGAGGGCAACAAGTGGAATATCACGCTCCGGCCGGGCAGTGCCGTGGCGAAGCTCGGCCGCGGCGCCAAGGGACGCGGCGCGGACGTGTTGCTCCACACGGGGCCCGCCGGAGAGCTCCTCGCCGAACTGCGCCCGGTCTCCGATCACGCGTACTTCGGCGTGCGGGGCCACGGGCCGGCCACCCGCGGCAGCCACGACTACACGACGCTCGCCAACGTGGCCGACGAGCACCCGAAGTCCAGGGAGCCGCTGCCCGCGGGGCCCCTGCTGGTGGTGGTGGACTCCGCCGAAGGCGACTGGACCCTGGAGGTCCGGACCCCGAAGGAACAGCGGTCCGGCGGGTTCTGGCGCCGGGGATGACCGGCGCCCCGGCGATCCGCTACGCGCCCTCCTTGAGGACCCTCGTGATGAGGGTCCTCTGCGCGTCCGTGAGGCGCGGGTCGCAGCAGCGGACCGTGCGGCCGTCGACGGTGATCTCGTACGAGAAGCCGTCCGGCACGCCCCGGACGTCACCGTCGCCCGCGGCGAGGACGGTGGCGGCCAGGGACTCCCACTCGGGGTCCGAGACCTCCACCTCCGCCGTCCGCTCGATACCCGCGAAACCGCCCGTGCGCCGCACTCGAATCCGCATGGACCCTGTCTACCAGCCGGATCAGTCGGTCGGCACGCCCACGGCCGCCCAGGCCTTCAGGACGG
Source organism: Streptomyces sp. NBC_00094 (assembly GCF_026343125.1). Classification (NCBI taxonomy): domain Bacteria; kingdom Bacillati; phylum Actinomycetota; class Actinomycetes; order Kitasatosporales; family Streptomycetaceae; genus Streptomyces; species Streptomyces sp. NBC_00094. Next base: position 2,654,363 of record NZ_JAPEMB010000001.1, on the reverse strand, counting down.
CCTGGATCTCCTCCCCGTCGCCGTACCGTGCCTTCGCCGCCGCCACCGTGGCCGCCGCGAACTCGGAGAAACGGGTCTCGGGGGTGAGCGTCCCGCCCGTCATCACGTCGTACCAGATCCGGCCGGGCCGCTCCCAGGCGTTGCCGCCGAGCTCGGTCGCCGCCAGGTAGAAGGCGTGGTTGGGGATGCCGGAGTTGATGTGGACCCCGCCGTTGTCCCGGCTCGTGCGGACGTAGTCGTCCATGTGGCCGGGCTGCGGGTCCTTGCCGAGGACGTCGTCGTCGTACGCGGTGCCCGGGGCCTTCATCGAGCGCAGGGCCGTGCCCTCCACGTTCGGGTGAAAGAGCCCCTCGCCGATGAGCCAGTCGGCCCGGTCGGCGCTCTGGCCGAGGGCGTACTGCTTCACGAGGGAGCCGAAGACGTCCGAGACGGACTCGTTGAGGGCGCCGGACTGGCTGAAGTACTCCAGGTTCGCCGTGTGCTGGGTGAAGCCGTGGGCCAGCTCGTGGCCGATGACGTCCACGGGCAGCGTGAAGTCGAGGAAGATCTCGTCGTCGCCGTCGCCGAACACCATCTGCTCGCCGTTCCAGAAGGCGTTGCCGTAGTTCTCGTCGTAGTGGACGGAGGCGAGCAGGGGCAGCCCGGAGCCGTCGATCGAGTCCCGCCCGAAGGCGTCCATGAAGAGGTCGAAGGTGGCGCCAAGACCCGCGTACGCCCGGTTGACGGTCGCGTCGGCGGTCACCTCCTCGCCCTCGGTGCGGACCCGTTCGCCCGGCAGCTCGGTCCCGCGCCGGCAGTCGTAGACGGTGCGGTGCGGCCGGCCGGCGTCGGCGGGGGCGAGCGTGGGCGCGCTGCCGGGCAGCGGCAGCACCCGGCTCGCACGGGCCGAGGCGTCCGCGATGAGGGTGTGGCGGGCGGCGGCGGCGACGGCCGGGTTCGAGGAGCGCGCCAGGTGCTCCAGGAGGTGCGGCGGGACGATCGAGCAGAAGACGGACGTCTGGGGAGTCATCCCTGCAATGTGGCACTGCGTGACGGAACTGTCACGGGATGCGGCGAGGATTGGCGAAATGGAGTGATGCGTCACTGATCGCCCTTGACGTAGGGCCCGTCCCGCATACTGAAACAGGACGTCCGTCTCCGACGTCCCTCGGCTAGGCTGCGGCACATCATGCGTTTCGGGCTGCTTCTCCTTAGCTGCCGCGGCGAGGGCCTGTAGTCGTAGGCCGACCCCCTCCCCGCGGGACCTGGTGTTGCGTTCGACAGTCGGCCGTCCTTCTTGCTGGACCGAGGAGCCCAACGCAATGAGCCAGTCCCCGTTCATCGGCCGTCCCACGCCTGTCACCAACGCGACGCAGCTGCAGAAGCCGTCCGGTATGCCGATCCACAAGTACGGCCGGTACGAGGCCGTGGAGATTCCGGACCGCACCTGGCCGGAGCAGCGCATCACGAAGGCGCCCCGCTGGCTGTCGACCGACCTGCGCGACGGCAACCAGGCCCTGATCGACCCGATGTCCCCGGCCCGCAAGCGCGAGATGTTCGACCTGCTGGTCCGCCTGGGCTACAAGGAGATCGAGGTCGGCTTCCCGTCCTCGGGCGAGACCGACTTCGCGTTCGTGCGCTCCATCATCGAAGAGGGTGCGATCCCGGACGACGTCACCATCTCCGTACTGACCCAGGCCCGCGAGGACCTGATCGAGCGGACCGTGGAGTCCCTGGTCGGCGCCAAGCGCGCCACCGTCCACCTGTACAACGCCACGGCCCCCACCTTCCGCCGCGTGGTCTTCCGCGGCTCGAAGGAGCAGATCAAGCAGATCGCGGTCGACGGCACCCGCCTGGTCATGGAGTACGCGGAGAAGCTGCTCGACGAGCGCACGGTCTTCGGCTACCAGTACAGCCCCGAGATCTTCACCGACACCGAGCTGGACTTCGCCCTGGAGGTCTGCGAGGCGGTCTGTGACGTGTGGCAGCCGGGCCCGGGCCGCGAGATCATCCTCAACCTGCCCGCCACCGTGGAGCGTTCGACGCCGTCCACGCACGCGGACCGGTTCGAGTGGATGTCCCGGAACCTGACCCGCCGCGAGTACATCTGCGTGTCGGTCCACCCGCACAACGACCGCGGTACGGCCGTCGCGGCGGCCGAGCTGGCGATCATGGCCGGCGCCGACCGCATCGAGGGCTGCCTGTTCGGGCAGGGCGAGCGGACCGGCAACGTCGACCTGGTGACGCTGGGCATGAACCTGTTCAGCCAGGGCGTCGACCCGCAGATCGACTTCTCCCAGATCGACGAGATCCGGCGGACGAGCGAGTACTGCAACCAGATGGAGGTCCACCCGCGCCACCCCTACGCGGGCGACCTGGTCTACACGGCCTTCTCCGGCTCCCACCAGGACGCCATCAAGAAGGGCTTCGACGCGATGGAGGCCGACGCGGCCGCCAAGGGCGTCACCGTCGACGACATCGAGTGGGCGGTCCCGTACCTGCCGATCGACCCGAAGGACGTCGGCCGCTCGTACGAGGCCGTCATCCGGGTCAACTCGCAGTCCGGCAAGGGCGGCATCGCGTACGTCCTGAAGAACGACCACAAGCTGGACCTGCCCCGCCGGATGCAGATCGAGTTCTCGAAGATCATCCAGCAGAAGACCGACAGCGAGGGCGGCGAGGTCACGCCGGCCGCGATCTGGTCCGTCTTCCAGGACGAGTACCTGCCCAACCCGGACAACACCGCGGCTCGTTGGGGTCGTATCCAGCTGCGCTCGGGCCAGACCACCTCCGACACCGACGGCACGGACACGCTGACCGTCGAGGCGGTCGTGGACGGCGCCGAGACCGTGCTGACCGGCTCCGGCAACGGCCCGATCTCCGCCTTCTTCGCCGCCCTGCAGGCGGTCGGTGTCGACGCCCGCCTGCTGGACTACCAGGAGCACACGATGAGCGAGGGCGCGTCCGCGCAGGCCGCCTCGTACATCGAGTGCGCCATCGACGGACAGGTCCTGTGGGGCATCGGTATCGACGCCAACACGACCCGCGCCTCGCTGAAGGCGGTCATCTCGGCGGTCAACCGCTCCGCCCGCTGACGCGCTCCACGGCAGCTGCCCCGCACCCTTCCTTCCGGAAGGTGCGGGGCAGCTGCGTTTGTGAGCTGCGTCACGGTTTCAGGTTCGCTTAAGGAAGATCATGCCGCCATGTCGGAATCGGCGTCATATCAGGTGAGTTGACGGCACATCGGGGAATGGCGGAAGGTCGGCTCGTCCCCTCGGACACTCCCCCCACGCGCCCCCTTCGCACCTCCCTGACCTGGAGTTTCGCATGCGCACGACCGCTGCTGTGGCCGCTGTCCTCGCGGTGACCGGCACCGCCCTCGCCTGGGCCCCCGCCGTCTCCGCCACCCCCGCCACGTCGTGCGCGACGAATCCGCTCGGCGCGGCCGGCCTCTACGCCGAGTTCGTCGAGCAGGACTCCACCCGCTACTCGGACTCCGAAGGCGCGGTCGCGGTCGGCGGCGACGCGTACTTCGGGGACGCGAAGGTCGGCCAGGGCTTCTCCATCGGCCACAAGCTGACCGGCGCCGACCTCGCCAAGCTGCCCGGCGGCCACAGCCTCGTCGTCGGCGGCACGCTCCACGCCAACCAGGTCGTGATCAACAAGGGCTCCGGCGTGTACGGATCGCTCGACGACCGCTCCGTGAAGGGCGCCGGCTTCGCCGTCGACGGCCCGCACGCGAAGGGCGCCTCCCCGACCGCCCCGATCGACTTCGCGAAGGAGTTCACGAGCCTGCGCGCGCTCTCCACCGGCTGGGCGGGCACCACGCCCAACGGCACCGTCGCCGGCGACAAGGACGCCCAGGGCCTGTTCCTCACCGGCACGGACCCGGAGCTCAACGTCTTCGCCGTGGCCGCCGCCGACCTGCAGAAGGCCCGGGCGATCACGCTCAAGGTCCCGGCCGGCTCCTCCACCCTCGTGAACGTGCTCGGCGAGACGTACGACATGAACGCCTCCGCCACCTACGGCGTCTACTACCAGGGCGCGGACGGCACGGCTCCGGTCATCGACGACTACGCCCTGGCGAGCGACGAGTTCCGGCAGATCCGCTCCAAGCTGCTGTGGAACTTCCCGCAGGCCGAGACCGTCAGGAAGAACTACACCTCCTGGCCGGGCACCATCCTCGCGCCGAACGCCACGGTCGAGATGGGCGGCAAGAACATCGGCCCGGGCCACGTCAACGGCTCCGTCATCGCCGAGGAGCTCGTCACCGTCCCCGGCGCCGAGACCCACCAGATGAACTTCGCCGGCTGCCTCCCGAAGGAGACCACGCCGGGCACGGTCGTCACCCCGGAGCCGCCGACGCCGACCGAGACGACCGTCCCCACGCCGCCCGCGACCCCCGAGCCCACCCCGACCGAGGACGGCGGGACCCCCGGCGCCTCCCAGACGCCCGAGGACTCCGCCTCGCCGTCGACGCCCGCCGGCACTCCCGAGGCCCCCGGGACTCCCGAGGCGTCGGAGACCCCGGCAACCCCCGGCGACGCCACCACCGCCCCCGGCTCGACCCCGGCGCCGTCCGCCACCCCGGAGGGTGATCTCGCGACGACCGGTTCGGCCATCGGGCCCGGCGCGATCGGCGCCGCCGCGGCCGCCGTCCTCGTCGGCGGAGGCTTCCTGGCCTTCGCAAAGCGTCGCCGACGCGCCTCCTGAGCATGCCCGGACGGTGACGTGTCTCGGCCATCTCCACGGCGATCTGTCGACGGGGTGCTGACGCCACATCAAGGATGTGGCTAACATCACGCCAACGCCGGCAGTGCAGCCGGGCCGTTGAGGAGGTGCGTGTGCGGTCTGCCCGGAATTCACGTGGTGGGAAAGTGGGCGTCTGCGGAATCCGCACCTCCTGGAACACGGTCGGAGACGGCGAGTTCTTCTGCGAGGAGTGCGGCGGCGACCGGAACTACCGGCGGCGCACCGGCCGCCGCAGGTTCGCCGTCCTGGGCGTCCCCGTCCTGCCCAGGGGCTGTACGGGCCCCGTCGTCGAGTGCGCGGCCTGTCACACGCACTTCGGTACGGAGGTGCTCGACCACCCGACGACGAGCCGCTTCTCGGCGATGCTGCGGGACGGTGTGCACACCGTCGCGCTGGCCGTTCTCGCGGCCGGAGGTACGGATTCCCGCGCGGTCCTGGACCTGGCCGTCGGCGCGGTCCGGTCCGCCGGCTTCGCCGAGTGCACGGCCGTCCAGCTCGTCGACCTCGTGGAGGCCCTGGCGGCCGACACCGGGCGCTTCATGCCCGAGGTGAACCCCGAGGGCACGCTCCTCGCGATCGAGCTCCACGAGGCCCTGGAGCCCCTCACCCCGCACCTGGCGCCCGCCGGGCGGGAGTCGATCCTCCTCCAGGCCGCCCGGATCGCCCTCGCCGACGGCGCGTACAGCCCGACCGAGATGGAGGTCCTCGGCACCGTCGGGAACGCGCTCTCACTGGCTCCCGACGACACCGTCCGCCTCCTCGCCTCGGCCCGGACCGTGCCGTAGGGGGCGTTGCCTACGGCACGATGTTCTGGTTGAGCCGGAACACGTTGTCGGGGTCGTACCGGCGCTTGACCGTACGCAGCCGGTCGAAGTTCTGCCGGTAGTTGACCCGCACCCGGTCCTGGTCGTCGGTGTCCATGAAGTTCACGTACCCGCCCTCCTCGGTGTGCGGGCGCAGTGCCCCGTCGTAGGCGCGGGTCCAGGCGATGTTCGCCTCCGAGTCCGCCGCGTCCGTCCAGCTCGCTCCGAAGGAGTGCGAGAAGTCGGCGTCCCGGTAGGCGAACGCGGTCTCCTCCCGTCCCACCTCGTGGCAGGCCCCGTCGATCGGGAAGATCGCCGTGTCCGACTCCATCGACGGCATCGTCTCGCCGTACGCGACGTGGGTGTCGATCGCGCCGTCCGTGAGGCCGCGGCTGAAGTTCCCCTTCCAGTAATGGAAGAGCCCCGGCGGCAGCTGCTCGTCGAAGAGGGTGTTGACCACCGGGTACGGCATCCGCTCCATGAACCGGCCGACGACCGGGCCGAGGCCGTCCAGGCGGGCGAGGACCTTGTCGTCGTCCGCGGCCGGGCCGCTGAAGCAGGTGAACGCGGCGCAGATCGGCCGGCCGTGCCAGCGCTCCGGCAGGAACGGTTCCTCCGGGCCGAGCGCCATCACGAGGATCGAGTTGAGCTCGACCGGCGCGTCCGTGTTCATCCGCTGCCAGGCACGGGCCACGTCCGGGTCCAGCGGGTAGCAGGTCAGGCCGCCGAACACGTCCGAGAGCGGATGGACCCGGTACGCGAGCGAGACGGCGACACCGAAGTTCCCGCCTCCGCCGCGCAGCGCCCAGAACAGGTCCGGATGCCGCTCGGCGTCGCAGGAGACGAGGGCGCCCTCGGCGGTCACCACGTCCGCCGCGATCAGGTTGTCGCAGCTCAGCCCGTACCGGCGGGACAGATGACCCATGCCGCCGCCGAGCGTCAGACCGCCGATGCCGGTCGTGGAGATCACCCCGCCGGTGGTGGCGAGCCCGAAGGCGTGGGCGGCGTGGTTGAAGTCGCCCCAGGTGGCGCCACCCTCGGCCCGCGCCGTACGGGCCTCCGGGTCGACCCGGACACCCCGCATCCGGGACAGGTCGACCACGAGGCCGTCGTCGACGGTGCCGAACCCGGCGACGGAGTGGGAACCGCCGCGCACGGCGAGCGGGAGGGCGTGCTCCCGGGCGTACAGCACCGCCGCGATGACGTCGCCGGCGTCCACGGCGTGGACGACGACGGCCGGACGCCGGTCGTGCAGGGCGTTGTAGACCCGACGGGACACGTCGTACGACGGGTCGCCACGGGTCACGACGGTGCCGCGCACGGCACCGCGGAGCGTGTCCAGGGAGTGGGTCGTGGTGGTCATGGTTCCGGTGTAGCCCGGGGGAGACGGGCGGGGCATCGCCCGAACCACCCATCCGCGCACCTCGCGCGGGATGGGCCGTTCAGACCAGGTCGTGCGCGAACGCGTACGCCGTCGCGGCGGACCGGGAGCCCACGTCCAGCTTCGCGAAGATGTTGTTCAGGTGCCGGGAGACCGTGTGCTCGCTGATCACCAGGGCCTGCGCGATGTCCTTGTTCGTCCCGCCCCCGGCGACCAGCCGCAGGACCTCCGCCTCGCGTGCCGTGAGACCGCCCGGCAGCCGTCGGCGCTTCCCACCGGAGAGGAGCGCCGCCGCGCGCCGGGCGTCCGGTACGGCCCCGAGCCGTTCGAACACCGTCCGCGCCGCGCCCAGCTCCAGTCGGGCCGCCTCCTCGTCGCCCACCGTCCGGTCGGCCGCCGCGAGCAGCATCCGGACCTGCGCCGCCTCGTACGGGACGTGGAGCTCCAGCCACCCGGCGAGCGCCCGCCGCAGCAGCCGCAGCGCGGGGCCCGACCGGGCCTCGGCCAGGGCCACCGCGCCCAGCGCCGTGTCGGCCGTCGCCCGCAGCAGCGGTACGTCCCCGGCCAGCGCGTCCAGCTCCTCCGCCGCTCCGGCGGCGCCCGCCACGTCCCGGACGGCGAGCGCCACCTCCGTACGGGCGGCGAGCAGGCGGGCCCGGCCCAGGACGTCGTGGCGCGGGTCGCTCTGGCAGGCCAGGGCCAGCTCCACCCCGGCGACGGCCGCGTCGGCCCGCCCCTGGGCGAGCCGCAGCAGCGCGAGCCCCGGCTGCGGGATCCGGCCCAGCTCGTGGGCGTGCGCGTACGAGACGGCGGCCTCGTCGAGACGGCCCTGCCGCCGCTGGACGTCCCCGGCGGCGTAGTACGCGGCGGCGGCCGACTCCAGGCAGTCCACCGGCACCTCCCGGCACGCCTGCCGCGCCTCCGCCTCGGCCAGCGCCCAGGAGCCGAGCAGGTCGAGGACCTCGACCCGATGGGCCCGGCAGACACCCCGGAAGGGGTTCTCGCCGGGGGCCGCGGACGTGGTCATGGCTTCCGGCTCCGCCTCCGCCGGGCGGCCCGTCCACGGCGGCTCGCACCACTCCATCGCCGCGTTCGTCCACTCCACCGCCCGCCCGAAGTCCGCCGCCTCCATGCACTGGGTGAGGGCCAGGCAGTACAGCCAGCCGGTGAACATGCCGCTCAGCTCACCCGCGGAGACCGCGCACATCGCGTCGTCGAGGAGGGCCAGCGCCTGTGTCCTGCGGCCGTTCGCGAGCAGGACGGCGGACTCGGCCTGGCGGCTGAGGGCCAGCAGGTCGGGGCTGCCGGAGCGGAGGGCGAGCCGGGTCATGCGGCGGGCCGCGGCGAGGGCCCCGGCCCGGTCGCCGTGCTGCTCGGCCTCCTCGGCGTCCGTCCAGGCCAGGAAGCACTGCTCGGGGCAGGGCGGCAGGTCCTCCAGGTGGTGCCGGGCCCGGTGCAGCCAGCCCGCCGCCGCCGCGGGCCGCCCCAGGCTCCGGTACTCGTAGGACAGCCACCAGGCGGCGAGCCCGGCGCCCCGGTGGTCACCGGCCGCGAGGAAGGCGGCGTGCGCGCGGAGCCGGGCGGTGACGGACTCGTCGACGTGCCCCGACCACCAGGCGGCGTCGGCCAGCACGGAGAGGTCGTCCGCGGTCAGCGCGCGGGAGGGGTGCCGGTCGTGGGCGTGGAGCAGCGCGTACGCCTCGGCCCAGGACTCCCGGCCGGCCGCGTCCCTGGCGTGCTCGACCGCGTCGGACGCGTCGGCTCCGGCGGCCGTGTGGGCGGTGTGGGCAGTGTGGGCGGTGTGGAGTGTGGGTGCGGACATGGCCTCGCCCCTTCCCGGTCCTTTCAGGGTAGGACCGGGAAGGGGCGAGGGCCTCGGCGACTACTGGATCGCGCCGCTCGCGCGCAGCATGTCCTCGCGCTCGACGATCTTCACGCGCTCGCGGCCCTGCGGCTCGCCGAGCGCCTTCTCGGCGGCGTCCAGGGCGTACCAGCCCTCCCACGTCGTGTACGTGACGCCCTTGCCCTCCAGGAAGGACACGACGGCCTCCGTCTCCGGGGCCTCGGGCGTCAGCAGACGGCCGTTCGCGAAGTCGTCGAGGAGGTTCGCGACGGTCTCGTTGGCGTCGCCCTTGGTGTGGCCGATGAGGCCGACGGGGCCGCGCCGGATCCAGCCGGTGCAGTAGGTGGAGGCCATGTGCTCGCCGGTCTCCTCGATGACCCGGCCGCCCTGGTCCGGGACGGTGCCGCTGGCGGTGTCCCAGGGGAGCTTGGGCAGCTCGTCCGAGAGGTAGCCGACGGCGCGGTAGACGGCCGAGACGTCCCAGTCGGTGGTGGCGCCGGTGCCCTTGACGTTGCCGGTGCCGTCGAGCTCGGTGCGCTCGGTGCGGAGACCGACGACCTTGCCGTCCTCGCCGAGGATCTCGACGGGCGACTCGAAGAAGTGCAGGAAGAGCTTGTGCGGGCGGTCGCCGACGTCGCGGATCGCCCAGTTCTCCAGGGTCTTGGCGACCATGTCGGTCTGCTTGTTCTTGCGCCGCTCGGCGATCGAGCCGTCGTCGTAGTCGATGTCCTCGGGGTTGACGATGACCTCGATGGTGGGGGAGTGGTCCAGCTCGCGCAGCTCCATGGGGCTGAACTTGGCCTGGGCCGGGCCGCGACGTCCGAAGACGTGGATCTCGACGGCCTTGTTGACCTTGAGGCCGTCGTAGACGTTCGCCGGGATCTCGGTCGGCAGCAGCTCGTCGCCGGTCTTGGCGAGGATGCGGGCGATGTCGAGGGCCACGTTGCCGACGCCGAGGACGGCGACCTTCTCGGCCTCCAGGGGCCAGGTGCGCGGGACGTCCGGGTGACCGTCGTACCAGGAGGCGAAGTCGGCGGCGCCGTACGAACCGTCGAGCTCGACGCCGGGGATGCGGAGCTCGCGGTCGGCCATGGCACCGGTCGAGAAGACGACGGCGTCGTAGAAGGCGCGCAGGTCGTCGAGGTGGATGTCGGTGCCGTAGTCGACGTTGCCGAAGAGGCGGACCTGCGGCTTGTCGAGGACCTGGTGGAGGGCGTTGACGATGCCCTTGATGCGCGGGTGGTCGGGGGCGACGCCGTAGCGGATGAGGCCGAAGGGGGCCGGCATCCGCTCGAAGAGGTCGATGGACACGCCCGGCTCGGCGGCGGCCTCGGACTTCAGCAGCGCATCGGCGGCGTAGATTCCGGCGGGGCCGGCGCCGACGATCGCGACCCGGAGGGGGCGGGGCATGGCTGGGTTCCCTTCGCAAGCGACGTTTCGGCGAAGCCGCCGACACTTAGGCCACCCTAAATAACAACGCGAGCGGGGTGGTACCCGGGCCCGGTCTATGGGCCCATAAGGCGAACTTATGACTTCCATAAGTGAAGGTGTCGGGGTCAGAAACCCCCGGCGCCGAGAAGGCTGGCGACGACGATCGCGATCACCCCGGCGGCGAAGCACAGGCCGGTGCCGATACTGGCCACCCCCAGGATGCCGTCGAAGGACAACCAGGGGTGCTTCCTGAGGGCCGTCACGCGCCCCGGGTCCTGTGGATCGTAGGCGACGTCGATGGTCCACGCGGCGGCGGTCGACGTCACGGTGCGGCTGAGTCCGGTGGGGTCCATGTAGGCGAACTGGTTCGGTTCGCCCGGGATCCGCTCGGCGACGGTCGTGACGCCGTGCCTGCGGAGGTGCCCCTCCCGGTAGGGGCCGTACGCCGGCACCGAGCCGCCCGCCAGGAAGCCCACCGCCATGAATCCGAACGGGATGATCAGGATGATGGCGCCCGCGTGCCCCGTGGCGACCATGAGCACGCACAGGGCGACGACCGCGAGGGTGGCGTAGAGCGTCCCTCGCTTGAGCGCGCGCAGGGCCTTCGCGGCGTGCGGGTCGCCGCCCAGGCGGTCGCCCCCGATGTACTTCGAGCCGTCGTCCACCTTGCCCTCTGTCGGAAGGGCCGCGTTCACGGCGTCGGCGAACACCACGGCGGCGGCCTCGTCCACACCCTCGAACCGCTGGACGGACGGGGTGGACCCGGCCGGGGCGGTCAGCTCGACGGCGACGACCCGCCCCTCGGCGCGGACGTGCTCGATGGCCCTCAGGGGGATGTGCATCTCCTCGCGGGCGCGGCGCAGGATCAGGGTCTGCCCCTCGGCCCGGAGGAAGGTTCCCTCGGGCCCCTGGAGGGCGGGTATGGGCGAAGTGATCGACATGGGCGTGATCGTAGGGGCGGGGTGGCGGACGGTGAAGGGGTTTACGGGGTCTTGCGGGGTCTTACGGGGTGGCCTGGGCGCTCGCGAGGGCGGCCAGGTCCGCGTGGCGGACGACCGAGCCCGCGGCGCCCCAGGACCCCTCGGGCTGCTCGTGCACGAGGACCCAGACCCGGGCGGCGTCGCGCGCGGAGAGTCCGGCGGCGTCGAGGACGACCGCCGTCACGTCGGCGACCAGACCGGTCTTGTCGCGCGCGGGCGGCGGCCCCTGCGGCACGGTGACCTCCACGAGGAAGCGGGGCTCGTCGTCCTCGGACGTCCCCTGCGCGCCCTCGGGCAGCTCGATCAGATAGCTCCACGAGAGGCCACGGAAGAAGGGCGTGTCGGGGAACTCCTCCCAGCGCAGTACGGCGGCGGCGAGGTCCCGCCGGACGCGGGAGCGGCCCTCCTCGGTCAGGGAGCCGGTCGGGACGGTCAGTCGGATCATCGGCACGGAGGTTCTCCTCGTTCAGGTTATGACGAGCGTTATAAGTCGCCGCCACGTTAGGCTATGACGGCCGTTATAGCCAGTGATGCCGGAGTGAGTGCGAGGAGAACCGCGTCGTGACCGAGCCCAACCCGCAGGCGCAGGCACGCGAACGGATCGTGGCCGGCGCGGCCGACATGATCCGCCGCCGAGGCCTGAGCGCCACCAGCATCCGCGAGACGGCCAAGCACGCGAAGGCGCCGCTCGGCTCGACGTACCACTACTTCCCCGGCGGCAAGCAGCAGCTCTCCACCGAGGCCGTCCGGTACGCCGGTGACGTCATCGCCCGCAGCCTGCGCAAGGAACTGGAGGCGGGCCCGGTCCCCGGCCTGCGCGCCCTGCTCGACCTCTGGCGCCGGACGGTCGTCGGCACCGACTTCCACGCGGGCTGCACGGTCCTCGCCGTCGCCATCGAGGAACCCCCGGTCGCCGAGGTCCCACCCGTCCTCGCGGCGGCGGCCGAGGTCTTCGAGCAGTGGGAGGAGCTGCTCGCCGCCTCGCTGCGGGCGCACGGCGTCGAGCGCGGGCGGGCGGACGAGATCGCGACGCTCGTCGTCGCGTCCGTCGAGGGGACGGTGGCGATGTGCCGCGCCAAGCGCTCCACCGAGCCGCTGGACCGCGTCGCGCGGCAGCTGGAGGCGGTGGTCGCCGGGGCGGTCAGTCCGGGGGAGCGGTGACGGCGAGCAGGCCGATGCCGTGGAGCCCGCCGCACGCGGCACGGCAGCCGACGCGCGCCCTGAGCGCCGTCACGCGGCGAACGCCGCGGTCATGACGTACGCGACGCCGAAGAGCCCGCCCCCGCCCAGGGCCACGCCGAACAGCGCCAGGCCGGCCAGCCCGATCCGTTCGCGGCGCGTGGCGACGGTGGTGGCGCGGTGGGGAGCGCGCGGCAGGTAGCTCAGCTCGATCCACTGCCCGCCCGAGCCGTTGTACGTGTGCTCGGCGCCCGTGGTGTCCGCGTACCGGTACACCCGGCTCCTGGCGTCGTAGTGCGAGAACTCCGCCATCACCGTGATCCCGTGCTTCGGGTAGGCCCGCTGTGCGTAGAGCCCGTGGCCGATCACCCCGGCGATCCCGGCCCCGAGGAGCGCGAAGGGCACGGGGAAGAGGACCGTCACGGCGTACCCCCAGCCGCCCGCCACTCCCGCCGTCACGCACAGCGCGACGGCCACGGCGAGGACGCAGAGGCCGACCACCCCGACCGTGCCGATCCGGCGCCGGGCCGGGGCGGGGGTGGGCGGCGTGAGGTGGGTGGTGACGAGCGTGGAGCCGTCGACCGCGTCCTCGGTCCGCTCGGGGAGCGCGGCGTTCACGGCATCCGCGAAGGCGGTGGCGGCGGCCTCGCTCACGTCCTCGACGCGGTACGAGGCCGGCTCGACGCCCGTCGGGGCGGTCAGCTCGATCATGGCGACCCGCCCCTCGGCGCGGACGTGCGCGATCGCCCCCAGGGGTATGCGGTGGTCCTCACCCGGGCGACCGAGGGACACGGCCCCTCCCTCCCCCTCGAAGCGGAGGACGGTGGAGCCGCTGCCGCGCAGGACGAGGGAAGGGGAGGCGGTCATCCGGCGATACCGGCGACGAAGACGGACCAGGCGGCGGCGGGCACGATCAGGGCGGGGCCGGCGGGGTTCTTGCTGTCCCGGACGGGCACGACACCGGGGACGTCGTCGAGGACCTCGACGCAACTGCCGCCCTCGCCGTTGCTGTAACTGCTCTTGCGCCAGGCGGCGCCCGCGAAGTCGTACGAGACCTCGACGCAGTTGCCCCCGTCGCCGTCGCTGTAGGAGCTCTTGAACCACTGGGCGTTGCTCAGGTCGTACGCGCGCATCGTCTGTAGTCCTCCGCCGCCGACTCGATCAGGGCCAGGGACACCTCCGGCGACAGAGCGGCGGCCCTCAGCAGATCGTAGGTGGCCTGTGCCCGCTTCACCACTGCCGGATCATCCAGCAGGTTGCCCGAATACACCGCCTCTGTATAGGCGGTTGGGGGAGCGTCCTCGAACTCCATCAGCTTGAGAGGCTTGCCCATCTGAGGGTAGGCGCCCGCCGCGTAGGGCAGTACTTGGATCAGGGCTACGCGCGCGCGTGCCTGCACCATGAGGTGGTCCAGTTGCCCGGCCATGACGGCGGGTCCGCCCACCGGGATGCGTAACGCTGTTTCGTGGAGGATCGCCCAGTACATGGGCCTTGTGGCGTCCTTGAGGATCGCGGATCGGTCCAGCCGACCCTTGACTGTGTCTGCGACGTACTCGGCGGTGGCGAGCGGGTTGCTCGCGCGGACGACCGCCTCGGCGTACGCCGGCGTCTGGAGCAGGCCAGGGATGGCGGTGGACTCGAACTCGCAGATCCTCGTGGCGATGTCCTCCAGATCGGCAGCGGCCTGGAAATAGGAGGCGTACGGCGACTTGTTGATGAGTTTGCGTACCGTACGTTCGAAAATACCGCCGGTTTGTAGGACCTCGTCGATTCTCCGCGCCACATCCAGCTGTGGCTTTCGAATTCCCTGCTCGAACAGTCCGATGTATCCACCGGACACGAACACCCGTGCGCCGAGATCGCTCTGCGAGAGGCCGGCCGCCTCCCGGCGATCCTTGAGGAGCTCCCCGAAGAACTCCCACGTCTCGTCCTGCTTGCCCTTGGCCATGGATTAACTCCCCAACCCTACGCAGCAGTTGTACGGCCTGCGCGTCTGCCGATTCTACGGATCCCGCCCCACCCTGGAGAGGCGAAGCGGGAAATGGATTCAGAAAGGCATACGTTGGTGAAGGAAGACATCATGAAGACGACCACGGGGGCACTCGAAGCCGCACAAGAGGCAGTGACGGAATTGCGCGAGGCGCTGGCGAGGGCGGGAATCACACTCCCCTCGCTCGGGCTCGACGTCGTCACCCTCGCCGCCGATCCTCCGAGGCCGCTCGTCGAATTGGGATGCTGCACGGCGGAGACGGCTCGGCTCATCGCCGCCGCTCTGTCGCCAGGGGAGGAGAGCCGGTCATGACAGCACTGCCCATCGGGTCGTACGTCGTGGAGATCCGCACGGGGCGGGTCGGGAGAGTGATGGGCCACGAGGGGCCCTACGTCCAGATCCGGCCGCTCGGCGGCGGGCGGGAGTGGGACGTGGAGCCCGAGGACGTACGGGAGGCGACCTCGTCGGAGCGGCTGAGCGCCGCCACGGCGCACGTCAACGCGCGGAGCCGGGGCGAGGTGCCCTGAACCGCCCGGACGGGCCCTGCGGGGCCCGCCGCCTCCAGCCGTACCAGGCGGCACTGGCGAGTGCGTGCCAGGGGCGGGTCGGCACGCCCCCGCCGTACGGGAGAATGGGCCCATGAGTCTGTTCCGCGACGACGGCATCGTGCTGCGCACCCAGAAGCTGGGTGAAGCGGACCGCATCATCACGCTCCTCACGCGCGGTCACGGGCGCGTACGCGCTGTCGCGCGCGGGGTGCGCAGGACGAAGTCGAAGTTCGGGGCGCGGCTCGAACCGTTCTCGCACGTGGACGTGCAGTTCTTCGCCCGGGGGAGTGAGCTGGTCGGACGCGGGCTGCCGCTCTGCACGCAGAGCGAGACGATCTCCGCGTACGGCGGCGGGATCGTCACCGACTACGCCCGGTACACCGCCGGCACGGCCATGCTGGAGACAGCGGAGCGGTTCACCGACCACGAGGGTGAGCCCGCCGTGCAGCAGTACCTGCTGCTGGTGGGTGGCCTGCGGACGCTCGCCAGGGGCGAGCACGCGCCCCACCTCATCCTGGACGCCTTCCTCCTCCGCTCGCTCGCCGTGAACGGCTACGCGCCCAGCTTCGACGACTGCGCGAAATGCGGACTCCACGGGCCGAACCGGTTCTTTTCGGTCGGCGCGGGCGGGGTCATATGCGGCGACTGCCGGGTGCCCGGAAGCGTCGTACCCTCTGCGGAGGCCATCGGCCTGCTCAGCGCGCTGCTCACCGGCGACTGGGCGACGGCGGACGCGTGCGAGCCGCGTCACGTCAGGGAGGGCAGCGGACTCGTGTCCGCCTATCTGCACTGGCACCTGGAGCGCGGCCTGCGCTCCCTGCGGTACGTAGAGAAAAGCTAGGAGAGACCACGCCATGGCCATCGCACGACTGCTCGGGCGCCAGCGCCGGGAGTACAGGACCCCCGAGCCGCACCCCTCCGGTGCCCGCCCGCCGAAGCTCCAGTCCGACTTCGTCCCGGAGCACGTCGCGATCGTCATGGACGGCAACGGCCGCTGGGCCAAGGAGCGCGGTCTGCCGCGCACCGAGGGGCACAAGGTCGGCGCCGAGCAGGTCCTCGACGTGCTCCAGGGCGCGATCGAGATGGGCGTCGGGTCGATCTCGCTCTACGCCTTCTCCACCGAGAACTGGAAGCGGTCGCCCGAAGAGGTGCGCTTCCTGATGAACTTCAACCGCGACTTCATCCGCAAGACCCGCGACCAGCTCGACGAGCTCGGCATCCGGGTGCGGTGGGTCGGCCGGATGCCCAAGCTGTGGAAGTCGGTGGCCAAGGAGCTCCAGGTCGCGCAGGAGCAGACCAAGGACAACACCAAGCTCACGCTCTACTTCTGCATGAACTACGGCGGTCGCGCGGAGCTCACGGACGCGGCGCAGGCGCTGGCCGAGGACGTGAAGGCGGGCCGGCTCGACCCGGCGAAGATCACCGAGAAGACGATCCAGAAGTACCTGTACTACGCGGACATGCCGGACGTGGACCTCTTCCTGCGGCCCAGCGGTGAGCAGCGCACCTCCAACTACCTGATCTGGCAGAGCGCCTACGCGGAGATGGTCTTCCAGGACGTGCTGTGGCCGGACTTCGACCGCCGCGACCTGTGGCGCGCGTGCGTCGAATACGCTTCGCGCGACCGCCGCTTCGGCGGCGTCGACCCGGCCGACATGGCCGTCCTCGACAAGGCCTGACCGGACCCCGGGGGAATGTTCGTGGAGACGAGCGAGCGGATCGAGCTGGTCTACCCGGCGGTCTTCGCGGACGTGCGCGAGGCCGTACGGATACGGATGCGGGCCCTCCTGTGGTGGCGGCTGCTGCGGTGGGCGGCGTGGGGAGCGTTCGTCCTCACCCTCCTCGCCTCCGGTGTGGCCCTGCTGCCGCCCACGCCGGATCCGGGCGCGGTGGTCAAGCTGGTGGCGCTCGGCCTGGTGGCCGTGGTCGCCGCCGAGCTGGCGCCCTGGCTGACGGCCCGCGCCTTCTTCCAGGCGGTCAGGTCCCAGGGCGAGGCCACGGCCGTCGTCGACGAGGACGGAGCGCGCTGGACCTCCCGGGACACCGAGATGGCGTTCCGGTGGGCGCTGATGCCCCGGTACGTGGAGACGCCCCGGCTCTTCGTCCTGCTCACCGCCGAGAAGTCCGGCAGCGGTTTCGCCTACCTGCCGAAGCGGGGCCTGGCGGGGCCCGGCGAGGAGGACCGGCTGCGGGCGGTCCTGGACCGGAACATCAGCAAGGTCTGAGACGGACACGACGACGGGCCGGACGACGGGCCGGACGACGGGCCGGACGACGGACACGACGAAGGGGCCCGCACCGGAAACGTCCGGTGCGGGCCCCTTCGTCTGTCAGGTCAGGTCACTTCTGCGCGCACTCCGCGCACGTGCCGAAGATCTCGACGGTGTGCGCCACGTTCACGAAGCCGTGCTCCGAGGCGATCGTCTCGGCCCACTGCTCCACCATCGGGCCCTCCACCTCCACGGCCTTGCCGCAGACGCGGCAGACCAGGTGGTGGTGGTGGTCGCCGGTCGAGCAGCGCCGGTAGACGGTCTCGCCCTCGCTGGTGCGCAGCGCGTCGACCTCGCCCGCGTCCGCGAGGGACTGGAGCGTGCGGTAGACGGTGGTGAGGCCTACGGAGTCGCCGCGGTGCTTGAGCATGTCGTGCAGCTCCTGGGCGCTGCGGAACTCGTCCACCTCGTTCAGCGCCGCCGACACGGCGGCCCGCTGCTTGGTCGAGCGGCCTCGTACGGGGGGTCCTGCCGTCACCACGGGGGCCTCCTTGAATGCTTGTCTGCCCCCGCCATTCTGCCAGTCCCCCATGACCCTGCGGTCAGAGCCGGATCAGACCTTCACGTCGTCCGTCGGACGCGGGGTCGGCGGACGCGGTACGCCGCAGCCCTCCGCGCTCTCCGCGCCCGCCTCGGTCGCCCGCGCCCGCCGTTTGGCGAGCGGGGTGGCGAGGAGGGTCAGGAGGACGAAGACCCCGATCGCGTACAGGACGATCGTCGCGCCGGGCGGCACGTCCTGGTAGTACGAGGTGACCGTGCCCGCCAGGGTGACCGTGATGCCGGTCGCCACCGCGAGGACGAAGGTCGTGCGGAACGACTTCGACAGCTGCTGGGCCGCCGCGACCGGCACCACCATGAGCGCGCTGACCAGCAGCAGGCCCACGACCCGCATGGCGACCGTGACGGTCACCGCGGCCGTGACCGCGATCAGCAGGTTCAGGGCGCGCACCGGCAGGCCGGTGACCCGGGCGAACTCCTCGTCCTGGCTGACCGCGAAGAGCTGGCGGCGCAGACCGACCGTGACCAGGATGACGAAGGCGGCCAGGATCGCGATCGCGGTGATGTCCTCGGGCGCGACCGTGGAGAGCGAGCCGAAGAGGTACGAGCTGAGGTTGGCGTTGGAGCCGGTCGGCGAGAGGTTGATCAGCAGGACGCCGCCGGCCATGCCGCCGTAGAAGAGCAGGGCGAGCGCGAGGTCGCCGCGGGTCTTCCCGTACGCCCGGATCAGTTCCATCGCGACCGAGCCGACGACGGCGACGAGGGTCGCCATCCAGACCGGGCTGGAGTTCAGCAGGAAGCCGAGGCCGACACCGGTCATGGCGACGTGGCCGATGCCGTCGCCCATGAGCGCCTGGCGGCGCTGGACGAGGTAGATGCCGACGGCGGGCGCGGTGATGCCGACGAGCACGGCCGCGAGGAGCGCCCGCTGCATGAAGGGGAGCGTGAGGAGTTCCATGTCAGGTCAGCTTCCTCAGGTCAGCAGACCCGTACGGAGCGGCTCACCGGCCGCGTGCGGATGGACGTGGTCGTGGCCGGGGAGCGCGTGCTGGCCGACGGCCTCGGGCGGCGGGCCGTCGTGGACGACGCAGCCGTCGCGCAGGACGACGGCCCGGTCGATCAGCGGCTCCAGCGGGCCCAGCTCGTGCAGGACGAGGAGGACGGAGGTGCCGCCTGCGACCTGCTCGCGCAGGGTCGCGGCGAGGATCTCCTGGCTCGCCAGGTCCACGCCGGCCATCGGCTCGTCCATGATCAGCAGCTCGGGCGCGGAGGCGAGCGCGCGGGCGATCAGGACGCGCTGGTGCTGGCCGCCGGAGAGCGCCGAGACGGAGTCCTTGGCGCGGTCGGCGAGGCCGACGAGGTCGATGGCCGCGTCGACGGCGGCCTTGTCGGCCTTCGTCAGCCAGCCGAAGCGGCGGCGGGAGAGCCGGCCGGAGGAGACGACCTCGCGGATGGTGGCGGGGACGCCGCTCGCGGCGGTGGTGCGCTGCGGTACGTAGCCGACACGGGCCCAGTCGCGGAACCGCTTCTGCTCCGTACCGAACAGCTCGATCCGGCCGCCGGTCAGCGGCACCTGGCCGATGACGGAGCGGACGGCGGTGGACTTGCCGGAGCCGTTGGCGCCGAGCAGCGCGACGACCTCACCGCGGTGGACGGTGAGGTCGACGCCCCGGAGGACGGGCCGGGCGCCGAGGGTCGCGGTGGCTCCGCGGACGGAGATGACGGGTTCCTGTGCCGGCGCTGCCATGGCTCGTGCCTCCTGCTGTGCTGCTGTGGTCACTTGGCGCCGAGGGCCTTCTTCAGCGCGGCGAGGTTGGACTGCATGACCTCGATGTAGTCATCGCCCTGGGACTTGTCCGTGATTCCCTCCAGCGGGTCGAGCACGTCGGTCTTGAGACCGGTGTCGCCGGCGAGGGTCTTGGCGGTCTTGTCGCTCGCGAGGGTCTCGAAGAAGACGGTGGAGACCTTGTCCTTCGCCGCGATGTCCTGGAGTTCCTTGATGCGGGCGGGGCTCGGCTCGGACTCGGGGTCGATGCCGGTGATGCCCTCCTGCTCCAGGCCGTAGCGCTCGGCGAGGTAGCCGAAGGCGGAGTGGGTGGTGATGAAGGTCCTGGTGGTGGTGTTCTTCAGGCCCGTCTCGAACTCGGTGTTCAGGGCGCCGAGCTTCGTCACCAGGGCGTCGGTGTTCTTCTTGTAGTCGGCGGCGTTGGCCGGGTCGGCCTTCTCCAGGGCGGTGCCGACGCCCTTCGCGACCTCGGCGTACTTCACGGGGTCGAGCCAGATGTGCGGGTCGGTGCCGGCCTCGGACTCGTGGCCCTCGTGGCCGGCTTCCTCCGCCGCGTGCTCCTCGCCCTCGTGCGCGTGACCGACCTCGTCGCCGTGGGCTTCGAGCGTCGTGAGGGTGGCGGCGTCGACGGTGTTCTCGACGCCGGCCTGGGCGATGGCGTCGTCGACGGCGGGCTGGATGCCCTTGAGGTAGAGGATGACGTCGGCCTCGCCGAGCTCGCCGATCTGCTTCGGCTTGAGCTCCAGGTCGTGGGGTTCGACGCCGGGCTTGGTGAGCGTGTTGACGGCGACGTGGCCGCCGCCTATCTGCTCGGCCAGGTACTGCATGGGATAGAACGACGCGACGACGTCCAGCTTGCCGCTGCTCCCCTTGTCGGCGGCGTCCGAGGTGCCGCAGGCGGAGAGGGAGACGAGACCGAGCGTGACGGCTCCGGCGAGGGCGGTGGTGGGTATCAGGCGTCGTACGTTCATGACACTCATTTTCAACAAAACTGGAAACGATTGTCAATTGTCGTATGTGTGGCCCGGCCCACGTGCCCGCTCGCGCCTCGGCGCGCGTACCGCTCGCGGGGGCGGTCCCTAACCGATTTGATGCGGGGGGTACGGGCGCCGGTAACCTGTGGCATTCGCACTTCGTCGTCGTAATGAAGAGAGCACCGTGGCCGCCGAGAAGATCGACACCATCGTCAGCCTGAGCAAGCGCCGTGGCTTCGTCTACCCGTGCAGTGAGATCTACGGCGGCCAGCGTGCCGCCTGGGACTACGGACCGCTGGGTGTCGAGCTCAAGGAGAACCTCAAGCGCCAGTGGTGGCGTTACATGGTCACCTCGCGCGAGGACGTCGTCGGTATCGACTCGTCGGTCATCCTGGCCACCGAGGTCTGGGAGGCCTCCGGCCACGTCGCCACCTTCACCGACCCGCTGACCGAGTGCACCTCCTGCCACAAGCGCTTCCGCGCGGACCACCTGGAGGAGGCGTACGAGGCGAAGCACGGCCGTCTCCCCGAGAACGGCTTCGCCGACCTCAACTGCCCCAACTGCGGCAACAAGGGCACCTTCACCGAGCCCAAGCAGTTCTCCGGCCTGCTCTCCACGCACCTCGGCCCGACGCAGGACACCGGCTCCGTCGCGTACCTGCGCCCCGAGACCGCGCAGGGCATCTTCACCAACTTCGGTCAGGTGCAGCAGACCTCGCGCAAGAAGCCGCCGTTCGGCATCGCGCAGATGGGCAAGTCCTTCCGGAACGAGATCACTCCGGGCAACTTCATCTTCCGCACGCGCGAGTTCGAGCAGATGGAGATGGAGTTCTTCGTCAAGCCGGGCGAGGACGAGCAGTGGCAGGAGTACTGGATGCAGCAGCGCTGGAACTGGTACACCGGCCTGGGTCTCCGTGAGGAGAACATGCGCTGGTTCGAGCACCCGCAGGAGAAGCTCTCCCACTACTCGAAGCGCACCGCCGACATCGAGTACCGCTTCTCCTTCGGCGGCAACGAGTGGGGCGAGCTGGAAGGCGTCGCCAACCGCACCGACTACGACCTGAACGCGCACTCGAAGGCCTCCGGCGCCAACCTGACGTACCTGGACCAGGAGTCCGGCGAGCGTTACACGCCGTTCGTCATCGAGCCCGCCGCCGGTGTCGGCCGCGCGATGCTGGCCTTCCTGCTCGACGCGTACAACGAGGACGAGGCCCCCAACGCCAAGGGCGTCATGGAGAAGCGCGTCGTGCTGCGCCTCGACCCGCGCCTGGCCCCGGTCAAGGTCGCCGTCCTGCCGCTGTCGCGCAACCCGCAGCTCTCGCCGAAGGCCAAGGGCCTCGCGGCGGACCTGCGTCAGAACTGGAACATCGAGTTCGACGACGCCGGCGCCATCGGCCGCCGCTACCGTCGCCAGGACGAGATCGGCACCCCGTTCTGCGTGACCGTCGACTTCGACACCCTCGACGACAACGCGGTGACCGTGCGCGAGCGCGACACCATGAAGCAGGAGCGCGTCTCGCTCGACCAGATCCAGGGCTACCTCGGCAGCCGTCTGCTCGGCTGCTGAACTCTCTGATCGCGTACGGCGAAGCCCCCGGTTCCGGAACTCGGAACCGGGGGCTTTCCCGTACGTGCGTGAGGTCTTCGCTCGGTCAGGCCCGTAGTGCTCCGCCCTTCAGGGTGGAGGTAAAGCGCATCCTTGGCCCGGAGGCGCGAAGTGCCGGAGTTCGCCGCACCTCCGGGCCTGCACTCTCAGACCGGGCGTTGCTGGTTCTCGATGTACTGGCGGACGGCGGTCAGCGGTGCCCCGCCGCACGATCCGGCGAAGTAGGAGCCGGACCAGAAGTGCCCGCCCCACAGGTGTCGGCGGACGTGGGTGTCGTACTCCTGTCGGAGGTAGCGGGAGCTGACGCCCTTGAGCGAGTTGACCAGTTTGGAGAGCTGCACCTTGGGCGGGTAGTGCACGAGCAGGTGCACGTGGTCCTCTTCGCCGTTGAACTGCTTCAGCTCGGCCTCGAAGTCCGAGCACACCTCCCGCATGATCTCCTCGGTGCGGGTCAGCATGGCGTCGGTGAACGCCCTCCGCCGGTACTTGGTGACAAAAACCAAATGGACGTGGAGATGGTGCTCGACGTGACGGCCGGTGCGTACATCGGGGTTCGGGTTCCATCGAGGTGACATAAACCAAATGATATAGTGCTCGCGTGAGCAGTGAACTGGTGTGGGAGAAGCGGCAGTTCGGGCATCGCGCCCGACTGGCGCTGACGCCTGCGCAGGTCCGGCTCATGGATGATCAGGCGCACGTGGCGCGGGCGATGTGGAATCAGCTCCACGACCTGTGGCGGATGACGCCGAAGTGTCAGCGTTCGCTGTCCCGCCTGGACCAGACGTTGCGGCAGGCCCGCAAGGAGATCGACTGGTATGCGGCCCTTCCCGCGCAGGCCGCGCAGGCTGTCCTCAAGACGTACATGCAGGCGTGGAAGAACTGCTGGGACGGCCGGGCGGACGAGCCGACGTTCAAGGCCCGTATCCGGTCGGTGATGTCCGTGGACATCCCGCAGGGCCGTGACCTCCAGATCAAGCGGGTGCACCGCCGGTGGGGCATGGTCAACGTCCCCAAGGTCGGGCGCGTCCGATTCCGCTGGACGAAGGACCTGCCCGTCGGCAAGGCGGCACACAAGGACAACCGGATCACCGGGGCCCGGCTCGTCAAAGACGCACTCGGCTGGCACATCGCCTTCCGTGTCCAGACCCTTGAGCTCAAGCCCGAACCGCACACCGGCGGCGAGGTCGGTATCGACGCCGGGGTGAACCTGCCCCTGGCCCTGTCTGACGGCAACCACCAGGACCACGGACGCCCGCCCCGGCTCCCGGACGGCAGCGCCGACCGGGACAAGTGGCTGAACCCGGACGAGAAGGCCAAGCTCATTCGTCTGGAGCGGAGGGCCGCGCACCGCAAGAGTTTCCGCAAGCCGAGAGAGCGCGGCTCGAAGCGACTGCACGCCACCTACGACCAGATCAAGCAGCTCCGCGCAAGAGCCACGCGCCGCGCCGTTGACTGGCAGCACCGGACCACCACCGCCATCGCTAAGCAGTACAGCACGGTCGTGGTGGAACAGCTCCACATCACGAACATGGTCAAGTCCGCCAAGGGCACCCTTGAGGAACCCGGGAAGAACGTCGCGCAGAAGTCCGGCCTGAACCGTTCCATCAGCCAAGAGGCATGGGGACGCACGGTGACACTGCTGACGTACAAGACCGCCCGCCACGGCGGCACCCTGGTCAAGGTTCCCGCCCCGAACACCTCCCTGCGCTGCTCCGCCTGCGGGTTCATCACCCCCGGCAGCCGGGAGGACCAGGCCACGTTCCTGTGCAAGAACCCGGACTGTGGATGGGAAGGCAACGCCGACCACAACGCATCGAGGAACGTCTTGCACCTGTACCGGATGGGCCACGCGCTCATCCCGGCTGCCGGAAGGGCAGTCGCAAGGCGCACTCGTGGCGTCAAGCCCGCCACCGCAAGGTAGGTAGGAATCTCCCCCGCTTACGGGGGAGAGCACTTCAAGAGTGAGCGCCCAGCCCCGGCTGATCGAGCACGCCCACCGCCCACCTCATTGACGGGAGAACCCCATGGCCAAGCACAACAACCTCCTCGGCGTCGGCGGACAGCGAAAGAAGCTGTCCCGCACCGACCAGCACGGCGCCGTCCAGGGCGGCGCCGCCGCCCGCCGCACCGCCGACGAGCAGAAGCAGGAACTCCTCCGGAAGATGCGCGAGCGCGCGCAGGGATCCGAGAGCACCGAGAGCGCCGAGGCCACCGACACCGGTGCGGCCGGCCAGGAGTAGCACGCACCGCACGACCGAAGGGCCCGGGGCGTTCGCCGCCCCGGGCCCTTCGTCCTGCGCCCCCCCGGTCAGCCCACCGTCCTCGGCAGCCGCAGCGCGAGCACCGCCGTGACGAGCGCCATCGCCAGCTGGATCAGGAGCGTCACCGTCAGGGCCGTAGCCGTCGAGCCCGAGGCGGAGAGGCTCAGGAAGAGCGTGCCGAGCGTGGCGACGCCCAGGGTCAGCGCCGTCTGCTGGGTCGTCACCATGACCCCGCCGCCCACGCCCGCGCGCTCCGGCGGCACCTCGGAGAGCACCACCCGGAAGAGCACCGGGAGCTGGAGGCCCTGCCCGAGGCCCGCGAGCGCCATGCCGGGGAGCAGACTCCCCACCGACAGGTCCGGCCAGGAGCGCCAGGCCGTCAGGGCGAGCAGCCCGAGACCGAGGGCCTGGACCAGGGCGCCCACCGGAACCACCCGGGTACCCCACCGGCGTACGAGCCGGGGACCCGCGAGGGAGGCCCCGAAGAAGGCCACCGCCATCGGGACGAGCGCGAGGCCCGAGGCCACCGCGCCCAGCCCCAGGCCCTGCTGGAGCGCCACCGCGATCACGAACATGAAGGCGCCGAAGCCACCCGACAGCGGCAGGACGAGGGCCAGCCCGCGCCGCAGCGGGACCAGGTCGAACAGGCTCGGCGGGACCAGCGGGATGTCGCCCCGGCGGTCGGCCCGCCGCTCCACCCACCAGAAGGCGCCCGCCGCGAACGGGAACACCGCGAGCGAGACCCAGGTCCACAGCGGCCAGCCGGCCGCCCGGCCCTCCGTCAGCGGGGCGAGCAGGGTGAGCAGCGCCACCGCGAGCAGCAGGGTGCCCGGCACGTCCACCGGGGCCGGCCGGTCCGACCGGGTCTCCGGCACGGTACGGAGGGCGAGGACCAGGCCCGCGACCGCCACCGGCACGTTCACCAGGAACACCGCCCGCCAGCCGGAGCCCGCGAGGTCGGCGGCGACGAGGACGCCGCCCAGGATCTGGCCGGTCACCATCGACAGGCCGGCGGTCGCCCCGTACAGGCTCAGCGCCTTCGCCCTGCGCGCTCCCGTCGTCGAGGCGTGGATGGTCGCGAGCACCTGCGGCAGCATCAGCGCCGCCGCCGCGCCCTGGGCCACCCGGGCCACGACGAGGGTCCAGGCGTCCGGCGCGAGCCCGCAGGCCAGCGAGGTCAGACCGAAGGCGGCCATCCCGGCGAGGAAGAGGCGGCGGCGTCCGAAGAGGTCGCCGAGACGCCCGCCGAGGACGAGGAGGACGGCGTACGACAGGCCGTACCCGGCCACGACCAGTTCGAGGAGCGACGGCCCGGCCGCCAGGTCCCGGTCGATGGACGGCAGGGCGACGTTGACGATGAAGAAGTCGATCAGCGGCAGCGCGGCGCCGAGGAGGACGGTGAACAGGCCCGCGGAGCCGAGCGTCCTGGGGCCGTGGGCGGTGGCCGGCGCACCGGACCGGGGAGGGGTGAGGTCGGAGTCGAAGTCACGCGGTCGACGATCCGCCCGTGCCCAGCCTGGTACCAGAGTCTCCTTATCCGGGTACAAGGAGTACCTGGCAACGGGCTGACCGGCCCGGCACCCTGGGAGCGTGACGACCATGACGACGACCGGGACGGCTGCGGTGCCGGCGCCCACGACCCGGCGGCACGAGCTCGCCGCCTTCCTGCGCAGCCGGCGCGAGCGCATCACCCCCGAACAGGTCGGCCTCCCGCGAGGCAGGCGCCGCCGCACCCCCGGTCTGCGCCGCGAGGAGGTCGCGCACCTCTCCGCCGTCGGCGTCACCTGGTACACCTGGGTCGAACAGGCCCGGGACATCCAGGTCTCCCCGCAGGTCCTCGACGCCCTCGCCGACGCCCTGCTCCTCGACCCGACCGAGCGGAGCCACCTCTTCGCCCTCGCCGGGCGGCCCGACCCGCGCCCCGGGGCGCCCTCGCCGGCCGTCACCCCCGCGCTGCGGCAGATGCTCGACCAGCTGGAACCGCTGCCCGCCGCCGTCCAGAACAGCCGGTTCGACTTCCTCGCCCACAACCGGACCTTCGGGCGGCTCTTCTGCGACCTGGACGCGCTGCCCCGAGAGGACCGCAACTCCCTCTGGCTGGCCTTCACCAACGACGACTTCCGGGCCGCCGCCACCGATCTGCCGGACCTCCTCCCCATCCTCGCGGGGAAGCTCCGCGCCGCCATGGCCGAGCACCTGGCGGAGCCCGCCTGGAAGGCGCTCGTCCAGCGGCTGGAGAAGGCCTCGCCCGAGTTCCGGGTGATCTGGGCCCGGCACGACGTGGTCGCCCCGGGCGGGCGGACCAAGGTCATCCACAACGCCCACGTCGGCGTGCTCAGGTTCGAGCACACCAACCTCTGGCTCGGACCGACGTCAGGGCCGTGCCTCGTGACGTACGTCCCCGTGGACGAGAAGTCCCGGGCGGGCGTCGAGCGGCTCCTCGCCCTCGTGATCGACGGGGCCGCGAGCGTGTGAGCTCCGGCATGTGCGGATAGTACGGCTAACTAATGACCGCCGGAGTGCGCGACAATGGCTCAATGACCGCGTTCACCCCCCTCGCCATCGGGCCGCACATCGTGCAGCCGCCGGTGGTGCTCGCCCCGATGGCCGGCATCACCAACGCCCCCTTCCGTACCCTCTGCCGCGAGTACAGCGGCGGCAAGGGGCTGTTCGTGAGCGAGATGATCACGACGCGCGCCCTGGTCGAGCGCAACGAGAAGACGATGCAGCTCATCCGGTTCGACGAGACCGAGAGGCCGCGCTCGATCCAGCTGTACGGGGTGGACCCCGTGACGGTCGGCAAGGCCGTGCGGATGATCGTCGACGAGGACCTCGCCGACCACATCGACCTGAACTTCGGCTGCCCGGTCCCCAAGGTGACCCGGAAGGGCGGCGGCTCGGCCCTGCCCTACAAGCGGCCGCTGCTGCGCGCGATCCTCAACGAGGCCGTGGGCAACGCGGGCGACCTGCCGGTCACGATGAAGATGCGCAAGGGCATCGACGACGACCACATCACGTACCTGGACGCGGGCCGGATCGCGGTCGAGGAGGGCGTCACGGCGATCGCCCTGCACGGGCGGACGGCGGCCCAGCACTACGGCGGTACGGCGGACTGGGACGCGATCGCGCGCCTCAAGGAGCACGTGCCCGAGATCCCGGTCCTCGGCAACGGCGACATCTGGTCGGCCGACGACGCCCTGCGGATGATGCGCGAGACGGGCTGCGACGGCGTGGTCGTCGGGCGCGGCTGCCTGGGCCGTCCGTGGCTCTTCGGCGACCTGGTGGCGGGCTTCGAGGGCACGGGTACGTACGCCCAGCCGGGGCTGCGCGAGGTCGCGGACGCGATGGTGCGGCACGCACGGCTGCTCGGCGAGTGGATCGGCGACGAGGCACGCGGTGTCATCGACTTCCGCAAGCATGTGGCCTGGTACCTGAAGGGCTTCTCGGTCGGTTCCGAGATGCGCAAGAAGCTCGCCATCACCTCGTCCCTGGACGAGCTCCGCGCTCAGTTGAGCGAGCTCGACCTGGATCAGCCGTGGCCGGTGGGCGCGGACGGCCCTCGGGGCCGTACGTCCGGAAACAACCGAGTTGTCCTGCCGGACGGCTGGTTGAAGGACCCGTACGACTGTGCCGGGGTGAGTGAGGACGCCGAGCTGGACACGTCCGGCGGGTGAGATGCGGAGCAGAATCAGCCTTTCCTGAGGAGTGATCCTCGCCACCCCTGAGGGGGGTAGCGCTCACATGAGCAGGTTACGGGCGGCTGCACAGCCTGAAAGGGTGGCACTGGGTGCCACCCTTTTTGCGTTCAAGACTTGAACGCAAGTGGTCGGATGGCCGCTCACGTGAGCGCCGAAGCTCTCTTTTGGGTCATCTGAGCTTCGGGGCCTGAAAGCGGAAGCTACCTGTCAGTTACTTTCGATGTGCTGGCGGACGGGTGGTTAAGACCATGTGACCGCTAGGCGTACCTCCACAGAAGCCTTCGATCTGGGTATGTTCCTCGCCGTCAGGGCAGCCAACCGAGTCATCGAGGAGTCGGGACCCGTGTCGGAAAATAATGATCAGAAGTTCGTGTACGACTTCACCGAGGGCAACAGGGACCTGAAGGACCTGCTCGGTGGCAAGGGCGCGAACCTGGCCGAGATGACCAACCTCGGTCTTCCGGTCCCTCCCGGCTTCACGATCACCACCGAGGCCTGCAAGGTCTACCTCGAGAGCGGCTCCGAGCCCGTCGAGCTCCGCGACGAGGTGAGTGCTCACCTCGACGCCCTTGAGCAGCAGATGGGCAAGAAGCTCGGCCAGGCCGACGACCCGCTGCTCGTCTCCGTCCGCTCCGGAGCCAAGTTCTCCATGCCGGGCATGATGGACACGGTCCTCAACATCGGCCTCTCCGACGAGTCCGTCGCCGGACTCGCCCGCCAGGCCGACAACGAGCGCTTCGCGTGGGACTCGTACCGCCGTCTCATCCAGATGTTCGGCAAGACCGTCCTCGGCGTCGAGGGCGAGCTCTTCGAGGAGGCCCTCGACGAGGCCAAGGCCGCGAAGAAGGTCGCCAGCGACACCGACCTGGACGCCGCCGACCTCAAGAAGGTCGTCAAGCACTTCAAGAAGATCGTGAAGACCGAGACCGGTCGCGACTTCCCCCAGGACCCGCGTGAGCAGATGGACCTCGCGATCGAGGCCGTCTTCAACTCCTGGAACACCGACCGCGCGAAGCTGTACCGCCGCCAGGAGCGCATCCCGGGCGACCTCGGCACCGCCGTCAACGTCTGCTCGATGGTCTTCGGCAACCTCGGCCCGGACTCCGGCACCGGCGTCGCGTTCACCCGCGACCCCGCCTCCGGCCACGCCGGCGTCTACGGCGACTACCTGCAGAACGCGCAGGGCGAGGACGTCGTCGCCGGTATCCGCAACACCGTGCCGCTGGCCGACCTCGAGTCGATCGACAAGACGTCGTACGACCAGCTCATGCACATCATGAGCACGCTGGAGACCCACTACAAGGATCTCTGCGACATCGAGTTCACCATCGAGCGCGGCCAGCTCTGGATGCTCCAGACCCGCGTCGGCAAGCGCACCGCCGGTGCCGCCTTCCGCATCGCCACGCAGCTCGTGGACCAGGGCCTGATCGACGAGGCCGAGGCGCTCCAGCGCGTCACCGGCGCCCAGCTCGCGCAGCTCATGTTCCCGAAGTTCGACGAGAACGCGAAGGTCGAGCAGATCGGGCGCGGCATCGCCGCCTCCCCGGGTGCCGCCGTCGGCAAGGCCGTCTTCGACTCGTACACCGCGGTCAAGTGGTCCCGCTCCGGCGAGAAGGTCATCCTGATCCGCCGCGAGACCAACCCGGACGACCTGGACGGCATGATCGCCGCCGAGGGCATCCTCACCTCCCGCGGTGGCAAGACCTCGCACGCCGCCGTCGTCGCCCGCGGCATGGGCAAGACCTGTGTCTGCGGTGCCGAGGAGCTCGAGGTCGACACCAAGCGCCGCCGGATGACCACCTCCGACGGCCAGGTCGTCGAGGAGGGTGACGTCGTCTCCATCGACGGCTCCACCGGCAAGGTGTACCTCGGTGAGGTACCCGTCGTACCGTCCCCGGTCGTCGAGTACTTCGAGGGCCGGATGCACGCCGGCGCCGACGACGCCGACGAGCTCGTCGCCGCCGTCCACCGCGTCATGGCCTACGCGGACCGCGTCCGCCGGCTGCGCGTCCGCGCCAACGCCGACAACGCCGAGGACGCGCTGCGCGCCCGTCGCTTCGGCGCCCAGGGCATCGGCCTCTGCCGCACCGAGCACATGTTCCTCGGCGAGCGCCGTCAGTTCGTCGAGCGGCTGATCCTGGCCGACACGGACGTCGAGCGCGAGCAGGCCCTGGAGGCCCTGCTGCCGCTGCAGAAGCAGGACTTCATCGAGCTCTTCGAGGCCATGGACGGGCTGCCCGTCACGGTCCGGCTGCTCGACCCGCCGCTGCACGAGTTCCTGCCGGACATCACCGAGCTGTCGGTGCGCGTCGCCCTCGCCGAGTCCCGCAAGGAGCCGCACGAGAACGACCTGCGCCTCCTCCAGGCCGTGCACCGGCTGCACGAGCAGAACCCGATGCTGGGTCTGCGCGGTGTCCGCCTCGGTCTGGTCATCCCCGGCCTGTTCACCATGCAGGTCCGGGCGATCGCCGAGGCCGCGGCCCAGCGCATCGACGCCAAGGGCGACCCGCGCGTCGAGATCATGATCCCGCTCGTCGGCACCGTCCAGGAGCTGGAGATCGTCCGCGAGGAGGCCGAGCAGGTCATCGCGGAGGTCAGGGCGCAGACGGGCGTGGAGCTGAAGCTCGCGCTCGGCACCATGATCGAGCTGCCGCGCGCCGCCGTGACCGCCGGTCAGATCGCCGAGGCCGCGGAGTTCTTCTCCTTCGGCACGAACGACCTGACGCAGACGGTCTGGGGCTTCTCCCGCGACGACGTGGAGGCCTCGTTCTTCACCGCGTACCTGGAGAAGGGCATCTTCGGCGTCAGCCCCTTCGAGACCATCGACAAGGACGGTGTCGGCGCGCTCGTGCGCAGCGCCGTCCAGGCCGGCCGCGCCACCCGCCCCGACATCAAGCTCGGTGTCTGCGGCGAGCACGGCGGCGACCCGGAGTCGGTGCACTTCTTCCACGAGGTCGGCCTCGACTACGTCTCCTGCTCGCCCTTCCGGATCCCGGTGGCGCGCCTGGAGGCCGGCCGTGCCGCGGCCGAGTCCAAGGGCAGCGACAGCCGCTGAGTCCTGCTGAACCGGGGGTCAGGAGCGGCGGTCGGGCCCTCCTGAACCCCGGTTCAGCAGCAGTACCGAGCGCTGCTGAACCCCCGTTCAGCAGCGGAAACCGCGGAACCACCGGGGCCGCCGTCGGTCACTTTCGACCCTCACCGACGGGCGGCGGCTCCGGGCACCAAAGAGAGACGGGGCGGACACCTTTGTGCGGAGGTGTCCGCCCCGTCGCATTTCACCCGAACGCGGCCGCTCGTTTCGCTTGATCGTCGATCAGATGTGAGTTTGTGTTCAATTACGGCCGGTTGAATTATTGGCCGTTGAACTTTTCTGTTTTCCCCGGTGCGGGAAAACGGTTCGGGCGCGACCTCCGGATCCCCACCCGGAGGTCGCGCCCTTTACCGATGTCGGGCAGGTGAGCCGCAACCTCGCCGACCGCCGCCGGACGCGCAAAGCCCCCCACGGTCTTCGCCACGTCACCTCGGTCCTGAAGGTTTCCTGTCCGACCCGCACAGCTTTTCGTTTCAGCCCCGATTGCCGCGATGCTTTTCAACTGTGGCTGAAACACCCTGGTAACGTGCTGTGATGCTGTGCATACTCGATGTCGGGGGTGGTTGCGAGTGCACAGGTGGGGACGTCATGCTGCGGATTCATTTCACCGGAAACGACTTGGCGGGGGTGCGGACCGCCGCCCGACCGGATGTTCTGTGGGAAACGATTCTCAGCTTTCACCGTTTAAGGGACCGGCGCGGATCCGTCGTCTTCCGGGAATGGCGCTCCGACGCCCGGATGCGGCTCGGCGGTGAGACCCGCCTTCTCGCCGCCCTCGTGCCGAGTCGCGGGTACTTTCCCGACTTCCTGACGCCCGCCGAAGGCGTCCAGGGCCTGGAAGAGGGCCTTCAGGCGATCCGCGCGACCGAGCCCGGCCGGCTCCGGAGCGAGCTCTCACTCCTCGCCGCCGACCGCTCCGGTGGACGGACCGTGCCCCACTCGCTCCGTGCCCTCGCCGACGGCGGCGCGGAGCCCTTCGACCGGCTCGTGGGGGCCCTGCGCGGCTACCACCGGGCCACGATCGAGCCGTACTGGCCGCACATCCGGGCCCGCGTCGAGGCCGACAGGGCCCGCCGCGGCAGGGCCCTCCTCGACGGAGGCGCCGAGGAGCTGCTCGCCTCGCTGCCGCCGATGCTGCGCTGGCGCGCGCCCGTCCTGGAGGCCGACTACCCGGTCGACCGGGACGTCCACCTCGACGGGCGGGGGCTGCTGCTCCAGCCCTCGTACTTCTGCCGGGGGACGCCGGTGGTGCTGCGCGATCCCGCGCTGCCGCCGGTCCTCGTCTACCCCGTCACCCACGGCGAGGCGCCGACCGTCAGCGCGCCCGGCGGCTCCTCGCTCGCCAAGCTGGTCGGCCAGACCCGCTCGGCGGTGCTGCACGCCATCGGCGACGGCGGCACGACGAGCGAGCTCGCCCGCCGGGCCGGGGTCTCGCTGGCCTCCGCGAGCCAGCACGCGGGCGTGCTGCGGGAGGCCGGGCTCATCGCGACCCTCCGGCACGGCAACGCGGTCCTGCACACGCTGACGCCGTTGGGCGCCGCCCTGCTCGGCGGCGCCCAACGGAAGAAGGTGGATCTGCGCTGTTACGCGCGGAACGGGCCGGTCACCTCGTAGGTGATGCCGCCCGAGGAGCTGCCCGTCGTGCCGCGCTGGCTGGAGAAGTACAGCCGCGTGCCGTCGGGGGAGAAGGCCGGCCCGGTGATCTCGGAGGAGGACTGGCCGGTGATGCGGAGGAACGGGGCGACGATGTCGTCCGGGGTGATGACGCAGATCTCCATGTTGCCGCCGTCCTCGGAGACGAACAGGTCGCCGGAGGTCGTGCCGGTGACGTTGTCGACACCCGTCAGCGGGGCGCCGCCGCCGGAGACGAGCGAGTCGTCGTAGGCCAGCTCGTAGGTGCCGGCGGCGAGGTTGACCTGCCAGACGCGGTTGTCGCCCTTGGTGGTGAACCAGACGGTGTCGTCCGCGTAGTAGCAGCCCTCGCCGCCGTTGAAGCGCTTGGCGCCGGAGACCTGGTTGCGGGTGGTGGTCGGCGCGCCGTCCGGGTCCGGCACGTTCTGCCAGGTGAAGGTGCCGGAGGTGGCGGTGCCGGCCTTGAAGACCTGGAGCGTGCCGGAGGAGAGGTTGCCCCAGGTGGTCGGGACGAAGCGGTAGAAGCAGCCGTCCGACTCGTCCTCGGTCAGGTAGATCGCCTTGCGGACCGGGTCGGCGGCGGCGGCCTCGTGCTTGAACTTGCCCATCGCGTCACGGCGGTAGGCGGTGCCGCCCCACGGGTTCGACTCGTAGACGTAGCCGAGGGACACCTCCTCGCAGGAGAGCCAGGTGTTCCACGGGGTGGAGCCGCCCGCACAGTTCTGGCGGGTGCCGGAGAGGATCCGGTACGCGCCGGTGATCGTGCCGGCCGAGTTGAACTTGACCGCGCTCGCGCCGCCGCTGGGGTTGATCTCCGAGTTCGAGACGTAGATCCAGCCGGTGCCGTCGGCGAAGCAGGCGCCGCCGTCGGGGGCGTTGTGCCAGGTGTACGAGGTGCCGGTCACGGTCTGGCCGGACCTGGCGATCACCCGGCTGGTGAACCCGGCCGGCAGCTGGATGCCGTTGGCGTCCGCCGCGCCGAGGGCCCCGTACGGGCCCGCGCCGGGCTGGGCGGGCGCGGCGAAGGCCGCGCCGTGCCAGAGGCTGCCGCCGAAGGCGGCGGCCGAGGTGCCGATGACCGCTCCACGCAGGAAACTGCGTCGCTCCACGTCTCACTCCTGAAGAGGGTGATGAACCGCCCCGCCAGGCCGGTCGGCCGCGGGGTCGCGCGCTTCCGGAACTTACGAGTACGGAGTTGACGGTGCATCAACAAGCGGTGAAGGGGAAGAGGCGGGCGTCGGGCGAGGCGCCGCGCCGCCGGCGGCGACCGACGTGTTCAGGCCATGTTGATCACCACGTCCCCCGATCACCGGGTCGGTGTCGACGAAGGGGCCCGTGGCGTCCCCGGCCGGACCGCGGCGGAGGTCCGAGGTCCCGCCCGGCGCCCGTGGGGACCTTCGGCACTGGGGGAGCGGGCCCGGGGCGGGGGACACTGGGGGGCATGTGTGCCACCCGGGACATCCGCGACCGCGACGACCTCGACGTGATCCTGCGCCGCTTCTACACGGCCGCCTTCGCGGACCCGCTCATCGGGCCCTTCTTCACGGAGATCGCCGGCATGGACCTGGAGGCCCATCTGCCGAGGATCACCGACTTCTGGGAGCGCGCCCTGCTCCGTACCGCCGAGTACCGGCGGGACGCCTTCGCGCCGCACGCGGCCCTGCACTCCGCGCGGCCGCTCACCGCCGCGCACTTCGGGCGCTGGGTGCAGCTCTGGCACGCCACCGTCGACGGGCTCCACCAGGGGCCGCTGGCGGAGCGGGCCAAGGCGCAGGGCGAGCGGATCGCGCTCGCCCTGCTGCGGAGGCTCGCGGGGCCGGGAGCCGCGACCGGGGGCGGTGGCGGGGGGTTCATCCCGCTGGCCGCGCTGGAGCTGCGCTCGGTGGCCTGACCGGAGAAACCTTCGGAGGATCCTCGGGAGAGCGATGAGTTCCGGGCGCGACGCCCGTCTTACCTCTCGAAAGCGCCGGAACGCACCGAGCACCCCGGCCGCCCGACGGAAGAGAGAACGCCATGGCCCCGCAGATGATCTTCGTGAACCTGCCCGTGAAGGACCTCGACGCCAGCAAGGCCTTCTTCGAGAAGCTCGGCTACTCCTTCAACCCGCAGTTCAGCGACGACACCGCAGGCTGTCTCGTCATCAGCGACACCATCTTCGCGATGCTGCTCACCGAGGAGAAGTTCAAGACCTTCACCGCCCCCGGCAAGGAGATCTCCGACGCGACCAAGGCCACCGAGGTGCTCGTCACGCTGAGCGCCGAGAGCCGCGAGAAGGTCGACGAGCTGGCCGACGCGGCCCTCGCCGCGGGCGCCGGCCCGGCGAAGGAGCCGATGGACATGGGCTTCATGTACGGCCGCTCCTTCACCGACCTGGACGGCCACCACTGGGAGCTCTTCTGGATGGACCCGGCGGCCGCCCAGGGCTGAGCCCCCACGGGCTCCCGGCGTACGTCAGGCGGAGACCCCGCCGTCGATCACCAGGTCGGTGCCGACGGCGGAGCCCGCCGCGTCGGAGGCGAGGTAGAGGACCGCCGCCGCCACCTCGGCGGCGGACGAGATCCGGCCCAGCGGCGACTGCTCCTTCATCCGGAGCTCCCGGTCGGCCTCGGTCTCGCCGGGCAGCAGCGACATCGAGGACTCCGAGGCGCCGGGGCTGACCGCGTTGATACGGACGCCGTCGGCGATGTGGTCCAGGGCCGCGGCCCGGGTGAGGGCGGAGACGGCCGCCTTCGAGACCTGGTAGCCGAAGACCCCGGGGATCCGGACGTGCGCGCCCAGGTTGGACGAGATGTTCACGATCGCCCCGCCGCCGTGCGCGCGCATGTGCGCCACCTCGGCCTGGAGGGCGTGCAGGACCCCCGTCACGTTGATGTCGAGCAGCGTCCGCCAGTCCTCCAGGGGGAAGTCGGCCGCGCTGTGCCCGCCGCGGAAGACGCCGGCGTTGTTCACGGCGACGTCGAGACCGCCGAACAGCTCGACCGTCCGCCGGACCAGTTCCCGGGTGGACTCGGCCCCGGACACGTCGGCGGTGACGGCGGCCGCGGTACCCCCGGCGGCCTCGATCAGGGCGACCGTCCCGTCGAGGGGCTCGGCGGTACGGCCGGCGACGACGACCTTCGCGCCCTCGGCGGCGAAGGCGAGCGCGATGGCCCGGCCGAGACCGGAACCGGCGCCGGTGACGAGGACGGTGCGGCCGGTGAAGCGTGCGGACGTCGTGGACTGTGCGGACATGTGTGTGGACTCCCCTGTGAATGCGGCTACGTGGAATGCGGCTACGTGGAATGCAGCTACGTGAAGTGCGTCTGGGTGAATGCGTCTACGGGGTGCGGATCGTGGTGGCCGCGAGGGCGGTGAACGCGACGGCCGCGGCCGCCAGCGACACCGCGTCGCCGCCGAGGGTGAGCAGCGCGGCGAAGAGCACGGTCGGTCCGAGCTCCATCGCCGTGTTGAGGACGCCGCCCGCGAGCCCCGCGCGGTGCGCGGGGACGTCGGCGGTGGCGAGGACGGCGGCGCCCGCGAAGGACAGCGCGCCGCCGACCGGAAGCAGCAGGAGCCCGGGCAGCAGCCCGTACGCGTACGGGACGGAGGCGTCGAAGCCGGTCGCGGCCAGCAGCGCGAGGCCGGCGGCGGCGGTGCCGAGCCCGGCGCCGGTCACCCGCCCGGGGCCGTACCGCCCGATCAGCGGGCCCGCGAGCCGGCCCGCGCCGAGCAGGGCGATCGCGAAGGGTACGAAGGCGGCGGAGGTGAGCGGCGCGGACCAGCCGCGCTGCTCCTGGAGGGCGAGGGAGAGCAGGACGAAGACCGTGGCCGTGCCGGCCGCCGTGAGCCCGATCGCCGCGAGGCCCAGGACGCGGCGGCCGTCGCGCAGGAAGTCCGGCGGCAGGAGCGGGTCGGCGGTCCGGCGTTCCACGGCCGCGAAGGCGACGAGGAGGGCCACTCCGGTGAGCAGCGGGGCGAGGACCGGGGCGGAGCCCCAGGGGTGGGCGTCGGTGAGGACGAGCCCGTAGCTGGCGAGCGTGATGCCGGCGGTCGCGAGCAGCGCGCCGGGCAGGTCCAGGGCCCGGCTCGTACCGGGCGGGGTCGCGGGCAGCAGCCGGGGTGCGAGGAGCAGCGCGGCGAGGGCGACCGCGACCGGTACGGCGAAGGTGCCGCGCCAGGAGGCGACGGCCGCGATCACCCCGGAGAGCAGGTTCCCCGCGGTCGCGCCGAGGACGGAGAGCCCGCCCCAGGTGGCCATCGCCCTGCCGTACGCGGCCGGTTCGGGGAACAGCGTCCGGAGCACCGCCATCGCGGCCGGGGCGACGAGCGCCGCGCCCACGCCCTGCCCGAAGCGGGCCGCGAGCAGCGCCTCGTACCCGGGGGCGAGCGGCGCGAGGGCGGAGGCGGCGCCGAAGACCAGGAGTCCGGCGGTGAGGGCCCGGCGCCCACCGAGGCGGTCGGCGAGCCGGCCGCCGAGGAGGAGCAGTCCGGCGAAGGTCAGCCCGTAGGCGGCGCTCAGCAGGATCAGGTCGGCGCGGTCGAGCCGGAACTCGGCGCCGATGCGGGGGAGGGGGACGGCGAGGGCCGCGAGCGTGAAGATGAGCGTCATCTGCACGCCGCCGAGAAGGGCGAAGCCGCCGCGGGGGCGGGGCCGGTCATGGCCTGCCGCTCTGTTCCGTTCCCTCGTCCGTGTCATTGCCATGACTCGCCCCCCTGACCGATTCTGTACTTGACCGTACATTCCAATATGAGCGCCGAAGAAAGGGCGCCCCCCGTGGGCGCCCGTTCCTCAGTCCAGCAGCGTCAGTGCCTGCTCCGCCGCGTCCAGGACCCTGCCCGGGTCCGTCGAGGCCTTGCCCACCACCCTGACGCCCTGCAGCAGGACCAGCAGCATCCGGGCCAGTGCGCGCGGGTCCCGGTCCGCCGGGAGTTCGCCCCCGGCGCGGGCCCGGGTGAGCGCCCCGTACAGGAGCGTCTCGATCTGCTCCCAGCTGAGCTCGACCCGGCGTGCGACGACCGGGTCGTGCGGCGCGAGCTCCGCCGCCGAGTTGGTGACGAAGCAGCCGTTCAGGCGCCGGCCCTCCGTCGCCGCCTCGGCGGCGAAGCGGCGGACGAGCGCCCGCACGGCCGGCAGGGCCGGGCCCGGCGCGGACAGTTCCCCGACGATCGCCGGGTCCCTGGTCTCCAGGTAGCGGTCCATCGCCTTCATGTACAGGTCGTGCTTGTTGCCGAAGGTCGCGTAGATGCTGGCCCGGCCGATCCCGAGGTGCTCCACGAGGTCCGACATCGTCGTCGCCTCGTAGCCGCGCGCCCAGAACAGGTCGAGAGCGGCCTGGAGCGCGGCGTCGGGATCGAATTCCTTGGTCCTGGCCACAGAGAGACCGTACGTCTATCTGGAACGACCGGTCAAGTTAAATGGTTCGGACCGGGTAGACCGCCACCGTGACCTCGTCGTCGTCCAGACAGCGGCCCGTCTCCAGGTCGAAGCGCTGCTTCAGGAGCGGCGAGGCCACGAACGGCCGCCCGTCCGCCGTGCCGATCAGTCCCCGGGAGAGCACCTGCGCCCCCGTGAACGGGTCGCGGTTGTCGATCGCGTACGTCCGGCCCGACCGGTCCCGGAAGACCGCCGCCTGCCGGCCGTCCGGCAGCAGGGCCGCCACGCCCCGGCCCGGGGTCAGCCGGGACTCCTCGCAGACCGCGATCCAGGAGTCGGGGGAAGGGGAGAGTTCGAGCATCGTCGAGGTGCGTGCCGAGGTGAGTGTCGTCATCGGGAGGTGACCCCTTCCAGGGTGAGGAACGTGAGATCCGGCTTGATCTGGTCGCGCTCCGGCGTGAACCGGACCGTCGGGTCCGGCGCCTCCGGCGCGTTCACGAAGGAGACGAAGCGCCGCAGACGGTCCGGGTCGTCCAGGGTCTGCGCCCACTCGTCCTGGTAGTCCGCGACGTGGGCCGCCATCAGGGCCTCCAGCTCGTCGCAGAGCCCGAGCGAGTCGTGCACCACGACGTCCTTGAGGTGGGCGAGCCCGCCCTCGAGCCGCTCCAGCCAGGTCGACGTCCGCTCCAGGCGGTCCGCCGTCCGGATGTAGAACATCAGGAACCGGTCGATCAGGCGTACGAGTTCGGCGTCCGAGAGGTCCTGGGCCAGTAGGTCCGCGTGGCGCGGGGTCGCGCCGCCGTTCCCGCCGACGTACAGGTTCCAGCCGTTCGCCGTCGCGATGATCCCGAAGTCCTTCGACTGGGCCTCCGCGCACTCGCGGGCACAGCCCGAGACCGCCGACTTGAGCTTGTGCGGGGCGCGCAGGCCCCGGTAGCGCAGCTCCAGGTCGATCGCCATCTTCACCGAGTCCTGGACGCCGTAGCGGCACCAGGTCTGCCCGACACAGGACTTCACCGTCCGCAGCGACTTGCCGTAGGCGTGTCCCGACTCGAAGCCCGCGTCGACCAGACGCGTCCAGATCGAGGGGAGCTGGTCCACCCGGGCGCCGAAGAGGTCGATCCGCTGACCGCCCGTGATCTTCGTGTAGAGGCCGAAGTCCCGGGCCACCTCGCCGATCACGATCAGCTTGTCCGGGGTGATCTCGCCGCCGGGGATGCGCGGCACGACCGAGTACGAGCCGTTGCGCTGCAGGTTGGCGAGGAAGTGGTCGTTGGTGTCCTGGAGGGAGGCCTGCTCGCCGTCGAGGATGTAACCGCCGATGCCGAGCGTCGGGGCGAGGGAGGCCAGGATCGAGCCGACCGTCGGCTTGCAGACCTCGCAGCCCTCCCCGCCCTTCGCCCCGTCCCGCCCGTGCGAGTCGAGCAGCGCGGCGAAGGAGGTCACCCGGAGCGTGCGGGCGATCTCGTACAGCTCGCTACGGGTGTACGCGAAGCAGCGGCAGAGTCCCTTGTCGGCGGCGGCCGGCAGCAGCTTCTCGATCAGCTTCACGCAACTGCCGCAGCCCGTACCGGCCTTGGTGCACTTCTTCACCTCGGCCAGCGAGGAGCACTCGCCGATCGCGTGCTTCGTGACGTTGTGGCAGGAGCAGATCACCGCGTCGTCCGGCAGCGCCGCGGGGCCGAGCGCCACCGGCGCGCCCGCGCCCGCCGGGAGCACCAACTGCTCGGCGGAGACCGGCGGTACGGAGCCGGTGAAGGACCGCAGCAGCGCGTACTGCTCGGCGTCGCCGACCAGGACACCGCCGAGCAGCCGGCCCTCGCCGTCGATCACGAGCTTCTTGTAGACGCCCGAGCGGGAGTCGGAGTAGACGACGTCGAGGCAGCCCTCGGTCGCGCCGTGCGCGTCGCCGAAGGAGGCCACGTCCACCCCGAGCAGCTTCAGCTTGGTCGACATGTCGGCGCCCGTGAAGCCGTCCCCGGCCTCGTCGGCCAGCGTCGCGGCCACCGTCTGCGCCATCTCGTAGCCGGGCGCCACCAGGCCGTACACCCGGCCGTCCGTGGCGAGCGCGCACTCGCCGATCGCGAAGACCGCCGGGTCGGACGTGCGGCACTGCTCGTCGACCGCGATGCCGCCGCGTTCGCCGACGGTCAGGCCGCAGTCGCGGGCCAGCTGGTCCCGGGGCCGTACGCCCGCCGAGAACACGACCATGTCCGTGGCCAGTTCGGAGCCGTCCGAGAGCTTCATCCCCGTCACGGCGCCGTCCGCGGTCACGACCTCCTGCGTGCCGGTCCCCGCGTGGACGCTCAGGCCCATCCGCTCGATCGTGCGCAGCAGCGCCGCGCCGCCGCCCTCGTCGACCTGCACCGGCATCAGGCGCGGCGCGAACTCCACGACGTGCGTCTCGAGTCCGAGCCCCTTGAGCGCGCCCGCAGCCTCCAGGCCGAGCAGCCCGCCGCCGACGACCGCGCCGGTCGTCGCCGTCTTCGCGTACTCCTCGATCGCGAGCAGGTCCTCGATCGTGCGGTAGACGAAGCAGCCGCGGGCGTCCTTGCCGGGGACCGGCGGGACGAAGGGGTACGAGCCGGTGGCGAGGACGAGGGCGTCGTACGCGAAGACCTGCCCGGAGCGGGCGGTGACGGTACGGGCCTCCCGGTCCACCGACTCCGCCGGGTCGCCGAGGTGCAGCTCGATGGAGTGCTTCTCCATGAAGCCCGCCTCGACCATCGACAGGTCGTCGGGGGTCTTGCCCGAGAAGTACGAGGTCAGCTGTACGCGGTCGTAGGCCGGGCGGGGCTCCTCGCAGAGGACCACGATGCGGGCTCGCTCGGTGACGCCACGGTCGGCGAGCGCCTCCAGGAAGCGCTGGCCGACCATTCCATGGCCGACCAGGACGATCGTGGGGGTGTGGGCGGTCGTCATGTCAGCGCTCATGTCAGGAGCCTCCGTCGTGGGTGAGCAGGTGCAGCAGAGGGGCCTCGGGGAGGGCTTCGTCGCCCTCCCAGGCCTGGGCGAGCGTGCCGACCGCGGCCAGGTCGCCGAGGAGGACGCCCCCGACGAGCCGGTCTCCGCGGACGACGACCTTGCGGTAGGCGCCACGGGTGGCATCGGTCAACTGGACGACGTCGTCGCCCGGTTGGCCGGTCGCTTCGCCGAAGGCGGCGAGATCGAGTGGTTGAGGGCCGCCGAGGGTGAGGCGGGTGAGGGCGCGGGTGCCGGTGTAGCGGGCACCGAGGGAGGTGGTGAGCAGGTCGGCCAGGGCGTCCGCCTGTTCCAGGGCCGGGCCGGCCAGACCGTAGACCCGGCCCGCGTGTTCCGCGCAGTCGCCGATCGCGTGGATGTACGGGTCGGAGGTCCGGAGTTCGTCGTCGATCACGATGCCGGTGCGGACGTCGAGTCCCGCCTCCCTGGCCAGTGCCGTCCGGGGGCGTACCCCGCAGGCCAGGACCACGACCTGGGCGTCGAGGACGAAGCCGTCGGCGAGTTCGACCGCCGTGACCACCCCGTCCCGCTGCCGCAGCCCGCTCACCCGGCACTCGGTGTGCACCTCGACGCCGAGGGCCTCCACGTGCTCGCGCAGCAGGGCCGAGGCCTGGACGTCGAGCTGGCGCTCCATCAGCCGCTCGCCCTGCTGGGTCAGGACGACCTCCGCGCCGAGACCCGCGAGGGCCCGCGCCGCGGAGACCCCGAGGAGTCCGCCGCCGATGACCACGGCCCGTACTCCCGGCCGCACCAGGGCCCGCAGCGTCAGGCAGTCGTCGAGCGTACGGAAGGGGTGGACGCCCTCCGGCAGCGCCGCTCCGCGCACTCCGCGCAGCGGGGGCAGCACCGGGTTGGAGCCGGTGGCCAGGACCAGCCGGTCGTAGCCGACGAGGGAGCCGTCCGCGCACTCCACCGTCCGCGCCGCCCGGTCGATCCGCACCGCCCGCACCCCGAGCCGTACCGGCTCCCGGGGCTCGGGCAGGGCGATGACCTCGGGGGCGTACCGCCCGGCGAGGACGTCGGCGAGCAGCACCCTGTTGTACGGTGCGTGCGGCTCCTCGCCGAGGAGGGTGACGGGCAGGCGCTGGGCGAGCCGGGCGCCCGCCGTTCCGCCCCCGACCACCACGATCCGTGTACTCATACCGGGAAGAGTGCGCGGCCGGTGTTACCCGGCGGCATCCCGACTGTTTCCCGTACGGAACGCTGATCTCCGCCCCGGGCCCCGCCCGCTGTGAGGCGCGGGACGGATCGACCCGCCGTGATCGACGCCGGAGCGCCGGTCCCGGGGACCGGGGGGTACGGGCCGGGCCGGGGTTCCCGTATACGGGCGGGCGTCGGGTGCATACGGGCCGGCGCCGGGCACGGAGGGGCAGGCACAGGGCGAACCGGGCGCCAAGCTCAGACCTTGCTCAACGATTACGGGATCGATGGACGGGGCAACGATCGTCTCCCTAGGCTCACCGCCATGCCCGAGATCACGCTGACGACCTTGGTCCTGCTCTGCCTCGCCGCCCTCGTGGCAGGCTGGATCGACGCCGTGGTGGGCGGCGGAGGGCTGCTCCTGCTGCCCGCCCTGCTGCTGGGGCTGCCGAACGTCACGGCCGCGCACATCCTCGGCACCAACAAGGCCGTCGCGATCGTGGGCACCACCGGGGCCGCCGTCACCTACGTCCGCAAGACGCCCGTCCCGGTCTGGACGGCGGTACGGATCGGGCTCGCGGCCGTCGCGGGCTCCATGGTCGGCGCCTTCTTCGCCGCCGGCATCAGCAGCGACGTCCTCCGCCCGGTGATCATGGTGGTGCTGCTCGCCGTGGCGGCCTTCGTGATGCTGCGTCCCTCCTTCGGCGCGAAGACCGAGGGGGCGGACCGGGCGCCGCTGACCCGGGCCCGGATCGTCACCGCGATCGTGGTCGTCGGCGGTGGCATGGGCCTCTACGACGGACTGTTCGGACCGGGCACCGGCAGCTTCCTCGTCCTCGCGCTGACGGCCGTGCTCCACCTGGACCTGGTGACCGCCTCCGCCACCGCGAAGATCGTCAACGTCTGCACCAACGCGGGCGCGCTCGCCATGTTCGCCTACCAGGGCAGCGTGTACTGGCAGCTGGCGGCCGTCATGGCGGGCTTCAACCTCGCGGGCGGCCTGATCGGGGCCCGGATGGCGCTGAGCAAGGGCGCCGAGTTCGTCCGCGGGGTCCTGCTCGTCGTGGTCTTCTCGCTGGTCGCGAAGCTCGCCTTCGACCAGTGGGCGTGAGCCGGTCCCGTCAGCGGGCGTGAGCCGGTCCCGTCAGGGGCGTGAGCCGCTCCCGTGGCTACGTCACGCCGATGAGGTGGCCGTAGGCGACCACGTTGCCCTGGTAGCCGTTCTTCTTCGAGAAGCCGCCGCCGCAGGTGATCACCCGGATCTCGGCGCGGTCCGCCTCCCCGTACACCTTCCGGTCCGGGAAGTCCTCGTTCGCGTACACCTCGACCGCGTCGACCGTGAAGACGGCGGTACGGCCGTCCTGCCGGTCCACCTCGATCCGGTGGCCCTTCTTCAGGGCGCCCAGCGTGTAGAAGACCGCGGGCCCGTCGGCGTTGTCGACGTGACCCGCGACGATCGCCGTGCCCCGCGCCCCGGGCGGGGTGCCGTCCCCGTACCAGCCGGCCAGGTTCCGGTTCCCGGCCGGCGGCACGTCGAGCGAGCCGTTCGCCGCGAGACCGAGCCGCATCACGGGGGTGTCCACGTCGGTCTCGGGGATGCGCAGCCGTAGGGGCGCCGAGGGCGGCAGCGGGTCGGCGGCGGCATCGGTGTGCACGCTCGGCCCGGCCGCGAAGGCCTGGGCGGCGGACGGTATGGGCGGGGTGACGTCCTGCGAGCCGCTCTGGACGAGCCAGAGGCCGACGCAGGCGGCCACGGCTATGCCCCAGCCCTTGCTCCTGTTGCTCACCTGGATTCCCCTGGGTTCCCTCGCGCGGTTCCGGTGCGGGTGGTGCTGTGGTCCTGCCCCCGCCGGGCCGTGTACGGGCGCGCGGCGGGGGCAGGACGGGCGGTGGTCTCAGTGCCCCCGCGCGCCGCTCGCCCGGCGGCGCAGGAGCCAGACCCCGCCTACGGCAGCCGCGGCCAGCACCGCCGCACCTGCCGTGACCTGGGCGGCGTCGGGGCCGACACTGCCCCCGACGCCG
Organism: Streptomyces sp. NBC_00094; assembly: GCF_026343125.1. Taxonomy (NCBI): domain Bacteria; kingdom Bacillati; phylum Actinomycetota; class Actinomycetes; order Kitasatosporales; family Streptomycetaceae; genus Streptomyces; species Streptomyces sp. NBC_00094. Next base: position 2,610,164 of record NZ_JAPEMB010000001.1, on the reverse strand, counting down.
GTCTGGACATGGCCGCTCGGACCCCGGTGCTTGACGGTCAGGTCTCCCCGGGCCGTCTTCCCGTTGTCGCAGGCGACGCTGATGCCGTACGTGCCGGCCTTGACGTGCTCCGGCACCCTGAACCGTCCGACCACGACCTCCTTGTGCGTGCTCGGGTTCAGCTGGAACTCCCCGGCACCGAGCGAGTTCGCGTCGCCGACGCCGTGGCCGTGCTTGCCACAGGCGAGGGTGTTGACGGTGACCTCGGTGCCGGGGGAGGCGGAGGACGGGTAGACCTCCAGTGACTGGAAGTCGTTGTCGTTGTTGGCGTACGCCGCGGGGGCGGCGAGCGCCCCGAGCGCGGCGACCGTCAGCGCGGTACCGGTGAACAGGCGGGCAGTGGTGCGCATGGGGGTCCTCCGGGGCGCGCGAGCGGTCATGCCGGTCATGCCGGGGGTCCTCCCGGGAGGGACTTCCCGGAACGGACCTTCTGTGACCGAGATAAGAGCCGTCGCGCGCCCCGCGCCTGCTGATGGGGCATCAGGATTGCGCCGTCCGGTGCGGTGTGTCGGCTGGATTTCCAGCGTTTACGCAGGTCAGGGCTGGTTATCCGGCGTCAGCTGACGGTCCGTGCCGAACGGGTGACACGCCGTGGCGGCGGGTGCCTCAGAGTGCGTCCCACTCCACCGAGTCGTACGCCGCGTGGACCCGCTTCATCAGCTCCTCGTCGACCGCGAAGTCGACCGTGTCGATGCCCGAGACCGGCGCGATCCCCCGGGAGTTCGTCACGAAGGCCGCGCGGTACCCGCCCAGGTCCGTGAGCGACACCGGCCGCCGCGCCGAGCCGAGCAGCGGTTCGAGGAGGGTCATCGTGATCCCCGCCAGGGCGGGCGCCGACGGCCAGACCACCGAAGTGCCGTCCCAGAAGGCGATGTTGGTGATGGCGCCCTCGGCGATGTCACCGCGTGCGGAGGTCAGCAGGGCCTCGTCGTAGCCGGCGCGGCGGGCCGCCGTGAAGTGGTAGCTCTGGCCGAAGCCGCCCAGGTGCTTGATGTGCGCCGCCGGGCGCAGGTAGTCGACGCTCATCAGTCGCTGCGGGGCGCCGGGCGCGTCCGGGGCGGGCTCGCGGACGACCGTGGCGACGCGGAGGCCTTCGTACACGTACACCCGGGCCGAGCAGTCCCGGCGCCCCGAGGCCGCCACGGCCCCGGCGAGCAGGGCGCGGACCCGGTCGCCGGGCAGCTCCGTGTCGAAGAGCTCGCGGGTGGACCGGTCGAGCCGTTCGAGGTGGAGGCCGAGCCCCTTCACGCGCCCGTCCCGTACCTGCATCGCCGTGAAGTGGCCGAAGCCGCCCATGAGGGTGGCGAGGAGCTCCGGGTCGGCCGCCGGGACGCCGTCGATCTCGACGTGGGCGGGCGGGGCGGGGGGTGCGGGGGGCGTCGTCATGGCCTCACCGTACGTCCCGGAGAAGGCCCTTGAGGGAAGGGGCCGGGGGAGGGGGTCGGAGAGGCCTCGGCGGGTCTCCGGGGTCGGCGCTTGACCTCAATCAAACTTGAGGTATCACGATCATCCGCATGGACACCACGAAGCCCGCCCCGGCTGCCTCCACCACCGACTCGCTCGCCTCCTCCGCATCCGCCACCGCCCCGGCCGTCTCCGCCCCGGTCACCGCCGCCCCGGCCGCATCCGCCACCGCCCCGGCCGCCTCCGTCTCCGCCTCGGTCGCCCCGCTCACCGCCGCCCCGGCCGCATCCGTCACCGCCCCGGCGGTCTCCGCCCCGACCGCCTCCGTCTCCGCCCCGGCCGCCCCGCTCACCCTCGCCCTCATCGTCGCCAGTGACCGCGAAGGCCGCTTCGCCCCCGTCATCGCCGACTGGTTCCTCTCCCGGGTCGCCGGACGCGAGGACTTCTCCGTGAAGGTCGTCGACCTCGCCGAGATCGACCTCCCCACCGCCCTCTCCCACCACCCCTCCCCGGCCGTCCGCGCCCAACTCGCCAAGGTCACCCCGGTGCTGGAGGACGCCGACGCCTTCGTCGTCCTCACCCCCGAGTTCAACCACTCCTTCCCCGCCTCCCTCAAGAACCTCATCGACCGTCACTTCGGCGAATGGCAGGCCAAACCCGTCGGCTTCGTCTCCTACGGCGGCCTCTCCGGCGGCCTGCGGGCCGTCGAGCAACTGCGGCAGATCTTCGCCGAGTTGCACGCGGTCACCGTCCGCGACACCGTCTCCTTCCACTCCGCCTGGCGGCACTTCGACGAGGAAGGGCGGCACAAGGACCCCGCCGGAGCGGAGGAGGCGGCCAAGGCCCTCCTCGACCAGCTCGCCTGGTGGGCGCGCACGCTCAAGCAGGGCAAGTCCGCCGTCCCGTACGCCGCGTGAGGGAACGTCACCGTGCTGCTGAGACTCCTCGTCCCCCGCCTCCGGCCCTACCGGGTCCTCCTCGTCCTCCTCGTCCTGCTCCAGCTCGTCCAGACCCTCGCCTCGCTCGCCCTGCCCACGCTCAACGCCGGCGTCATCGACGAGGGCGTCCTGCGCGGGGACACCGACCGGGTCCTCGACGGGGGCGCCGCGATGCTCGGCGTCACCCTCCTCCAGGCCGCGGCCGCCGCCGCGGCGACGTACACCGGGGCGAGGATCGCCATGGGCGTCGCCCGCGACCTGCGCTCCGAGGTCTTCCGCCGCGTCCAGGACTTCTCCGCCCGGGAACGGGGCCGCTTCGGCACCGCCTCCCTCATCACCCGGACCACCAACGACGTCCAGCAGGTCCAGACGTTCGCGGTCCTCGTCCTGACGATGCTGGTCGCCGCGCCCTGCTCTGCGCCGGCGGACTCGTCATGGCCCTCCGCCAGGACGTGCCGCTCGCCCTCGTCCTGCTCCTCTTCGTGCCCGTCATGACCGGCGCCGTCGGCACCGTCGTCCTGCGGATGCGGCCCCTCTTCCGCGGGATGCAGGAGCGCGTCGACCGGGTGAACCGGGTGCTGCGCGAGCAGATCACCGGCGTCCGCGTGGTCCGCGCCTTCGTCCGCGACCGGCACGAGCGGGAACGCTTCGCCGCCGCCAACGACGAACTCCTCACCGTCGGCCTCCGGGCCGGCCGGCTCCAGGCCCTCATGTTCCCGACGGTGCTCATCGTCTGGCAGCTGACGACCGTCGCCCTCGTGTACGTCGGCGCCCACCGCATCGACGGCGGCGCCCTGCAGCCCGGCGGGCTCGTCGCCTTCCTCGGCTACCTGCTCCAGACCTCCATGTCGGTGATGATGGTCCTCTTCCTCCTCATGCACATGCCGCGCGCCGAGGTCGGCGCCGAGCGCATCCGCGAGGTCCTCGACACCCCCCTCTCCGTCGTCCCGCCGACGCACCCGGTCCGCGCCCTTCCCGGCCCCGGCCGGCTCGACCTCACGGGCGTGGGCTTCCGGTACCCGGGCGCGGAGGAGCCGGTCCTCACCGGTGTCGACCTCGTCGCCCGGCCCGGGGAGACCACCGCGATCATCGGCTCGACGGGCAGCGGCAAGTCGACGCTCCTCGGGCTCGTCCCCCGGCTCTTCGACGCCACCGGGGGCGAGGTCCTCGTCGACGGCGTCGACGTCCGCGACCTCGACGCCGCCCTGACGGCCAGGACCGTCGGCCTCGTCTCGCAGAAGCCGTACCTGTTCTCCGGGACGGTGGCGACGAACCTGCGGTACGGGAAGCCCGACGCGACCGACGAGGAGCTCTGGCACGCCCTGGAGGTCGCCCAGTCGGATCGCGATGCGCTGACCGGCAGGTTTGTTCTTCAGTCGTAGCATCACTAGTTTGTGAGTGTGACTTTGAGCCCTGTGAAGCGGGCGTTCAAGTACCGCTTCCATCCGACCGATGCGCAGACGGCCGAGCTGTCGCGGACGTTCGGGTGTGTGCGTAAGGTCTACAACCTGGCGCTGGCGGCTCGCACGGAAGCGTGGGCGCGTCAGGAGCGGGTCAACTACAACGCCACCTCGGCCATGCTGACGGTGTGGAAGAAGACCGAGGAGCTGGCGTTCCTCAACGACGTGTCGTCCGTGCCGCTCCAGCAGACGCTGCGGCACTTGCAGTCGGCGTTCACGGGCTTCTTCGGCAAGCGGGCTAAGTATCCGCGCTTCAAGTCGCGGAAGAAGTCCCGCCGGAGCGCGGAGTACACCACGTCCGGTTTCCGGTTCCGGGACGGCAGATTGATCCTGGCGAAGATGGCGGAGCCGCTGGACATCGTGTGGTCCCGGCCCCTGCCGGAAGGTGCGAAGCCGTCGACGGTGACCGTCTCGCAGGATGCGGCGGGGCGTTGGTTCGTCTCGATGCTGTGCGAGGACCCGTCCGTGAAGTCACTCCCCGTCACTGATGCGGTGGTCGGGATCGACGTCGGCCTGAACCACCTCCTCACCCTGTCCACGGGCGAGAAGATCGCCAACCCCAAGCACGAGCGACGTGACCGCGCCGCTCTGGCCCGGGCCCAGCGGGCACTGTCCCGGAAGGCTCCGGGTGACGGGGCCAACCGGGTCAAGGCCCGGCGGAAAGTTGCAAGGATCCACGCCCGCATCGCCGACCGCAGGCGCGATGGCCTGCACAAGCTGACCACTCGACTCGTGCGTGAGAACCAAACGCTCGTGATCGAGGACCTGGCCGTACGCAACCTGGTCAAGAACCGGCAACTCGCCCGCGCCATCTCGGATGCGGCGTGGTCGGAGTTCCGGAGCATGCTGGAGTACAAGGCATCTTGGTACGGGCGGGAAGTGGTCGCGGTCGACCGCTTCTTCCCCTCCTCCAAGCTGTGCTCCCACTGCGGCAAGCTCGCCAGGAGCATGCCGCTGCACGTCCGCACCTGGACGTGCGAGGGCTGCGGCACGACCCATGACCGGGACGTGAACGCGGCGAAGAACCTCAAGGCCGCCGGGCTGGCGGTATCGGTCTGTGGAGCCGGCGTAAGACCCCAACGGAGAACTCCGGGCGGGCAGCCGACGACGAAGCAGAAAACCCCACGGCGCAAGCTGTAGGACTCCCCTCGTTCGCGAGGGAGAGGAAGCCAACCAGTACTCGTACGACTTCAACGGCCCGATCAACCAGGTCGCCGCGATGGCCAACCTGCTCCAGTCCGGGGTGGCCTCCGCCGAGCGGGTCTTCGACCTGCTCGACGCCGAGGAGGAGTCCCCGGACCCGGCGGAGCCGCAGCGCCCCGCACAGGTCAGAGGCCGCGTCTCGTTCGAGAAGGTCGCCTTCCGCTACGAGCCCGACACGCCACTCGTCGAGGACCTGTCGCTCATCGTGGAGCCGGGCCGCACGGTCGCGATCGTCGGCCCGACCGGCGCCGGCAAGACGACCCTCGTCAACCTCCTCATGCGGTTCCACGAGGTCACGGACGGCCGCATCACCCTGGACGGCGTGGACATCGCGACGATGTCCCGCGAGGAGCTGCGGGCCGGGATCGGCATGGTCCTCCAGGACACCTGGCTCTTCGGCGGCACCATCGCCGACAACATCGCCTACGGGCTGCCCGGCGAGGTCTCCCGCGAGCGGATCGTCGAGGCCGCGCGCGCCGCGCACGCCGACCGCTTCGTCCGCACCCTGCCCGACGGCTACGACACCGTCCTCGACGAGGACGGGGGAGGTCTCAGCGCCGGCGAGAAGCAGCTGGTCACGCTCGCCCGAGCGTTCCTGTCCGAGCCGGTGATCCTCGTCCTCGACGAGGCCACCAGCTCCGTCGACACCCGCACCGAACTCCTCGTCCAGCAGGCCATGGCGTCCCTCCGCGCGGGCCGCACCAGCTTCGTCGTCGCCCACCGGCTCTCCACGATCCGGGACGCCGACACGATCCTGGTGATGGAGAGCGGCTCGATCGCCGAGCAGGGCACCCACGAGGAGCTCCTCGCGGCGGGCGGCGCGTACGCCCGGCTGTACGCGGCCTAGGGCTTGCCCGGCGGATCATGGCCGGGTCCGCGGCGCCTGGCACGGCACCTCGCCGCGTTGCCGAAACGCCCCCATAGTCCCCCGTAGCCCTTCGGGCACGGGAGGTGCCCCCACCGCTATGAGGGCGCTCCGGCGCCTTGCGATGCACCGCACCAGACCCCGCGGCCTATCCGGCCCTGATCCGCCGGGCAAGCCCAGTTCGCGGCGGCGTGAACGATGAACGCTCAGTACGGTGAGGGCGTGACCACTCTCGCCCTCACCGTCCTCACGACCACCGACAGCCACGAGAAGGCCGAGGCGCTCGCGCGCGGCGCCGTCGAGGCCCGGCTCGCCGCCTGCGCCCAGGTCTCCGGGCCCGTCACCTCCGTCTACCACTGGCAGCGGGCGATCGAGACCGCCGAGGAGTGGCAGGTCGTGTTCAAGACCACCGAGGCCCGCTACGAGGCCCTGGAGGACCACCTCCTCGCCGCCCACGACTACGACACCCCGGAGATCGTCGCCACTCCCATCGTCCGGGCCTCGTCCGTCTACCTGGCCTGGCTCGGCAGGGAGGTGGCGCACCCGTGACGACGTCCCTCCCCTTCTTCGTCTACGGGACGCTGCGCCCGGGCGCGTACAACCACGACCGGCTCCTCCTCGGCCGGACGACCGCCGAGGACGAGGCCCGGCTCCCGGGCGCCCTCCTGCACGACGGCCCCGGCTACCCGTACGCGGTCCCGGGCGAGGGCACGGTCGCGGGCACCCTCGTCACGGCGGCGCCCGACGCGTACGGCGAACTGCTCGGCGCGCTCGACCGGATGGAGGGCGACGCCGGCTACGAGCGGACCGCCGTCGAGGCGGTCCGGCTCCGCGACGGCGAAACGGTCCGGGCCTGGACGTACGTCGCGGCCCCGGACACGGAACTCGGCCCCCTCATCCCCACCGGCGACTGGTTCGGGCGACCGGCCTGATCCGACGCGAATTGTCGGACAGGCCCTAGGGTGCGTCCCGCTCCAGGCGCACCGCGCACACCTTGAACTCGGGCATCCGGGAGACCGGGTCGAGCGCCGGGTTCACGAGCGTGTTCGCGCGGCCCTCGCCCGCCCAGTGGAACGGCATGAAGACGGTGTCCGGCCGGATCGCCGTCGTGATCCGGGCCGGCGCGACGGCCCGCCCGCGCCGTGAGACCACCGCGAGCCGCTCGCCCTCGGCCACCCCGAGCCGCTCGGCGAGCCGCGGGTGCAGCTCCACGAACGGGCCGGGCGCGGCCGCGTTCAGCTCGGCGACCCGCCGGGTCTGCGCGCCCGACTGGTACTGGGACACGACCCGGCCCGTGGTCAGCACGACCGGGTACTCGGCGTCCGTCTCCTCCGCCGCGGCCCGGTGCACCACCGGCACGAACCGGGCCCGTCCGTCGGGGGTCGCGAACCGGTCCAGGAAGAGCCGGGGTGTGCCGGCGTGCCCGGGTTCGGGGCACGGCCAGAAGACGCCCTGCTCCTCCTCGATCCGCCGGTAGCTGATGCCCGCGTAGTCGGCGGGCCCGCCGGCCGAGGCGCGCCGCAGCTCGTCGAAGACCTCCTCGGGGTCGGCGGGGAAGCCCTTCTCCCAGCCGAGGAGCGCGGCGAGCGCGTGCAGCACCTCCAGATCGCTGCGTACCCCCGTGGGCGGGGTGAGGGCCCGCCGCCGCAGCAGCACCCGGCCCTCCAGGTTCGTCATCGTCCCGGTCTCCTCGGCCCATTGGGTGACGGGCAGGACGACGTCGGCGAGCGCGGCGGTCTCGGAGAGGACGACGTCGGCGACGGCGAGGAAGTCGAGCGAGCGCAGCCGCCCCTCGATGTGCGCGGCGTGCGGCGCGGAGACCACCGGGTTGGAGCCCATGAGGAGCAGGGCCTTCACCTCGCCGCCGAGCGCGTCGAGGAGCTCGTACGCGCTCCGCCCGGGCCCCGGCAGCGACTCCGGGTCCACGCCCCAGACCCCGGCGACGTGGGCGCGGGCCGCGGGGTCGTCGAGCTTGCGGTAGCCGGGCAGCTGGTCGGCCTTCTGGCCGTGCTCGCGGCCGCCCTGGCCGTTGCCCTGGCCGGTGAGGCAGCCGTAGCCGCTCAGCGGCCGGCCGGCCCGGCCGGTGGCGAGGCAGAGGTTGATCCAGGCGCCGACGGTGTCGGTGCCCTTGGACTGCTGCTCGGGGCCGCGCGCGGTCAGCACCATGCCGGTGTCGGCGTCGCAGAACATCCCGACGGCCTCCCGCAGTTGCGGCACGGAGACGCCGGTGATCCGCTCGACCTGCTCGGGCCAGTGGGACATGGCGCCGGCCCGGGCGGCCGCCCAGCCGTCGGTGCGCGTCGCCACGAACTCCTCGTCCACGCGTCCTTCGGCCACCACGAGGTGGAGCATCCCGAGGGCGAGCGCGAGGTCGGTGCCGGGGCGCGGCGCGAGGTGGAGGTCGGCCTGCTCGGCGGTGCGGGTGCGGCGCGGGTCGACGACGATCAGCTTCCCGCCGTTCTCCCGCAGTTCGGTGAGGTAGCGCAGGGCGGGCGGCATGGTCTCGGCGAGGTTGGAGCCGACGAGGATCACGCAGCCGGTCTTCGGGATGTCCTCCAGGGGGAAGGGGAGTCCCCGGTCGAGGCCGAAGGCCCGCTGGTGCGCGGCGGCCGCGGACGACATGCAGAAGCGGCCGTTGTAGTCGATCTGCGAGGTGGCGAGGACGAGCCGGGCGAACTTGCCCAGCGTGTACGCCTTCTCGTTGGTGAGCCCGCCGCCGCCGAAGACCCCCACGGCGTCGGCACCGTGGTCGGCGCGGGTCCTGTGCAGTCCGTCGGCGACGGCGGCGAGCGCCTCCTCCCAGGTCGCGGGCCGCAGATCCCCTGTGTCAGGGCATCGGACCAGGGGTTCGGTGAGCCGGACCCGGGAGGAGAGTACGGAGGGGGCGGTGCGGCCCTTGCCGCACAGCGCGCCCCGGTTGACGGGGAAATCGGTCCGCTCGACCACCTCGGCCGGCAGCTCCGGGGTGCCGGTGGGGCGGAGCGACATGCCGCACTGCAGTGCGCAGTAGGGGCAGTGGGTCGGGACGGCGGTGGCGTCGGACATGCCGCCAGCGTGGGTCAGCCGTGTTACGCGGGGCGGCGCCCCGTATTACGGGCGCGGTGCCATGGCCTCAGTTCAGCGCCCGTCGAGAGGTGAGGCGAGGGCCTCCGTGACGCCGTTCTCCTTCGGTCCGAGGAAGTGCGGGTCGGGGCGCAGGCCCGCGTCGAGGGCGGCCTTGGCGGCCGCGACGAGCTCGCGGGTGGTGCCGTAGTACCAGGTGCGGTCGTGGGGTTCGGCGACCCCGACCCCGTACGCGTCGACGCCCGCCCGGCCGCACAGGGCGACGGCCCGCTTGATGTGGAAGTCCTGGGTGACGAGGACGGCCCGGTCGACGCCGAAGACCTTCCTGGCCCGGACGCAGGAGTCCCAGGTGTCGAAGCCGGCGTAGTCGCTGACGATCCGGCCGTCGGGCACCCCGCGCTCGGTGAGGTAGGTGCGCATGGCGCTGGGCTCGTCGTAGGCGGTCCTGCTGTTGTCGCCGGTGACGAGCAGGACCCGGACCTTGCCCGTGCGGTACAGCTCGGCGGCCGTGTCGAGCCGGTGCGCGAGGTACGGGGTGGGGCGCCCCTTCCACAGCCCGGCGCCGAACACGACGGCGACGTCCCGGGCGGGCACGTCGGCGGTGGTACGGAGCCGGGGTTCGGCGACCGTGTGCATCCAGGTGGCCGGGGCGAGCGCGAGGACCGCGCCGAGCATGACGGCCTGGACGGTGCGGCGGCGGGCCCGCGTGGTGCGGGGGAGCCACCGGATCGGCCGTGCCGGCATACGGGAACCTCCGTGGAGTGGATGGATCGGTGTCGTGCTGTCACCCGGTCCGACGCGGATCGGCGGGCTTCGGTTCGCCGGACCCCCGAAGTGTTCCGTACAGCACACCGGCGAGCCCGAGGCCGATGACCATGCCGAGGAGTTGGGCGGCGGCGTAGGAGGGCACGGAGCCGGGGGCGATCCCGGTGAAGGAGTCGGAGAAGGCGCGGCCGAGGGTGGCGGCCGGGTTGGCGAAGGAGCCGGAGGAGGTGAACCAGATCGCCGCGCCGATGTATCCGGCGACCGCGACCGGGGCGAGCCCGGGGCGGCCGATGCGGCGCAGGCCCTGCACGACGAGGACGAGCCCGGCGGTGGCGACGGCCTCGCCGAGCAGGAGGTGGAGCGCCGAGCGGGGCTCGGTGGCCCAGGCGCCGGGCGCCCGCCCGAACATCGCCTCGGCGAGCAGGGCGCCGGTGACGGCTCCGGCGAGCTGGGCGCCGATGTAGGCGAGGGCCTCGCGCCCTCCCCCGGACTCCGTCCGGAGGGACCCCCGGCGCTCGGGGCGGCGGGACCACCACTCCGAGAGGGTCACGACGGGGTTGAAGTGGGCGCCGGAGAGCGGGCCGATGAGGGCGATGAGCAGGCCGAGGCCGAGGGCGGAGGCGGCGGCGTTGGCGAGCAGCCGGACGCCGATGTCCTGGCTGAGGGAGTCGGCGCGGATGCCGGAGCCGACGATCACGGCGACGAGGGCGGCGGTGCCGATGAACTCGGCGGCGGCGCGCCGGGGGAGAGAGGGCGGGGACATTCTCATAGCGGAAAATATATTCCGCAGAACGGAACTCGAAAAGAATGCAGAGGCGGGAATCGAGGAACCCCCCTACGATCCGCCCATGATCATCGATGCCGTCCGCAACAACGCCGAGTGGTGCCAGGCCATGTGCCACGCCCACGGACACCCCGGCACCTTCGGGTCCCGCGCCTGGACCAACGAGCGCCGCACCCCGCTCTACTACCCGGACGCCGTGACGCTGACCGAGGACGCGACTGCGGCGGACGTCCTCGCGGGCATCGACCGCACCACCTCCGGAGCCTCCGTCAAGGACAGCTTCGCCCGCCTCGACCTGGCCGCCGAGGGCTTCCGGCTCCTCTTCGAGGCGAGCTGGATCCACCGGCCCGCGGGCCTCCCGGCTCCCGCCGCCCCCGGCGACTGGCGCCCGGTCCGCACCCCGGAGGAACTCGCCGCCTGGGCCCTCGCGTGGAGCGGCGACGACGCCGACGACGCCGCGCTCTTCCGCCCCGGACTCCTCGCCGACCCGGCAACGACGATCGTCGCGGGATACGCCGCCGACGGCCGGATCCTCGGCGGCGCGGTGCTCAGCGCGAGCGCCCGGGTCACCGGCGTCTCCAACCTCTTCGCCACGGGGGACACCGACCCGTCCGTCACCTGGGCGGGCGCCCTCGCCGCCGCCCCGGCCGACCGCCCCGTCGTCGGCTACGAGTCCGGCGGCGACCTGCCCCCCGCACTCGCCGCCGGCTTCGAGGAGATCGGCCCGCTGCGGGTCTGGCTGGGCGCCTGACACCCACCGGGGGCCGCCCGTGAGGTCACGGCAAACAGTCGTGACCCCCACGCAACGGGCAGGCAACGTAGCGCCCTCAGGATCGGTGCATGACGGAGCCGGACAGCACGTTCGACAGCGCACCCGAGTGGCTCGGCGGCATCGCCGAGCAGCTCGGGGCGCGGCTCAGCCACCTCCCCCTCCTGAGGACGCGCCCGCCCATGAACGCACCCGCCCTCGCCCCGCAGGCGCCCGGCGCCCCCACCCTCGTCGCCGTCGGCCACGGCAGCCGCGACCCCCGTGCCCGGGCCACCCTGAGCCTGCTCCTCGACCGGGTCCGCGAGCTGCGCCCCGGGCTCGACGCGCGCCTCGCCCACATCGAGCTGAACGCGCCGCTCCTCGACGACACCCTGGCCGGCATAGCCGCCGAGGGCCGGGACGCCGTCCTCGTACCCCTGCTCTTCGCGCCCGGCCACCACGTCACCCACGACCTGCCCGTCGCCGTCGCCGCCGCGCCCGGCCTCCGGGCCCGCGTCGCCGAACCGCTCGGCGCACACCCGCTCCTCGTCGAGGCCCTCGCCGACCGGCTCGCGGAGGCCGGCTGGACCCCCGAGGACCGGGCCTCCCGCGCCACCGGCGTCGTCCTCGCCTCCGCCGGCTCCCGCGACCCCCGGTCCGGCGCCGAGATCCGCCGGATCGCCGCCCTCCTCGGCGAACGCCTCGGCGGAGTGCCCGTCGTCCCCGCGTACGCCTCCGCCGCCGCGCCCACCGTCCCCGAGGCCGTCCGGGCCCTCGCCGCCCGGGGCCGCCACCGGGTCGCCGTCGCCTCCTGCTTCACCGCCCCCGGCCTCTTCGCGACCCGCGCCGCCGCCCACGCCCCCTGGATCGCCGCCGCCCCGCTCGGCGCCCACCCGGCCCTCGCCCGACTCGTCCTGCACCGCTACGACCGCGCCCTGAGCGGCGTCGGCACCACCCGCGCGCGGGAACTCGCCGTCATCTGAGCTCTTCTGTCGGTCCCTCCGGTTACCTTCGACGCATGGAAGGCATCGAGGACACCGCAGACATCACGGGGACCCCCGGCTACGACTCCGCCGCGACCGAGCGCTGGGCCGCCGAACCCGACAAGCGCCCCGGCCGCACCGCCTTCCAGCGCGACCGCGCCCGCGTGCTGCACTCCGCCTCGCTGCGCAGGCTCGCCGGCAAGACCCAGGTCGTCACCCCCGGCACCCGCAGCCACGCCTGGGACGCCAGCCCCCGCACCCGGCTCACCCACTCCCTGGAGTGCGCCCAGGTCGGCCGCGAGCTCGGCGCCGCCCTCGGCTGCGACCCCGACCTCGTCGAGGCCGCCTGCCTCTCCCACGACATGGGCCACCCGCCCTTCGGGCACAACGGCGAGCAGGCGCTCAACGACGTCGCCAAGGACTGCGGCGGCTTCGAGGGCAACGCCCAGTCGCTCCGCCTCCTCACCCGTATCGAGCCCAAGCGCTTCGTGAAGGACCCGGAGGGCGAACTCGTCAGCGTCGGACTGAACCTCACCCGCGCCGCCCTCGATGCCGCCACCAAGTACCCCTGGCCGCGCGGCGGCCACCCCGACGACCCCGGCTCGCCCAAGTTCGGCGTGTACGAGGACGACCTGCCCGTCTTCGCGTGGATCCGGGAAGGCGCCCCCGCCCACCGCAAGTGCTTCGAGGCCCAGGTCATGGACTGGTCCGACGACGTCGCCTACTCCGTCCACGACTTCGAGGACGGCCTGCACGCCGGGCACATCGACCCCAACATGCTGCTCTCCGAGCCCGAGCGCGCCGACATCTGGTCCGTCGCCATCGGGCGCTACGTCCCCGAGGACACCGACCCCCAGGAGCTCGCCGAAGCCCTCGACCGGCTCGTCGACCAGGAGTGGTGGCCCCACGGCTACGACGGCTCGGCCGTCGCCCAGGCCCGCCTCAAGGACGCCACCAGCCAGCTCATCGGCCGCTTCTGCCTCGCCGCCGAGGGCGCCACCCGCCAGGCATGGGGATCGGGCCGCCTCACCCGGTACGGCGCCGAGCTCGTCGTCCCCCGCGAGGCGCGCAACGAATGCGCCGTCCTCAAGGCCGTCGCCGACCGGTACGTGATGCAGCGCGCCGAACAGGAGGTGCTCCGCGCCGACCAGCGCGTCGTCGTCGCCGAACTCGCCGAGGCCCTCGTCGTCCGCGCCCCCGACGGCCTCGAACCGCAGTTCCGGGCCGCGTTCGACGCCGCCCGGAACGACCGCTCCCGCAAGCGCGTCATCGTCGACCAGATCGCCTCCCTCACCGACGCCTCCGCCCGCGCCCTCCACCGCTACCTCCGCCCGCACCACGCCTAGGGCCTATCCGACGCCAATTGTCAGACAGGCCCTATGGGGCGTCTTGCCGATCAGGCCGGGGTCGCGGCCGGGGGAGTCAGGTCCTCTTCCCTCCCCTCCCTCCATGCGGGACGCTCGCATGCACGCCCCGAGGCGGAACGGCCGGACGAACGCCCGGGGGCGTAGGTTGGAACCGGTCGCAACGAGGAGGAAACGACGTGGTCGACGCAGATCAGACCTTTGTCATCGTCGGCGGGGGGCTGGCAGGGGCCAAGGCGGCGGAGACACTGCGCTCCGAGGGGTTCAACGGCCGGGTGATCCTCATCGGCGACGAACGCGACCACCCCTACGAGCGCCCACCCCTCTCCAAGGGCTACCTCACCGGCGCCAAGGAACGCGACAGCGTCTTCGTCCACGAGGCCGCCTGGTACGCGCGGAACGACATCGAGCTCCACCTCGGCCAGTCCGTCACCGCCGTCGACCGCGAGGCCCGCACCGTGCGCCTCGGCGACGGCACCGTCATCCGCTACGACAAGCTGCTCCTCGCCACCGGCGCCGAGCCGCGACGCCTCGACATCCCCGGCACCGAACTCGCCGGCGTCCACCACCTGCGCCGGCTCGCCCACGCCGACCGGCTCCGCCAGGTCCTCGCGACCCTCGGCCGGGACAACGGCCACCTGGTGATCGCCGGCGGCGGCTGGATCGGCCTGGAGGTCGCCGCCGCGGCCCGCGGCTACGGCGCCGAGGTCACCGTCGTCGAGTCCGACCCCACCCCGCTCCACCGCGTCCTCGGCCCCGAGCTCGGCCAGCTCTTCGCCGACCTCCACGCCGACCACGGCGTCCGCTTCCACTTCGGCGCCCGGCTCACCGAGATCGTCGGCCAGGACGGCATGGTCCTCGCCGTCCGCACCGACGACGGCGAGGAGCACCCGGCGCACGCCGTGCTCGCCGCGATCGGCGCCGCCCCCCGTACCGCCCTCGCCGAGAACTCCGGGCTCGCCCTCGTCGACCGGGCCGACGGCGGCGGCATCGCCGTCGACGCGTCCCTGCGCACCTCCGACCCCGACATCCACGCCGCCGGCGACGTGGCCGCCGCCCACCACCCGCTGCTCCACACCCGGCTCCGGGTCGAGCACTGGGCCAACGCCCTCAACGGCGGCCCGGCCGCCGCCCGCGCCATGCTCGGGCAGACCGTCTCCTACGACCGGGTGCCCTACTTCTTCTCCGACCAGTACGACCTGGGCATGGAGTACTCCGGCTGGGCGCCCCCGGGCACGTACGACCAGGTCGTGGTCCGCGGCGACACCGGCAAGCGCGAGTTCATCGCCTTCTGGCTCAAGGAGGGCCGGGTCCTCGCGGGCATGAACGTGAACGTGTGGGACGTCACAGAGCCGATCCAGCGGCTCATCCGCTCCCGTACGGCCGTGGACCCGGACGCCCTCGCCGACCCCTCCGTCCCCCTGGAGAGCCTGGTCCCGTAACCCGTCCGTCCCCGGCCCCGGCACTTCCCGGAAGGCGACCCCCGGACCCCCGTACACTTCATGCGTGGCAGGCAGGATCAACGATGACGACGTGAAGGCGGTCCGGGACGCGGTCCCGATCGACGCCGTCGTGTCCGAGTACCTCCAGCTACGCAACGCGGGCGGCGGAAACCTCAAGGGGCTCTGCCCCTTCCACGACGAGAAGTCGCCTTCCTTCCAGGTCAGCCCCAGCAAGGGACTCTTCCACTGCTTCGGCTGCCAGGAAGGCGGCGACACCTTCGCCTTCGTGATGAAGATCGACCACCTCTCCTTCTCGGAGACGGTCGAGCGCCTCGCCGCCAAGGCGGGCATCACCCTGCGGTACGAGGAAGGCGGCTACAACCCCGGCCACCAGCGCGGGGAGCGCATCCGCCTGGTCGAGGCGCACAAGGTCGCCACCCAGTTCTACATCGATCAACTCGACTCGCCCGAAGCCGAGATCGGCCGAAAGTTCCTCGCCGAGCGCGGCTTCGACCAGGCCGCCGCCGCGCACTTCGGCGTCGGCTACTCCCCGGCCGGCTGGGACCACCTCACCCGCTTCCTGCGCGGCAAGGGCTTCTCCGACAAGGAACTGATCCTCTCCGGCCTCTCCCAGGACGGCCGCCGCGGCCCCATCGACCGCTTCCGCGGCCGCCTCATGTGGCCGATCAGGGACGTCGGCGGCGAGGTCGTCGGCTTCGGCGCGCGCAAGCTCCGCGACGACGACAACGGCCCCAAGTACCTCAACACGCCCGAGACGCCGATCTACAAGAAGTCCCAGGTGCTGTACGGCATCGACCTGGCCAAGAAGGACATCGCCAAGGTCAGCCGGGCCGTCGTCGTCGAGGGCTACACCGACGTCATGGCCTGCCACCTCGCCGGCGTCACCACCGCCATCGCGACCTGCGGCACCGCCTTCGGCGGCGACCACATCAAGATCCTCCGCCGCCTCCTCATGGACAACGGCTCGGCCCGCGTCATCTTCACCTTCGACGGCGACGCCGCCGGCCAGAAGGCCGCCCTGCGCGCCTTCGAGGACGACCAGAAGTTCGCCGCCGAGACCTACATCGCGATCGCCCCCGACGGCATGGACCCCTGCGAGCTGCGGCTCGCCAAGGGCGACCAGGCCGTCGCCGAACTCACCGAGCCGCGCACCCCGCTCTTCGAGTTCGCCCTGCGCCAGATCGTGAACCGGTACGACCTGGAGACCCCGGCGGGCCAGGCCGCCGGCCTCGACGAGGCCGCCCCGGTCGTCGCGAAGATCAAGAACCTCGCCGTGCAGCACAGGGTCGCCGTCCAGCTCGCCGGCCTGGTCGGCATCCTCGACACCCAGTTCGTCGTCCACCGGGTCGCCCAGCTCGCCCGCTGGCAGCGCGGCGGAGGCGGCGGCAAGGCCCCGGAGCAGCAGCGGTCCCGGCAGCGCACCTACGACACCCCGGCCCCGTCGGCCGGGCCCGCCGGCCCCGCGCTCAACCTGCGCAGCCCCGCCCACCGCACCGAGCGCGAACTCCTCAAGCTCGCCCTCCAGCGCCCCGAACTGGTCTCCCCGGCCTTCGACGCGTACGGCATCGACGAGTTCACCGCCCCGCCCTACGCGGCCGTCCGCCAGTGCGTCCAGGACGCGGGCGGCGCCACCGGAGCCCCCTCCGACTACCTCTCCGCCGTCCGCGAGGCCGCGCCCAACGACAGCGTCCGCGCCCTCGTCACGGAACTCGCCGTCGAGGCGATCTTCGCCAAGTCCGTCGACGAGGCGTACGCGGGCGACCAGCTCGTCACCGTCCGGCTGCGGGCCGTCGACCGCCGCATCCGCGACGTCCAGGGCACCCTGGCCCGGCTCGGCGCCCACGGCGACCCGGAGCAGCACGCCGCCGTGCAGAACGAACTGTGGGTGCTCACCCAGTACGGGCAGTCCCTGCGGAACAACGGCGCTGCGGCGCTCTGACGCGCCCGTCATCCACGCTGGGTCACCCGGCGGATCCAAAAAGTCACCGCACGCCCCTCGTGGCGGCGATGTGTCGTACCCCACACTGGGTGACGGTGCCGTCCCGTTGCCGTAGCGCCCCCCGAACCGGCAGCGATCACCCGCCCTGGAGGTCGCCCCCCGTGCAGACCCAGACCGAGTCCGTGTCCCAGGAACCGTCACAGCCCGCCACCGAGCCCGACCTCGACGAGGAGCCCGAGGTCCCGGTCCAGCGGCGGCGCGCCGATCCCGGTGGCGGCGGGCCCTCCTCCGACCTCTTCCGGCAGTACCTGCGCGAGATCGGACGCATCCCGCTGCTGAGCGCCGAGGAGGAGGTCGACCTCGCCCGCCGGGTCGAGGCCGGGCTCTTCGCCGAGGAGAAGCTCACCAACACCCCCGACCTGGACAGCCGGTTGGCGGGCGACCTGGACCGGCTCGTCGTCCTCGGCCGGATCGCCAAACGCAGGCTCATCGAGGCCAACCTCCGCCTCGTCGTCTCCGTCGCCAAGCGGTACATCGGCCGCGGCCTCACCATGCTCGACCTCGTCCAGGAGGGGAACCTCGGCCTCATCCGGGCCGTCGAGAAGTTCGACTACGCGCGCGGCTACAAGTTCTCCACGTACGCGACCTGGTGGATCCGCCAGGCGATGTCCCGGGCCCTCGCCGACCAGGCCCGGACCATCCGCGTCCCCGTGCACGTCGTCGAGCTCATCAACCGGGTCATCCGCGTCCAGCGCCGGATGCTCCAGGAGCGCGGCTACGAACCCACCGCCGAGGAGGTCGCCGCCCAGCTGGACCTGGCCCCCGAGCGGGTCGGCGAGGTCCTCCGCCTCGCCCAGGAACCGGTCTCCCTGCACGCCCCCGTCGGCGAGGAGGACGACGTCGCCCTCGGCGACCTCATCGAGGACGGCGACGCCGCCTCACCCGTCGAGTCCGCCGCCTTCCTACTGCTCCGCCGCCACCTGGAGGACGTGCTCTCCACCCTCGGCGAGCGGGAACGGAAGGTCGTCCAGCTCCGCTACGGCCTCGACGACGGCAGGCCCCGCACCCTGGAGGAGATAGGACGCATCTTCGGCGTGACGCGCGAACGCATCCGCCAGATCGAGTCCAAGACCCTCGGCAAACTGCGGGACCACGCCTACTCCGACCAGCTGCGGGGCTATCTGGACTAGGACCTGTCCGGGTCGACCTCCCCGACGGTCAGCGTCCACGGGCCCGCCGCGAAGTAGCGCAGCACCAGCGGGCCCGCCGAGAGCGGAACCGACCGCCGCATCCTTCCGTTGCTGGTGAACAGCAGCCGGTCGTCGCTCGGCACGCTCGTGCGGCCCTTCACCTCGTACGTGGAGAGGCTGGCGTAGCCGCCCTCGATCTCGGTCGTGCCGAAGAAGTCGACCCGCAGGTCGGCCACCCCGCCGGTGTACAGGAGCGCCTCGGCGCCGTAGCCGTGCAGGACGTTCTCGATGCGGCGGGCCGCCGCGACCGGCTTCACCCGCAGCACCCACCGGCCCGTGGCGGTGATCCGGAAGCGCAGGGGACGGTCGCTCGGGGCCTGCAGGATCTTGCTGCCCCGGTGGTCGGGCAGCGCGGAGGCGAAGAGGAAGTCCTCGTCCTTGTTCCTCTTGTTGAGCGGAAAGAGGGAGACGTACCCCTCTCCCTCGTGCGCCAGCTCGACGAGGACGGGACCCGACGGCGACGGGTCGACGGTGATCACCTGGTGGCCGTGGCCCTCGGCGGTGAAGGGCTCGAAGACCTCGCCGAACTCCCAGCCCTCGACCAGGTGGTAGGGCCGTTCCAACGGCGGGAAGAGCCCCGGCACGTACCCGCCGGGTGCCGGTACCTGTCCCGGCACCTTCACCACGCCGGTCAGCCGCACCGGCCCCAGGACCGGCACCCGCTCGTCCTCGGTGACCTCGACCCCGTACGCCGTGACGAGGCCCGCCAGTCCGGCGCCGTACCCCTCCCCGACACCGTCGAACTTCCAGCCGCCGGCCTCCCGGTAGAAGACACCGACCGCGACGGCGGGCATGTCCGGCGCTTCCGACGGCGCGTACGAGAGCACGGTCGAACCGTCCGGTGCGACCGCGTCGAGCACCGGGGGCTCTCCGAAGCCGCCGTGCCGGCTCCACCCCGCGACCACGATCCGCTCGATCGCGGGCTCGACCTCGTTCAGGTCGAGGTCGAGGCCGATATCCGACGGGCCGAGCCGCACCGCCCCCGACGGGTGCGAGGGCTGCCCATCGAAGACCAGATCCGCGTCGCCGCGGACCCGCCCGGACCCGTCGAGGAGTAGCGCTGCGGCCTCCGCGCCCGGTATCCGCACCCGGAGGGCGACCGACGGCACCCAGTACCCCTTGTTCTTCACCAAATGACCCATGCCGCACATCATGCGACACGGGCCATCAGGAGTCGATCACTTCCCGGAACGCAAGGTGACCGCAGGTCAGTCCACTTCGACGACCGCCTGGGCGAACTGCGCCGCGTACAATCGGGCATAGGCCCCGCCGGACGCCAACAGCTCCTCATGGGTGCCCTGTTCGACGATCGAGCCGCTCTCCATCACCAGGATCACGTCCGCGTCCCGGATCGTGGAGAGCCGGTGCGCGATGACGAACGAGGTGCGCCCGTCGGCCAGTCGGGCCATCGCCTTCTGGATGAGCACCTCGGTGCGGGTGTCGACCGAGCTGGTGGCCTCGTCGAGGACGAGGATCACCGGGTCGGACAGGAACGCCCGCGCGATGGTGATCAGCTGCTTCTCGCCCGCGCTGACCCCGGCCCCGTCGTCGTCGATGACCGTGTCGTAGCCGTCGGGCAGGGTGCGGATGAACCGGTCGGCGTGCGCGGCCCGTGCCGCCTCCTCGACCTCCGCCCGGGTGACCTCGCGCGTGGCGCCGTACGCGATGTTGTCGGCGATGGTCCCGCCGAACAGCCACGTGTCCTGGAGGACCATGCCGACGCCCTTGCGCAGGTCCTCGCGGGACATCTTCGCGACGTCGACGCCGTCCAGGGTGATCCGGCCGCCCGTGACCTCGTAGAACCGCATGAGGAGGTTCACGAGGGTCGTCTTGCCCGCTCCCGTCGGGCCGACGATCGCGACCGTCTGGCCCGGCTCCACGGTGAGCGACAGGTCCTCGATGAGCGGCTTGTCCTTCTCGTACCGGAAGGAGACGCCCTCCAGGGCGACCTTGCCCTTGAGGTCCGCCGGGTGCTCGCTCGTCGGCGCGTCCGGCTCCTGCTCCTCGGCGTCGAGGAGCTCGAAGACCCGCTCCGCCGAGGCCACGCCCGACTGCACCAGGTTCGCCATCGACGCGACCTGCGTCAGCGGCATCGAGAACTGGCGCGAGTACTGGATGAAGGCCTGCACGTCACCGATGGAGAGCGTGCCGCTCGCCACCCGCAGACCGCCGACCACGGCCACCAGGACGTAGTTGATGTTCGAGACGAAGAACATCACCGGCTGCATCACGCCGCTGTTGAACTGCGCCTTGAACCCGGCCTCGTAGAGGGCCTCGTTCTGCTCGGCGAAGTCCCGCGCGGACTCCTCCTGCCGGCCGAAGACCTTCACCAGGGTGTGCCCGGTGTACATCTCCTCCACGTGCGCGTTCAGCGTGCCCGTGGACTTCCACTGCTGCACGAAGTGCGGCTGCGAGCGCTTGCCGATCTTCGCCGCGACGAAGACCGAGACCGGCACCGTCACCAGCGCCACCAGGGCGAGCAGCGGCGAGATCCAGAACATCATCGCGAGGACGCCGACGATCGTGAGCAGCGAGTTGACCAGCTGGCCCATCGACTGCTGGAGGGTCTGCGAGATGTTGTCGATGTCGTTGGTCGCCCGGGACAGGAC
This sequence comes from Streptomyces sp. NBC_00094, assembly GCF_026343125.1. NCBI lineage: Bacteria > Bacillati > Actinomycetota > Actinomycetes > Kitasatosporales > Streptomycetaceae > Streptomyces > Streptomyces sp. NBC_00094. The sequence continues at coordinate 2,589,287 of NZ_JAPEMB010000001.1, read as the reverse complement.
CTCGCCGCGCTTCGCCTTGTCGAAGTACGACAGCGGCAGCCGCGCCAGCTTCGTCTGGACGTCCTCCCGCATCCGGAAGACCGTCCGGTTGATCACCTTGATCGACATACGGGTGGAGACCAGCATCAGCAGGCCCGCCGCCACGTAGATCGCGAGGACCCAGAGCAGGACCTCGCCGACCGCGCCGAAGTCGATGCCCTGCCCCGGGGTGAAGTCGACCCCCGAGAGCATGTCCGCCTTGCCGGAGTCGCCCGTCGCGCGGAGTCCCTCGATGACCTCCGCCTTCGTACCGCCCTCGAACTCCCGCCCGATGACGCCCGCGAAGACCAGGTCGGTCGCCTTGCCGAGGATCTTCGGCCCGACCACGGAGGCCGCCACCGACAGCACGCCCGCGATCAGCATCACCCAGAGCGTGGCGCGCTCGGGCGCGAGCTGCTTCAGCAGCCGTCTGCCCGAGCCCTTGAAGTCCATCGACCGCTGGTCGGGGCCGCCACCGGCCATCATGCGTCCGCCAGGACCGGCCATCAGGCTGCCTCCGCCTCGGTCAGCTGGGAGAGCACGATCTCCCGGTACGTCTCGTTCTCCACCATCAGCTCCTGGTGCCGGCCCGTGCCGACGACCCGGCCCTCGTCGAGGACGATGATCCGGTCGGCGTCCCGGATGGTCGCCACCCGCTGGGCGACGATCACCACGGTCGAGTCGGCCGTCTCCCGCCGGAGCGCCTCGCGCAGCAGCGCGTCGGTCTCGTAGTCCAGGGCGGAGAAGGAGTCGTCGAAGAGGTAGATCTCCGGCTTCCGCACCAGCGTCCGCGCGATGGCGAGCCGCTGCCGCTGACCGCCGGAGACGTTCGTGCCGCCCTGCGCGATCGGGGCGTTCAGCCCGTTCTCGAGGGCTCGGACGAAGTCGGCGGCCTGGGCGACCTCCAGGGCGTGCCAGAGCTCCTCGTCGGTCGCGTCGGGCTTCCCGTACCGCAGGTTCGTCGCCACCGTCCCGGAGAACAGGTACGGCTTCTGCGGGACGAGACTCACGGTCCTCGCCATCAGCGCGGGGTCGAGCTTCCGCACGTCGACGCCGTCGACGAGGACCTCGCCCCCGGTGGCGTCGAAGAGGCGGGGGACGAGCCCGAGGAGCGTCGACTTGCCGCTGCCGGTGGACCCGATGATCGCGGTCGTCTCCCCGGGCCGGGCGACGAGCCCGACGTCCTTGAGGACCGACTCCTCCGCGCCCGGGTACCGGAAGTCCGCGCTCCTGACCTCCAGGTGCCCGCGCCGGTCGAGGGTCGTCACCGGCTCGGCCGGCGGGACGACGCTGGACTCGGTCGCGAGGACCTCCTCGATGCGCTCGGCGCACACCTCGGCGCGCGGCACCATCATGAACATGAAGGTGGCCATCATGACGGCCATCACGATCTGCATCAGATAGGCGAGGAAGGCGGTCAGCGCGCCGATCTCCATCCCGCCGCTGTCGATGCGGTGCGCGCCGAACCAGACGACGGCGACGCTGGAGACGTTCACGACGGTCATGACGACCGGGAACATCAGCGCCATCAGCCGGCCGGTCGACATCGACACGTCGGTCAGGTCGGCGTTGGCCCGGCGGAACCGCTCCTCCTCGTACCCGTCCTTCACGAAGGCGCGGATGACGCGGTTGCCGGTGATCTGCTCGCGCAGCACCCGGTTCACCGTGTCGAGGCGCTCCTGCATGGTCCGGAAGAGCGGCCGCATCCGCCGGACGATCAGGGTGACGGAGACGCCGAGGACCGGCACGACCGCGAGCAGCACGGCCGACAGCGGCACGTCCTGGCCGAGCGCCATCACGATGCCGCCGACACACATGATCGGTGCGGAGACCATCAGGGTGAACGCCATCAGGACCAGCATCTGGACCTGCTGCACGTCATTGGTCGTACGGGTGATCAGCGAGGGCGCGCCGAAGTGGCCGAGCTCCCGCGCGGAGAAGGACTGCACCCGGTCGAAGATCGCCCCGCGGATGTCCCGGCCCAGCGCGGACGCCGTCCGTGCGCCGTAGTAGACGGCGCCGATGTTGCAGACGACCTGCACGACGGAGACGCCGACCATCAGGGCGCCGAAGCGCAGGATGTAGCCGGTGTCGCCGTTCACGACACCGTTGTCGATGATGTCCGCGTTCAGCGTCGGCAGGTAGAGGCTCGCGCAGGTCTGCAGGAACTGCAGCAGGACGAGCAGCGCGATGGGTTTTCGGTAGGGCCGCAGGTGGGTTCGGAGAAGTCTTATGAGCACGGGTCCTACTATCGCCCGCACCCCTGTGGGAGACGACTCGGTTTTCGGGGTGCGGGGCGAGCCCTGGCGAAGACTTTACGAAGCGCGGGTTTAGGCGGGGTGTCTTGCCGATCAGGCGGGGCTCGGCCTGATCGGCAAGACACCCCCTGGCGGGGGCTACGCGCCGAACGCGCCCGGGTGGATCTGCTCCCGTGTCGCCGCGTACTGCTGCCGCACGGCCTGTCCCACCGGCAGTTCCTCGCCGGGTTCCAGGACCTGGGCGGCGGCGCCCTGCCAGGCCGGGGGAGCGGACGGCGACAGCGTGCCCCGGGCGACCCCGAGGGCCCAGGCGGCCTGCCGGGCGGCTCCGAGCGCCGCGTAGTCGGCCGGCTGGGGGACGACGACCTGCGCGCCGAGGAGCGCGGGCGCGAGGGCCTGTACGGCCGTCAGGCCGGCCGAGGCGCCGAGCAGGAAGACCCGCCGCACCTCGACACCGCGCCCGCGCAGGACGTCCATGGCGTCGGCGAGCGCGCAGAGCATCCCCTCGAACGCGGCCCGCGCGAGGTGTTCGGGCTTCATCGACTCGCGCCGCAGCCCGCTGAGGGTGCCCGCGGTGTGCGGGAGGTTCGGGGTCCGCTCGCCCTCCAGGTAGGGCAGCAGGACGAGCCCGGAGGCGCCCGGCGTCGACTTCAGGGCGAGCGCGGAGAGCTCCTCCAGCGACTCGACGCCCAGCATCTCGGCGGTGCCGCGCAGCACCCGTACCGCGTTGGAGGTGTGGACGACGGGCAGGTGCATGCCGGTGGCGTCGGCGAAGGAGGTGATCATGCCGCTGGGGTCGGCGAGGGCCTCGTGGTGCACGGCCATCACGGAGCCGGAGGCGCCGAGCGAGACGACCGCGTCGCCGGGGCCGAGACCGAGACCGAGCGCGGCGGCCATCGTCTCGCCCGTTCCGGCGGAGATGAGCAGCCCCTCGGGGGTGGTGCCGGCGGCCTCGGCGGGACCGAGGACCTCGGGCAGCACGGCCTGGTGCCCGAGGGCGAGTTCCAGGAGGTCGGGGCGGTACGCGCCGGTCCGGGCCGACCAGTAGCCGGTGCCGGAGGCGGCGCCGCGGTCGGTGGTGCGGCGGGCGGGCCGGCCGAGGAGCTGCCAGACCAGCCAGTCGTGCGGCTGGAGGACCATCGCGATCCGCTGGGCGTTCTCCGGCTCCGTACGGGCCAGCCAGCGCAGTTTGGCGACCGGCTGCCCGGAGCCCGGCACGCAGCCGACGGCCTCGGCCCACGCCTGGCGCCCGCCGAGCGACTCGACGAGGTCGGCCGCGGCGACCTGGGCCCGCTTGTCGTTGCCGACGAGCGCGGGCCGTACGAGACCGCCCTGCGCGTCGAGCGGCACGAGCCCGTTCTGTTGGGCCGAGACGCCGATGGCCTGCACGCCCTCCAGGAGCCCGCCGGTCGCGGCCTCCCCGAGGGAGAGCAGCCATGCCTGCGGATCGACCTCGGTGGCCTTGGGTTCGCCCTGGTGTGCGGCGTACCCCTGGCGCAGTACGGCGCCCGTGTCCGTGTCACAGACGACGATGCGCGTGAATCCAGCAGAGCTGTCGAGTCCGGCGACTATCCCCATGGCACATGATTCTGCCGCACGTGGGGGCCCGGCGGGGGCTCAGGTGTTGCTGGTGCCCCAGTCGTCGTCCTCGACCTTGCCGTTGGAGCGCCCGTGCCCGCACAGCGCGTGGAACCGGTCGGTCACGGACGACGGCAGCCTGTCGCCCACCGTGTCACTCACGGCGTGCACCGCCTTGCCCGCGACCTGGCGCCCGGTCTGGGCCGCCGACTCGGCGGCGTTGCGCACGGCCGGGTTCTGCGCGAAGTCCCTGGCGGACTTCTTCATCTCCTCGTACCGCTCGCGTCCGGCCCGCGTGCCGATCACGTAACCGAGGGCAAGTCCCACGACGAACGTCAGCTTGTACCGCACGGCCACCACCCTTCCCTGGAGCTTCCCTGATGCATCGCTGGTGCCCACGGCGATACCGATTGGCGGAGCACCCCCCTGCTTGCGCTAATGTATGTGTCGCAGCGAGCAACCGCCCGCCCGGGACACCCGGAGTGGGTACGTTCGGTGCAAACGCAGCAATCCCCTGTAGCTCAATTGGCAGAGCAGCCGACTGTTAATCGGCAGGTTACTGGTTCGAGTCCAGTCGGGGGAGCGCGCGATCCCCTGTAGCTCAATTGGCAGAGCAGCCGACTGTTAATCGGCAGGTTACTGGTTCGAGTCCAGTCGGGGGAGCAGGACGGAAGAGGACCCTTCGGGGTCCTTTTTCGCGTCTCCGGGAACCAAGCGCGGCGCGACGGGGTCTTCATGGTCAGCAGAGCCGATCATCCGAAGCAGGAGATCGTATGAGCGGCTATGCTGCGGCAGACGGCGCGCACACATGTACGCGCCTCAGCGTTCGGGGCGGTAGCTCAGCCGGTTAGAGCAGCGGACTCATAATCCGTCGGCCGTGGGTTCGAGTCCCACCCGCCCCACCAAGAAAAACGTTCTGACCTGCGAAAACGCCCCTGGAGGGGTGTTTTCGCGTGCGGCGAACGCCTCGCATCGGTGCGGCGAAACGTGCGCTTCTGGTCCGCCGCAACGGGCCTTGACCTTCTTGACCTGGGGTTTTAGGTGGAACCTGGGTGTGGAGCCACGACGATGATCCCACAGCGATCCCACAGCCCTTGCGTGTGACACGCCGCACACTGTGTTGAATTCTGCATCCTTGATGCCCCTCTTGCTTCATCGGTCAGTTGGTCGGAGGCTCGTCGGTGGGGTTCCGGGGCCGCTTGCTCGGTCGGTAGTTGGGGCCGAGTGCGCCACCTCCACCTGCTCCTCGAACCCCTCGCCGTCCACGAGTGCCTGGAGGTAGAGGGGCATGCGCCTGCCATGACCGCGGACGCCGCTCGGGAACACCACATCGCCGCCCTCGTCGTCCTGAACTCGACGCCGATGGGCGGCGGCACTAGCTGAACGATCAGTGGCCAACGGCGCGCAGGCCGCTGATCGCGGCCTCCTGCTAGGGCTCTTGGGCAGGCCGCCACACCCAGCCTCCCTGCCTTCTCGGGCGGTGGCGTCTTTGTGCCCGGGCGCACATGCGACAGCTGTCGGCGAAACCCCGTCTGGCGAGTGCGTGTGACGATCTGACGGCCGTGATCCGGGGACGGTGCCTCGAACAGTCCCCGCTGCGCGGCGGGGCGCGGAGATCCGGCTGCCCGAAGGGAAGCACCGCATCGCGATCGCCGACGACACGGCGGACGTCGTGGGGACGGGGCTATCCCCATCCGGATCCGGACTTCGGTGGGCGTCACCCGGTCCGTCGCGGACCCGGGGTCTCCATGGAGGTCCCGGGCCCTTGCGGTACCCGATGAAAGGAGCAAGCCATGCTGGAGATCGTGGGACTGGGGGAGCGGGAAGAGGCCGTCTACCGCGGCCTCGTGGAGTCCGGCTCCGCCGGCGCCCCCACGTTGGCCCGCGACCTCGGGGTCACCGAGGCGGAGGTGGCTGCTGTGTTGAAGAGCCTGACCGGCCGGGGGTTGGTCACGCCGTCGGGCGACGCGTCGGGGCACCATGTGCCGGCGCCTCCGGCGTTGGCGCTGACCGGGCTGCTCGCTCAGCGCCGCCACGAACTGGCACAGGCGGAGGCCGCTGCCCTGTCCTTGGCCGAGGACTACCGGCGTACGGCGGTCCGGCCGGCCGGGTACGACGTGGTGGACGTGGTGGCCGGCGCCGAGGCCGTGCGCAACCGCTTTGAGCAGGTGCGGGCGTCGGCCACACGGGAGGTGCTTGCCCTGGTGCCGGGCGACACGGTCGCAATGCGCGGGGCCGAGGAGCTGGCTACCGGACGCGGGGTGGGGTACCGGGTGGTGATCGAGCGTCGGGTCCTGGACCGTCCTGGGATCATGGGGCCGCTGGCGGCGGCCCTCGACCGGGGGCAGCAGGTGCGAGTGGTCGATCGTGTGCCCACCGAGCTGCTCGTGTCCGACGGGACGGTGGGCCTGGTGCCCCTCGTCCGGGCCTCGGCCGAACCCTCGGCCGTGGTGGTTCACGCGGCGGGGATGGTGGACGTCCTGGTGGGCCTGTTCGAGGCGGTGTGGGCCGAGGCGAGGCCCGTCGTGCTGACCGCGGGAGGAGCGACGGTGGACGAGCAGGTGGAGGGGCCGGACGAGACCGACGTGCGGATCCTTTCCCTGCTCTTGCTGGGGCAGACCGACTCGATGGTGGCCAAGCAGCTGGAGCTGGGGCTTCGTACGGTGCAGCGGCGGATGCGGCGGCTGATGGAGCTGACCGGCGTCGACACCCGGATGCAACTGGGCTGGCACGTCGCCGAGTCGGGCTGGATCAGCCGGTGAGAGCGCCCGGCGGTGGGCGACCGCGGCGTGCGGGCCGACCACCGTCGGGCAGGTGGGGGATCAGCGCAGGCCGAAGGCCCGGATGACTTCCTGGGTGATGCCGAGTCCGCCCTCGGCCTTGGCGGTGGCCTTGAGGGAGACGAATCCGCCGGGGGTGTCCGGCGTCACGAAGGACGCCTTCCACGCGCCGTCGGCCGTTCGGCTCAACGTGACCGGGGTCCAGGTCCCGCCGTCGTCGTAGGACACGGACAGGGTTGCCTCGGTGGCCTTGGCCTGGTCGGCCAGCCATGCCTGGGTGGCGGCGGACAGGGTGACCTCCGTCCGCGTCCCTGCCTTGGTGTCGCCCGTGAGGTCGGTGTCGACGCCGTAGTCGAGCTGGAGCAGCCGCAGCTTGCCCTTGTTCGGCCCGGTCAGGTCGTCCTTGCCGGACCTGAAGTCCCACTCGGTGTGGGTGCGGACCGAGGTCTTCCAGGCGGCCGAGTCACGGGAGGCGTCCTGGACCAGGGTGTACGGAAGCGTCTCCGCGGGCTGGTCGAAGGTGACGAGCGACTGGAACTGTCCCTGCCTGACCAGGACGCCGTCCCGGTAGAGCGCGAGCGACTCGGTGTCCCCGGGCATGGCGCCGGCGTGGCCCGTGCCGGAGTCGGCCCAGGCGGGCATGTTGAACTGCATGTTGCCGCCGGTGTCGCGGAACGGACCCCAGAACTCGGTGCCCAGGCGCGGCCTCTGCACCGGCGCGAACCAGTCGGCGCGGAAGCGCTTGCCCGGGAGGTAGGCGGACCGGGTGCCGCGCATCTCCAGGCCGGTGCTGGACGTGCCCGGCTGGAACACCGAGTGGTCCTCGTACCAGAGCGCCTTGCCGGTCTGCGGGGTCACCCACTCGGTGCGGGTGGCCGGGTAGGACTCCCACTCCCGGAAACCGACGCCCGCTCCGTACCCGGGGAGGTCGTAGCGGTAGCCGCCGCCGAGCGCCGCGCGGTGGCCGTAGTAGGCGCTGTCCACGCGGGCCAGGTCGTCCTCGTCGGGGGCGTAGGCCAGCGAGCGATCCGGGATGGCGCCGTCGTGCCGGGAGACCAGGTCGTACAGGTACTCCGCGAACTGGTGCTGGTCGACGGTGAGCCGCAGGCCGCCGTCGCGGGCGTCGTCGACGAGCCGTCGGCCGTCCTCGCGGCGCACGGACAGGACCGGGATGGCCGCAGTCGTGCCGCTGGCGCTGTAGGACTCGAGCAGGTTGCCGGCGCCGTCGTTGACGACGAACAGTGCCTTGGCTCCGGCGGCGACCGCGTTCGCCACCCGGTCGGTGGGCTTGACGGCGTCGCTGCGGTCGACGATGACGGCCTTGCCGCGCACGTCCAGTCCGGCGTAGTCGGAGGCGGCACCGTTGCCCGCGTAGACCGCACGCAGCTGGAGTCGCCCGTTGGTGCCGGGTGTGCCGTTCTGCACGGTGACCGGCACGTCGCGGTCGTCGGCGGTCACGTCGTACCGTTCCTGGCCCTGTCGCCAGCGGGTCAGGAAGCTGAAGCCGCCCTCGGTGACCTGCTCGGTCGGAGTCGCCCACAGCTGGTCGTACTTGACCGGGATCGGGTACGCCTCACGGAACACGGCACCGCTGGGAGCGGTCCGGGCCATGTCGTAGCGCCACTGCCGGGTCTCGGACTCCTCGGGCGTTCGGACGCTGATCTTACGGGCCTTGCTCGCATCCAGCGTGATCGTGGTGTCCTTGTCCAGCATCGTCTCGGGGTCGACCAGGAACATCATGGCGAGTGAGTCCGCGCGGTCGCCGGTGGTGTCCATGACGGCCCAGGCCCCGTAGTTGCCGGGGGGCAGCCGCAGGGTCTGCTCGCCGTTCAGCTGGAGAATCGACGGGTCCTGATCGCCGAGCTTGGCGAGCACCACGCGGCCGGTGGCCGGCTTGCCCTGACGGTCGAGGAGCTTGACCGTCAGGTTGTGCAGCTCGCGCTCCTTGTGCAGCGCGAAGCCGGTGTGCGCGGCGACCGCGTCATTGGCGGCGTTGGTGGCGATGACCTGGCCGGAGAAGGTGGTGGCGGCTGGGACCTGGGTCGGGTCCAGGGTGAGCACGGTCTGCGCGGTGCCGCCTGCCGGGACGGTGACCGATGTCCGCGACAGGCTGTAGGCGGCGCTGGTGGTGTCGAGCGTCAGATTGAGCGTGACGTCCGCGGTGCCGTGATTGCGGTACGTGATGGTGCGCTGAGCGGCGGTGTCGGTGGCCGCGTGTGGCCAGTCGTAGGTGGCGGCCGCGACCGAGCCGGTGGCCTCGACGGTGCTGTCGAGGGCGGCCTTGACGTCCAGGCGGCCGGTGCCCATCTGGTACGGCGTGTAGGCGGTGAGCTGCTTGGACGTGGTCATCAGCGCGTCCTTGAGCTGCTGCCCTGTCCAGTCGGGGTGGCGCTGCTTGAGGATCGCGGCGGCGCCGGCGACGTGCGGGGTGGCCATCGAGGTGCCCGACATCGAGCGGTACATGCCGGTGGTGTTCGGGACGGCCTGCGAGGCGGCCGCGTTGATGTTGACACCGGGTGCGGAGATGTCCGGCTTGAGCGCGTACGAGCGCACCAGCGGGCCCATGCTGGAGAAGGACGCGCGCCGGTCGGACTTGTCGACCGCGGCGACGGTCAGCGCCTTTTCGGCCGAGCCGGGCGCCCCGATCGATCCCTCCGCGTACGCGTTGCCGGCCGCGATGACGAACAGTGGGCCGCCGCCGGCGGAGAGCGCGTCGACGGCCTGGGCCATCGGGTTGTCGCCGTCATCGGGGACAGACGAGCCGAGGCTCATGCTGACGACGTCGGCGCCCTCGGCCTTGGCCCACTCCATGGCCTCGATGATCCCCGAGTCGGCGCCGGAGCCCGAGTCGCTGAGGACCTTGCCGATCAGCAGGTCGGCGCCCGGTGCGACGCCCTTGTTCGCGCCGTCCGAGGCGGCGCCGGAACCGGCGATCGTGGAGGCGCAGTGGGTGCCGTGGCCGTGCTTGTCCAGTACTTCCTGGCCGGGAACGAAGCTCTTCGACCCGACGATGTGGTCCTTGACGTCAGGGTGGCTCGGGTCGATGCCCGTGTCGAGGACGGCGACCTTGATGCCCTTGCCGTCGTAGCCCACGGCCCATGCCTGGGGTGCGCCGACCTGCGGCACGGAGTCCTTCAGGGCGGCCTCGACGCGGCCGTCCAGCCACAGCTTCGCTATGCCGCCGCCGAGCGACCGGGCCTTCGGCGAGGCCGCGACATCGGCCCAGAAGGTGTCGAGGCTGCGCTTGTCGGCCTTGAGCGCGGCGCCGTGGATGCTCTCCAGACGCCGGGTCACGGCGCTGCCGTCGGGCGCGGCGGGCAGCGAGCGGGCGGTTGTGTCGGCGTACGTGGCGATCAGCGGCAGGCCGCCGCTGCGCGCGTCGTCGTACCCCATCTCCACGAGCGCCCTGATGTCGAACAGGCGGCGGTCGAGCCGGCCGGCGGCAAGCAGTGCCTCGGCCTTCTCGGGCACCACGTACAGGTGGTCGCCGAACTCCTGGATGCGGACGTTCGGTTCGGCGTCGCCCGGGTCGCCGACGGTGACGACGTCCTGGTTGCCGGGGCCGTCCAGGTAGTGCACCACGTCGCCGGTGACGAGGGTGATGTCGTGCCGGCCGGCAGCGGCGGCGCTGGGCGCGGATGCCTGCGCGCCGGCGGGCTGGGCGGTCGCGGAGCCGAGGGGAATGACGAGTCCGCCGGCGAGCGCGACGATGGTGGCCGCCAGCAGGGTGCGTCGGCCGGTGTGGGCCGGTCGGGGCGCACCGGGTCGGGAGGGTCGTTCACGTGTCATGGGGGCGATCTTGGGGCGGCTCCCCGGGGCGGGACCAGCTCTGAGGGGTGGCGGACTTCCGCCCTCCCGAACCCCGCCAGCACGACGGCGTCGCGACTCCGGTACGCGTCCTGCCGGGGCCGCACCGGCATGCGTCCCGCCCTACAGCCACCCTCGGTCACGTGCGTGCCACCCGAGCTGGAGGCGCGTGTGCACGTTGGCGGCCTCCATTAGGGTGCTCACCCGACGCTGTACCGTGCGGCGTGCCAGGCCGAGCTGCTTGCCTGTGGCCTCGTCGGTGTGTCCGGCGAGCAGGAGTGCGAGGATGCGGCGGTCGAGCGGGGCCGGGGTGAAGTCGGTCCCCCCGCCGTCCGGGTCCAGAGCGTCGCGAAGCTGCACCCCGCGGTCCCACAGCTGCTCGAAGAGTGCCAGGAGAGCGTCGAGGAGTCCGCTCGACCGTATGACGACCGCCCCGGGTTCCGTACTGCCGGGAGTGGCCAGCGGAACCATCGCGAGGGAGCGGTCGGCGATGACCATCTTCACCGGCAGCTCGTCGACGAAGCGCACGTCCTGGCCCCGGTCGAGTGCCGCGAGCAGCTCGTCGTGGATCGAGGAGTCGGCGAGTACGGAGCGGTCGATGAGTCCGCGGCTGACGACGCCGCGCTCGGCGAACGCCGCTACCTCGGCGCCGTTGGAAGCCCCATGGACCGCCATGTACGGCCCACGGGTACAGGCCAGGAACTCCTCGGTCGCGCTGCGTTGCAGATGCCGGAACCAGTGAGCCACCGCCTCCGCCCCGGTGACGGTCTCCACGGCCCCGGCGTCCCCTGCCGTCCAGCGTTCCCGCGCCCGGTGGGCGGACGTCAGCTCCGCGAGCGCGATCCGCGCCTTCTGCAGCTCGTGCTCCCAGGTCAGCAGGGTCGAGGACAGAGCGACATCCGGCGCGGCGGGAACGAGGTCACCCGTGCCGCCGGGACGCGTCGTCATCAGCCCTTTGGCGCGGAGCACGCCGAGTACGGCGACGACTTGGTCCGGGGGGATTCCGGTGTCGTCGGCGAGGCCACCGGGCTCTGACGTGCCTGCCGTGACGGCCGTCCGGTAGACGCGCTCCTCGGCCTCGGTGAGGCCCAGTGCCCGGAGCGAACCCTCCCACGTGTGTTCCATGAACGGGATTGTGTCCCACAAGCGGAATCTCACCTTCAGCAGGGTGGCGCTTATGAGACGCGGCGCAAAAGCGCCAGTCACCTGCGACTTTCCGCGCCGCCCTGATGTGTGACGATCCCCGGGCATCTGTTCCCCACACCCCCGGAGGGCAGCCCTTTGTCCGGCCCGTCTCCGCTGCGCACCAGAGGGCGGCACACTCTCGCCCTCGTCTCCGCGGCAGCCTTCACCGTGGCACTCGCGGTCCAACCCGCCACCGCGGTACCCGCGATCGGCACCCCCTCGGTCGACTCCGCCGGTTCCACCCAGATCCGCTCCGTAACCCTGATCACCGGAGACCGGGTCGATCTGGGCGCCGGGCCGGACGGCCTCCCCACGGTTCAAGTGACCCCGGCAGAAGGTCGCGAATCGATCGGCTTCTACCAGGCGATCGAGGAGAAGGGGTCGGAGAGGTACATATCCGTCATTCCGTCGGACGCGCAGGAACTCATCGCGGCGGACGTCCTCGATGAGCGGCTCTTTGACGTGACCGCGCTCCTCCAGCGTGGGTTCGACGACGCCACGAACGAGCCCCTTCCGCTCCTCCTCGGCTACGCGGGCTCGTCCAGGTCCGCGACCGCCGCCGACCACATCGACGTCACCCGCGCCCTGCCCAGCATCGACGGCGCCGCCGCCACGGTGGAACGCTCCGACCGCGACGATCTGTGGAAGGAGCTCAAGACCGGGGCGAAGGCGCGCGGCATCGGCGGCGGCATCGGCCGCGTCTGGCTCGACGGCACGCGACAGGTCCTGAACGAGCAGCGCAACAACCAGATCGGCGCCCCCACCGCCTGGCAGAACGGCTACGACGGCACCGGCCGTACCGTCGCCGTCCTCGACACCGGTTACGACGCCACCCACCCCGACCTGGCCGGACGGGTCACGGAGGCCGTGGACTTCACGAACAGCGTGATCGGCGTGAAGGACGGTCACGGCCACGGCACCCATGTGGCAGGCATCGTGGCCGGGTCCGGGGCGCAGTCCGGGGGTACGTACAAGGGTGTCGCACCCGGTGCCACGCTCCTCGTAGGCAAGGTGTGCGGCGACTCGGGGCGCTGCACCGAGAGCGACATCCTCGCCGGAATGCAGTGGGCGGCCGGGAAGCACCCTGCGGCGATCAACATGAGCCTGGGCGGTGACCCCACGGACGGCACGGACCCGCTCGCCCTCGCCGTCAACTCCCTGACAGATGAGTCCGGTTCCCTCTTCGTCATCTCGGCGGGCAACTCCGGTGGCGATCTCACCGTGGGCAGCCCCGGCTCGGCGGACGCCGCGCTGACCGTCGGCAGCGTGACCAAGACCGACACCCTCAGCCCCTTCTCCAGCCGCGGCCCCCGAGTCGGGGACTCCGCTCTCAAGCCCGACATCGCCGCACCCGGGCAGGGCATCATCGCGCCCCGAGCCTCCGGCACGACGATGGGCACCCCGGTCGGCACCGCGTACACCAATGCGAGCGGAACCTCGATGGCCGCGCCGGCGGTCGCCGGAGGTGTCGCGCTGCTCGCTCAGCGCCACCCGGACTGGAAGGCCCCGCAGCTCAAGGCGGCACTGATGAGCAGCGCCCAGCCGCTGGACGGTGTCTCCGTGTACGGCCAGGGCGCCGGCCGCCTGGACGTCGCCCGGGCGACCGCCCAGGACCTGGCCGTGACCAGCGCGGGCATCGCCCCCCGGTTCCGCTTCCCCTATCCCGCGAATCCGGTCGTCCGGCCCGTCAGCTACCGCAACGACACCGACACCGCCGTCAGGCTCGACATCAAGCCGTCGGTCAACACCCCCGCCGGCCTGTTCACCGTGGCAGACACGACGCTGACCGTGCCGGCCCACGGCACGGCCGGAACCACCGTCACCGTCGACCCGACCAAGGGCACCGCAGGCACGTACTCCGGGCACCTCGACGCGACCGCCCCGGGCATCCGCCTGACCACGGCGCTCGGTGCCCTCTTCGACATCGAGGCGTACAACCTCACGATCCACGCGACGGGCCGGGACGGCAACGCCCCCACCTCCACGCGCGGTTACCTCATCAACACCGCCGACGGCCGCCAGTACGACCTGCCGGTCCTCACCAGCGGCCGGGGGACAGCCCGGCTGCCCAAGGGCCGGTACGACATCCTCACGTACCTGGAGACCCGCGACGCCGCCGACCCGAAGGCCGCGCCGCAGGTGGCGCTGGTCACGCGGACGAACGTCGAGGTGAGTGGCGACGCGTCGACGACGCTGGACGCCCGTACCGCCAAGCCCATCACGGTCCGGGTCGACAAGGACGACGCCGGACGGGTCTTCGCCGAGCTGTACATCATGGCGGCCGTCACGCCCGCGGAGGGCGGGCGCAGCTCCATCCAGCAGGCGTACGTGTCGGTCTACGGCGCCCGGCACGAGTTCTTCGCCACCCCGACGGAAAAGGTCGACGACCACGTCTTGCGCTTCGCCTACCGGCCCACCCTGGTGCCCAAGGACGCGGCCGGGAACGTGCCGATGCTCACCGCCGACGGCTGGTTCTACAACCTGGTGTTCCTCGGCGACGGCCAGGTTCCGGACGACCTCTCCTACGTCGTGCACGACCGCGACCTCGCCCAGGTGCACACCAAATACCACGGGCACGGCACCATGGAACGGGTCTTCCGTCGCGACCAGCCTATAGTCACCGGCGGAGGCGGCCTCGGCAACGTCCACCAGTTCGTGGAGCCGCTGCCGCTCGCGGACCGGGTGGAGTACTACACGCCCGGCGAGAACATCAACTGGATGCGCACGGCGATCGTCAACGGCGGCGGCAAGCAGGGCATGATCGACGGCTTCGGCACTCTGAAGCCGGGCCGTACGAACACGACGTGGAACCGGAGCCCGGTCAATCCCGACCGGTACTACGGGCAGATCAACATGGGCCAGCGCTCCGACTCGTTCCGCGACGGTGACCAGATCAATCTCATCCACGCGCCCTTCAATGTCGGTGAGTACGGGCATCATGCGCGGATGAACGTCCCCACGGACGCGACCGGTACCACCACCATGTGGCGGGACGGCGAACTGCTCGGCAGCAACGCCACCCCGGTCGGTGCGAAGGTGACCGTGCCCGACGAGACCGCCACCTACACGGTGACGTCCACCGCCGTCCGACAGGCCGGCTGGACCCCGTTGGGCACGAAGTCCGAGACCACCTGGACCTTCCGCTCCGGCAAGCCGGCCGAGGGACAGAAGCCCCTGCTGCCCCTGCTGCTCGCACGACTTGACACAGCCTTCCTCCAGGACGGCATCGACGCACGCGCCGGGAAGTCGCTGCCCGTGACTCTCGACGTGGCCCGGCAGGACACCGACGCCGTGGACCTGCGCGATCTGGAGCTGGCCGTCAGCCACGACGACGGCGTCACCTGGCAGAACGCTCCTGTGCTCCGGACAGGAGCCCGGGGCACGGCGCTCCTGCGCATGCCGGACACGGCGGGCTTCGCGTCGTACCGGATCACCGCGGAGGACGAGGACGGCAACAAGCTCGTCCAGACGATGATCCGGAGCTTCCGCATCGCCCCGTAACCGAACCGGAGCCACACCGAACCAGGACTACACCGAACCGGCCCGCCGGGCCCGCCCCGCCGTGGGGGAGGGGCGCCCGGCGGGCCTTTCGGCATGGGCTTCGCCACGGCGCTATGCCGGGTGGGGGAGTTCCTGTTCCGTCCAGATGGTCTTGCCGGCGTCGCTGAAGCGGACGCCCCAGCTCTGTGCGGCTTCGGCGCAGATGAACAGGCCGCGGCCGCCCTCGTCACTGGTCTGCGCGTGGCGAAGGTGCGGTGAGACGGGGCTGGAGTCGTTGACCTCGAAGGTGAGCGTACGGGCGCCCTTGATCAGGCGGAGCCTGATGGGCGGTGCGCCGTGACGCACGGCGTTGGTGGCCAGTTCGCTGACGATGAGCTCGGTGGTGAGCGAGAGTTCGTCGAGATTCCATTCGGCCAGCGTGCGCCGCGTCCGGGCTCGGGCCGTGGCGATGGCCGCGGGGTCTGCCGGCAGGTCCCAGGTGGAGACGAGGCCGGGGTCGAGTGAGCGGGTCCGCACGAGAAGCAGTACCGCATCGTCGCCGGGGGAAGGGGCCGGAACCGTGCTCACGGCCTCGTCGCGCAGGTCGTCCAGCGGGCGTCCACTGTCCACGAGGATCTGCCGCAGACGGTCCTGCCCAGCCTTCCTCTCCGTCTCGTCGGCGGGAAGGAACGCGCCGGTGTACAGCGCGAGGACGCTCCCTTCGGGCAGTTCGAGGCGCGTGCTCGCGAACGGTGCTCCTTCGCCACCGCCCAGTGGGGGCGCGGAGGGAACGTCGACTGTCCCGGTGGTTCCGTCGGGATACGCGAGTACCGGTCGCGGACCACCGGCGAGGGCGATGACGCAGTTCATGGCCAGCGGGTCGTAGACGCCATAGAGGCAGTCGGCGGTCAGCGTCTGGCTCCGCAGGGGGTCGCCGGGTGGGAGGCCGGCGCGTTCGGCGGCGAGTCGGTTCACCGTGTCGTCGAGGCGGGCGAGGAGTTCGTCGGGTTCCAGGTCGAGCGCGGCCAGGGTATGGATGGCGGTGCGCAGTTGGCCCATCGCCATGGCGGAGTGGATGCCGGTACCGGAGACGCGGCCGACGGTGAGGGCGACGCGCGCGCCGGAGAGCGGGAAGACGTCGAACCATCCGCCCCCGGCCTCGGCCGACTGGGAGAAATGAGCGCTCTCCACAGCGACTTGCGGCTCCGGACGCTGGGGCAGAAGACGGCGTTGCAGGGTCAGGGCGATGGTGTGCTCGCGCGTGTAGCGGCGTGCGTTGTCGATGTGCAGCGCGGTGCGCGCGGCGATGTCCAGGGCGAGGTCGAGGTCCTCGTCCACGAACGGATCGCGGTCGGGGGACCGGAAGAGGCTCAGCGTTCCGTACACGCCGCCCCGGAGGGTCAGCGGGGTGACGATGGCGGAGTGCGCGGGGCCGTCGCCTGGGCGGCTGGTGGCCAGATGAGGTCGTAGGTCGGTCAGTGACCGCAGCCACGCTGCCGGAAAGCGGAACGGGCCCGCCACGGCGCCAAGCGAGTCCCCTCGACGGTCCGTCGAGGCGAAGGACATACGGCGCAGGGGTACGTCGGGTCCGACGGGCGCCGACGGGGGTTCCTCACCGTGGACGACGGGGTCCAACAGGTCGACCTCCGCGGCGTCGGCGAAGGCGGGCACGAGGACGTCGACGAGTTCGCCGCAGGTGACATCCAGCTCCAGCGTCTTCCCCACGTGCTCCCGTACGGCGCTGATGACCCGGGCGCGGGCGAGGGCACGCTCGCGGACGGTGACGTCCACCGCCGCCGTGGAGAGGCCGAGCACCTGGCCGTCGGTGTCCTGGAGCCGGAACACGGAGACGGAGTACGCGTGCTCCTGATTCGGGTCGTTGGGCGGGCGGACGCGCACGAGTCTGTCGACCGCGGGTTCGCCGGTGGCGAGCACGCCGCGCACCAGCGCCGCGGCCTCGTCGGGGTCGGACAACCGGAACACGTCGCCGAGGCGGCGACCGAGCAGGTGTGTGTGGTCGAACGCGCTCATCCCCGACGCGGCGGTGTTCACCCGCAGGACGCGCAGCTGGGGATCCAGTACCTGCATGCCGATGGGTGATTGAGTGAACAGGGCCTTCAGCAGTGCCTGTTCTCGCGCGTCCGCGTTCTCCTGCGATCGGAGAAGGTGGACGCTCCAGCCCGAGCTGCCATCGGGCAAGGCCACGGGCCGTATCGCGAGCCCTGGGACGGGCGCCGGGTTGCCGGGAAGGCGATCCGCATCGACGCCGGCTGCGATCCCGGCTCGGGCCAGCAGCTCGATGACGGGACGGCCGAGGGCTTCGGACCTGTCACGGGCGAACAGGGACCTGGCCTCCTGGCTCCACGCGACCACGACACCCGCTGCGTCGGTCACGAGCAGCGCGTCGTCCGGTGCCATGGGCAGCTCGCCTCCATGTGTTCCCCGACGGCGGGTAGATCAGCCTCGCAGGCCGGGCGCCTGCGTCCGGTCAGGTCCCTCCAGGGTGCCTCGCCCCGAGGGGCGCCGCACATCGGCGCGGCTTGCGGCACCGGAGCCGCGTTGCGCGGCGGCTCGGGAAGAGCGGTCCTGCCGTAGGCGAGCGGGTGACGGTGAATCACGTCGATTCAGGATCGTCGGGCGGGTGCACCGGCGTGGTGCCGCGCGCCCGCATGCGGGCGGTGACCCGGCTGCGGAGGCGTTGGGTGAAAGCGGTCGCGGCCGCGGCGATGAAGACGAAGTTGTAGACGATCTGCAAGGTCACGACGAGCCGTGCCGTCTGGCCGGTGGGGGCGACGTCTCCGTACCCGACGGTCGACATGGTGATGACGGTGAAGTACAGGGCGTCCGTGCGGGTCGCCAGGCCGTCGAACTCGCCATGCTGCCGCGAAAGCGTCAGGTACGCGGTGGCGAAGATGACCAGGGACAGGCCGACCAGGAGCGGGATGCCCAGGGCGGGACGGCCGGACTGGTCGTCGACGAGTACGGAGCGGATCTGCTTGAGCAGCAGGATCGCCAGGATCGTCAGTATGACGACGAAGGTGACCCAGCTGAAGACGGGGCGCGAGGGGCGGAAGACGCTCAGTGGGAGGGTGAAATAGGCGGCGATGAGGACCGTCAGGCCGGAGAGGACCAGGGCCCAGACCCGGAAGTGCGCGGCCTCCTCCTCGGAGCGTGGACGGGGTATGAGTCGTCGCATGGTCCTCCCCTTGCAGCGCCGGCCGGCCCTTGTCCTTCCCTCATCCTGGGGGCCGAGCCGGCCGCTGTCCTGGCGGAGGGGGTGGCGGCGGGGCCGATCGGGGACCGTCCGACTGCTCGGAGGGCGGAGTGGCCCGGTCGTTCGTACGGTGGACTGAGCCTTCCCGCCGCACGCGCGCGGGCGGCGGCTGAGGAGGCTCGTGATGCCTGACGCCATGTCCCGGGTCCGTCGACTGGTTCCCACGTCTTGGAGGTCCTACCTGCCCGGAGCGGCGCAGCTCCGGGCGCAGGCGCCGACGTCGTGGAAGAAGGACGCGACGGTGGGCGCCACGGTCGCGGCGGTCGCCGTGCCCGCGGCCATGGGCATGGCGGAGCTGGCCGGTGTGCCCCCGGTGTACGGGCTGTGGTCCACGATGCTGCCTCTCGTGGCGTACGCGCTCTTCGGCTCCTCGCGGCAGCTGGTCGTCGGTCCCGAGGGCACGCTCTCCGCGCTGACCGCCACCGCCGTGGCGCCACTCGCCGCCGGATCCGGCGACCGCTACCTCGTCCTCGTCGCCGGACTCGCGATGGTCATGGGGGCCGTGCTCCTGGCCGCGTCCGCGCTGCGCCTCGGGTTCATGGCGGACTTCCTGTCGAAGCCGGTGCTCCTCGGCTACCTCAACGGCGTCTCGCTGATCATCATCTCCACCCAGCTCGGCAAACTCCTGGGCCTGTCCGTCAAGTCGACCGAGTTCCTTCCCACCGTGTGGAAGGTGATCCAGAGCCTCGGCAGTGTCCACTTCCCGACGCTGCTCCTCAGCGTCGGGCTCCTCGCCTCGGCCCTGCTCATGCAGCGGTTCACCCCCAAGGTCCCGGGCAGTCTCGTCGTGGTGGTGGTCGCGATCCTCGCCTCCGTCGCCTTCGACTTCGAGGGGCGCGGGATCGCCGTCGTCGGTGACCTCGACGGCGGACTGCCGAAGCTGGGCCTGCCCGGCGTACGGCTGGCGGACCTTCCCGACCTCGTCCTGCCGGCCGCAGGCATGGCGCTCGTCGCCTTCGCCGATGGCAACGCCATCGCGCGTACGTTCGCGACCAAGAACGGCTACGAGGTGAGCGCCAACCAGGAGCTTGCGGCCCTCGGCGCGGCGAACCTCACCTCCGGGCTGAGCGGCACCATGCCCATCGGTTCGAGCGGCTCGCGGACCGCCCTGTCGGATTCGGCCGGCGGCCGCTCGCAGGTCGTGGGACTGGTCGCCGCGGTGATCGTGGGTGTGATCGCGGCGGTCGCGACTCCGCTCATCGCGCCGCTGCCCAAGGCGGCCCTCGGCGTCGTGGTCGTGGCGGCCGCGCTGAAGCTCATCGACGTCGGCGGGATCCTGCGGCTCCGCCGGATCCGCGACGCTGAAGCGGGCCTGGCGGTGTGCGCGCTGATCGGGGTGCTTGCCCTGGGCGTGCTGAATGGACTCCTGGTGGCGGTCGCCCTCTCCATCGGCGTGTTCGTCTACCGGACCGTGCGGCCTCACGACGCCCTCCTCGGGCACCTGGACGACATCGACGGCTACCGCGACATCGAGGAGAACGAGGGCGCGCAGACCCTGCCCGGCCTCGTCGTCTACCGCTTCGACGCGGCGCTCTACTTCCCCAACGTCCCCTTCTTCACCGAACGCCTGAAGACGCTGGTGGCGGGGCAGGAGACACCGGTCCGCTGGGTTCTGGTCAATGCCGAGGCAGTCACGTACATCGACTCGACGGCGGTCGACGCCCTGCGCGAACTACGGGACGACCTGGACGCGCAGGGCGTCGTACTCGCCTTCGCGCGGTGCAAAGCCTCCCTGCGCCGAGTATTCGAGGACACCGGGTTCACCGCAGAGACGGGCGAGCGGCACTTCTACCCCACCGTGCGCGCCGGCGTGGCGGCGTACCGGGAAGCGACGCCGAGCCGGCGACGGGGAGGATTCGGCCAGTGACCATGGGGCCCGTGGAATATCTCGTCCTCGCCTTCCCCGGCAGCCGCTTCTCCGGTGCGATCGCTCCCGCACTCGCCGAGGTGGTCGCCTCCCGGACGGTCCGCATCCTGGATCTGACGTTCATCCGCAGGACGGAGGGCGGGGCGATCGAGCACATCGAGTTGCAGGATCTCGATCCCGGCGAGCTGGCCTCCTTCGCGCCGGTCGATGGCGAGGTCAGCGGTCTGTTCAACCAGGACGACATCCGCACCCTGGGCGAGAGCGTCCCGCCGGGCAGCTCGGCGGCCCTGCTCGTCTGGGAGGACCTGTGGGCCAAGCCCGTCACCGACGCGGTCCGCGCCGCGGGTGGTGAGGTCGTGGTGCACGAGCGCATCACCGCCGCGGCGGCCGAGCGGGCGCTGCTCGCCGTGGGTCCCCGGTCCGACATGCGAGCGAACTGAAGGGTCCTTCACCAGGCCGCTTTTCGGAGGTCCGCTCAACCGTGGAGGGCCGGGCCTGGTCGGCGCCATCGCCCGCACGGCGGTCGTCGCCGGTACCGCCTCCGCGGTCTCCGGGCGCGTACGCCACCACCAGGAGCAGAAGTTCGCCGCGCAGGCCGAGCCGGCCGCCGCTGCCGACCAGCAGCTGTACGCGCAGCCGCCACAGCCCGTACAGCAACCGCAGGCCGTCGCGCAGACGCCTGCGCCCGCGCCGGCTCCGGCCGCCGCCGACGACACGCTCGACCAACTGGAACGCCTCGCGGCGTTGAAGAAGCAGGGCGTTCTGACAGACGCCGAGTTCGAGGCGCAGAAGGCCAGGATCCTGGCCGGCTGACCGGACTCGGCGAGGGGAAAGAAGGGCGGGCCGCCACTCTCGAGAGTGGCGGCCCGCCCGTCCTCGCGCCAGATTCGGCTAGGCCAGGATCTTGGCCTTCGCCTTCTCGAACTCCTCCTGGCTGATGTCCCCTCGCTCCTTCAGAGCCGCGAGCTTGGAGAGTTCGTCCGCGTGGCTGGTGGCGCCTCCCGAACCTGCCGTCTCCTGGACGTACTGGCGGAACGCCTCCTGCTGGTCCTTCGCCTGCTGGACCTCGCGCTCGCCCATGCTGCGGCCACGGACGATCAGGTAGACGAGGACGCCGATGAAGGGCAGTACGAGCACCAGCACGATCCAGAGCGCCTTGCTCCAGCCGCTCAGCGAGTGGTCGCGGAAGATGTCGATCCAGATCTTGATGAGCAGGAAGATCCACATGACCCAGAGGAAGAACCACATCATGGTCAGGAAGACGTCGAGCAGCGGGTAGTCGTCCACGGCAGGGCTCCGATCGGATGAGGACGTTACGTGCGCGGAGGGCGACCGGCCTCCCCGGAGGGTGGCCGGTCGCCCGTCGGTCGCGGCGCCGGGTCAGGCGGGTGAGGTCCCCGTGCCCGCCTTCTCGGCCGGGTCGTGGAGCTTGACCGTGATCTTGTGGATGGTGCCGGTGAAGGCGTTGTCCCACGGGTCGTAGTCGTCCGTGACCGGTGACCAGGCGTCCATGCCGACGTCGGCGGTCTCGCCCGCGAGGGAGTAGATGGCGCCCATGGTGCGGTCGATGCGGCCTTCGCCGACCTGGTCGCCGTTGACGTACAGCCGGCCGGTGGCGCCCTTGTGCAGGCCGCCGCCGTCGTAGTCGAAGTCGAAGCGCAGCTCCACCGGGCCCTCGGGCAGGGGCTTCGCGCCCTCGACCGCGTACTCCTCGCGTGCGAGCCAGTTGTAGACGTACTTCGGTTTGCCGTCCTTGACGTACAGGCTCCAGCCGCCGGTCTGGCCGGCCTGGGAGAGGACCACGCCCTCCGCGCCGCCCTCGGGGACGTCGAGCTGGGCGGTGATCGTGTAGGAGACAGCCTTGGTGTTGATGAAGGTGTTCTCCGTCATCCCCGTCATGCCCGGGTACAGCGTGAGTTCGGTACGTCCCCACATCAGGTCGGGGCGACCCGCGGCGACGGGGTTGAGGCGCTCGAAGGAGCGGTCGTCGAGAGGGTAGACGCCGTACTTCAGCGCCTCCTCGTGGAACAGCCGCTTCATCTCCTCCAGCTTCTCCGGGTACTGGTCGGCCACGTCGTTCGCCAGGCCGAAGTCCTCGGCCATGTGGAACAGCTCCCACGTGTCGTCCTCGAAGCGTTCCACGCGCGGCTTGTGCTCCCAGGGCGCGCGGTGGACGACGGCGGCGAGCCAGCCGTCGTGGTAGATGCTGCGGTTGCCGCTGACCTCGTTGTACTGGGTGGTGTGACGTTCCTTCGCCTGGCCGTCGTCGAAGGAGTAGTTCATCGCCACGCCCGCGACGGGGGTCTGCGGGACGCCGGCGACGACCTTCGGCTCGGGGATGCCGACGGCTTCCAGGACGGTCGGTACGACGTCGATGAGGCTGGTGTACTGGCGGCGCTTCTCGCCCTTGGGCTTGATGCCCTTGGGCCAGTGCACGACCATGCCGGCCATGTTCCCGCCGGCGTGGGCCATCTGGATGCACCAGGTCGCGGGCGTGGACCCGGCCAGGGCCCAGCCGACCGAGTAGTTCGGGTAGGACTTCGGCCCGCCGTAGTCCTCCAGGCGCTTCAGCAGGTAGTCGACGTCCTCGGGCGCCTCGTTGAGGCCGCTCCACTCCACGAACACGCCGTTCTCCTCGCCGATGGAGGAGCCGCCGTTGTCGCCGGCGATGTAGATGAAGAGGGTGTTGTCGAGCTCGCCGATCTCGTCGATCGCGTCGACGAGTCGTCCGACCTCGCGGTCCGCGCTCTCCACCAGGGCCGCGTAGACCTCCATCTGGCGGGAGAACACCTTCTTCTCGTCGTCCGTCAGGGTGTCCCACGTGCCGACGTACGGCGGGTTCTCCGCGAGCTGGGTGTCCGGCGCGACGATGCCCATCGCCTTCTGCCGGGCCAGGATCTCCTCCCGCATCACGTCCCAGCCCTGGTCGAACTTCCCCTTGTACGGGTCCTTCTCCAGCCACTCCTTGGGCGGCGTGTGCGGCGGGTGGCCGGCGCTCTGCGAGTAGTACATGAGAAAGGGGCGGTCCGGGGTGAGGGAGCGGGTGCCCCGCATCCAGGCGATGGCCTGGTCGGTGACGTCGATGTTGAAGTGGTACTCGGGGTCGTTCGGCGTACCGATGTGCGTGGTGCCGTCGATCAGGTTCGGGTTCAGCGAGGACTGCTCGCCGGCGAGGTAGCCGTAGAACTTGTCCCAGCCGCTGCGCGCCGGCCAGCGGTCGAAGGGGCCGCTCATGCTGATCTCGTACGGCGGCACCTCGTGGCACTTGCCGAAGTACGAGGTCACATAGCCCCAACTGCCGAGCACCCGGCCGATGGTGGCGCAGGACTCGGGCCGCACCCCGCTGTCGCTCGGATAGCCCGTGCTGGTGTCCACGACGGTGGAGGTGCTGCACTGGTGCTGATTGCGGCCGGTCAGCAGCGCCATGCGGCTGGGCGAACACAGGGCGTTGACGTGGAAGTTGGTGTAGGTCAGGCCGTTCTCGGCCAGCCGGTCCAGGGTGGGCGTCCGGATCTGCCCGCCGAACGTGGACGGATCCGCGTACGCGAGCTGGTCCATCAGCACGATCACGATGTTCGGGGCGCCCTTCGGCGGGCGGATGTCCTGACGGGGCGGCGGATTCACCCGGCGGTAGTCCGGCTCGGTGATCGGCTCGTACTGCGGCTCGGGGAAGGGCAGCACCTCGCCGGGAAGACCCTGGCCGGGCGACGCGATCGGGACGTAGTCGATCTTCGGCGTGGCGTCCGCAGGTTCACTCATCAGGAACAGACCTTCCCGTCGGGACGAGACAGCAGATCCTCCCTTTCTATCCCGCTCCATACAACCATGCACTTTTTGTCCGATCCGGGAGAATCAACGCGTGGCGGAGTGGGGAACCCACTGCTCCGCTGGTGTGATGGACGCGCGAAACGAAGGGAACAGGGGGAACGCATGCTCGACCAGGCCTCAACCGATGTGCGTACGGGGATGATCCATCTGCCCGGCGGGGACTTCACCATGGGCTCCGACCACGCCTACCCCGACGAGCAGCCCGCCCACCGCGCGCGCGTCGGCGCCTTCTGGATCGACCCGCACCCCGTCACGAACGACGCGTTCGCCGCGTTCGTCGAGGCGACCGGCCACGTGACGCTCGCCGAGATCGCGCCCCGCGCCGAGGACTACCCGGGCGCGCCCGCCGAGCTCCTCGTCGCCGGCTCCTCGGTCTTCCGCAGCCCCGGCCACCCCGTGGACCTCTCCGACGCCTACCAGTGGTGGTCCTTCGTCCCCGGCGCCGACTGGCGCCACCCCTACGGTCCTGACAGCTCGATCGACGGCCTCGGCGACCACCCCGCCGTCCACGTCGGCTACGCGGACGCCCTGGCGTACGCCGCCTGGGCCGGCAAGGAGCTGCCGACCGAGGCCGAGTGGGAGTACGCGGCCCGGGGCGGTTCGGAGGGCACCGAGTACGCCTGGGGCGACGAACTCGTCCCGGGCGGCAGACTCATGGCCAACACCTGGCACGGCGACTTCCCCGTCACCAACCACTCCCCGGACGGCCGGCTCACCACCGCCCCGGTCGGCAGCTACCCCGCCAACGGCCACGGTCTGTACGACATGATCGGCAACGTCTGGGAGTGGACCCACGACTACTACGCGGCCCGCCACCCGGTGGAGGGCGCGGGCTGCTGCGCGGGCAGCGGTACGCGGGCGGGCGGGGCCGGCGGCGACCGGAAGGGCAGCGTGGACCCGGCCCTCGCGGAATTCTCCACACCACGGCGGGTGATGAAGGGCGGCTCGTTCCTGTGCTCGCCGAACTACTGCCGCCGCTACCGCCCCGCCGCCCGGATGCCCCAGGCCGAGGACACGGCCACCTGCCACCTCGGCTTCCGCTGCGTCGTGCGCGACCCGAGCTAGCTTCCGTCCTGTACTTGTCCTGCACGTACTCGCCCTGCACGCAGACGCCCCGCACGTACGCGCCCCGTACGTACTTGCCCTGGCCCTGCCCTGGAGCTGCCCTCCGGAGAGGAACACCGTGGCCGACCCCACTGCCCCCGGCCGGCATCCGAACGCCCACTGGAAACCGGAGCCGGGCTCGCCCGGTGTCCTCTTCCGCCGCCCCCGTCGGGCACTGCGCCTCGGCGCGGCCCAACTGGTCTGCCTGGTCGCGGGCCTCGTCGCCGGTGTCCTCATGCCGACCGTCGAGCTGCACCCGCTGACCGAATCCGGCCCGGTGGTCACCCTGCTGTTCACCATCGGCTTCGGCGTGATCAGCCTGATCACGATCATCTACTCGCTGCTCTTCCTGGTGGTCCAGTGGGCGGCCACTACGTTCACGCCCCGCCTGGGCCTCTTTCGCGACGACCCCATCGTCTGGCGCACGTTCGCCTTCGCCGTGGGCGTCTTCGTCTTCTGTGCCACCGCGGGCCTGACCATCGGCAACCGCGAGCAGGTCTCCGTGGCCGTGCCCGTTTTCGCCGTCCTCCTGACGCTGTGCTCGTTGGCGTTCATGAGGGCCCTGCAGGCGAGGGCGTTCAGCTCCATCCAGCTCGGCCCCGTGCTCGAAGCGATCTCCGCCCACGCCCACCACGTGTTCGACGTGCTCTATGCCAAGCCCTACGACGGGCCGGCCCACCCGGACGACCTCCCCTCCGGTACGGGGAGAGCCGTGCTCTGGCCGCACGCGGGCGCCGTGCTCCAGCAGATCGACGTACCGAGCCTGGTCGAGGCGGCGGCCGCGCACGGCAGCGTGGTGGTGCTCCTCCAGCGCCCGGGCGGCCAGCTGGTCCGTAACCGCCCGGTCGCCCACGTCCACGGCGGCGACCTGCCCGACGACATCGCGCTGTCCACCCTGCTCCCCGGCGTCGAGCGGACCTTCGACCAGGACCCGGAGCTCGCCTTCCGCCTGCTGGCGGACATCGCCCTGCGGGCCCTGTCGGCCGCCGTCAACGACCCGGCGACCGCGGTGCAGGCCCTCGACCACCTGGAGGACGCCCTGCTGCGCCTCGCGACCCAGGACCTCGACGTGGGCCAGGTCAGCGGCACCGGGGGCGTGGTGCGGGTCGTCGTCCCCGTACCGGGGTGGGAGCAGTACGCACGCGGCGCCCTCGACGACGTAGTGGTCGCCGCCCAGGGCTCGCCGATGGCCCTGCTCCGTGTCCACCGGCTGATCCGCCGCGTCCTGGAGGCCTGCCCGGTCGACCGGCGTCCGATCCTGGAATCCCGCCTGGCGTGGGTCGAGGAGAGCGTCTCCGAGCGCTACCCGCGGGTGTGGGAGGCGACCGGCCACGCCTCGTAGGAGGCGCTACGAGCGCGGCGTCGGCCAGGGTCCGGGCCCGGGCCCGGACCGACGCCCTACAGCAGGAGGTCCGGCTCCGATTCCGGCGACGGCGGGACGATCTCGACGACGGACAGCAGCCCGTACGTCCCCAACAGTGCCCGCAGATCGCCGTTGACGTCGGTCAGCGCGACGCGCACGTCCCGGTCGCGGCACCACTCCACGGTGCCGCGCAGTTCCTTGGAACCGGTGTAGTCGATGTCGGTGACCGCTTCGCAGGCGATGACGATCCGGCGCGGCGGCGGCTCGCTCCCGGTCACGATCTGCTCGACGCGTTCGCGGAAGGTCTCCGCGTTGGCGAAGAAGAGCGGCGCGGAGAAGTGCAGGGTTACATCGGTCTCGGCGGGCCCGGGGACCTTCTTGGTGTGCGGGCTGGCCGCGCGGCGCATGAAGTCGACGGCCGTCATGAGGAAGGCGATGATCACGCCCTGGATCGGGCCGAGGAGGAGCACGGCCACCATGCACACGGTGGCGATCAGGAACTCCGCGCGGCGCACGGTCCAGAGCGTGCGGAGCTGCCCGACGCCGATGATCGGCGCCACGGCGACGGCGACGACGGCACCGAGCGCGGCGTCCGGGATCTTCTCCAGCAGCCCCGTACCGAAGAGCAGCAGCAGTCCGGTGAGCACCGCGGTCACGAGCGCGGGGAGCTGGGTGCGGGAGCCGCCCTGGTCCATGGCGGCCGTACGGGATGCGGACGAGCCGATCGTGAAGCTGCCCGAGACGCCCGCGGCGACGTTCGCGGCGCCGAAGGCCAGCAGCTCCTGGTTGGCGTCGACGGGGTAGCCGCCGCGCTGGGCCATCTGACGGGCGAGGAGCAGGCCCTCGGCGAGCGCGACGAGGGTCAGCGCGAGGGCGCTGGGCATGAGGGAGACCCAGTTGTTGTCGGGGACGGCGGGCCACCGGAAGGCGGGCAGCCCGCCCTCGACCTTGCCGAGGACCGCGACCCCGTGGGTGTCCAGGTCCCCGAGGACGACGGCGAGGGTGGCGGCGACGATGGCGACGAGCGCCCACGGGATCGCGGGGGCGAGACGGCGACCGAGCAGGACGACGGCGACCGTCCCGGCGGCGAGGAGCAGGGTCCAGCCGTGGGTCTGGTCGAGGCGGGTGACGAACTGCCACAGCTCCTTGAAGAACTCCTCGGCGTCGGTCTTCACCCCGGTCATCTTCTTCGCCTGGCTGAGCATGATCTCCAGCGCGAGACCGCCCACGAAGCCGATGAGCACGGCCTCGGAGAGGAAGTCGGCGACGAACCCGAGCTTGAAGAACCAGAACACGACGAAGAACAACGCCCCGATCAGCGCCTGCGCCGCCGCCAGCGCCAGATAGCCGCCGCTCCCGGCCGCCGCGAGCCCGCCGAGCGACGACGCCACCAGGGCGGCCGCGGCGGCGTCGGGGGCCGCGACCAGCTGACGTGACGTCGACAACAGGGCGAACAGCACCGCCGGCAGGATCAGCGCGTACAGCCCGGCGGCCGGCGGCAGGCCCGCGATCTGGGCGTATCCGATGTTCAGCGGCACGGCGAGCGCGGTAAGCGTGACACCGGCGCCGACCTCGCGCGGCAGATTCCGCCGGGTCAGCTCGGCGTACCCGCCGAACAGCCGCACCCGAGGCAGCGTCATGGGCACGCCTCTTCACCCCTCCCAGGCCGTCCGACCGATACGGATCCCCTCGACTCAACCACCGTCGCGGCGGATCGGCATGCGGGGGACGGCCGACCGGGCACCCGGGAAGGGTGTCCCCACGGCCAACCCTGCGGGGACCGGTGGAGGGACGGGTCCTCTGGCCGCCTGGGGCGGGCCTGTGCTGTCGATGAGAGCGGCGGCCAGGGTGGCCTCGCCGGGGCCGGCGAGGATCTGCCGAGCAGCTCGGGCAGGCGCGCGGAGGGGTCCGTGAATGTACGGCCTTCGACCCGGTCGCTCCGCAGCAGACAGCGGGGGCAAGGGCGCCCTCATCGCCAACGGGTGGACGCCCGAGCCCACGGCCGTGGCACTACGCAACGTAACTGCTCACGGGGGCGAGCGTAGGCCAGAGCGTGGGGGAGCTCGTGCAACCTGGGCAGTGATCCGGGGGTGCTGCTGGGTACAGTCTTCCCAAGCTCCGCGGGTGCGCTAGAAGTGCCGGGGCGCAGAGGAAGCGGTGCAGCGAACGCTGCACGGTCCCTCGATCGAGCAGGATCGAGGGGGATACAGCCGGATGGAAACGGATAGAAATGTCCGGCCCTTTTGCATCGTCGCAGGTGAGACGCGTCACCGAAATGGGTTCGAGTCCCACCCGCCCCACCGAAGAAAAACGTTCTGACCTGCGGAAACGCCCCTGGAGGGGTGTTCTCGCGTGCAGCGATCGCCTCTCATCGGTGAGGCGAAACGGGCATCCCCGGCCCGTCTCGCCGGGCCCCTGGCTTTTTGACCTGGGGTTTTAGGTGGAGCCGGTTCTGGAGGTCACGACGATGATCCCATGGCGATCCCACGGCTCCTACGTGTGACACACCACACAGTGCGCCGAATATCTGCGCTCTGGTCGCCACCCCCAGAGATCCTTGGATGCGAGCACCGGCGTAGCCGGTCGTTAACTCCGCTGGCGAAGGCGGTGAGGTCGAACTCGTGCTGGACCGATCGCCGTTCTGTACCGGGATCGACGGATGTACTGGGAGTGCGCAGTGCCCCGTTCCTGCCTCGGCGCGGCCAGGCTCTGTCCTTCTTCCGGCCTGGGGGTCGCGTGCCGGGGTGCCGGCGGGCGGACGCGGGGTCAGGCCCCACTCGCGTCCCTGGGGCATCTGCCAGCGGCGGTGCCGGGTGGCGAGGCAGAAGGCGGCGCTGACGAGCGGGGCCGCGACGGTGGCGAAGAGCGCCTGGCCCGCTTCGGTGAGCACGACCAGGGTGATGGCTCCGGCGGCGGCACAGGTGGCGTACAAGGTGTGGTCCCCGAAGATCGAAGGGGCTCATGAAGCCCGGAACCGGTCAGTACTGCCTGGAGGTTCGCCAGATGCCCGTGCTGTGCCACGATCGGATATCGTGCCGGTGGTCCGCCCGCCTCCCTGGTCGTCCCCTGACCGGCCTGGCCCGGCGCCGACGAGGTTGAGGAGGCACGGACGGCAGGAAAGAGAGAACCGTCCATCGATGCGGCCAGCAAGGACGCCCTGTCGGTCCTGATATGCCCCTACCGGGCTTCAGGGCTTTCGAAGACCAGTCGGGGGGTCATTTCGGAGAGTCTGCCCACCGGCTCGCCGGAGAAGAGCACCTTTTGCAGCTTTCCGTGGACCATGGCGATCCGGTCGGGCGTGTAGTCGCGGAAGTCATCGGTCGCCCGCAGCACCAAGCCGCCGTCGGCCAACTCCGTGACCGTCGCGAACGCTCCTGAGGCGCGTAGCGCTGCAGAGCTTCCGAGGTGATCCACGAGTAGCCACGCAGCGTGGTGTCGAGCTCCGCGAACGTCCCGTCCTGGAACAGTCCCAGCTCTGCTTCCAGGGCGGTCCGCTGTGTCGTCGTCTCGACGTCGTCGGTCAGGCATCCGAATAGACACGTCTGCCCTGCTCTCTTCAGCCGGCGGTGCAGGAAAGCGGTCGATGCCGCTGGACGTCGGACGAGTGATCCGGGGCAAAGAATTCCTCCGAGAATCGGTCGACCATGAGCCGCACCCAGCCGAGGGCCTCGACGTCCCGCTCGGCAGCGACGTTGGGGCAGGGGCGCCCGGGGTATGCGTCTGCACCGAGCCGCGGCAGCCTGAGTGTCGACTCGAAGGGGATCCCGCCGAGACCGACGAAGAACGACTCCCACTCCACCGGCGACCAGGCCTGGCCTAAACGTGAGCGTCCACCGTGGGCCATGTCCGTCGTCCGCTGACTTCCCCACAATTCACCGGGATCGCCGTACGGAACCCCCGACGCCCTCAGCGCCGCTCCACGGCCCGACAGATCGAGACCATGCGCGAAAGGGTTCAGATTGTTTCACTCCGTCGCCTTCACGGCAGCTGATAGTCGAGGACTTGTGGGCGACTCAACGTTGATTCATGTACTCGATCAATAGTTTTCGTACCAGTCGTCGCCGCCCTGGACAAGGCAGCGCTCCAGATAGTCCTGGAGGTCGCTTGCGACCCACTTGCGACTATCACTCTCGTGCTGCCACACGAAGATGTCCGGCTTTACTGGCTGCATTACGAAAGCGAAATGGTCGCCGCCGCCATTGTCGCCGAAGAAGAGGAGTGGATCGAAAGGCATGTAGAGATCGGCGAAGGAGCGGTCGCGGCGAAACTTCTGATTGTCCTTAATGATTCTTTCGAGTGGCCAAACAACATTCGTGCCAGTGTGACCAGTAATTCCATCGGTTTCGCTCAGGAGCTCTTTGAGTTCCACTGGAATGGACTCTTCAAGTAGTTGTTCGGCTCGATCGAATTCTGCCGAAGTGACTGGCTCCCTGAAGCCGACACCATCGTAGATTCCGGTGGTCAGCTCTCTCCACATGGGTTTCTCTTCCACTTGATCTTTCTGGATGTCTGAAATTATACAGCACCCGATCCTCTCGCGAATGCGACGAAAGGATCGGGCGCTGTAAACCCAGTGATTCAAGTGTCGGTGATGATCAGCGAATTCTTGGTTCGAACTCTCCACCGAAGAAGTCATCGATGAAGGTTGCGTAATCTAGTACATCTTGCCTGCTGGTTGTGCCCTTGGGGTGCGTTTTGTAGAAACCGTTCCACAGGATTCTTATTCGACTCAAGTGGAGGTCGCTGTTGACGCTGCTGGGGATTCCTCGCAGGTTCTCGGCGGAATTCAGTTCGTCGACGCTGAATAGTCCTGGATATCTCTTGAGTGCTTGTCGTTCCACTGCGTGGTGAACCCAGTATCCGTCAGATTCCACGACGCCGGGGTTTGCGGCGAAGAAGTTGCTTCTATAGTCCGCGCTAACCGGCGTGCCGTTACCGACAGCGGCGGGCGCCCTGGTGGGGATTCCCGAAGTCATGGGATCCCCGCACGCGTTGTGCACCAGTACGGGAGTTGAGCCTGCGAGTACGTAGTACGTGTGCAGATCGGCCACAGTGAAGTTGTATGTACGTACATTCTCTGTGTATGCGCGATTTCCGACTACTTGAGCCAGGCTTCCATCTGCCGTCGCCAGTACCGTTCCGGCTTTGAGGGCTTCGGCGTTAATCCATTGCTTCACTGTGGGGACCCAGAAGGGGTGCTCAGCGGTGGCGGTAAGCTTCTTCACTCCATCGGCGGTTTTGATGCTGAGTTCGTGAAGCTTTTTGATCCCCTTCGTGGAGATCAGTGCGGTGACCACATGAGTGCCGGACTTTCCTGTCCCGGGATCCGCAGCCAGGACCTTGTCGCCGACCCTGATGTCCTCGATGTTCTTTTCTGCACCGTTGGCCATCAGGACCTTAGTGCCGGCGAGGAAGCATTGTTTCGCGTTAGTGAAGGTCGATTTGGCGCCCCTGCTGAAGGCTGAGCTGATCTTTCCGGTGACGGATTTGATGACAGAAGGGATCTTTGCTGCTCCCTTTCCTGCTGCGCTGACGGCAGTCCCGGCGCTGGGCAGGATCGGCATCATGAACTGCGTGAGCCAATACGATGCATGATAGGCCCGGGAGGAAGGGGCGGGTTCACCGAAAAGATTCTTTGTGATGGTGAGCGGGTTGCCGGGGCCTGGGTTCTCGCGATCGTTTCTGATCTTGGCGGCCTCTTGAGTGTCGCCCGTCAGTATGTTCCATCCCTCGGCTGTTTCCGAGGCCCAGTCGATTGTTCCGTGAATTGCACCCTTGACGGCATTCTTAGCACTGTCTAGGAAGTCATCCAGGAAGAGTCCGGTGGGGTCGCTGTGTGATATAGGACTGTTGTTGGCATAGGCGTACCCGTTCATCTGGAGCGGGTCGACAAAGTCGATGATGGGGTCGGCGGAGATGAAGCGGCCAATGTTCTGGTCGTATTCGCGGGCGCCGATGTGGGTGAGCAGGGTTGCCTTGTCGTCGATGCCGACGCCGAGGTAGCTGCGCTTGTTGGGCCAGTCGGCGGGCTTGGTGCCGCGGGACTCGCCGTAGGGCTTGAAGGCGCGGCGGGTGACGGGCTGGCCAAGGGCGACTTCGACTGAGGTGTTGGCGGTGCCGAGGTGGTCGGTGATCAGGACGGTGAGTTTGTGGCCGGTGGTGGCGCCGTTTGTGGTGGTGCGTACGACGGTGGGTGCGCCGGCCTGGCCGTAGGAGCGGGAGGCGCGGGTGATCAGGCCGACCGAGTCAGTGGTGAGTTCGGTTTCGCCGAGGTAGAGGGTGCTGCCTGTGGGCGAGTTCTCCAGGATGCGGTTGCCGTCGGCGTCGTAGACGTAGGTGGTCTTGACGGTGCCGGCGGTGTTCGACTCGAGCTTCTGCTCGTTCGTCCACTGCAGGGTCTGGGTCGGGGTGGTGCCGGGGAGGTCGCGGGTGTTGGTCGTGCCGGTCGGGTTGTAGGTGTAGGTGCTGCTCTTGTCAGCGGTGTTGCTCTCGGCGGAGAGCAGTGTGTGCGGCTGGGTGGCGCTGTATTTGTAGGTGTAGCTGGTGTTGCCAGCCGGGGTGTTGTCGGTCATGGTGGCGCGGTTGCCGAGCCAGTCGAAGGTGAAGGACTGGTGGTAGGCGGTCGTGCCGGTGGCGACGGTGCCGGTGTAGGGGGCCGTGTCGGAGAGGCCAGCGGGTGCCGCGGTGGGCTGACCGTTGGCGTCCTTGGGGGCCTGGTGGAGGGCGTCGGCGACGGGGCCGCTGGAGGGGGCGCCGTCGGGGCGGTGGCCCCAGGTTGCGCCCGAGGCGGACTTGCAGCCCTTGCCGCCCGTTTCCGTTTGGGTGAGGGCTGGCGGTGCGATGGAGGAGGTCCAGGCGTTGACCAGTTCGCCCATGGCGTCGTAGGTGAAGCACTGGTTGTCCCAGGTGGTACCGGATGCTTCGGCGATCGATCGGGCGCTTGCGGTGATCATGCCCGAGGTGTCGTAGGCGTAGCGTGCGTCCGAGATCCGGTGCGGTCCGGCGGTTTCCCGGTCGGTGACGGTGCGCTGGAGCCGGCCGGTGTGCTCGTCGATGAAGTTGGTCGTCCAGACCCGGTACGGCTGGGCGCTGGAGACGGTGCGTAGTACTTCGCCGTAGGGAGAGTAGGTGGCGTCGGTGGTGTACCAGCTGAGTCCGGAGGTGGACTCGGGCAGGCCGTCCTCGTTGTAGCGGGTGATGACCTTCTCGCTGGCCAGGCCGCCCTTCGCGGGGAGCGTGACCGACAGGGGCTTTCCGGTGGGGGTGTAGGTGTAGGAGTACGTGTACGTGCCGGACAGGCCCGTGGTCTTCGCGTTGACGGGGATGACCGTTTGGCGGCTGGTGGGCCGGTATTCGGTGTCGACACTGGTGACTCGGTTGATGTAGTCACCGTCGGTGGTGTGCCGCTTGGACTCCTCCAGCAGGCCGAGCGCGCCGGCCTTGTCGTACGTGAACTCCTTCACCGGCGTGGCGGTCGCCGAGCCCTCACGTACCGCGGTGACACGGCCCAGTACGTCGTACGCCGTGTAGGTCGACTGCCCCAGTGCGTCGGTGACGGCCTTGGGACGGTCTGCGGCGTCGTACTGCGTGGTGGTGGTGCCGGTGTCGGGGTCGGTGGAGGAGGTCAGTCGGCCCCGTGTGTCGTAGGTGTAGGTCCAAGCGTTGCCGGCAGGGTCGGAGACCCTGTTGCGGTTGCCGCGCTTGTCGTACCCGTAGGTGGTCTTGCGTACGTTCGTAGCGGTGCTGGGCGTGAGCCCGGTGAAGTACTCGATCTGGGTGACGCGGCCGAGGGCATCGGTGACGGTGCTGGTCGTGGGGGTAGTAGAGCCCGCCGGGTTCACCTTGACGCTGGCGTCGGGAAGGTATTCGGTGGTCGTCGCGGCCTGAGCGTTCTTCCCGTGGTACGGCGTCTGCCGGACGGGGCGTCCCAGGCCGTCGTAGTTGGTCCTGACCGAGTTCTGGACCAGGGTGGGTGTCGTGACCTGGAACAGTTCGGTGATCGGTTCGCCCTTGGCGAGGTAGCCGCCGGTCTGCACCTTGACCAGCCCGTGGTCGTTGTATTTGGTGTCGGTGACGACACGGCCCGGGCCGTGGGCCTCGGACTGGGTCTGGACCTGGCGCATCAGGCCGTCGTAGAGCGTGACCTGACGAGCGTAGGAGCCGTCGTCCTTGAGGGTCTTGACGGTGACTGCCGCGGGGCGGGTGTTCTGGCTGGGAGTGGCGCTTGCCGTTTGGTAGGCGATCTCGACGTTCGGGGTCTGGCTTCCGGAGGAACGGGAGGCGGACCAGCCCTTGATCAGGCGGCCGAGCGCGTCGTACTCGGTCCGGGTAACACGGCCGTTGGGGTCGGTGACCGTGAGCGGCAGAGCGCGGCCTGGATCGTAGGTTGTGGTGGTCGCGTGCTTCGCGGCGTTGATCGTCTTCACAGAGGTGACCGGACCACCCAGGTCACCGGGGGTGTACTGCGTCTCGGTGGTCTCGGTTGCCCCGGCCGTGCCCGATCCTGGCTTGGTCACGGTTCGGATGCGGCCGAGGGGGTCGTAGGTCGTGGTGGTGGTGACCGAGTGCGAGGTGCCGGTTCCGTCGATCTCGGATACGGAGGTGGGCATGCCCTTGGTGAGGGTTCCACCGTTGTCGTAGGTGAACTCGACCGAGCCCTTGAGTTCGGTGGCGGGATCGGCTGTCGCCTGGTCCGCGCATGCTGTCGCGGTGGAGCGGGTGGACTTAGGCAGCCCGATCAGCCATACCGTGCTCGCGGCGTTGTGGACGTACTCGGTGGTGGCGCAGGTCTGTTCAGACAGCGTCTCACCGCCGGTGACCTTCGGATCGACGACGGCGGTCTCGACCTTGGTGGGGAGACCGTAGGTGCCGTCGCGTTCCAGGGTCGTGGTCCGTACGGCCCGCCAGGTGTCGCTGACGGACTGGATGGATTCCGACTTCTTGATCTCGGTGCGGTGGGCGACCAGCGCGGTGAGGGCGGTGCCGCCTTCGGCCTCACGGGGTCGAGAAGCGGTTTCCACGGGTACGTCGGGGAAGCTTCGCGTCCGTGTCTCGAACGCAGGCTTTGTCGCGGCGTCGTTGTCGAGGTAGGTACGGGATTGATCGTAGTTCAGGAAGGTGAGGGTCTCGGCGGTCATGCCGGCGTATTGCGGGGCGTCATCAGCGGCGAGCGTCGTGCCGTCGATGGAGTCCTTGACCGCTCCGCCGATGCCCTGGAAGTAGAAGGATATGGACCGCGACTGGGTCTGCGTCCCGGAGCTCGTCCTGTTGCCCTTGGTGACCGTTACTCGGCGGTTGCCTCGCCAGTCGCTGTAGGTGCGCAGGTTGGGGCGGAGGAACTCGTCGTCGCTCTTGGCCCAGGCGGGGCCGTAGTAGTGGTAGTCCGTGATGATGGGGTCGGCGAAGAGGCTGGCTACCTTGTCGGTCTCGGTGACCGAGTCGACGACGTACTTGTTGAACCAGGCCTTGGGAGGGGTCTTCTCTTCGCCATCGGGGGACCAGTGCACGGGATAGCAGTAGGGGTTGGCTTTGCCCTTGTCGGTGGCTGGCTGGACTGCGCAGCCTCCGTCGTACTCGACCTCGATGTCGGCGCCGGCCTCGGTGGCGATGGTGCCGATGCGCGGGCGGGTGAAGCCGGGTGTCTTGTCGCCGGCGTTGGCGGGGACGAGGCTGGGGAGCTGCTTGTCCTTGAGTCGGCCGCGCAAGGGGACGATGGGGCCGGATCCGACGGTGTAGTGGCCGAAGCTGACGCCGTCCTTGGACTGGAGGGTCCCGGTGGTGTCACCAGGGCTGAAGCCGGTGCGGGTGATGGAGTTGAGCCAGAGGCCCGGTGAGGTGTCGTACCAGTCTTCGGGGAAGGACTGGTGGAGTGTGTAGGTGTCGACCTTGCCCTCGCTGTAGCCGGGGCGGGCCGCCTTCGTGGTCACCGTGTCCAGACGCTTCTGGGTCCAGAACGAAGGGAAGGAGGGGCAGAGCTTCGAAGTTGACTTGCAGTTCAGCGAGCCGGGAGTGTCCCACCAGGCGCGGTAGGCGCCCGGGTCGTTGGTCTTGGCGAAGTTGGCGGGGTCGCAGGCGGTCGTGGACTTCAGGCAGCGCTCTGCAGCACCGAACTCGATCTTCGCGGACGGCTTGGTCAGGTCGCCCGAACGCATCCCGTACTCGATGCTCGTGGGATAGGCGAAGCGGTCGTACTGTTCGGGCGTGTTGCGCTTCGCGCGGACTGCGTAGTGATTCGTCTCCTGCGCCCAGTTGACGATCATCACGTTGCCGTGGACGTCCTCGACCTTGTCGAGGCCCCAGCGCCAGGCCTGCTGCCTGGGCTTATTGGTGTCTGGATCCGTGCCGCATCGGGAGTCGGCGAAGGCGGTTTCGTGGCACGGCTCGCCAGGGTGGTTGCCGAAGACGGGGACGGTGGAGACGGAGTTAGTGTGGGCGTGGCCGCCGCCGACCTTGTTGAGGCCGAAGTGGTACTTGGTGCCGTCCTTGGTGGTGACGACCCAGTACTCGCCGTTGTTGTCGTCGTTGGTGCCGCCGGTGTGACGCTCGACGCGGGTGCCGTCGTCACGCTGAGGGCGGTAGGTCTCGACGTCCGTCTCGGCGTTGCTGTTCGCGGGGGCGTCGCGTACGAGTTGAGTGGTACTGCCCCCAAGCGACATGACCGCGTTGTACGACACCCAGCACAGGTCGCCGGTCTTGTCGGCCTTGGCCGTGTTGTTGGGCGTGCCGGCCGTGAGGGCGTGGGTGTCGTCCTTGCAGCTTCGGTAGCGGCGCTCGATGTGGCCGGGGTTGTAGTCCCAGCCTTCTCCGATCCAAGAGGCCTGGGGGGAGGAGACCGCCGTCTTTCCGTCGACGGTCTGCGAGTTGTAGGACAGCGTCACGTTCGGCGTGGGGCCCGCCGGTGCGGGCGGAAGAGTGAGGGGGTAGTTCCAGGTGAACGCGCCGGAGGAGCCGCCTGCGGACCACGAGCCGCTGGAGGCCAGGGGGGTGGCCTTGAAGGAGCCGCCGGGGCCGGTTCCGGAGTCCACGGCGCCGATGACGGCCTTGTCGCCGCCTGCCGCAGCAGCGGTGGCTGTGGTGTAGGACGCCTGCATCACGCCGTTGCCGGACTGGGGGACTTCGCCGGTGAACAGGGCGGGCGTCATGGTGCCGTCCGCGGCCGTATCGACGGTCGCGGTGACTGAGTTGGTGCCGGGGTCGTTGGTCGACTCCAGTTCCTCGTACGCCTGGCAGGCCTCTTCGAGCGGAGTCGTGAGGTAGCACTCGGGGAACTGGACAAGACGCAGACGCGAGGCCCAGTCTGCGCCGTGGAGGATCTCGAACTTGCTGTAGTCGAGCTGGACCGAAATGGGTACGGAGGCATTGACGGGTGCCTCGACCGTCACGATGGTGCCGACGGCCAGCGCGCGGTCCACAGCGCTGATCTCCGCGGTGCGGTTCACGACCGTGGTCGCCCAGGTTCCGGTGGGCATGGGCTGGTCAACGGCCTGGCCGAGCTTGACCGGGACATTGGGAACCTGCACCGGGGGGCTCGTGGCCTCGGCTGTCGTCTCGGTCATCAGAGCCGCGCTGAGGCCGGATCCGAAGGACACGGTGCCTGTGTTCGCCGGCGGGATTGTCGTGGTTCCGGCGGGGGCCTGCTGAAGGTCGGCAGGGACATCGACCTTCAGCGTGTCGAGGTTCTTCTCGAACACCACGCCGTCGGCGGGAGTGTCCGTCTCGACCTCTTCGAGCGCGAGTGGCTCGACCTCTTCGAGGGATTCTCGGCCGGTCTCGGCTGTCGCCGGGTCGGGCGGCAGGGCCAGCGACTGGGAAGGCAGAAGGCCTACCAGCAGGGCGGCGCCCAGGGCGGGTATGACGGTTCGCCGCGCGCGACGGCGCGCAGGCGATATTCGACCGAACAAGGTGGGGTCCCCCCGGACCACTTGGAGCGGGACCGGAGCGGACCGCAGGTGATTGCACTTCAGATTGGAAAGATTCTGCGGGTGAACTGTGAAGGAACACCAGAGCGCAATGACGCCACGTGATTAACGTCACGGAGCGTAACTATTCAGACCCGTCCAGGCAGGGTTAAGCGGTTTCTTCCGGCACAGACATGCGGTCGGCGCGTCAAGCTCGACAAACAACATGATTGCTGCATCTACCCATGAAATGCCGGTTAGTAATGACCATCCATCACTGTTTGTTGCTGTTTGCTTCTTTGGGGAGGCTGCCGGCTCTGCCGCTTACGTGTCGCACTACCAAGTGGGCGGTGTCCGCAGTCGGCCGGTGATGCTCGCTGCCTTGTGTGAGCGTGGGGTGACGCCGGGACATTGATGGGTCATCATCGGCTCGCCCAGCCATGCCCGCGGAAAGGTGCTCCGCTCCGGACTCACTCACCCAGACGTCATGGCCGGCTCAGTGGTTTCAGCCGGTGCCGTGAGAGCCCGGATGCTCGGGAAAGGGTCCTCACCTCATGAGACAGACATGGCACCGGCTGCCCGGGCGGCGGGTGAGTGCCGCGATACTCGCCGCCGCGCTCGCCGCGGGCGCGATCACCTACGCCGGGTTCGAATCCTCCTCCGAGGACGCCTCCCCGCCGCTCGTCGCCGACAAGGGTGGCGCGGCCCGGAAGCAGCAGCCGAAGACGGTCACACAGGGCGCCGCGTTCGCGCTGGCCCGCAAGACAGGCAAGCCGGTCGAGGCCACCGCCGAGCGGACGGAGCGCTCGTCCACATGGGCCCGCCCCGACGGGCTCATGACGAAGAAGCTCTACGCCTCCCCGATGTGGGCGAAAGTCGGCCAGGAGTGGAAGGCGATCGACACCACCCTGCACCGGACGGATGCCGGCTGGGAACCCGCGGCAACGAATACCCGCATCGTGTTCTCCGCGGGAAGTAAGGCCAGTGCCTCAGAACGCGCTTCACGCAAGAATGTCCGCCACGCTTCGCTGCTGCCCGCGGCCACTACGGAGGAGGGCACGGCGAGCCCTCTGGTCACCCTGACCGTGGGTGAGTCTGAATTCCATCAGATCGAGCTGACGTGGCCCGGCCCCGTACCCACGCCGATCATCGACGGCTCACGGGCTCTGTATCCGGAGATCTTCCCGGGAGCCGATCTCGTTCTGACGGCCGATGACGACGGTTTCGCGCAGTTGCTCGTGCTGAAGAACCGCCAAGCGGCTGCCGACCCACGGGTCACTCAGTTGTCCTACGGACTCTCCTCGCCCACTCTGACCTTCCGCCTCAACGCGGCGTCAGGGATCGTCGCGGCGGAGAATCCCGACGGGGATGAGGTCGCGCTGTCACCGACCCCGCTGATGTGGGACAACAGTGGAGCCCCCGCCGTCACTGACGGCGAAATGGGTGCCTCGTCCCAGCCGACCGCGTCCGAGACGCCGGAACCGTCGGTCAGCACGGAAACCTCGACGACCCCGAGCCCCAGCGCAAGCACGGAAGACCTGGCCGACGACCAGGTCGACCCTGAAGGCGAGGTGCTGCCCACGGCGACAGACGAGGCCGCCCCCACGCTGACCGAGTCGCCGCTTCCCACCGCCCCGGCCGAGCCCACGCCGGGCCCGTCCCAGACCGGTTCGGCGGCCACCCTCAGCCTGCCGCTGCTCAACGGCCCGTCCCCCGAATCCCGCGGCGACCTGGTCGAGGCCGACCTGTCCGACGGAAAATGGCTCCTGACCCCGAGTCAGGACTTTCTCAACGATCCGGCAACCGTCTACCCCGTCTTCATCGACCCCACGGTCAAGAAGCACACTCAGGACTGGACCACCGCCTACAGCCGCCACCCCAACGCCACGTTCTTCAACGGCAAGGACTTCAACAAGGGCGGCACGCACGAGGCCCGCGTCGGCTTCGAATCCGACACCTGGGGCACCTCCCGCTCGTACTTCAACATCGCGTTCGACAAGAACCTCCAGGGCGCCAAGATCCAGAAGGCCACCCTGCGCCTGCTGGAGACCTACTCCTGGTCGTGCAGTGACCGGGGCATGAGCGTCCACCTCACCGGTCCGGTCAACGGGCGCACGAACTGGAAGAACGCTCCCAAACTCACCGACGTCAACCTGGCTGCGGCGCCGCGGAGCTTCGCGCACGGCTACAAGACCTACTGCCGCGACGCCTACGAGGCATTCGATGTGACGGCGGCTGCCCAGAAGACCGCCACCCTGGGCAAGAGCACCATCACCTTCGGCCTGCGCGCCAGGGACGAGACGACCCAGTTCGCCTGGAAGAAGTTCCAGGCGAACGGCGACAACGCCCCCGTCCTCGAGGTGACCTACAACCGGGCGCCGACCACCCCCACCAGCCTCGACCTCGGCCCTGACTTCAAGTGCACCACGACCGCCCCGTACGTGCGGGTCGGCTCCGACAGCATCAACTTCACGGCCAGGTCCACCGACAAGGACGGCAACCTCGACCGGCTCGACTTCGACATGTGGCCGACCGGTAAGTGGTCCACCGGCGACATGCTCAAGGCCACCGGCACCGTCTCCGTCGGCGCCGACACCAGCGTCGCACTGCGCACCACATCCGCCTTCTCCACCAGTGGCCTGATCAACAACACCACCTACTCGTGGTGGGTCCGCGCCGTTGACGACGCCGGCGCCACCTCGGCGTACGCCCCGGGCAAGGTCCCCTGCCGCTTCATCTACGACAGCGCCGCACCCAGGTCGCCCAGGGTCAGCTCCACCGACTTCCCCAACGCCGACAGCAACGAGAACTTCGCCAACGAGGCCGAAGACGCCGCCTGGTCGAAGGTCAGGTTCGGCACCCCGGGCACCTTCTCCTTCCGGGCCCAGGACACCGACGTCGTGCGCTACGAATACGGCTTCAACTCCAACAGCTACCCCTACTTCCTGAGCCGCGCTGCCGGTACCGCGATCGCCGTCCCCGCGACTCTCTCCAACGCCAAGCCCCCCACGGCAGGACCCAACGTCTTGTTCGTCAGGGCCGTCGACGGGGCAGGCCACGTCTCCGAACCCACGAAGTACTTCTTCTACGTCACCCCGCGAGAACAGGCCGACGTCCCCGGTGACTTCACTGGCGACAAGCTCCCCGACCTGATGTCCATCACGGCATCCGGCAACTTGCGCGTCTTTCCTTCCCATGCGGACAAGGACCTGGCCAAGGGCACCGGTGACATCGACTACTCCATGTCCGGTGCCTACCGGGAGAACCCCGACAAGGACCCCAACGGCGGTGACACGCTGCAGCCCTTCATCGCCCCCGTCACCGGGCACTTCAAGGGCGCTCTGATCACCCACCATGGTGACTTCTACGGCGGCGACGGCCTGCAGGACCTCATCGCCGGCGTCGGCGGAAAGCTCTGGGTCTACCCCGGCGACGGCTACGGAGCCGTCAACATCACCAAGCGCCGGGAAATCCTCCTGCCTTCCAACGCGCCCGCTCCCTCCGCCCTCACCTACACCCAGCTCCTCGCCACCGGGGACATCACCGGAGACGGACTGCCCGACATGTTCGCCACCGTCGGTGACCAGCTGTGGGCCTTCATCGGCTACACCGGCGGCGCCTTCTCCGAAGCCCGCATGCTCACCAGCACCCCCTGGGCCAGCCGCGACCTCGTCAGTGTCACCGACATCAGCGGAGACGGCGTCCCCGACCTCCTCTTCCGCGGCGAGGAAGAAGGACGCGGCCTGGCCCTGCGCCACGGCAAGCCCGCCTCGACCGGCGGCGTCGACCTCAACTCACTGGCAGCCGCCGCAAACTCCAAGACCGGCCAGGACGAGGTCTACGGAACCGGCGGCTGGAACCGGGCCTCCATGCCCATGCTCATGGGCACCCCTGACGCCAACGGCGAC
Source organism: Streptomyces sp. NBC_00094 (assembly GCF_026343125.1). Taxonomy (NCBI): domain Bacteria; kingdom Bacillati; phylum Actinomycetota; class Actinomycetes; order Kitasatosporales; family Streptomycetaceae; genus Streptomyces; species Streptomyces sp. NBC_00094. Next base: position 2,546,940 of record NZ_JAPEMB010000001.1, on the reverse strand, counting down.
GCCATCCCCGACATCTGGGCAACCGCATACGACGGAAAGCTCTACTTCTACCCCGGCGGCCGAACCACCCACGGAACCCGCTTCATCGCCAGCGAACCCGGCTGGACAACCAACCTCGCCATCGGCTAACCACAAACGGGGTGGGGCCAGCCACAAACAGCGGGCCCCACCCCGTACGGCCGGATGGCCCCACAGGTGTACGGCGCCCGAGGTAGACGGCTTCCGGGTCCTCGGTCTCGATACCGGAGGCGATGCCGGACGGGGCATCCAGGACCGCGCCCGTGTGCAGGTGTGCCTCCGACACCGGTAGCCGCCAGCCCATGCGGGCCTGGTGTGGGGTCCGTGACCGTTCGTCCTTCGGTCCGGTTGAGCCGCAGCCGGCGGCGGGTATGAGGACGTCCTCACCGCCAACGGGTGGACGCCCGAATTCACAGGCACGGCACTACGCAACGTAACTGCCCGCAGAAGGCGAACGTGGGCCAGGGCGTGGGGAGCCCGCGGCAACCTGTGCAGTGATTCGGGGATGCTGATGGGTAGAGTCTTCCCAAGCTCTGCGGGTGCGGTAGGGGCGCCGGGACGCGGGGGAAGCGGTGTGGCGAACGCCTAACGGTTCTCGATCGAGCAGGATCGAGGAGGATGCAGCCGGATGGAAACGGATAGATATGTCCGGCTCTTTTGCATCGTCGCAGGTGAGACGCGTCACTGAAATGGGTTCGAGTCCCACCCGCCCCACCGAAGAAAAACGATCTGACCAGCGAAGACGCTCCCCAGGGGGCGTCTTCGCGTGCGGCACTCACCTCGCATCAATGAGGCGAGGTGCGCGCCCCTGGTCTGCCGCGCCGGGTCCATGCGCGCGAGGGTGGGACCCCGTACGGGATCCCACCCTCATTTTCGGCCTACGGCCTCGACGTCAGAGGATGACGTCGAAGGACTGCCAGCCGACGCCGACCAGGGTGCGGCCGCTGGGGAGGAAGTCGTACAGCTCTCCGTTGTTGGTCACACCGACGGACTCCGCCGAGCCGTTGCTGTCGAGGTCGGTGGCGAAGGGGTTCCAGTGCCCGTTCCACCAGCCGTTGCCGTTGAAGTAGCGGGCGCCGAAGCTGATGGCCCCGTTGTTGGTGCTGGTGTTGGGATAGACGTACAGGTCACCCTGATCGGTGCGGCCCATGATGTCGACCTTGTAGTCGCCGTTCATGTCGGCGAACCGGATGGTGGTCCAGGACGCCGGCCACCAGCCGTTGCCGATGAAGATCCGGCTGCTGAGTGTGCTGGTGCCCGTACCTCCGGTACCCGGGTAGACCCACAGGTCGCCGCCGCTGTCGCGGCCGATGGCGTCGGTGCGTCCGTCTCCGTTGATGTCCCCGAAGCCAAGGGTGTCGTACGTGTTCCAGCCGACGCCGAGGAGGGAGGGGGAGCCGAAGGGGTAGGTGCCCTTTCCGTCGGTACCCGGGTACAGGTGGAGCTCGCCGTTGCGGTTGCGCCCGACGATGTCCGTGTATCCGTCGTTGTTGAGGTCGGTGTTGTAGGCGTTCGTCCACCAGTCGCGCCACCAGCCGTTGCCGACGAAGTAGCGGCTGCCGAGGGTGCTGGTGCCTGTTCCGCCGGTGCCCGGGTAGACCCACATGTCGCCGTTGGCGTCGCGGGCGAGGACGTCGGTGTAGCCGTCGTCGTTGTAGTCGGGCCGGCTCTGCCCGCCGCTGGTCCAGTGGCTCCTGCCGACGGCGTCGTAGATGACCAGGACTCCGCGGGCGAGCACGACGGCGTAGGAGTTGGGCTTGTTGCCGGTCTTGCTGCTCCACAGCGTGGTGGATCCGTTGGCCGTGTAGACGACGAGGGCTCCGTCGGCCTGCATGCGGGCGAAGGCGCCCTGGTTGCCGGCCGTGTTGGTGGCCCAGACCGGCTTGTTGCCCTTGGTGAACAGCACCAGGTTGCCATCGGTCTGCATGACCAGCTTCGCGCCGTTGGTGGTGAACTGCTCGCCGGAGGCCAACGTGGTGCCCGACGCGATCCGGGCGCCGGCCACCGTGTCGACGTCGAATCCGCCGGAGAAGGAGCCGACGGCGCCGTTCACGATCTCGCCGTACCAGCCGAACACGGTGTTGTCGGCCTTCCTGGCCCACAGGTCGGTCACACCGTCGCCGGAGACGTCTCCGACCGAACCGACCTCCGGGTACAAGGCAAGGGTCACGCCGGTGCCCACCTTGGTGCGGGGCGCGGAGCCCCAGGTGGCCAGGTCGACGGCGGCCTTCTTGTCCGCGCTCGGCTTGCCGTAGGTGCGCAGGATGTCGCCGTTGGCGTTGTCACGGAGCCAGAGGTCGGGGACGCCGTCGCCGTTCAGGTCGCCCGGGGTGATGACGCTGTACTTGTCCCAGTCCTCGCCGCCCACCAGCACCGGAGCGCCGTGCATGTCGAGGAGGAGGTTGCGCTCGCCGAAGTACGCCCACAGGCGCTTGCCCTGCTTCACCAGCAGGTCGGCCCGCCCGTCCCCGTTCAGGTCACCGGGGTTGACGATCTGGGAGGCGCCCTGCCAGTGGTCGTCGCCCTCCTCGGTGCAGCCCATCTCCTCGTCGCGGACGGGGCAGCTCACATTGATCTGCTGCATGCTGTTCGCCCGTACGCGGCCGAGACCGTTGTTGGAGTAGACCCAGAGCTTGTCGATGTTGTCGTTCGTGTCGCGCTGCAGGGTGACCAGGTCGTTGTAGCCGTCCTGCCCCCAGTCGAGCGAGCTGGTCGTCAGTGCCGAACCCAGGCCGCTGACCCCGCCGTTGGTGGTGGTGGAGAACTTCGCGTTCCCCTGACCGGCATAGGTCAGCAGGGTGCCGAAGCTGTCCTTGCTCCAGATGTCACGAAGCGTGTCGCCGTTGAGGTCACCGGGCTGGTCCCGCGCGACCGAGCGGCCGGCGTAGAACAGGTAGGCGGTGGTGTCGGAGCGGTTGCCCGCCGGGTCCTGGCTGAACGCGTAGACGAAGTGCGGGCCGACGCCGGGCGGGGTGAGCTGGACCGTGGCCGAGCCGCCGGCGGGAACGGTGACGCTCTTCACGTCCGGGTTCCAGTCGGTGTAGTAGCCGTACCAGACCACGTCGCTCACGCCGTTGGCGGAGATGGTGAACGAGCCGGGGGTGCGGGCCTTGCCGGTGCCGGAGGGCCAGCCGTTCTCACCGTTCGGGAAGGTGACCGAGCTGATCGCCGGCTTCTCGTTCGGCCGGGTGCGGTCGACGGTGAACTTGCACGTCTGGCTCCACGCCGAGTACTCGCTCTGGTCGTACGCGCGCACCTTCCAGGTGTAGCTGCCGCTCGGGAGCTTCGCGTCGGGGACCACCAGGGTGGAGACGCGGTCCTTGAGTCCCGGGATCCACTCGTCGGCGACCAGGGTGCCGTCGCTGCGGAAGACCTGGAACTGGGCGGACAGGTTACCCGCGTTGGGGTCGGTCACGAACGCGTGGAGGCTGACGGTCGTGTTGCCGATGAGGCCGCCGGTGGCGCAGTCCGTCTTGGGGTTGGTCCCCAGACCGGTCGGCGTGGCGGGCGGGTTGGTGTAGACCGTCTCCAGAGTCGCGGTCTTCGGGTCGAACTTCTTCCAGCCGAAGGTGTCGCTCTCGTTCGCGGCGTACATGCCGAGGGTGACGCTGGTGTCGCCGGCCGCGGCGACTCGCTGCATCTTCCAGGTCAGGTCGAACTCGAGGTTGCCCGCGGGGCAGCCATCGGACCAGCCCTTGGAGTCGTTGACGTTGTAGAGCCAGTCGATCTTCGCCGGCTGGTTGTTCCAGGTGGTCTGCTTGCCGATGGCCCCGGTGTGCCACAGCTGCACCGGCCGGTCCTGGCAGGACCAGGACCAGACGTTCTTGATGCGGAAGGTGGAGCTGATCACCTTGGTCCCGCGGACGTTCGCCGTGTCCATCTGGAAGAAGGACCGTGACAGTCCGTTGGTCTCGTTCTCGTAGCCGACGCGGGCCACCTCGTTGGAGTTGAGGTAGTTCTTGGTCGGGTACTTCTTCGACACCCGGGTCCAGTTGTTGCGGCCGCCCCAGGCCCACGAGGGGTCGATGTAGACGGGGTAGGTGGTGTCCGCCGCCTGCAGGAGCTGCTGGTCCGGGGTGATCTGGAGGGTGCTGCCGATCACGGAGGTCGCCATGACGGCTTCCTTGGACCCGGCCGGCTGCTCGAACGAGTCGTCAGGCTCCGGCGCCTCGGGCTCGGTGGCCGTCAGGGACTGGGCCGACGCCTGGTTGAGGCTCTGCTGGGTCTCCGTCCCGCTGCCGGTGGTGGTGGAGTCCCACATGATGGGGGACGGGCTGGTGAAAACCGTCTGCCCGGCGGGATTCGTCGCGGTCACCGTGCCGGTCGCGGGGTCGGTGGCGACCGTGACGCCGACCGTGGACATGGTGTACTTCAGCTGGGCGAGCGCCGGGTTGTCGGCAGCCTCGGGGGTCTTGACCACCACGAGCTGGGAGAAGCCCTCGACCTCGGCCTTGAGCTGGAGGTCGACGCCGGGCAGCACTTCGGCGTAGGTCGCCACGTTGCCGTTGAGGGTCGGCTTCGGCAGTGCGGACGGCCAGGACAGCGACAGGGTGCGGCCGTCCTTCACGCCGGTGAGGAGCGGTCCGGTGCCGCCACCGGAGAAGGAGACGACCACGGTGGTGGCTCTGGGCTTCACCGATCCGTCGGTGGCGAACTCGAGCGTCGGGTCCGTGGCGACCCACACGCCGCTCCGCAGTACGCGCACCGGCGCACCGTACTTCTTCTCGGAGAACGTGCCGTCCGGGTTCACCCAGGTGTCGGAGAGCTCGGTCCGCGCGGAGGTCAACTCGACCGGCTTCCCGGTGGCCTTCGCCTCCTGCAAGGCCTTGTCCTCGGGGCTGACGCTGCCGTCGTCCTCGCTCGCCGCCACAGCCGCCTGCGCCCGCTCGGCGGCGACCGTGGGCGGTATCACCATGGCGATCGAGCCCACAAGTGCGACCGCCGTGGCCCGGTGGAGGGTGCGTCTCCAGCGACTCCTGCTACGCGTACTCGACAAAGGGATCTCTTCTCTGAGAGCGGTGGTGCCCGGGCAGTGCCGCCCGCCGAACTCCGTCCGTTCCCCGAGGAGGACAGGCGGCGGCGCCGGCAAGCCGGAGTGATGGTGGGATGGCGCGACGCGTAAGAAGGCAGCCCAGAGGCGTGCCCCCCGGCTGCGCCTCTCGCGCCAGCGCAGACTAGTCGATCGTCGAGCGAGTCGGAAAGTAATTCCGTCATTAATCGTTTACCGAATGCCGATTCGTGGAGAAGCCTCAAGTCAGCCTCAAATCCTGCGGCTTCGGACGGGTCGTGAGTGGCTCTCGTCGGCGCGGTCTGCAGGCGCCTTCCCTGTTGATTGGGTCGGCTCAAGTGGGGATTTCATTGCATTCGCAAGCGTTATCTCCGTGTTCAGGCTTCCCTTCTACCGGAATGGATTCCTCCGCTATTGCTTTCGCAACACCGGACCCGGTCGCCGAGGGGCTGACCGGCGAGGAAGGCGTGCTCGAGCACGCCGCCGGGTCCGGTGGGCCCCGCGAACCGGTCTCGGCTCGCGGGGAGTCGACGGGTGGGCGCGTCGGCTTTGACGTCTCTGCAGACGTGGAGAGTGGCAGTGTCAGCGCCGTCAATCAGGGTGGGCAAATCGCCCGATCGTCAATCGATCGGGCGGGATTTCCCGGTTTTCCGCGCGGATCTCAGATCTTGCTCAAGTGAACGGCCGCTTTGCCGGGTGCGCTGATAGCGTTCGGCGACATTTTCCGCTTTGCGCGTGAGGTGAGTGTGAGAGTTCCACGAATACGCGGCTCGGCGGCTGTACTGGCAGCCGCCATCACTGTGGGCCTTTTGCCCATGTCGGGGGCCGCGACGGCCAATGCGGATGGAAGAATTCCGCTTCCTGGGTTGCATCAGCCGAAACCGGTCCCAGTAAAGAAAGCCCCCATCGGAGGAGTCAAGAGACCCGATGCCGCGGCTGCCCACGCGTGGAAGGGCGGCCCCAAGGTCATCTGGCCCGACGCAGGAACGGCCGACGTGCACCTGGCCCCTGCGAGCGGCGCGCATGCCGCACGTCGAGGAACCGCGCCGACGCCGGTACGGGCCGGAAGCCTGCCCGTTGCCGTCGCTCTGACCGATGGGGGACAGTCGGCCGCCACCTCCGGAGCGACGGACGGCAAGGTCGCGTCCCCGTCCAAGGCCGAGACCACAGCCACGACCAAGGTCAAGGTCGCGGTCTCCGCACGGAACGCCGCACGCAGGGCCGGAGTCGACGGGCTGCTGCTCTCCGTGGGCCGCACCGACGGCGCATCGGAGACCGTGCAGACCCGCGTCCAGGTGAACTACTCCTCCTTCCGAGGCGCGTACGGGGGTGACTGGGCGGCGCGACTGCGGCTGGTGCAGCTGCCGGACTGCGCGCTGACCACGCCTGACAAGGCCGCGTGCCGAATCCAGAAGCCGCTGGCGACCACCAACGACACCCGGACCGGCATGCTGAGCGCGCCGGTCGGCGTCGGCGCCACGACCGTCCTGGCCGCGGCCGCCGAGGAGGCCGGGGCGAGCGGGGACTACAAGGCGACCTCCCTGCAGCCGGCCGGTTCCTGGAGCGCCGGCGAGTCGATGGGCAGCTTCGCCTGGTCCCATCCGATCAACGTGCCCGCCATACCGGGCGGGGTCCAGCCGAAGATCTCCCTGGACTACAACTCGCAGTCGGTGGACGGCCGTACGGCGGCCTCCAACAACCAGCCGTCCTGGATCGGTGACGGCTGGTCGTACGAACCCGGCTTCATCGAGCGCAGGTACAAGTCCTGCAACGATGACAAGACCGGCAGCACCAACACCACGCGCGTCGGTGACATGTGCTGGTTCAACGACAACGCGACCCTGTCGCTGGGCGGCAAGTCCACCGAACTCGTCTACCAGGCCGGCAAGGGCTGGCATGAGGCCGCCGACAACGGGACGACGGTCGAGAAGCTGACCGGTGCCACCAACGGCGACGGCGGTACGGACGGTGTCGATGGCAAGGGTGAGCACTGGAAGGTCACCACGGCCGACGGCACGCAGTACTTCTTCGGGCTGAACCGCCTCCCGGGCGCCGGGGCCGGTGACCCCTCGACCAACTCGACATGGACCGTGCCGGTGTTCGGCAACCAGTCGGGTGAGCCCTGCTACAACGCGAGCTTCGCGAGCGGCTGGTGCCAGCAGGCGTGGCGCTGGCAGCTCGACTACGTCGTCGACCCGCACGACAACGCCATGGCGTACTACTGGAAGACCGAGACGAACAACTACGGGCGCAACGTCTCGGACACCACCGGCAAGGCCACGGTCACCCCGTACATCCGGGGCGGCTATCTGGAGCGGATCGACTACGGCCTTCGCTCCAACGCCGTCTACTCCGGCAAGCCGATGGCGCAGGTCCACTTCGCGGTGGACGAGCGCTGCCTGACGAACTGCGGCACCTTTGACGAGACCAACGCCAAGAACTGGCCGGACGTCCCGTTCGACCAGTACTGCAAGGACGGCTCGACCGAATGCAAGGACCAGTTCTCCCCGACGTTCTGGTCCCGCAAGCGACTCGCCTCCATCACCACCAAGGCGCTGACCGGCGGGGTGTACAAGGACGTCGACACCTGGACCCTGGCCCAGGACTTCCCCGCCTCCGGCGACGGCGTCTCGACGCCCATGTGGCTCACGTCCATCCAGCGCACCGGAAAGGCGGGCGGCAGCATCCCGCTCCCGCCCGTGACGTTCGCCGGTGAGCAGAGGGCCAACCGCGTCGACAAGACCGGCGACGGCCTCGCGCCCTTCATCCGCCTGCGGATGTACCAGATCACCACCGAGACCGGCGGAACCATCGGCGTCACCTACTCCGAGCCGGAGTGCACCGCGACGACCCTGCCGGCGGCCGACGCCACCAACACCACCCGCTGCTACCCGGTGAAGTGGGCGTACGAGGGGTACGAAGCCAAGCTCGACTGGTTCCACACCTATGTGGTCACCCAGGTGGTCGAGGGCGACAACCTCGTCGAGTCCCCGGACAAGGTCACGTCCTACTCCTACCTGGGCGGAGCCGCCTGGGTGAAGAGCACGGACGAGCTCACCAAGGCCGAGGACCGTACCTACTCCGTCGCCCGCGGTTACGAGCGGGTCCAGACCCGCACCGGCGCCGCCTTCGATCCGAAGACCCTGACGGAGAACCGGTACTTCCGGGGCCGGGACGGACAGGACGTCAAGGACTCGGCGGGTGTGGCGGTCACCGACCACGACGCGTTCGCGGGCATGCAGCGCGAGAAGATCACGTACGACGGCGACGACACGAGCAAGCTGGTGACGGCGACCTCGCACACCCCGTGGCGCTCCACGGCGATCGCCACGCGTACCCGTTCCGGCCTCCCGGATCTGGTCTCCTACCAGACCGGTGTGAAGAAGGAGTCGACCCGCACGACCGTCAACGGCGGCACGCGCACCACCGAGGTCGACCGCACCTTCGACGGCTACGGCATGGTCGCCACCGAGTCCACGACAGGTGACACCGCCAAGACCGGCGACGAGAGCTGCACGACGACCGGCTACGCCCGTACGGGCGCCGGGAGGATCCTCGACAGGGTCAGTCGGGTCGAGACGGTCGCCGTCACCTGCGATGCCACCGCCGCCCGGCCGGGCGACGTGATCGACGACGTCCGGACGTACTACGACGGCGGTGCGCTCGGAGCGGCGCCGACGAAGGGCGATGTCACCCGGTCCGAGCGGATCAACGGCGCGGGTAACGGCTACGACGTCACGACCAGCACCCCGGCCGCCGACTTCGACGTCTACGGCCGCGGTCTGACCGTCGCGGACGCCTACGGCAAGATCACCAAGACGGCGTACACGCCGGCCGTGGGCGAGATGCCCACCACCGTCGTGGTCACCAACCCGCGCAACCACACGGCCACCACCCGGATGGACCAGCTGCGCGGCCAGCCCACCCAGGTGACCGACGCCAACGGCAAGGTGACGACCACCGCCTACGACGCACTGGGCCGGGTCACCAAGGTGTGGCTGCCGACCCGGTCCGCCACGACCTACCCCAACTCCCCCAACAGCGTCTTCGAGTATCAGCTCTCGAACAGCGCTCCGGCTGTCGTCACCGCCAAGACCCTGGCCCACGACGCGACCTACCAGACGGAGTACACGTTCTACGACGGTCTGCTGCGGGCCCGGCAGACACAGACGGACTCGCCCGACCGGGCCGGCCGGCTCCTCACGGAAACCTTCTACGACACCCGCGGCCAGGCATGGCGCACCTCCGGCATCTACTTCGCGACCGGAGCGGCCGAGCCGGTCCTGGCCACCGGCCAGGAGCTGAAGTACCCGGCGTCCACCGACACCGAGTACGACGGGGCCGGACGCGTCACGGCGCAGATCTCCAAGCGGTTCGGCGACGAGACCCGGCGGACCGTCACCCTGTACACGGGTGACACCACCACGGTCGTCCCGCCGCAGGGCGGCACGGCGTCGACGACGGTCGTGGACGCACGGGGACGCACGGTCGAGTCGCGGCAGTACACGGACGTGGCCCGCACCGCCCACCAGTCCACCCGGTACAGCTTCGACAAGCGGGGCCGGATGGCATCCATCACGGACCCCTCGGACGCGACCTGGACGTACACCTACGACGTCCGCGGCCGCCAGATCCAGGTCGACGACCCGGACAAGGGCACCACGAAGACGACGTACGACCAGGGCGACCGCGCCACGGACGTCGCCCACGTCGGACGCGGGATCACCCTGCACACCGACTACGACGAGCTGGGACGCAAGACCGCCCTGATCAAGGGCACCACCAGGCTCACGTCGTGGGAGTACGACACCGTGGCCAAGGGGCAGTTGTCGAAGTCGACCCGCTGGGTCGGCGGCAAGGCGTACGAGTCCGCGATCACCACGTACAACAGCCTCTACAAGCCGGTCGTCACCCAGGTGACGGTCCCGGACGGCGAGGGCGCGCCGGCCGGCGTCTACAAGTGGACCACCTCGTACAACCTCAACACCGGCGACGCGATGTGGACCCAGCACCCCGCCATCGGTGATCTGCCGGCCGAGAAGGTCGTCAACACCTACACGGCGGGCGCCAGCCTGCTGAACACCGTCAGCGCGGGCGTCGACCCGATCGTCTCCGCCATGACCTACGACCACTACGGCCGCAACACCCGCATGGAGCTGGGCGAGTTCGCCCAGCACGTATGGGTGTCGAACGAGTACGACGAGCACTCCGGCGCTCTCAGCCGCACCTACACCGACCGGGAGGCGGCCCCGCAACGCGTCGAGGACACCGCCTACGGCTACGACCCGTCGGGCAACGTCGTCTCCGTCGCCACCGCCTACGGCCAGGACGCCGGCCGCACCACCGACACCCAGTGCGTCGACCTCGACCTGCTGGGCCGGATCACCGAGGCATGGAGCAACACGGGCCAGCAGTGCGCCACCGCGCCCTCGACGTCGGTCGTCGGCGGGCAGGACGCCTACTGGACGTCGTACACGTACGACGTGATGGGCAACCGGAAGACCGAGACCCGGCACACGACCGCCTCGGATCCGACGGCCACCACCCGTACGTACGCCGCACCGACCACCGGCAAGCACGATCTGCCCAAGGTCACCCAGACCGGCGCCGACGCGCACGACGAGACCTTCTCCTACGACGCGGCCGGCAACACCCGGACCCGCAAGATCGGGGCGGCCGCCCAGCAGACGCTGAGCTGGGACGACGAGGGGCACCTGGCGTCGGTCACCGAGGGCGCGGCCGAGAAGGTCGCCTACCTCTACGACACCGAGGGCCAGCGGCTTCTCGCCGAGGACGCCACGGGCACGACCCTGTACCTCCCGGGAGGCAATGAGCTGCGCCGGAGCGCGAGCGGGGTGCTGAGCGGGACCCGGTACTACATGTCCGGCACGCAGACGATCGCCGTGCGGACAGGCGGAAAGCTGGTATTCGTCCTGGGCGACCACCACGGCACCGGCACCACCCAGATCACGGCCGACGCGGCGCAGACCGTCACTCGCCGAAAGACCACGATCTTCGGCGGCGCGCGTGGCACCCTGCCCACCGGTTGGTCGGGAGACAAGGGCTTCGTCGGCGGCACGAACGACGCCGCCACCGGCCTGGTGCACCTCGGCGCCCGTGAGTACGACCCGTCGACCGGGCGCTTCATCTCGGTCGACCCGCTGTTCGTGACCGAGGACCCGCGGCAGCACAACGCCTACACGTACAGCAACAACAACCCGCTGACCTTGACCGACCCGGCCGGCACCGAGATCGGCTCCCCGCCCGGCTCGTGCCTGTACGACCTGGCCAACTGTTCCAAGGAAATCCAGGACTCCGTCGGCTACACCCCGCCATCCACCAACGGCGGCGGCGGTGGCGGCGGCGGTGGCGGCGGCGGCGGTGGCGGCGGGTCCGGCTCGCCCAGGAGGAACTTCTGCGACGGCTGCGAACAGCTGCCGCCCAGGCTGCCCAAGGGCGTCGCGGTGCCCAACGGTCCCGCCGGCACCAGGGCCATCTCCACTGTCGTGACGTACCAGGGGCCGTGGACCGACTTCTCGACCGGAGCCAACGTCCGCGAGGTCACCGAGGACCAGACGCTGGCGTTCACCTACACCTATGCCGCCATGTACGCGGCGATGGAGCAGTTCGCGGACAAGTTCGGCTGGTCGGCATCGGTGAAGGCGGGTGGAAAGGCGAGTATCCCGCTGGTTGCCGAAGGCTCGGTCGAGACGACGTTCGGGCTCAACGGCGACTACACCTGGACCAACTCCGACACCAAGACCAACACGTCGACGGCCGCCGAGGCCAGCACGATGACGCTCAAGAAGGGAGAGATGTTCGGTTACGTGCCTTCCGGTTACGTCACCCGGTTCGAGACCATCTACGCGGACGCGGACGGCAAGACGTCGACCAAGAGCTGGGGCACGTTCGACATCCACACCTGGCAGGGCAACAAGTTCAAGGAAGCTCCGCCCAACCTGGTGAGGCTGGACGTGGTCATGTGCACCCAAGTGGGAACGTGCGGCCGATGACGTGGCGCCGGGGACGTGCCACGCGTCTGCTGCTGACGGCCACTCCGGCACTGCTGCTGGCAGTCGGATGTGGACAGCAGCAGGCCGGGCACGCACCGGCCGGCACGCCGGGTGGCTCCGTCTCCCCGTCGGCCCGTGCGACTCCGGGCGGGCAGCAGCCCGACCCGGTCACGCTGGAGGCGGCGGTCGCGGACCAGGCTCGACAGGCCGGCGCGGCCCCCACGGACAAGGGGCTCAGCCTTGCCCGGCAGGCCGGGAAGGCCGTCTCCTACCTGTGGGAGACGACGAACGGCAAGGTCTGCTTCGGGCAGACCTCCTCGGGCGCGGCGCAGGAGATCGCGTGTGGCGCGGGGCGAGTAACGCCGGAGGAGAAGGGCTCGAACCTCGCGGCGCTCTTCGGTCCCGGCATGGGCTTCGCGGAGTCGTACGTGGTGTTCACCGCGGAGCGGGGAGCGTCGGTGACGTCCGTGAAGTACCAGGAACAGGAGGTTGCCTGGCGACTCGTCAGGCGACTGAGTCCGGAGCGGACGGGGCGGGACGTCTACTACGTCACGCTGCCCGACGGCCACCAGGGCTGGATCGACGTGACCCTGAGGCAAGCAGACGGGCGCCTGACGCCTGACCGGCTGCGGGTCACCATGGGTGGTGGCCCCCGGGCCTCCGCCTCGGCGTCGGCCCACTGATCCGAGCGAGTGAAGGCCGCGCCCCGACGGGAAGTCCGTCGGGGCGCGGCCCTTTGCGCTCCCTCCGCCCGCAGTCCGCCCGCAGTCCGCCCGCGGTCTGCCCGGGGTTCGGCGTGGGGAATTAATAAGCCGTTCAACATTCCGAGGGCGTGGGCGTGGTGGGGAATTGATCATTCCGGTCGTATTTCCGCAGGCAGGGGGAGTGAATGCGTAATTCCGTATGGCGGGGCTTGTGGTGTCTAGGGGAGCGGTGAGGCGATGCGCAGGGGGGTGTAGGGGATGACGGGCTCCCGTCGCGCTCCCTAATGTCTTACTCAGTCGCCCGGCAGGAAAGGGGCGGCACCGAAAAGGAGGTGGACACCATGAAGAAGGCCGCTATCAAGGTCAAGCGCGTTTCGGTCAGCCGGAACAAGATGCTCGCGTGCAAGGCCTCTTGATTCGCTGAACCCTTCGGTTCGGATACGGAAGGGAGGTGAACACCATGAAGAAGGCCGCTATCAAGGTCAAGCGCGTTTCGGTCAGCCGCAACAAGATGCTCGCGTGCAAGGCCTCTTGATCCGTTCGTGGGCCCGGGGGGTTATCCCTCCGGGCCCACGGGTTCGGTATCCGCACAGCCTCACACCTCTCCACCGACACTGCATAGAAACGGGAGAATTCCTATGGAGCTGCGCCGCTCCCGCACCCTGACGGCCCGCTGGCACGAGGGTGCCCTCACCGTCGAGGACTACCTCGCGGAGCCGGGCGACGAGGGACGTACCGGTGTGGAGGTCGACGGCACCGCGCTCGACATCCTCGGTCACTTCGACGACTGGACCGACCCCGAGGCCGTCCTCGGGAAGCTCGACGGCTACGACGCCGACTCGGTGCGCGTGGCCATCAAGGACCTCGCCGAGCTGGGCCTGCTGCACGGCCGTGACGAGGTCGAGCGTGAGGACAAGCTGACCGACGCCTGGCGCCACTGGGGCGAGGCGGCCCGCTACTTCCACTTCGCCACCAAGGACGTCTCCTACGTCACCGAGGAGAACGGCGCCGACACCGGCCGCGACGAGCTGGTCTCGGAGCTCCTTGAGGAGGGCCCGCCCCCGTCCGTGTTCGGACGCCGTGCCGGCGGCCCCAAGTTCCGTCTGCCCCGCAGCTTCGTGCCGCTGGACCGCTCGTTCTCGGACGTTCTCGTGTCGCGTCGTACGACCCGTGAGTTCTCCGACGAGCCGGTCGGCCTGCGGGAATTCTCGACCGTTCTGCATTACGCGTTCGGTCCCATGTACTTCATCGACGTCCCGAACTTCGGGCAGTTGATGATGCGCACCAGCCCGTGCGGCGGATCGCGGCACGAGAGCGAGGCCTATGTGGCCGTGCGCAATGTCGAGTCGGTGCCCTCCGGTCTCTACCGGTACTGTCCCGAGGACCACAGCCTCGAGTTGCTCGACAATGACGTCGACCTCGACCGCGTGGGATTCGAGCAGAACATGGTCACCTCGTCGGGATTCGTCATCCTGCTGACCATCGACATCTACCGCGCGATGTACAAGTACCGGAACTCGCGCATTCTGCGGACCATTCTGCTCAATGCCGGCCACCTCGCCCAGACGTTCGCGCTCTGCGCGACCGCCGTCGGACTCGGCCCGTTCCAGACCGATGCCTTCCGCGACTCCGAGCTGGAGGAAGCCCTCGGCATCGACGGTATTTCGGAGACGGCCGTGTACGTCTTCGGTGCCGGCGTCCCGGCCGTGCGCAGGGACGGCAAGCCCAGCTTCCCGATTGCGGCCCCCCGGAGCTGACGATGACGATCTCCGTGCCCGACGTCTCCGAGCCGGTGCCCGGCGCCGCCCCGCCCGACACGCCCCTCCGCGTGCAGCGCCGGGTCCTGCGGGTGCTGCTCGCCACCCAGATCCTCTACTCCATGGTGATCGCCATGAGTGGACCTGTGGTGGCGCTCCTCGCCGAGCGCATCACCGGCTCGGAGACCCGGGCCGGGATCACCCAGGCGGCGATCTTCTGCGGATCGGTCGCCTGCGCGGTGCCGCTCTCGGCACTGTCCGCCCGGCACGGCAGACGGTACGGCCTCGCCGTCGGGCAGCTGGTGGGCGCGCTCGGCGCGGCCACCGTGGTGGCGGGCTCGCTGCTGCACTCCTTCGTCCTGGTCGTGATCGGCGCGTTCGGCACCGGCGGGGCCATCGCCGCCGGGTTCCAGATCCGTTTCGCCGCCACCGACCTGGCCGCCGACGACCGGCACGGCCGCGCGGTCGGCATGGTCACCTGGGCGTCCACCGCCGGCGGTGTCCTCGGGCCCTCGCTCGTCGGCATCACCGACCGTCTCGTGCCCGGCACCTTCCCCGAGTTCACCAGCCCCTTCCTGGTGATCGCGGCCGGTCTCACCGGCACCGCGTTCCTGGTGTACGGACTGCTCCGGCCGGACCCGCTGGTCCTGGCCCGGGAGCTGGCCGCCGCGAGGGGCGAAGCGGTACCGGCCCCACCGGCCAAGACCAAGGGGAAGGGCAAGGCCGGGGCCGGGGTACGGGTCGGTATGCGCATTCTGATGCGGCACCGTCCGGCCCGTCGCGCCATGGTCGTCTCCACCACCGTGCACGCCGTGATGATCACCCTGATGAACATGGCGTCCCTGCACATGCACCACGGCGGGGTGACGGTCGGCCTCATCGGCGTGGCCATCAGCTTCCACGTCGCCGGGATGTACCTGCCCAGCCCGCTGGTCGGCATCCTCGTCGACAAGTACGGGGCCTACCGGCTGTTCGTCAGCGGCCTGGCCCTGCAGTTCGTCGCCGCCGGGGTGCTGTTCGCCTCGCCCGCCGGCTCGGCCTTCGGCATGGGCGCCGGACTCCTGCTGCTCGGCGTCGGCTGGGCGGCCGGCTTCATCGCCGGATCCGCGGCCCTCAGCGCCTCGCTGCCGGTCGCCGAGCGGGTCCCCGCCCAGGGCGCCTGCGACCTCATCATCCAGGCGGCCTCCTCGATCGGCGCGCTCGGCGCGGGCCTCGTGGTCTCGCTCATCTCGTACGCGGGGCTCGCCGCCCTCGGCGGAGTGGCCGTACTCGCCGTGCTCGTACGACTGGTGTGGACCGGGCCGTACGCCGAGGCGACGGCGGCGGACGACACCGCGGACGACATCAAGGAGACGCAGGCCTCGTGAACACCACCGACGCCAACCGGCCCGAGATCACCGGTACCACCCGGCTGTTCGCCGTCCTCGGTGACCCGGTGGCGCAGGTCCAGGCGCCCACCATGCTCAACCCGCTGTTCGCCCGGCTCGGCACCGACGCCGTCCTCGTACCGGTGCACGCGACCCCCGAACGACTCGCCGACGTCGTCCGGGGGCTGCAGCGCATCGAGAACCTGGACGGGCTGCTCGTCACCGTCCCGCACAAGGCGGCCCTCCTCTCCTTCGCCGACGAGATCGCCCCGGCCGCCGAACTGAGCGGCTCCACCAACGCGCTCCGCCGGATCGACGGCGGCCGCTGGGAGGCCGCCAACTTCGACGGCGAGGGCTTCGTCCGCGGTCTGCGCGCCGCCGGGCACGACCCCGCGGGCCGGCACGTCTGCCTCGCGGGCGCGGGCGGCGCGGGCTGCTCCATCGCCGTGGCCCTGCTCGCCGCCGGAGCCGAACTCACCGTCTGGGACCGGGACACGGAGCGCGTCCGGACCCTGGTGGACCGGCTCGGCGCCCGGTGGCCGGGGCGCGTCACCGGAACCACGGCACCGGTCGCCGCCGACATCGCGGTCAACGCCACCCCGATGGGGCTGCGCCCCGACGACCCGCTGCCCTTCGACCCGGCCGGGCTCCGCGCGGGCACCGTGGTCGCCGACATCGTCATGAAGCCGCGCCGCACCGCGCTCCTGAAGGCCGCCGAGGAGCGCGGTCTTCCCGTGCATTACGGGGCGCCGATGCTGGCCGAACAACTGGCCTTGTACAGGGAGTTCTTCCGGCTCGACCGCGCGTAGGGGGGACAGTGGGGGGACGATTACCGGGGGATGGCCGCCGCTCGGCGACCTCTCCCTAGTCTCCCTTCCATGCCAGCACTCATAGAGACCGCCGCCCGTCCCGGCGCTCCGGCCCGGCAGCTGCCGCCGCAGCTGGAGGCACGGGTCGCCGAAGCCCTCGCCCGGCCGGCGGCCCAGCAGCCCACCTACCCGGACCCCGACAGCGTCGCCGCGGCCCGCGCCGGCCTGGAGCGTCTGCCCTCGCTCGTCCTGCCCGGTGAGGTC